>JAFUXG010000059.1 GCA_017470935.1 Lachnospiraceae bacterium
ATTTGTCTATTATTTATCTGCTTACTTTGTATTTGTTCATTATATTGTATCTGCATATTATTATCCACTTCCCTGTTATCCTATTGTATATCTTGCTAAGCTGCTAATCCCACATCACTTATCAGAAACAGATCACGCCAAACTGCTCATGCTAAGCTATATACGGTAAGCCTCTAATCCTTAAGCTACACTTCGATTATAACAAAATAAATGAATAATCACAACCTAAGCTTGATATCCTCTTCTTTGCCTTTTTGTTTTCAGCAAATACTTTTTGCCAGCTTCATCCTCCATAAGCCAGAAGATATGGGATTATCCTAGTTGAACCCACATTATTACAAATTTCGATATCAGCAGCCACATCCCTCTTAGATATCAATCCTGCTGTCATGCAATATGCCATTAATTCAATATTGTCCTTTTTAATAATATTAGCCAGATTTTCGTGACAGTATTTATTTGCAGAGTAATTGATCACTTTATCAACAGCCTTTAAGAAAGATAATAAGGATATGTCAACGTCACTTAATACATCTGCCCTGCTTATTATTTCCATGGCTCTATTAAGGTATTCCCTTTGTCCGGGCCTGCTGCCATCCAAGATAAATGGTGTTATTACAGCATGCTTTCTTTCATAGTATTTATCCCGGATATCCTTTATCTTGGATATATGAAGCTTTAACCTTAACTCTCTTAACTTGTCCTGATTATCCCACCAGCATAAAGCCTCGTCCATTATCGCATCAGCATCAATGTCCAGCCGAAGCATATGATCTATCATCTTATCACAGTAAACTGCTGAAGCTGCCGGCGCATGTTCAGGACAGACCACATACAAACAATAGGTATACACCAATAACATAGCCTGAAGCTTCTTTTCCTTTGAAAAAATCATATCAAGACTTTTGATAACATTTGGTTTTAACAGCATATGACCATAATACCCGCAGTAATCCGCCAGTAAATATTCAACTGAGGATACACCACTGTCATCAAGCATACCATGATTATTCAGCTTATGATAATAATCATATTCTATCAAAGCAATATACAGATCATCTACTGCATTATCATATTCAACTCTATATCGGTATTTACCAGATCTGTTATTAATATCCTTTCTTGCTGTCTTGGTCTCTAAGACAGCATCCTCCCACGTTACCAAGGACTTTCCTGCTGCTTCATCAATCCGGCCATCCGAGCACAAAATATCCGATATTGATTCATCATTAACAATGGATCTTTGCCTTAACAGCCTATTATATATAAATATATTGTTTATTATAGACAGCCCCTTTAAGCTGCTTTCCTTAATTCCTTTAATAGCAGCAGAAAGCCTGTTGATGCATTTGATTGTATTGGATCCTGTATCATCATAATTATCATATATATGTTCTCCTGATATTCCGATCAAGAATCTGTAATAGCTGTTAATATAATTAAAAATATTGCCCATCAAAGCCTTTTCACGAACATTACCGGTCCAGTCCTTTTCTTCCGGTATAAGCCTACACTCCTTCAGATAGGCAAGCTCTTCAAAAAGCTTCCCAATTATATTCTTCGGTGTGTCAGATAACCCCATTACAAATTCAAAATTACTCACCTTAGCATCATAATTAAACACGTATGATACCTGAACATTTCCTGACATACACATGAACAATTTGTAGGGCTCTATGGAATAACCGGCATCAAGAAGCTTAAGTGCAGTATCATGCTCTTTTAAATATATTGCCATTACAACAGGAGCTGCAAAAACCGCATACATCTCCTCCGTGTGCCAGTGATCAATCTCAATATGCTGTAATTCCATGTATCTTACATATCCGTCCTTATCAGTGATAAGCTCATCCGGATTCTCAAGCATATGAAGTACATGCTCCTTGGAATAGCCATCGGATTCCATTGTCTGATCATTTGATGAGCCTGTAAGCATATCCCTTAGCGTATTGTTGAGCTCTTCAGGAACCGCTATATCAACCATATCCCTTTCAGCCGCAAAGCTGCAATGTATTCCATTAAGAGTATCCATACCAACTATATTCATATGCCATTTCTCCCGTTATCCATATCTTTTGACAATCCTTAATTAGAAATCATTGCCGGCTAAGCCACCTTACAATACTTCTTGCAGGCCTCCACATACTTTCTATTTCCTGATTTGGTCATCAGCTTGATGAGCTCATCATCCTGATTAATAATTCCGAATAATCTCTCAGAAAGCATGGGCTGCTTCATAAGCTCTGTCAGCTCAAATATATTTGTGACGGCTCTGTCTACCGCCTCTCTGCTTGACTTTCCCCTGACCTTATCTCCTAAGATCCTTCCCATATAATCTATAATAGACCATAATGTAGGAGCCTTATATTTATTCCATTTCGCAGCATATTCAGAAAGACCGACTCCCTTGAATACTTTCTCCAGATCCTTCATCTCACAGCCGATCTGGGACATTGCGTAATAATTCATGAAATCTATTGCAACCCTGTCAGACTTAATAAACTGGTTAATAAGCCCCACATCTACTGTCTCCGACATCTTCTCATATACATACAATGTGTTGCTTAGGTTCTCCCAGCCTCTGGTTGTGACAGGATCCATGTTCTTCTTATCATCTGAAGCTACATATATATTACTGTGATTAGCCTTAAGATATTCAACTATGGCAGGATGAAATCCTCTCTCCTTGGCAAACTCAAGAAAATCCTCAGCCTTAAATTCAATAGAAAGCTTTCTAACCCTGTCTGTAAGTGCAGTATCTAGACTCCTGGCACTCTTGTTACACTCAGGGGGATTACCTGCCAGTACAATACACCAGCCCTCAGGAAGCTTATACTCTCCTATGTTTTTGGTCTGCAAAAACGCAAGCATTGTTGGTAATATAGTCTCTGAAACACAGTTAAACTCATCAAGCATAAGAATACCCTCATTATGCCCCTTGTCACATTCCTTCATGACAGCAGCAATGATCTCAGACATGGTGAATTCTGTATATCTTCCCCCATCCTTAAGTTCCTTGATAACAGGAAGACCCAGCAGGGAATTCCTTGTATGGTGGGTAAGAGAAAAGCTCACATAACCCAAGGAAAGCTCTTCAGCCACCTGCTTGACAATTGCCGTCTTGCCAATGCCTGGCCATCCCAAAAGAAAGAACGGCAGACGGTTCATCTCATCAATGTAATATCTTCCTTTCTTATCCTTTGCCAGATAAGTTCTGATTCCTGTCAACATCTCATTCTTTGCTTCTCTGATTCCTACCTTCATAATCATCTCTCCTTTTTATAATTCTCTTCACTTAATATTTCTTAAAGTGTTTTTCTTGTATGTTTCTTTTTACATGTTTTCTTATTACATAATATTTTCTTCTCTTATTGTTTTTCTCTATTTTCTTTCCCATGCATCCCGATAAACGATGCAGATTGCCAGACCAGATAAACTCTGCAGGCTTCTAGAAAAAAGGCAGGTCATCATCATTGATGCCTACATTTCTTCCTGGATTCCCAAGATAATCCACATAGTTATTCTCAACTTCAAGCCTTACAGGTGTTATCCAGTCAGGGATTCCTATATATTCATTGCAGTTGCCCTGTTCATCAAAGCAGTCATTCTCCATTACAAAATATGTTTTAATCCCAGGATCCTCTTTCGGATATTCTCCACAGCCGTCTGTTAGATATATCAGCGCATCCACTGTCTCTCCCGATTCAATGTACTCCTTCACCTTGTCAAATACCGGCCTGAAATCCGTACCTCCAAAGCCATGTAGCTGAACCCTTTCACCAAAGCTTCCAAACTCATCTGCGCTGCCGTACTCATGCTCTCCGCATATATCAGCATCACATTCCAGCAGAATAACCTTTTGAAAGCTGCCAGCCCTTTCAATTCCCTCCAGCAGATTGTTTGTTTCTCTTATAAACTGTGATGCAGTACTGCCGCAGCATGATCCGCTTGTATCAATGGCTATCACAATAGTGTTAAGACAAAGTCTTTCATTCTCGATCAATGGCTCCACAAGGGGCATATCCTGATACATGTCAAGTCCGAATTGGTACATCATAGTATCTATACTGTCAGGATCCTCATAACTGGTCTCATTAATATGTTCAAGCTCCTTAAGCATATCCGAATAATTATATCCATTGTTATCTGCCGCCTCCACCAGACCATCAGCACCACTACTTCCATGCCCATAGTCAAATCTTTTCATATCAGAATCAAAGGACATATTAATAATAACATTGACATCACCATCAATGCTGTCCCTGCCGAAGGCATACATCCTCGCCTTTCCCCAAAGCTCCTTCAGCTGCTTCATTAACCTGCGAAGCTCCTCCTGCTGTTCACTGTCTAATTCAAGCCTGATATACTTATCCTTTCCTGAAGCTCCCTTACCTCTGCCATCCTTATCATTTTTGTCCTCATTCTTCTTATTCTTTTCACAGTCAGCTATATACCAATACCTATGGTCATCCATTTCATGCTTGCACATTCTCCGCATGATCCGTCTTCGCACATTCTTATCAGCCACGCCCTTTAAATATGTATTAAATGGAAACTCACTTTCCGTCTCTTCTCCGCCAAGCTCCTTTACCAGATTCTTAGAGTCATCTACTTCAAAGTGGTATGAAATTCTTAAGAGCTCATTCAGCACATTATCCACACAGTAGTCCATCAGTCCCCAGGCCAGCTTTTTCGATGAAAAATCATTTCTCATCTCATAATGTCCAAGCAGCCCATGGATAAGAATATGTAACAGCTCTCTCCTAAGCATATGCTCCCCTGACATGCCATCATAACCCTGAGTATATATGCGGCATACATACTCAGGGTTATAGCAGATTGCCATGCCATCTGTAGCCAGCCTTATATTCTCCTTAACAGGAATCCTTCTAAGCTCTGTCAATGCAAATGCAAGATTGGGATAAGTAAGCTTAAGATATGCTGCCTGCATATCAAGTATCTCTCCTGCACGTACAAGAAGCTCCCTGGTTTTTGCAGATAATCTTTTGTCTGTCTCTTTAATTCTTGTGAGCTTAACCTCTGTATCCTTTTTCTTCATATATACCACGTATGATCTGTCTGCAAACTGCCATCCAGATCATTTTTCCTTTCTCCCGAAGCCTTACGGGTAATTTGTCATTTACACACAGCCCTCTTCATATGCCAGAAGATATGGGATCATCTTCACGGCACCCAGCTCAATCCCCTTTTCTACTAGATCAGGAATACTATCACCTGTTATGATGCCCTTTCTTATTAACACTATGACAAGCTCAGGCAGATCCCTCGATATCAGTCTGTCGATTCCTTTGGAGTAATGCTTTAATATATCAAAGTTTATAACACCATCTATCTCTTCAAAATTACTCCGTATATATAATTCCTGTGACTTGGTATAAGCGGTGTTAATATATTCCAGCTCGTTTATCAAATAATCTCTGAAAGCCTTTACCTTGCAGTCTAGTATTAATGGTCCAAGCATCTTGCGTGTATTTATCTCCAATTCCCGTCTTATTTCTTTGACAGCTTTAAGCTCAAAGTTTTTCATCATTATCTTTTTCTCACTCAGCCCATATAGTCCTGCATCAAAATCACTGGCTCTTCCCCGAACGATGCTTACATAAACACGCATACTGTCCCTTAATATATTTTTTTCTTTGATGCCGTAATCCACCATGAGCTTTACAAGATTTTTGAGGTATGCCTTGCCTCCCTTATCCGTCCTGTCTTTGCTTCTGACATACTGTATATACATGAGCTTTATCAAAACATGCACACTGCTCTTATGTCCCTCTGCAAGCTTTTCGATGCTTCTAATATACCTAATGCTATAAGGCTGTATATTTCCCAGGGCAGAATCCATCTGGCACATCCAGTATTCCAGCATCCCGCTAAGAAGGTTTTCATTGGATTTCAAAGCTCTTTTAGATGAAGCATTCTTATCCTCTAACTGTCTCCATATGATACCGGTATACATCAGATAAAAGCTTTCTATAAGCCTTCCCTGCATGCTCAGCGTTCTGCCAAAACGTATATTTAATAAAAATGGATCTGTCATATCAAGGGGATTGCCAGAAAGCTCTTCAAACATACACATATCCAGTTTACAGATATCGTCAGAATAATCTGCTCCTGGGTCAATCATTATGTTGTCAATATTAAGGCCAGCCAGTCTGGCAAGCTGGGAATTTAATCTTTTGAAGCATTCAGTATATAGCTGCTGCATATCCCCAGAAAATATCATGCTGCCCGAATCAATGTGTGTGGCAGCTCCTTTGTTTCCCTTCTCGCATGCAAGCATATGAGTATACTTATAATAATTATCCATATTATATGTTACATTTGAAAATACAGTTACTTTATCCTTGTTCTTAATAAGCTCACTCCATACACCATCCACTACCCATTTTGGTGCATCGGCCATACAGGTCATAAGCTCAAGGTTAGTCAGATTATTATATCTGCATATATTAAGGTCGTCATGAGAAACAAGGCGGCAAATATTAGTACGGAAAGCAAATGGAAATGTCATTTCCCCTTCTATGTGATATGCCTGAAAATGCTCCATGGGAGCATAATCAAAGCCTGACTCAATAAGTTTTCTTGCATACGAAAATTTTCTGAGATATACCGCCATTGCCACCGGCATCGCAAAGATCATCCATATTTCCCTTTTAACCGTACTCTTTGAATCACGTATAAAAATAAGACAAAGCCTTCCCTGATCATCCAGCACCATCGTCTCCGGATTTTTGAGCATCCTTGAGACGGCTGCTCTTGAATGCTCTTCAGGGTCACCCTTAAGTATTTCCTCTATCTGGAGAGCCTGGGGCTCAACAAGATTATTATTCTCATCCATCAAAGCAAACTTCGCCAGCTCTGCTAATACAGACATATCCATCACCTCGCAAATCCACTATCCTTCTTGTAAGCTTCTCTCCATCACGGCTTACGATCCATTCCTGTTCTCTGCTCTCTATCATGGCTTACAATCCATTCCTGCTATCTTCTCTCTATCACGGCCTGCCATCCTCTCCCCAAATGCTGTCAACAATTCCATAATCAACTGCCTCCTCGGCATTCATCCAATGGTCAAGCTCTGTATCCTTTGAGACATCCTCAATCTTCTTGCCACAGTTACTGCTTAGTATCTCATTAAGAACACTCTTTGTCGTTTTCATATGATCAGCAGCCACCATAATATCCGAAGCCTTTCCCTCCATGCCTCCTGAAGGCTGGTGTATCATCACCTCTGCGTGAGGCATGATAACTCTCCTTGTCCCTCCCGAAAGAATAACTGCTCCCATGCTTGCAGCTCTGCCGATACATATAGTGCGTACAGCAACTCCCTTGGCTGCAACTGCCTGCATCATATCATAGATAGCAAGTCCTGCACTTACAGAGCCTCCCGGGCTGTTAATATAGATGCTGATATCCTTCCCTGACGTCTCAAGCATTGCAAGCTGCGCAATAATAGAAGCCGCCATCTCGTCCGTAACCTCTCCTGTCATATGAATGATCCCATGATTCAGATTATCTGAAAAAACATCCTTAGTCCCTTCCTGTGCTATTGGATTCAATACCATAATTCATTCCTCCTTAAAATTATTAATTAACGGCACTAAAGCCTATAACGTTCTTTGTTTCTTTTGTAATCTCTGCCTGTGATACAAGATTCTTAACAGCCCGTCTGATATCAGCGTGCTTAATATTACTGTCAAAGGAATCAAAGCCTGACCTCATATGCCTGAGGCAGAGCTCTGTAACGATCTCGTCAGCAAGCTTGCGCATCTCCCTTGCGTTACCGAAATGCCTTCCTGCAACAGCTCTTGCCGAATCAATATATGCATATATATCCTTTCTTGCACCCTTTGGCAGAGTATATCCACTATCAGAAAGCATGCCTTCAATTATCCTATATAACTCAAGATTAGAATAATTCTCAAAATGTACTGTGTGCCTTATGCGTGATGCGAGGCCAAAATCAAGCTTTAAGAACTGTCTTGCCTCCTCAGGATACATTGCAAACATTACTGTAACATCTGAATACTGCTCCATATATCTTACAAACTCCTTAACAGCCTCCTTTGTATATTCAGTATTGTCAAGCAATGCACCTGCCTCATCCACGAACAGCACTCCTCCACGAGCCCTGGCAAAGCAGTCTGCCACTCTTGGTGCTGTCTGGCCCACATACTGTCCTATAAGATCCTTTGTCTCTGCTCTTACAAAGCAGCCATTCCCCACGCCTGATTCATCAATTATCTCTGCAATTATCGATGCCACAGTGGATTTGCCTGTTCCTGGCTCTCCTACAAGAATCATATTCTGATATCCCATGGAAAGCTTAGGGTTAAGCCTTACCTCATGGGCACGGGCCATGAACTTTGACCCAATATCTTTCACCTTAGATAACCCCACCATCTGTGCAAGTCTGTCCATGCCCCTTAACCTGCCATAATGCCCAAAAAGCTCATCGCCGCATTCAAGATACCTTATTACTATCTCTTCGGTAATATTGCCCCTGCATTTCTTTCTGATATTACCAATCTGTTCTAGCAGATCATCGCAATTAATATATGTTAACTCATCTATGGTCTTCTTATATAATTCTGCTATCTTATCATCAGAGGCTTCTGCTCCCAGCATGGTTTCAACATCATCCGCCTCAACATATTCGCCGGCATCCTCTACAAGTTCACTTACAAAATCAGCATAGTATTGGTCGGATTTGCCCTCCAGCCAGACCGTTCCAAAGCCAAACTGCATCTTTAAGACCGATAGCATTGATATATCAGTCCTGCGCTCATCAAGAAGAATAAATGAATTATGAAAGCAATATCTGGCAGCCTTAACCGCCTCCATCTGCTGAGCAGAGATTCCGCTTGTACCGATCCCGGTGATCATAATATTCCGTGTATAAGCTGCGGCCGCATTCATAAGCTCTATATATGTATTCTTTGAAGAATCCAAAGCCTTGGATATATCCACTACCACAATCGAAACACCCTCATCATACATCTCATCCTCGTCATAAGAGGAATAATAACTATCCTCCTCCATCATCATGGTCTCAATACTCTTCTTTGTCACTATAAGGGCAAACTTTATTGCCTCCTCCTCGTTAGCGGCACTTAAGATCATATTAACTCCATCTGCAGTGAACCTCCTGCTACAGATATCCTTCCCGTGAAGCTCATCCACCCGCTGGCAGTCTGAATAAGCAGATGAATATTTGTAATAATTCTCAAGATTATTCCAGCATCTGATATCTATAAGCTTTCCATCATTTGTCATAACCGGCTCCCTTTTCACCACCGGGATACGCTGATCCATTAAATATTCTAAATTCTTCATGGCACTTCTCCTTATGATCAATCACTGTCGGCTTAATACTTGTATATAATGTTCGTGGCTTCAATACACGCATTATATATTGTTACTTATCCTGTGCTTTCTTGTTTCTGTTTCCATACGCGTATTATATATGTCCGGTCACGGAAAATTTGTTCATGTATGGACATTTTGAAATTTTTTTGATATATTTTAGATAAATTTATTAAAAGCGGTCATTTATGCAGCCATTCAATTACAATACAGTTTTATCAGTTATTTACGATCAAATTATAATCAGGAGGAACATTACTATGGCAAATGACAAAAAAACATCTGCTGCGCCCCAAGCTCTCCAAAGCACCGCATCATCAAGCAGCCAGTCAAAGGGCACACGCGAGCAGTTAGAAAAGATATACCGCGAATCTCTCTATACCCTTATCATCAATGTACTTAAGACCATGTCAACAAAGGATAATCCTTTGTCTGTTAAAGATATCATAGGCCATTTGCTGAACATTACCGGACAGCTTTATAATACCGGCACCGTCAGGCGCCACATTAATGATATAATTGAAATCTATGCTGATGAGGATGAAGAATATCTTTATATAAAAAATGCATTTATGTACAGCTTCAGCGGCATAGTTCATGAGGTCAACACTTCAAAGACTGGCAATTCCAGGTTCAAATACTATTTCGAGGCACTTTTGTCTGACAGTGACGTTAATATGCTGTGTGCAGCTGTTACCTCCAACAGATACTTTGAACCGGATGAGAAAAACTATCTAAACACGCGGCTAAAGACTCTTTCACAAAACCATGATATCATGTCTTCTGACAATGGCAAAAAAGAAAAAGCATCAAAGAATGAGGATGCTGTCTATTATTCAAAAACAATGGACATCAATGCGAAAAAACAGCTGGAGCTTCAGCAGACAACACTTAAGAAGGCTTACAGCAGTTCTTCAAAAGCTCCAAAGCAAAAGCTGCTGCTTGATATTATAAGCCGTCTGGATAGAGCTATCAGCAGCAGCCATCAGGTCAGACTGCGCTATGGTATATATAACTACGATGAGACCAGGATCGAACATCTTAAGCTGATGGACCGGGGCAAAGACTACACCATCAATCCATATGCCCTGTGCTGGAACAACGGCAGCTACTATCTGGTATGTACCAACAAAGGCCATGAAACACCATACCATTTCAGGGTTGACCGTATATTAAGTGTAGATATCCTTGAAGAAAAATCCGAGAAGCATCCTGAAGCTCTCAAGAAATTTTTCAAGGGCAAGACTTTCGAAGTGGAAAAGTACACAAGAACACATCCACATATGTCAATCTATAGCTCTCCCAACACAGTTAACTGCTGCTTTGAGATCCCTGCCCACTCTCTGTCCATACTTGTAGATTATTTTGGCAAGGATATCCATCTTGAAAAAACAGACAGGGAAGAACCCGATTACAATGGCAAAATGTGGCCAATTTTAAGAGCCTCCATTGAAAAAATCGAATATCCCTGTCTTAAGCTTTTTACAGTTCAGCATCATCAGGTACTCCGCATAATAGAGCCCCAGATATTGATCGACGATCTGAAAGCAGAGCTTACAAACTCATTAAATAAATATATCTGATGGGATTACTACAGTCCATACCGCCTGTTGGAGTCAATAGCTCCATTACTCTCAATATACTTGATGGTCTTGATGATATCCTGCTTAGTAACTGTATCCATTGACGCATGCTTGCCCTTCTTCTCATATTCGTCCATAGTTCTGACTGCTAAATGCTTAATGAGCTGGTCTGCAAATCTCCTTGCATCACGGCCATTACCGAAATTAGGATTTCTGATAAGCCTTGAAAAATAAGCCTCAATCTCCTGATCCGCAGTATGTACCATCTTAAGCTCCATCATTCTAATAAAGTGGTGGACTATCTGTACCATCTGCTCAGGTGTATATGACTCAAAGCGTATGGTCTCATTGATACGGCTTCTTATGCCAGGATTAGCATCAAGGAATTCTTTCATCTTATTGTTCTTATCAGTAACGCCCTCACCGCCATAGCCCGCAAAGATAATTAGCTTGTCCTTAGAATGCTCCTCGAGCTCAATCGCAAGCTGGGCAAGAGCCTCCTGAGAAAATGTATCCAGTGTGCCATGGTCGTTAGCAGCAATCGAATATGCTTCATCGATCAGGATGATGTCATAGCTTTCAAAAAGTTTCTTAATCTTAGGCGCTGTGTGTCCTACATACTCGCCCTTAAGCTCTGCACCGGTAACTGCCTTAAAACGTGTTCTTTTCAGAAGATTATTCTTCTTCATCAATCTTCCAAAGGCCTTTGCAACTGTAGTCTTGGCAGTACCGGGAGCACCAATAAACTGAAAGACATTATGAAATTCACTATGTTTGACTCCATTTAATCTTCGCTCTCTATGAAATCTCATAAGTTTCACAATATTCTCAATCTCTTTCTTGACCTCTTCCATTCCCACAAGGTCATCCATAGATTCTTTGATATCACCATTATCTTTAGAAACATCCACTATTCCATATTCTGCAAGCTTGGCAACAGATATCTCCTCACTGTTCTTATCCTTGTGAAGCAGATACTTAAGTGTTCTGTCAATATTATAAGCAGGTCTGTCATTACTGATGTTAACAAGGATATTCATAATTGAATTAAATTCTTTCTCATCGGCAAGCTTTAATCTGTTAGAATGCATTATGGAATTGAATACCAGTTTAAGATAAGCGCTATGGGTTCCCTGTTTGCCCCTTACATCAATAACATCTGCTGTATATCTGATCAGCATCTTTGTGAGAGATACATCCGATTCATCATCATTATCATTATTAATATCATCTTCCCGCCTATAATTTGTTCCCATATCAAAGGGATTATTATCATCTTCATCATAATAATAATAATTCATATTGGAATCACCGCATACTATGAGATAATACACATATTCGCTATCAGAGAAGAAATCAAATATTCTTGAATCGCGATCAGTATATAATACGTCGTAATCTTCCATATGCTTGACAATACACACACTTCGGTCATGCATGTTAAACCAAAATGGATCTCTCTGTATATTAATAGCCGGTGCAAAGGCCTCCATATTGGAAATGGGAGAGCCGGAAAACTGATCACCTCTGAATATAATTCTTGATAACGCCTCTTCATAATCGAGCACCGTAATGTTACGCGGATCTGACAGCGTGCCTTCAAGAAAATTTCCATCCTCAATGTCTATCTCATCATCATAACCTTCATCATAGTCGTCCACATTAGAAGAAAGCCAGCTTTCAAGCGAATCATCAGAAAATCCATTAAGTTCCAATGAATCTCCATCTTTGGCATCTGTAAGAATATTATGCAGATAGCTGATAGCTATAAGCCCTTCCTCCTCACTGTCAGCCTTGACCACCACATATTTTTCTATGTCAGAGGCATTGATATCCATAAGGGGAGCAAACTGTGAAGCCCCAACAAGAACATCTGCCTTAAGACAGCTCCTGTCCATAGCCTCTGAGACATGCAAAAGCTTATACTCCTCTGACATTCCCCTGCTCTTTATGGAGCCGGTGAGAAGCTCAGGCATAGGCATCTTAAGATAATTATTCTCTTTCATAAAACAAACCTCCCTTAAAATATGATTTTCTATATCATATCCTATGGAAGGCTGTAATTTTGTTCATGTATGGATTTTTTCATATTTTTTTATTTCCTGACCCTAACCCCTATCAGAAAATCGATATCATATTTCCTTCTCCTGTCATGCCCTCAATTATCCTATCGATATCGCGCTGTGTAAGAACCTCTTTGTTCTCAGTATTCCCTTGGGTCTTTGGCACCATGCTCCTTAACAGTTTGCTATTGCCGGTAACGAAGCCCTTATGAACAGCATACTTATAGCTTTTTGACTTATCATCCATGTTTCTGTCAAAGAGAATACTGATTATCCCTCCATTCATTGTATACATCTGCATAACGAAATTGTCCGATTCCTCTATCACCTCATATATGTATTCGCACACTTCTTTGCAGTTTCTGTAAAAAAGGCTCTGATCAAGCTTATATACAAAACCGTTAGATGCCAGCACCTCATGGGTACCGCTGTTATATGTAATAGCATGAACTATGCCCATACCAAATTCTGCAAGATCTTCTTTTTTAATATCTGCCACCTCAGTTATGGTACCTTGTTCAGTTATAGTAACTACCTCGAAGGTAACTCCCCAGTAATAATACCTATATATATCCGTCTTCAGATTATACTGGGCTGTCTTATGGGCAAATGGACCAGTAACATACCTTACATAGCAGTTTGCCATTTCCTTATCCTTATATTCTTCAATCGGCCATATAAATGCCAAACACTTATAAGTTTTCATTACGCATCATCCTCTCTTTTTTATAGTACTGCCTCTTACAAAGCTGCCTTTTTATCGCCACTGTTAGAACCATCATTAGCATAAATGCTTTAGTCAGCATTATCATTATTATCAATGCTTTAGTCACCATTATCATCATTGTTATCTTCAGCGCCATCATCTGTTTGTTCAGATAATTTCATAAATGCATCAAGGTAAACAGATTTCCCGTTATAACAATCAGGACTTACAAGTCCCTGATGATGTCCCTTGGTTGTGAATACCTTAGTCTCTCCAGCGCTTATATTATTCCCGTTGAACCATATTGGCAATTCTTCTTCATTTTTAATAATAGCATATTTAATGTTGTCAGACCAGCTATATGTTTCCATACTTCTTATTGCTTTTGGAAAATATCTGAAATCAAGCCTGCAGTCATTATCTTCCTCAATTCCATATTTCATATAGAGAACACTGTCCTGGAACATTCCGGAATGAAACTCCGGAATAACAACTCCTGCATAATCTCCAAGATGATATGCAAGCTTATCCCCGGAATTGATATTAGATACCTCTATATATACTGCATCTTCGTAATTCTTTACGATATCTATCATCCTTGCATTATCCCTGTCTTCTAACTCCCTTAATTCCATATGTCCCTTTTCTATAAGTTCGGACACATGCTTGACATATTCATCCGCCTCAAAACCTCCAACTGCCATCTTCGCAGCTGTTGAAATGATCTTATCAAGGCAGCTGTCTGAAGCATCTGCTCTATGAGTCAATTCCTCTTTATATTCAGGAATAACATAAGAATATGGCTGCTTCTCCATATATTTAAGTGGACATACATATATCGTATTACGCGTCTCATAAGTCAATATATCATTTTCAAGACTGTAGTTCTCAACATGTGACGTATGACCAATATATGTATTTTTCCCAAGCTTTGGGTGATAATCTGCTGTACCTGAGAGATTATATCTCTCGTCATATACATATAGACTCCAGTTTGTCATATTAACTGTTGGTTTATTCATACTTAAAACCTCCTATTCCCATATATCCCCACCCAAAGCTCTATACAAATATAACGGCACATAAGGAAAACTCTGGTATTCCTCACGTATAATATCACCGGTATTTCTGTAATATCTGTAAGTAATAGCTAATCGCTCTATCTCTTCATCTATACATAAATGAATTGCAATATCCTCATTATCCTCTGTAACCCCTGCATAAAAACGAACGGCAACACAGCTGACACGTCCACCATCTTTAATTCTAAGAACCGTTACTTCATTACCGTAAGTATGATCAGGCCCATCTATAAACTCAGCCTTCTCTATATCATCAGAAATCGAAAGAAATTGCAGATCTTCCAAATTAACCTCAATGTATTCAGGATCATTACAATGCGGAAACGAAAACAACTTCATTATCAAACTTATCACCTCAAACATATAATGGATTCTTATTATACACAGTGTAACACTGATCACTTACATTAGCACTCAACTGTTAGTTGAATAAACTTATTATTCTCCACAATCATCTGTTTTGTCAGTTATGCATAAAACTGTTGTCAGAGCTTTTGTCCACATTGTACAATCTCCGGTACTATGGGACATCCACCCATACACGCTGTACGTTTCTCACATTCTTTACAGCTCATCAGAAAATGATTTCTAAAACCATCAAACAATTCACTATCCCAGGCTTCCTTGATGCTGTTTTTTCTAAGGCCAACTGCCCATCTTTCACTCTGATTGTCAAAGCTGCAGGGCATCATTTTCATGTCCGCTGATATGTATGCAGACCATCTGCCACCCTCACATGTATCCATGCTGTCAGGATCCACATTACTCATACCAAGCAGCGCCGGGACAGTACAGGAGTCGAAGCCTATCTTGAATGGAAAGCTGTGTTCGTCAATATATTCTATAAGCTCATGAAACTCTTTGTTATTAGATGTTATCATCTCTTCTTTCGTGCCCAGTCCCACCGGCTTATGAAGCAGAAAGATTATTGCATTGATATCATCCGGAAATGAGCTGTACTCCTCATCGGCATCACCATAATATCTATTATCATTATTATGTTTATCATTTCTATTGTCTTCCGACGCATTAGCGCTATATATAGATGATTTCTTTAGTCTGCAAATTGCTTCATGAACACTTGACTTAGACAGTACATAGTGAATATTCGTCTTAACTCCTGCCGCAATCAGCATATCTATTGCTCTTAGGGTATATTCACTTCTATACCAGCTTACTGCCACCGCACCGCAATATCTTTTGCATAGCCTAGCAATATCTTCAGTCATACCATAACCAGATGTGGTGAAATTAGGAACTATTCCTGCAGCTTTGCATGATCTCAATATACCTTCAAACTGCTCATGCTGATCCGGATCTCCGCACCCTCCAAGGGCTATCTGGAAAGTCTTTCCTTTGCACTGATCCACAATACTTTCAAAATCCTTCAATGACATATTATCTTTATTCGAGTGAAGACCATCCTGATAACAGCCGATCCCTGCTTTCACGCAAAGTCCTGTCTCTCCATGCGTACAATGCCCCATGATTCCCACATCAAGAAGCTCAGGGAAACTCGCCATGAACGGATCTATTCCGGTATCTCTTCTCCTTCCATTCTCATCTGTTTCCAGAATGCCGGTTCTCATATATCTCCCCGTCTTCTCATTAAAACAAGAAATAAAATCCTTTTCCTTTTTAATTTTCATGCGCTGCACCTCATAACATATGATCTCATCAATCCCACAAGTCCCAGAAATACTTTGAAAACAAATTAAAGAATTCCTCCCTGCATTTATCTCTGTAAAAATATATATAATGGTTCCTCAGACTATGTTCATAATACAATTTTTGAAAATCAGGATAAAGTTCAGGAAAATCCGAAGGACCATACCATGTATACGCACCCTCTTCCTCTTCTTTCTGTTTCTCTTCCTCAGATTTAAGACCATCTCCGTACATACCGTATTTTTTTTTAAAATCTTCCAGTACTTTATAATATTCTTCGTCATATTCATTTTTCATTGAGCAGGTATCAGGATTCATTTCCCTAAGAAGAAATATCATCCTATCCAATATCTCTTTCCACTCATCAGCTTCCTGCGGCACTTCTGCACTCTTACTGAAATAACACTGTGAATTACCTGGATATGAAACATTAAAATCAGGAAAGCCCCTAAGGTTATCCTTCATATATGTAAGCATCTCAGGCATAATCTTCATAAACCATGAATGAATATTATGGGCATCCACATATGAAAAGCCTCGTTCTGCCCTTTCTCTTCTGCATCTTTCCTCAGCCTCATCCATCTCCTTGCAGTAATCTATATAATGATTCAATCTGCTTATCAGCTCATCAGTAAGCTCCTTTGTATCAAATGGATAATCGGCATTATAATGCTCCTTGAACATTAACATCCGTTTCTTAGAAGGCTTCTTTTCAAATATTTTATATTTGAAACAATCCCTTATAAGCCTATCCGTCTTACTTCTAACATTTTTATTATCCTTTATTTCAATGTATCTTGAATATATATTCATAACCTTTGTACCTCCCATTTTTTGATAATTAAAAATACCTATCCACATACATATCTCTAAGATAAAATGCAATGTACATCAGGGCAATACGTTTCAGCTTATCATCGGATAATAATATCTTATCTTCACAGTTATCATCCTCCTCTTCTTTCTTCAGCTAAATATAACATATTGCTATATTCTCTTCATCAACCCTATAGTTTGAACTGCAATCATCTCTCCTTATACGCCAGCAGATAAGGAATATAACAAAAATATCCTTTGTCAATGCATGTATCAATAACTACATCAATATTCTCTCGCGCCACAAAGCCTTTAGAAAGCAGCAGCACAAACCTATCTACCCTTTGCTGTTTCAATATGTCAATAAATGAATCATATCTGCTGTCAAGCACTGAATATCCCACCACCTTATCTATACAGCCGGCAAGTCTAACACATTCCTCCACATATTCCTCATAACCCTTATAATATTCATTATCAGTAATAGAAATCCCATCCACTATCTCATCTAACATTTCATGATAGTACTTGTCCTTATCCCCTGTTATTACAAGCTTATCCGGCCATTTCCCGCCTCTCAGCCTTACCTGTTCTCCAATATCATCAATTGAAGCTCTAAGGGATCTTATAGTAATGCCTTTGTCAATATTAGTTTCAACATAAAAGTCTTCATCAGCTATGCCATACTTTAATAAGTTATCAACTATAATACGTCTGTATCGTAAAGCTGCTTTTCCGCTCCTATGTGTATTAACAATATATTGCATGTACATGGCTCTTGTAATATTATCTAATTTGAAATCATACTTGTCATATATCTTCATGGCCATACCGAGAAAGCCAAATGAAAAGGGAGCATTTCCAAGCTGTTTTGCACAGTTTATACAAATATAATCCAGCATATCTTTAAGTTTATCCCTATTATCATTCCAATCTTCCGCATTGCCTGTATTTTGCTCGTATTGAAAGCACAATAGTTTAATACACAAGGAATAATATCGTTCCATAAGCTCATCGGCTATCAATCTTTCCGAGTAGAACTTAGTGCCTTTATATATAGAGCATTTATTCATATAGCAAAGATCATTAAACCATTTTGACCCGATCTTATAAGTAACATTCATTACATTTGCCATTTTCACGATATCAAACACAAACCTGCTATCCTTATATAGCAACAGTTTATCTAACTGATCGCATAACCTTTCAATACTTCTGAAAAACTCATTCATATATATCCTATGGTTATCATTGTTTACCTCGCCCCTTCCGGCATAATAATAACTGCTTAGATTATCGCACACATCAGCAAAGACCACATTCCTGCCCCGTACCTTAAGAAGCTCATCGTACATGCCATCACATATATGGTCCGGAGAATCAACAAAGCATGTAGCAAGTTCAATATTGGATATATCAACAAAGTGATCCATTCTAATCGTATATAATTGCTGTTTGCTAAGATATTGTATTTCTTTCTCTGTTCCCATGGGATAACTTATCTCATAGCACTTGAATCTTTCAAAGGGACAGTATTCATATCCAGCGGACACAAGCTTATCTATAATGGAGGAAGCTTCCATTCCTTTAAGATGAATTGCCATGGCTATAGGTGTCGCAATAGTTATAACAAATGTTACCAAGGGATCTCCCAACACCTTTCTGTCATAATTATTGTTCTTCTCAATATAAAGAAGCTTACCCTTATAGTATGGAACTATATTCTCTGGTTTCTCAAGCATGGCTAATACACTCTCCTTGGAATATGCCGGGTTATCTTCCATACAAAGCCTCTTGAGTCTTTTCTTAAGTCTTGAGGAATACCTGTTTCTTCGGCAGTTTTCTTCATTTCTTCTTGTCATCTCCTCATATACTGAGTTACCGGATGCCTCCATAAGCTTATTCCAATTAATAATGTTATCCTTCCAGAAGTCACTATGTCTGTCAGGAAGCTTCTTTTCAGTTTTATTACAACAACAGGTTATAGCCATATAAATATCTCCCAATATGCTTTACTATTAACATATCTCTTATTATACATATTGAGGATCACATTTTTGTTCATGCATGAATATTTTATATACTTTTTTCTTTTGTCTATTGGGACGAAACAAAAAGCAGGATAATAATCCTGCCTTTAATAAATATATACTTACAAATCTGCCTACAGTACAGCCATGCGGAAAATCTAAGGTTAATCAGTTTAACACCGGACCGTGCTCATGGATTTCAGCATTTGATCCTAAGGGACCAATGCCTATATACTCCTTACCAATTGACTGAAAAGAATTCAAGCAGTGATAATTAATCTTTCAATAGTAAATGTTAACCCAAAATATAAAACCGTTGAATACTGGCTCCTTTTATGGGAATCGAACCCATGCCTTCGCCTTAACGGGCAATGATCATCCACTAATCTGAAAAGGAATTTGGGTATCTCTTAGAGGACTCGAACCCCTTACACCTTGGGCTAACCAAGTGCTCTACCGATTGAGCTAAAGAGAATTAAACTGCAGCATAACCCCACTGCAGGGGAAACCGAATTAAAGACTTTCGTACTGCAGGCAGATACTGATAAGTATTACCTCAAACACTCATTTAATCAATCTCAACAAATGTTGTAGCATTAGATACCTTTATCTGTGTATCCAGCTCAGTAAGAAGAGCATCCCTCTTTTCCTTGAGTTGTTCTGCTTTCTTCTGTATATCAAGGGGATCCACCAGTTCAGTAGTATTCTCCTTGACATAAGCATCTACTACATCTAGCGGCTTATCATTCTTCACCTTGGAATCCTTGCCTAGAATACTAAGTCTCATATTCTCTGCAGTTGACTGGAGCTGGCGGTTCTTAAGATCTATTCTCTGTACCATATCCTCATACTCACCAGTCAGCTTTTTGTATAGCATTCCTTCAAAATCAGCTTCTGATCCAAAGGAGCCAATGCCTTTAATTCTGCTTCTCAAAGAAATTGCGGCTGCAACGGTAAAACTGCCATAGCTGGTTTCTATCATTGTGGCTGCATTAGATGCAACAATTGCGGCATCAATCTTTGCAAATCTTGTAATAAGATCCTCAATCTGCTGGTAAGCAGAAGAAACCTTCTTTGCAAACTCATCTCTTGTCTGCTGCGCGTTAAGCACCTTCTCCTCATTAGGCTTGACAGAATCCAAAAAGCTGGCATTACCAATCTTGTCACCTATTTTCTTGATCAACAGATCTCTCTCATCCAGTGCCTGTGTTACCAGTAATTTCTCACTCATACTGATACCTCCTGTAATATTATCTTACTTATTATTACTATAGCATAGCGTTTTAAACCACGTCACTAACTCTGTGGTTTAATGAACTGGTTATCATTATACACACCCACAGTTCTTTTTTTGTTCATACATGAATATTTCTATATTTTTTCATAATTACTTTAATTCTTATGAGGGTAATTATTTGCACCTAAAAAAGCCCCGCCGAAAATATCATATCCAACGGGGCTTTCTGCCATTATTATAACTTATTAAGTTCTTAAACCATTAGACCTTAAATGGTGATCACTCTGCAGCGATTGCAGCCTGTGCAGCAGCAAGACGTGCAACAGGTACACGGAATGGTGAACATGAAACATAATCAAGTCCAATCTTGTGGCAGAACTCTACTGATGTAGGATCTCCACCGTGCTCACCACAGATACCGATGTGAAGGTTAGGATTAACCGGCTTACCAAGCTTGATAGCCATCTCCATTAACTTACCAACACCAGTCTGGTCTAACTTAGCAAACGGATCATTCTCGAAGATCTTTGTATCATAGTAAGCCTCTAAGAACTTACCAGCATCATCACGAGAGAATCCAAATGTCATCTGTGTAAGGTCATTAGTACCGAAGCAGAAGAAATCAGCCTCCTTAGCGATCTCATCAGCTGTAAGAGCTGCACGAGGAATCTCGATCATTGTACCAACCTCATACTCAAGGTTGACACCTGCTGCCTTAATCTCCTCATCTGCTGTCTCAACAACAACCTTCTTAACAAACTTAAGCTCTTTGATCTCACATACAAGCGGAATCATGATCTCCGGCTTAACTGTCCAGTCAGCATGAGCCTTCTGAACCTCGATAGCTGCGCGGATAACAGCCTTGGTCTGCATCTTAGCGATCTCAGGATATGTTACTGCAAGACGACATCCACGATGACCCATCATAGGGTTGAACTCCTTAAGGCTTTCAACAATCTCCTTAACCTCGTCTAATGTCTTACCAAGATCAGCTGCAAGCTTCTTCTGCTCAGCTTCCTCATGAGGAACGAACTCATGAAGAGGTGGATCAAGGAAACGGATGGTAACAGGATTACCCTCAAGAGCCTCATAAAGAGCCTTAAAGTCACTCTGCTGGTAAGGAAGAATCTTATCAAGAGCCTTCTCTCTAGCCTCTACAGTATCAGCACAGATCATCTCACGGAATGCTGCAATTCTGTCCTCCTCGAAGAACATATGCTCTGTACGGCAAAGACCAATACCCTCAGCACCAAGCTCTCTAGCCTTCTTAGCATCTGCAGGTGTATCAGCATTAGTACGAACCTTAAGCTTTCTGTACTTGTCAGCCCAATCCATGATACGTCCGAACTCTCCTGCGATAGTAGCATCAACTGTAGGAATCTCTCCCTCGTAAATGTTACCTGTAGAACCATCAATTGAAATATAGTCACCCTCTTTGAAGGTCTTACCTGCTAATGTAAACTGCTTGTTCTCCTCATCCATGTTGATGTCACCACAACCTGATACGCAGCAGGTACCCATACCACGGGCAACAACAGCTGCATGTGATGTCATACCACCACGAACTGTAAGGATACCCTGTGCAGACTTCATACCTGTAATATCCTCAGGTGATGTCTCAAGACGAACAAGAACAACTTTCTCTCCACGCTCAGCCCAAGCAACTGCATCATCAGCTGTAAATACACACTTACCACAAGCTGCTCCGGGAGAAGCGCCAAGACCCTTTCCAAGAGG
Source organism: Lachnospiraceae bacterium (assembly GCA_017470935.1). Lineage (GTDB taxonomy): Bacteria > Bacillota > Clostridia > Lachnospirales > Lachnospiraceae > CAG-590. The sequence goes on from JAFUXG010000059.1 coordinate 22,310, forward strand.
TGTAGCAGACTTAAGTGCTGCTGCATCAAACTGTGGATGAAGAAGTGTATCAAGGTTACGGGGATCGATCATTGCTACAGCTTCCTTCTCTGTCTTATGTCCCTCATCTACAAGGTCACAAGCAATCTTCAAAGCTGCCGGAGCTGTTCTCTTACCGTTACGACACTGAAGCATGTATAACTTCTTGTTCTCAACTGTGAACTCCATATCCTGCATATCATGATAGTGATTCTCTAAGATATCACAAACCTTGATAAATTCTGCATAAGCCTCAGGGAACTCCTGCTCCATCTGAGCGATCGGCATCGGTGTACGAACACCGGCAACAACGTCCTCGCCCTGTGCGTTCTTAAGGAACTCACCCATAAGCTTATTCTCACCTGTTGCAGGATCACGTGTAAATGCAACACCTGTTCCTGACTCATCATTCAAGTTACCGAATACCATAGGCATTACGTTAACAGCTGTACCCCATGAATAAGGGATATCATTATCACGACGATATACGTTAGCACGAGGATTATCCCATGAACGGAACACTGCCTCGATAGCAAGCTTTAACTGCTCAACAGGATCTGAAGGGAAGTCCTGACCTAACTGATTCTTATACTCAGCCTTGAACTGCTCTGCAAGTGTCTTAAGATCTGCTGCAGTAAGATCTACATCATACTTAACACCCTTCTCTTCCTTCATCTTGTCAATCAACTGCTCAAAATACTTCTTACCAACTTCCATAACGACATCCGAGAACATCTGGATGAAACGTCTGTATGAGTCGTATACGAAACGCTCAAAGGCTGGATCCGGATTACCTGCGATCATAGAAGCAACAACATCATCATTAAGACCAAGGTTAAGGATTGTATCCATCATACCAGGCATTGAAGCTCTTGCACCTGAACGAACAGATACGAGAAGAGGATTCTCCTTATCGCCGAACTTCTTGCCGTTGATCTCCTCCATCTTCTTAACACCTTCCATAGCCTGAGCCATGATCTCGTCATTGATCTTACGTCCGTCCTCATAGTACTGTGTACAAGCTTCTGTTGTAATCGTGAAGCCCTGTGGTACAGGAAGACCGATGCTTGTCATCTCTGCGAGGTTAGCACCCTTACCTCCAAGCAGGTTACGCATAGTCATGTCGCCTTCGCTGAACATGTAGACCCATTTGTTTGCCATTGTAATAATACCTCCTACTAGTAAATAATATTTACCCGGACTGTATGCAGCAGTCTGCGATACCTTGTCCAAAGTCTGTTTATCATTATAGCACAAAATGTCCAAAAAACAAAATGGTTTTTTCCATTTTTTATGAAAAATTTACTATTAAAATTTATAGATATTTAACGATACAGTATATTTAACCTATAAAGTGATAGCATATTTGTATATGTCAAAAAGCTATGATTATTACAATATAAAAAAGGTACCATGGTTTACATGATACCTTTAATAATATTTACAAATATTATTTTACTCTGATTATTTAATAATTCTGCAGGCTGAATCAATAGATGCATAGTTATATGCAGAAATCTTAATTCCTGATTCAGGATTACTTGCGTGAACAACCTGTCCACCACCTATGTAAATTGCAACGTGACCATATCCATGATAGAAAATCAAATCTCCCGGCTGTAAGCTGTCAAGGCTGACTGCTGTTCCGTCACCTGCCTGTGAAGCAGCTGTTCTTGATAATGAATATCCAAAATGTGCATATACAGACTGAACAAATCCAGAACAGTCAGCACCATTTGTTAAGCTTGTACCACCATACACATAAGGATTACCAACAAACTGTACAGCATAATCTGCAACCGCCTGCCCTGAAGCTGATGCCGACTCCTGCTTAACAGTTTCTGTTGCTGTCTTCTCTTCCTTAACCACAACATCTGTTGACTCTACTGTTTCCTTCTTCTCCTTCTTAGGAGCTTCTGTTGCAGCCTCTGTTGCAGGTGCTTCGGTGGTCTGCTGTACGGCAGTCTGTGTCTGTGTCTCTGTCACTGCCTGTTCAGCCGCCTGTGCCTCTGCTGCCTGCTGCTCAAGCTCAGCCTGGCGTGCAGCCTCTGCAGCCTGTTCCTCTTCAATAGTTACTGCTGTCTCATATATATAATCAATATATACATAATCACCTGAAACATAACCTGTTGTCTCATCATTAACCGCAACCTTGTACCAGCCATTCTCCTGGCCAAGTACTGTAAGTGCATCACCCTGATCCTTAAGATCAAGAACCTCACTGTCAGTTGATTCCTCTGCACGAACATTAATTGTATCAGCCGCAACTCTTGCAACCTGATCGCAGTTATTTTTGATGTAATCCTCTGCATCACTGCCAAACAGAAGATAATCATTATTCACATATCCATAAGCGTTGCCTGAAGAAACCAGCGACCATTCATCACCCTTCTCCACAACATCACCTACATTACCATTATAGAACTTTCCTACAACCTCTCCATCCTCTGATGCCTCCTCACGGATGTTAAGATAGCTGTCTATATTGGCTACAACCTGATTACTCTCAACCTTTACTTCCTTTGTCTCAATCTCTGTTGATGGCTCTGCAGAAATCTCTGCTACTTCTTTATTATCAGTATCTTCTGTTGAAATCTGTGCAAGCTGGGAAACCGGTGTTCCCTTGTTAATCTCAGTATCAAGTGCCTGACTGTTCTCAATAGCCTTGCTAACAATGTCAGATGTTCTTGTTACCTGTTCCTTCACGCTTGTCGGAGCTGCTATACCTCCTGCTAACAATGATAATGCTGCAACTGCTAACATTGAACTCCGAATAACATTCTTCTTCATATTATACCTCGTTTTTTCGTTATTATCTAACCTCATCACTAAATGTTACAAAAATGTTAAATTTATTACAACAACCATATAATACCAAAGGTTGTTTGTTATGTCAACTCTAAATTACAAAATTTTTCTAATTGTGCGTTATTTTATTTATTTTTTTCTAAATTATCATATTATGTCGACACTATTTGTCATTATTTATCATATAAATTATGTTACATTTATTCTTATTATTTAGTTCCATTGGTTATAATACACATTAGATATGCCAATACTACAAATATTTATAGTACATTTTCATTATTTTTATTGCTTTTTATGACTTTGTTATGTATAATCATAATATGTAAACCAGTATATACAAGAAAGGATAACTATCTATGGATATTAGAGAAGTATTAGACTTGAAGCAGTTAGAGGGACTAATGAGGGATTGGTCAGATTCCACCGGGCTTGCAACCATTGCAGTTGATGCCAAGGGCGAATATGTGACAGGAGATGTTAATTTCACTGATTTCTGTATCAAATATACGAGAGGCTCAGAAGAAGGCCTTAAGCGCTGTCAGAAATGTGATGCCGAATGTACAGGTACATACTACTGCCACGCAGGATTAATGGATTTTTCAAGAGATATTATAGTTAATGGCGAGAAGATCGGTGCCATCATAGGCGGACAGGTACTCCCCAGCGAGCCTGATGAGGAGAAGTTCAGAAAGATCGCTGACGAGTTAGGCATAGACCAGGACACATATATCAAGGCTTTAAGAAAGGTTCCTGTACGTACTGAGAAATCCATCAAGGCAGCAGCAAAGCTTCTTGGAGATGTTGTCAATATGCTGGCAAATGCCAATTATGTTAATGAACATGATGCTGATATGATCCACAAATTGGATGATGAGATTGGACATGCCTCAACTCTCATCGGAGAGATCAATGAGAAATCTGCACAGCTTGATAAGATTGAGAGCAAGCAGAACATTCTGTCCCTCAATGCATCTATCGAGGCTGCAAGAGCCGGTGAGTTCGGACGCGGCTTTGCAGTTGTTGCAGCCGAGGTCGGCAAGCTTGCGGTTAACTCAGGAGAGATCAACAAGTCCATCAAGGAATCCCTGAAGGAGCTTACAGCAGCTATCAAAGCCTTGGAGGCTGCCAAATAATATTCTATAGAATAAGTCAATATATAAAGCCCGTACATTTTTGAGTTACCTCATTCCTGTACGGGCTTTTCATATTCCTTATATTTTACTATATAAACTTTATACATTATCCAATGAGTTTATTCAAGGTCTGTCTGATTATAAGCTTTAGTACTCAAACTTCTTCTCAAAGTAAGCCTTAAGCTCTTCAATCTTGATCCTCTCCTGCTCCATGGAATCACGGTCTCTGACAGTAACTGCTCCATCCTCCTCTGAATCAAAATCATATGTTACACAGAATGGAGTTCCAATCTCGTCCTGTCTTCTGTATCTCTTTCCAATATTACCCCTGTCATCAAATTCACAATTATAATATTTTGAAAGCTCTGCATATATCTTCTCTGCGCCTTCATTTAACTTCTTTGACAAAGGAAGCACACCAATCTTGACAGGTGCGATCGCAGGATGGAAATGGAGAACTGTACGCACATCATTTCTCTCAGCATCAAGCACTTCTTCATCATAGGCTTCACAAAGGAATGCAAGGGTTACACGGTCTGCACCAAGAGAAGGCTCAATAACATATGGTATATACTTCTCCTTAGTCTCGTCATCAAAGTATTCCATAGGCTCCCCTGAAACAAGCTGATGCTGTGTAAGATCATAATCGGTACGGTCAGCAATTCCCCATAGCTCACCCCAGTCGGTAAATGGAAATGCATACTCGATATCCGTTGTTCCGTTACTGTAATGCGAAAGCTCCGCCTTATCATGATCCCTAAGTCTAAGATTCTCTTCCTTGATTCCAAGATTCAATAACCACTTGTAACAGAATTCTCTCCAATATTCAAACCACTCAAGATCCGTACCCGGCTTACAGAAAAACTCAAGCTCCATCTGTTCGAACTCCCTTGTACGGAAGGTAAAGTTACCCGGTGTAATCTCATTACGGAAGGATTTTCCAACCTGTCCTATTCCAAATGGTACCTTCTTCCTTGATGTCCTCTGAACATTCTTAAAGTTGACGAAAATTCCCTGTGCAGTCTCAGGTCTTAAGTAAATAGTCGCAGATGAATCCTCTGTAACTCCCTGGAAGGTCTTGAACATAAGGTTAAATTCACGAATATCAGTAAAGTTATGCTTGCCACAATCAGGACATACAATATTGTTATCTGCGATATATTTCTGCATTTCCTCATGAGACCATCCGTCTACTGAGGTTTCAAGGGTAATACCCTTCTCCAATGCATAGTCCTCAATAAGCTTGTCTGCACGGTGTCTTGAATGACACTCCTTACAATCCATAAGGGGATCTGAGAAGTTTCCAAGATGTCCTGATGCCTCCCATGTCTTAGGATTCATAAGAATTGCGCAATCCACACCAACATTATATGGATTTTCCTGGATAAACTTCTTCCACCATGCCTTCTTAACATTATTCTTAAGCTCTACGCCAAGATTACCATAGTCCCATGTATTTGCTAATCCTCCATAGATCTCAGAGCCCGGATACACGAATCCTCTCGACTTAGCCAGTGCCACAATCTTGTCAAATGACTTTTCCATAACTTATACCTGCCTTTATATAATATAGTTAATTATTAATCAATATTAATATTCACCTATCAAGCATGATGCTCACATTATTATCAACAATACCATCCGCTACTTGAATATAATGATCGCTTTCTTGTTACCTGATGTCTTGGCAACCCCATCCTTAATAGTAACCTCATCATTGTAATACATGATGGTTCCCTTGACCACCACATCAGTCGCCTCAGTAACCGTAAGCACCTTTCCCTTATCCTCTGCCATTATATCAGAAGGGCTTGTCTTCTTGTCATCAGACGAGGTAAAGCTTCCCGTGAGATCAGCCTCCTTAGCATCAGCAACATCCACAAAGGAATAGTCTAGGAGGTTAAATGCATTAAAGCTGTCAATATCCTTATAGGAAAGCACAAGCTTTACATTGCTCATATCCTCTGTGTCTATAGACTTCATCTTGATCTTGCTGTCAGATCCTTCATTAAATGTATCTATCTGCTCCTCAACATATGATGTAATACCTTCAGCATCCACGGAGGCTCCCTTAAAATCCTCAACCGAGACCTCCACAATAGACCCATTGCCCTTAACCACTAAAGTATTTGTATCATACTGCTTGGAATAATTGTCACATCCCGTAAGCAGGCCTATCATACATACCATTACCGCCAAACCTTGCAGCTTCTTCATCTTATACACCTCGTATCTCATTTTGCACTCATTTATCAGCCTATATATTCTACTAGAGAATTACCAATATTTCAAGCTAAACTTTCAAGCTAATGCGGAAAGAATATCCAAGGATTTGAATTTCTTGTTAACATGGCTTGAAAAATAACTGCCTGCCACATGATCAAGCTGCGCAAAAACCTCATCCGTAACCTGAAATGAGTACAGCTTATTAATTGGTGAGCTCAATATGTATTGTATAGTATATACCGTGGATTCTGAAATGGGATATACATCCGCAATATACCTGGCACATTCACTGCATACCAGTCCGTTATTAGACAGGCTGTAAAATGCAGGTTCTTCCTTTCCGCATTTCACACATGAAAAAGCAGCCATCATCTCACCTTCAAGGGCAAGTAGCTTCAGCTCAAAAATTCTCCTTATGAGCCCGCCGTGAATATTTTTCCTTGACAATGCTTTAAGACTTACATAGAGAAGATTTAAAACATCAGTATCTCCCACGCCTTCAACACACATATGCTCAAGTACCTCGCAAAAGTACGAGCCATAGCATATACCCTCAATATCATTTTTCACATCACTGAAATATTCGTCTATATCGGCTCCCACAAACCTGTAAGCATCATATCCCTCATAGAGTGTAAATGTTCCAAAATTAAAGGGTTCAGAGATGCCTGAGAGAGCACTGCTGACCTTCCTTGCACCATTTGCAAAGGCAGTTATCTTTCCCCTCTCCCTTGTAAGCAGCACCAGTCTTTTATCGTAATCCTTCACAGGAGATGTTCCCAATATGATACCCTTAAGCTCCAGCTTTTCCTTCATATGATAACTCCACTTAGTACTATGCCATTATCCTTTTGCCCTATGGCTTTTCAAGCTATGGCATCCGGCATTATTATTCCAATTCCATGTATAGTCTCACTCATCCTTCTGATAGCCATAATTCTTCAAAAGGAACTCACTGTCTCTCCAATCCTTCTTGACCTTTACCCAAAGCTTAAGATTGACCCTTGTATCAAGAAGCCTCTCCATGTCTTGCCTCGCCTCTGTTCCGATCTTCTTAAGCATTGCGCCCTTCTTCCCGATTATTATACCCTTATGGGAATCTCTTTCACATATAATAGTGGCATCAATATCCACAAGACCACCACCCTCTCTGTCCTTCATCCTGTCGATCACAACCGCTATGCCATGGGGCACCTCCTTGTCAAGACTCCTTAAGGCCTTCTCTCTTATCATTTCCGCAACAATGGCACGCTCAGGCTGATCCGTTATAGTGTCCTCATCATAGAACTGCGGTCCCTGAGGAAGATAAGAAAAAATGGTCTTAATAAGCTCATCCGTGTTCCTGTCCTTAAGTGCCGAAACCGGCACGATCTCCTTAAAATCATACACATCCTTATATGTGTTGATAGCCTCGAAGATCTGTCCCTCATCAACACTGTCAATCTTATTGACCACAAGTATTACCGGCGTCTTCACCTTTGAAAGTCTTTCTGCAATATACTGCTCTCCCTTGCCAATATATGTTGTGGGCTCCACCAGCCACAATATAAGATCCACCTCATTAAGAGTGTTCTCTGCAGCCATAAGCATATATTCCCCAAGCTTATTCTTCGCCCTGTTGATTCCTGGCGTATCCAAGAAGATTATCTGTCCCTCATCACAGCTATACACCGTCTGTATCCTATTCCTTGTAGTCTGCGCCTTGTTACTTGTTATGGCGATCTTCTGCCCGATCAAATGATTCATCAGGGTTGACTTCCCTACATTAGGCCGCCCTATTATGGTCACAAAGCCTGACTTGTACTCTCCCATGCTCTCTCCTTTCCGATACTGCACTTAAACAGTGATCAGGCAAGCGTCTTAAGCTCCTTGAAAAGCTCTGAACCTTCCTTAATGACCTCCTCATTGCCAAGGGCTGCCACACAGCCGTCACTGAGCACTGCCTCAATATAAGGTGCAAGTGCACGGATCGCGTCAACATCACAGGAGAGGATCTGGTCTCTGTCTTTCTGTAGCTGCTCATTATCGATTCCAAGAAAATAACAGTTCAAGCAGTAGCCTCCCTCTACAAATGGTGTCATAGGTGTATCAAGCTTTGCAATGGTACCTATTATATATTTCAACATATCTCTATCGCTTACATCAAAACTCTTCACATATTCCACCGCACCCTTGTAAACATCATATGTCCTCTTAAGATTTGGATCTCTGTATGAAGTGAAATATGTTTCACCGGTACGATTAAAGTTGCACATACAACCGTATGCCCCACCCTGAACTCTAACATTTAACCAGAGATAATCATAGGAGAATATCACCTGAAGTACCGAAAGTGCACCTGTATACTCAAGGCCTGCCTTTCTGTAGTTTCCTCCAAGAGCAGCATACTGAATCTTGCTGGCAGTCATAAATCCCTCGTTCTTTGCCGACAACTCTATCGTCTGTTTACCCTCATCAGATGTATCAGAATTAAGCCTTTTCTTAAGTCCGTTAATCGCAACCTCAAGAGTTTTATCAATATCTTCTGTTCCTGTGTACGATATAACAAGATTCTCAGGTTTTGCCAACACATGAAGTGCCGCCTTAAGATTCTTGCAAATACTTTCATATGAATCCTCGAAGTTCTTATTAAGGGCAGTTATAAATTCATAAAAACCTATACGTTCCATCATTTCCTTTATATAGGCACCTGCCGACAAATATGACATTACCCTTCCTGCCATCGCAACGTGACCACTGTCTATGATGCTCATTTTCATCTGCGAAGCCATCTCGGAAATTAGTTCCTTTAATCGCTTCTTATTGGTTATATCCGAATCAAATAGTATCTCTTCCACAAGAGAAAGGGTATCTGAAAGATTCTCCGTCAATGCCTTTGTCCTTGCAGTAAAGTATATTGTGTAGCCTGACTCTGCCTTTAAGGAAGCTTGAACATTGGTTGAAAATCCTATTCCACCGGAAATTATATCGATCTCATTGGCAAGCTCTCCGTAGGAACGCTTTGCAGTATCAACCTCTTTATATACATTGGCAAGCAGCGCCACATAGGGAAGAAGGGAAAGAGGCACCTTATCAAGCATAAAATAATATCCCATATAAGCAATTCCGTTAGTTGGAATCTCATGCTGTATCATTTTAACATCGGCTATACACCTTTCCTTATTTCTTATCTTAAATGCTTCCTTACCGATATCCTCACGCTTAAGCATCGGTATCCTTTGAAGCTCCTCTGCAGTAGATGGTTCTGCCTGATACGCCAAAAGCTCATTGGTATCGGCAACCAGCTTCTTTATCTCCTCCTCCGATAAAGACTCTTTATAAGCCTTCAGCTTATCAGCAAGTGCCTTATCGTTTTCCTTGTTAAGTCCCTTCTTAGGAACTCCGGTAACAATTGTCTTATGATTATTGTCAAGAAGATAAGTCTTAAGCAGTCCTGTGTAATAGTCAGTACCCATCTTACTCTTAAGATAATCGAAGGCCTCATTATATTTGAGATAGGTAAATGGCTTTTCATCATCATAAAGCCAGCTGTTAAATGCGGTAAGCCCGTACATCAGCCCCTTAGGATAACGTCCATAGCTTGCTTCCTTTAGCTTGAACTCAAAATGATTGATGGCGCCCTTAAGCACCTTCTCGTCAAAGCCCTTTGCAATTATATCGGTTATGGTATCATTTATTATTCTTACAAACCTATCCTTATCCTCCTTCTTGCAGCCCTTTGCCACAATGGAATAAACCGGCTGTTTCAAGCTCTCCTCATAAGAGCTGAACACATCATTACTGATTCCCGCATCCACAAGAGCCTTCTTCACAGGGGCTCCCGGCACATCAATAAGAGCGTAATCCAAAATTGTAAATGCAAGATCAAGGGTACGGTCCGCACTGCTTCCAACAACAAGGTTATAGCTAAGATAGGTATTCTCCTCTTCATCATCCGAATCAGCAATAGGATACTTGATCTCAACATCCTTCGCCTCATCAAACACCTTCTGATCTACAATCTCAGAATCTACAGCCAGGTAATCATAATGTGACAGATATTCCTCATCTATAAATGTAAGCTCCTTGTCCGCATCCACATCTCCATAGAGATAAATGTAGCTGTTAGATGGATGGTAATATTTTCTGTGGAAATCAAGAAACTCCTCATAGGAAAGCTCCGGTATGTTCTTTGGATCACCTCCGGAGTCACAGCCATAGGTATTATCAGGGAATAATGACCTCTGAATCTCCTGCATAAGCATCTGCTCAGGTGAAGAATATGCTCCCTTCATCTCATTATAAACAACGCCATTATAGGTAATCTCATCCTCTTCCTTTTCAAGATGATAATGCCAGCCCTCCTGGCGAAGTATCTTCTCATTACTGTATGTGTTCGGATTAAAAACCGCATCCAGATACACATCCATCAAATTATGATAATCCTTGTCATTCACTGATGCTATGGGGTATACGGTCTTATCCGGATATGTCATGGCATTAAGAAATGTGTTAAGGGAACCCTTAGCAAGCTCCACAAAGGGATCCTTTGCAGGAAATTTCTTAGAGCCGCAAAGCACAGAATGCTCTGTTATATGAGCCACACCTGTATCATTTTTCGGAGGTGTTCTAAAACCGATATAAAACACCTTATTCTTATCATCATTTTTTACATAAAGCACTCTTGCCTTGGTCTTATCATGCTCCAAAAGATAAGCAGTACCATTGACCTCTGCGATATCCTCCTGCTTTATCACCGAATAATTCTTAATCTCCAATTCCGTTACCTCCTAATTTTATAATCCTTTTATTATCCTTACGCTAGAACTCAACTTATTCTCTTCCCCCTGCTGTTACCTGTTTGAATATTTATAACCTTTATCAAAGTTATATCCACACAATGGAATAGTATACCATTCCTTCAAAAAAAATGCCAGCATATCATCACAATAATGCTGACTGTCTTTATCAATAATAATATATTGGGGCAAAAAAATAATAGCGCAGGGGAGATTCGAACTCCCGACACCACGGGTATGAACCGTGTGCTCTAGCCAACTGAGCTACCGCGCCATGGTGGAACCTACAGGGCTCGAACCTGTGACCCTCTGCTTGTAAGGCAGATGCTCTCCCAGCTGAGCTAAGATTCCATATGTCATTTGACACAAGTGATAGTATATTCAAAATACACCCAAATGTCAAGTACTTTTTTAAAAAATGCCTGACAGTACTTTTTCAGATGTAGAATTATCTTTTAATAAGTCCTTTATTATCGAATATTACAATTAATAAATATGTCATATTATCTTTATAAGATATTCACCTGGAAAAATACATAATAAGGTAAATGATACCAAGCATTAACAGTATAGGAATTCCGAAGGTAACTAACACCCAGAATCCAATCCTTATGACAAAGAAGAATATTATTACCATTAGTATCAAAAACAGCACGAAAACAGCTCTTGCCAGAATTCCGGAAAAATCAAACTCAAATTGTCTGTTGTAATTGCTTCCCCTGCTGCCTTTATTATTTGCAGCACCATTTCCATTTTTATCTGCGGTTGAATTTCCACTCCGTTCCTCATTTTTCCTGCTGCTCTGTCCTCTAACAGTCTTTGTTCTTCCATCCTCAGTATATTCGTAATCAACCTGTCGCGCACCTGTCTGGGCAGCAATTATGGATCTGGCAATAAGCATCGGTCTTCCCAGCTCCTCTAATACCTCCTGCTCGCTCCTGCCATTTCTCATTTCTTCATCTATATAATTGGAATAGTAGCTGTAGGAATCCATCATAACGTTAACCGGCACCTCGCCATTTAATGCCTCCCGTAATTCCTCCAAAAACTGCTGTTTTGTCATGCTCCTCTCCTTTCAATTAGCCTCCATGATCAGCACTCTATATTTACCACTCTCAAAGGTTTGCCAGTTAAGACTGCTATATCTTAGGTTTCCATCAAACAGAAACTCCATAGCATCATCATTCTCATCAAAATTTTCTATGACCGCCTCATATCTGGTATTACCATGAGAAACCATTTCCTTATAAGCATGGGTTTTATAATCATCAAAGCTTTCAAAATAGTTACCATTAAACACATAATAATTGTATTTCATTTCAGTAGCCTTAGGATAATCCTCCCTGTTCCATATATGATTGTCTGAAATGACCTCATCTGATACATTAAAATACGGATGAATAATTACCTCTCCCTTGTCTGGCAGGGGATCATCCCATGTAGCGTCTAAATGATACCAGCTTTCCCCAATTTTCACAAGGTTCCATGCATGGTCTATGCCATCTGCCGTTCCCACCACAAGCTGTGACTCCACATCAACACAGTCAAACAAAAGCTTCAGTGCCTCTGCATATCCGTTACATACTGCATCTCCATTTATAATAGCTCCATAAGCCCTGTATATATCACTGTCTGCCTCCTGGTCTGTATTCTCACTATAATGGCAATTAGCCACAAGATAATCGTGCAGAGCCAATTCCTTCTGGTAATCTGTCATTCCCGGAGTTATGCATGTATCAATTATCTCCTTAACTCTTCCGTATAAAATCCTTGCCCCTGCTATGTCAGAGGGCAGCTCCCCGCCTGTTTTATAAGCATTCAAAACATAGTAATTAATGTTTCTTTTGACCTTTATAGTGACCTTTTTATAATCATCTCCAAATGATCCGATCTGCTGATATGTGTCACCGCTTCCATATATCCCCGTGACAAGATGGTTGATGTTATCGATCTCACTTACATCCATATCCTTAAGATATACATTAAATGATTCCGAGCCCTTAAGTATCTCTTCGTCTAACCGCCCGGCCAATTCCTCCAGATCAGAATATGTATTATCAGTGGTAAATTCTTCATCAGTATACTCCGCCACCTTTTCCTGAACTGCCGGCACGCGAAAATACATCTGCGTCACCGCAAATGCTAATACCACTATCAATATAGTAAAGAAAGCAAGCTTCTTCATTGCACATCTCCTCCGGCAGGTTCTTATATGCAAGGTTTCTTAAATATAGAATTACTTTTATGCAGAAATTGATTGTATCACTGTTTCTTTATACTTGCAAATTTTATTTGCAATAATTATACTTATATCTATATAATAATATATGTGACATTAAAAATATTTTTTTGACTTTTGATACTTATATAACAAAATAATTTTTAAGGAAGTGAACTCATGCCAGATAATAATATACCTATAATACTTGCCTCTGCATCTCCTAGAAGAAAAGAGCTTATGGAGCAGGCAGGTTTTTCATTTACCGTACACACCTCAAATGCCGATGAGATCACAGAGGAAACATCTCCCGGTGAGCTTGCTGAAAGCCTTGCTCTTCTTAAGGCAAATGATGTATATCAGAGTATCAAAAATGAATATAAGGATACAGAATTTGTGGTGATCGGCGCTGATACAATAGTCTATTATGACGGTGAGGTATTGGGCAAGCCCGAGGATGAACAGGAAGCCTTCGATATGCTTACAATGCTTTCAGACCGCACCCACCAGGTATATACAGGCGTATGTATCATTTACAGGGGAGGCCTTGGAAAACAGGTGGAGCTGTTTCATGAAAAAACAGATGTCACCTTCTATCCCGCCACAAGCTTTGAGATAAAGGAATATATCAAAACAGGCGATCCATTAGACAAGGCCGGAGCTTATGGTATCCAGGGTCCCTTCGCAATACATGTAAGGGAAATAAATGGCGATTACAACAATGTTGTAGGACTTCCCATTGCAAAGCTGTACCAGACCCTTAAGGGTATGGGAGTCATGTGATCGTCCATTAATCATGAAGATACTCTTCATTCATATAAAAAACAAGTACGTATTGAAGTTTTGTGATTGTCTATGAATCATGAAAGCTCCCATTTTCTATCATGGATCTAATGGACTCATTAGCGCGCTCTATCTCTGCCTTAAGCTCTCTTGCAGAAATCACCATACAGTTCTGCCCTCTTGTTATTAGCTGAACAAGTCCGTCCGAGGTGGCAACAGTCACCTGATACTGCTTTGCCATCTCATGGGTAAGCTGTTCAATATAGGAATCAGCAGTCTGGGCTTCCCTTGTATATACCACATGAATATTGTGGTAGTCAAAAAACTCTCCCACATTCCCCTTCACCTTATATGCATCAAAAACCAGGATCAGCTCGCATTTAACAAACGCCTGATAATTGGATAGTACATCCATCAGCCGGTTTCTTGCCCCCTCCAAATTATCATCCACAAGCTCCTTGAGCTCATCCCATGCATGGACAATATTATAGCCGTCTACTATAAGGTACCTTGTACCGTTATTGTTTCTTTCCTTACCCTTATAATTTGTATATATCTGCGGCTTAGTCTTTTTATAAATGTGCTTTGATGCCCGTTCATTGGCGTGTGAGGTCTTATTGATTATCTCATTAATCTGCTCCTCATCTATAGAATAGTCTATAACGCCCCTGCTGCCTGCAGGTTTCAAATCAGCATAATTATCATTCCCGTTCCCATGATCCTCCGATCCAGTGAATACCATAGCCTCAACATGCATATTTTCATGCACCTCATACCACGGAACTATGGTTCCCGCCCCATGACTGCAAAATACTGAAGAGCTTGGGTTATCTATATCCTGGTCCGGATCATATGAGATGCTCTCTGCCACCTCGTCAGTATTATGACACACATCATACCCCCTTACTGTACATGTGAGCCTGCCCATTCCCTTAGTATATGAATTGACCTCCACCTGATAGTCCCTCATTGTAGACACAGGCACAGTTCCTGTAAGTACAGCCACTTCACCCAATATTTCCGGCGGATCAGCCTTGCCTGACATAGCCTCCACATCTGTCATGGCACGGCCCACATTTACAGCAGGTATTTCAAGTCGAAAATCATAATAGGGCTCAAGGAGCACATTCTCCGCCTGCATAAGTCCCTGACGGACAGCCCTGTAGGTAGCCTGTCTGAAATCACCGCCTTCGGTATGCTTTGTATGGGCTCTCCCTCCGACCACAGTGATCCGGATATCTGTTATGGGATGACCTGTAAGCACTCCAATATGCTCCTTCTCCTCAAGATGTGTAAGTATAAGGTTCTGCCAGTTTCTGTTAAGCATATCGGTACTCACATCTGCAATGAACTGGCATCCGTTTCCCCTATCTGCCGGCTCCATTTTCAGATGCACCTCTGCATAATGCCTCAAGGGTTCAAAATGCCCTACTCCCTCCACCACATTTGCAATAGTCTCCTTATATACAATACTCCCCTCTCCAAACCTGACATCAATACCATATCTTTCTGCAATCTGATACCTTAAAACCTCTGTCTGTACTTCTCCCATTAGCATCACCTGTATCTCGGAGGTCTTTTCCACCCATGACACATGAAGCTCCGGTTCTTCCTCCTCTAGCTCCTTGAGCTTTGAAAGCATATCAGTTCTATTAACATCCTCAGGGTATTCCAGTGAGTATGTCAGTACAGGCTCTAATGAGGGAAGCTTGTTCATGCTCTCATTTCCGATTCCCTGGCCCGGTCTTGTGGTACTTAAACCGGTCACTGCGATTACCTGGCCCCTTGACGCTTCCGGCACCGTTTCATATTTTTCTCCTGAATATATTCTGATCTGATTGACCTTCTCTGAAATACTGTCAGCCTCATTGGTGATAAGCTCATCCTTCACCCTTAACACACCGCTCGTTATCTTCATGTATGTAAGACGCTCACCCTTAGCATCCCTTGCAAGCTTATATACCTTCGCTCCAAAGGCGTTATTATCAAGAGCAGACACATCTTCCCTGCATTTGGTATTACCTTCTTGGGATTGGCCTGCTTCCTTGTAAAGAGCATTGCCTTCTTTAGATTGGCCTGCTTCCTCGTAAAAAGTATTGGATCCATCAGGCTGCAAGCCATCCTCTGTATATGCAATAAATGATTCCAGAAGCTCCTTAACTCCGTCAAGCTTAAGAGCAGACCCAAAGAAGCACGGATATAACTTACGCTGTGATATGAGACGGGTTATATCCTCTCTGGTCACTTGAATGCCCTCAAGATATGTTTCCAGAAGCCTTTCATCGCATACAGCTACTGCCTCTGAAAACTCCTCCGGATAATCATTATGGTTTAATCCACTGTTATCAATCCTGTCATTTTCCGAAATGTTTTTTTCAACAGGAACACACAAATCAGAAAAGTCAACAAACCCTTCTCCAAAGGACTTCTTAAGCTGTGACAATATTGCCTCCTTATCAGTCCCCTCCTGATCCATCTTATTGACAAATACAAAGACCGGAATATTGTATCTTTTCAAAAGCTTCCATAAAGTGTATGTGTGTCCCTGTACTCCATCGGCACCGCTTATAACAAGTATGGCATAATCCATGACCCACAGTGTCCGCTCCATTTCAGCAGAAAAATCCACATGTCCAGGGGTGTCCAAAAGAGTTATCTCATTATCTCCATATCTTATGATTGCCTGCTTTGAAAAGATAGTGATACCACGGCTTCGCTCCTGCTCATCTGTATCAAGAAATGCATTCTTAGAGTCAACTCTTCCAAGCTTTCTTATCATCCCGCTTTCATAAAGGAGGGCCTCTGATAAAGTTGTCTTGCCCGCATCAACATGGGCCAGTATTCCTGCTGCAATATGCTTCATATTATATCATACCTGTTATTCTGTTATTATTTACTTCCATGTTCCTATGAATCTTCTGTTATCTTCTTATTAGATATTCTTATTCAAACACATTATATCGTATTTCCACCTAAAACAATACATATATTTTGTATGTTTTATCCAAAAATAAATCCAAAATTTATATGAATGTTAAAAAACAATATTTTTTGTCATAAACACTAGAACGAACAAACGTTTTGTGATATACTATGGATAATTATAGTTCTTATACTATGTACGGGGGCAAGGTGTTGTATAATGACTGGAATAATGGCTGGAACTAAAGCAACGACGGGAATTGCATCAGGAATTGGAATTATGAACATACTTCTAATAATAATTATGGCAGCAGCAGCTTTGATGATCATTTCATATTTCATCGCTGCCATAACAAGGAAGCCTAAGCTTAAGATTGTTTTTTCTGCCTTACTATTAATCCTTATTGCCCTTCTTCTCATCACATGGATCTACAGCATAATATCCCACCAGCACTCTATAATCCTCTTGGTTTTAGCTATAATCTTTATTATATTACACAGGCTGGCCTAAGCGATGCTGCGTAGCCTCTTATTATTGAATGATTCAACCTGACAACAGACCCCCATGGTCTTAGCTGTATCCTTCCCATTACTATGGCGGATCAGGGACTTTCACACCTTAGAGACTTGCGCTGCAAGGCGTACTATAATGAAAGCATATTATGAAAAGTTTACATAATATGCTTTCTTTTATTACTGCAATTACAGCTCAATAATATTACCAATTATTATATATTGCCACTATTCCCTGAATAACAGCATTAATAATACATTACTGCCGTACCTTAATATGAACCTCTCTAAGCTGCTGCTCCGTAACCTCAGAAGGTGCTCCGCACATAAGATCCTGGGCATTACCGTTCATAGGGAATGGAACAACCTCTCTTATATTCTCCTCGTTTCTAAGAAGCATTATCATGCGGTCAACTCCTGGTGCCATTCCTGCATGAGGCGGTGCACCAAACTGGAATGCATTATATAATGCTCCGAACTTCTCCTTAAGGTCATCCTCTGTATAGCCTGCAATCTCAAAGGCCTTCACCATAATATCAAGGTTGTGGTTTCTCACAGCTCCTGAAGAAAGCTCCACTCCATTACATACAATATCGTACTGGTATGCAAGAATTTCTAACGGGTCCTTCTCATTAAGTGCCTCAAGTCCTCCCTGTGGCATTGAGAATGGATTGTGTGTAAATATGATTTTCTTGCTCTCCTTATCGTACTCAAACATAGGGAAGTCATTGATATAGCAGAAGCGGTATGCATTCTTCTCCAAAAGGTCAAGACGGTCTGCGATCTCTGTTCTTAACTGTCCCGCATAGGATGCTGCCAGCTCTTCCACATCTGCAATAAAGAATATGGTATCTCCCGCTGTAAGTCCTGCAAGATCTCTTATTTCTGTCTTCATATCATCAGGAATGAATTTATCAATAGGTCCCTTATATGTCATGTCCTCTAATACCTCAAGATATCCGAGACCGCCCATTCCGATAGACTGTGCGTATTTCAAAAGCTTCTCATGCTGTCCTCTTGTAAGTTGTGCATGAACATTAATTGCACGTACTGTCTTGTCATGGAAGGGCTTAAATGTACATCTTGAGAAGAACTCACTTACGTCAATAATTCGGAGAGGATTTCTAAGATCCGGCTTATCTGTACCGAACTCTAACATCGCCTGCTTATAGCTTATGATCGGGAATGGTGCTGCTGTAATCTCCGCCCCCTCAGGTGCAAACTTCTTAAAGGTCTCATATAAAACCTCTTCACCCACCTTGAATACATCCTCCTGGGTAGCAAAGCTCATCTCAAAATCAAGCTGGTAGAACTCTCCGGGACTTCTGTCTGCCCTTGCATCCTCATCTCTGAAGCATGGTGCAATCTGGAAATACTTATCAAAGCCTGACACCATAAGCAGCTGCTTGTACTGCTGAGGCGCCTGGGGAAGCGCATAGAATTTGCCCTTAAACTTTCTTGAAGGTACAATGTAATCTCTTGCGCCTTCAGGTGAAGACGCACAAAGGATTGGCGTCTGAATCTCCAAAAATCCCATATCTGTCATCTTCTGTCTCAAGTAGCTTATAACCTTGGAACGGAATATCATATTATCTCTGACCTTTGCATTTCTAAGATCGAGATAACGGTACTTAAGTCTTACATCCTCTCTTGTCTCCTTTGAGGTCATTACCTCAAATGGCAGCTGGCGGTACACCTTGCCAAGAACCTCCACCTTCTTAGCCTCCAGCTCAATTGTTCCGGTGGGAATCTTAGGATTGTAGGTTTCCTCATCCCTATGTTCAATTACACCGGATACACTGATACAATCCTCTCTTGACAGACCATCAAGAAGTGATGTGTCACGCATTACCACCTGCATAACTCCATACATATCCCTGAGATCAATAAATGATACACCTCCATGATCTCTTATGTTCTCAACCCAGCCTGCAAGTGTGAGGGCAGCTCCCACGTCCTGCTCACTTACATTGTCAAGCGTTCTGTTGCGATAGATGTTGTTCGTATTCATAGCTGTCTCCTTTTCCAATTATTTTTCTTTGGCTCTGTCACAACACATGCTTGATTTATGCCTTCCCCCTCAGGGGGAAGGTGTCGGCATAGCCGACGGATGAGGGCATTCGTAGTGGTCATCAACCATGTGTTGTGACAGAGCCTTTTCTTTTAATATTGACTACAGTTAAATTAGATATCTTGCATAATCCAAAAGAAATCCTTAACCATAGTCTTATCAATCAAGAAGCCCGCCCTAAGCGAACATTCTTACAGTTCACTCAGGACGGGCAATATATCCCGCGGTACCACCTGAATTACCTCACATTGCGATCATTTCATACATTATGACCATGAATAATGTGACAGTCTCTCATAGGTTCATTAAAACCCCACTGCATAACGGACAGCTTCCGGCGCACCTACTGATCGGATTAAAACATCCATGTTCAGATTGCAGCTGATAGAGTGTTATTCACAAGGATTCATTCTACGGGGTTTCCACTGTCTCCCATTCACTGTAAGCGATAATCCACGCTACTTGTCTCCGTCATAGCCTTTCCTTTATAAACGCTAACAATTATATATTATGATGATTTCTGTGTCAACCAATTTATTGAAAAACCGCACCGGTAACACCCGGTGCGGTCTCTCGTTATTGCGATGTAAATGCCATAATTACTTCAGATATTTCTTGATCTGCTTCTTGCTCCATGTACCATCATCAATACGGACTAAAAGTCTTGTATAATAGGTCTTTCCATTCTGTGTTATCTCAGCTGTCAAGTGTACCCATCCCTTCTTCTTACCCTTGATCGTACATGTAGCTGTTGTTCCTTTTCGCTTTACCTTACCAATCTTAAGTGATTTTGCTTCCTTCTTATTTGCCACATAGAACTTGACCGTAGCGTCTGTTGCGACCTTTGTGAACTTGATCTTAGTGTTCTTACCCTTGACAATACGCTTATATACATTGAATTCAGGAAGCTCACCACCGGTCTTTACAAGTCCCTTCGGCTTCAGATTGTAGTTCTTGCTTGTTCCCTTGTAAGCTTTAAGAACCTTAATATCAACCACAACCTTGTACTCTGCACCATTCTGAATTATGGTACATGTAACCTGGCTCTTGCCAGCCTTCTTTGGTGTTATAACAACATCACCGTTAGCCTTCTGCTTAATAGCGACGACCTTCTTTGCCTTCTTACCCTTTCCGGTAATTGAAGCATTAACAACTGCATACTTTGTAATTCCCTGGAGATTAACTGTAAATGTATTCTTCTTCTTAAGCACAATCTCCTTGTACATTGAGAACAATGGCGGATTCTTAACAATGGTTGCCTCATCATAGTCCACAACAGTAATAGTGAACTTCTGCTCTGTACCATCTGCATAGGTAACAACCGCCTGATAAGAGCCCTTAGGAAGGGTATCAAGATAATCCTTGCTTATTATCAATGTACCGCCATCCGCACTTACACTGTACTGATCAACATTTACCCCATCAACCTTCAAGGCACCTGTAGGAGGAACCTGCTTTGATGAATCAATCGGTTCTGTCTTATCCTGGGGATTTGTCTTTTCATATACAATGTCAGCAGGTGAAACTGAGATTCCAACAGGTGTGATCTTCTTTGCAGAATCATTGTTAACCGTTTCATCCTGGGCATTAGCCTGTGAGGCCTTATCTATATCACCGATAGTATCCCAGTCTCCATCAATCGTTACATTGATGGTCGTTGAAGTTCCCTTTGCAGTAGTCAGTGTTATCGGATATGTTCCTGCTGCATTGGCAACCTGGCTTGTATCAATACTTGTTATCTCGATAGGTGTCTTTAATACTGTATCATAAGCCTTTGCATTGGATAGCTTTGTAACATTTGTGTCCTTTGAAGAATCTCCAAAAATGCGGTCATAATCATTGATACCAATCTTGAAGTTATTAGCAGCTATCGTTTCATCTGTCTTGGTTGAATTATCAGCCTCGGTATCTTCATTCTTATCTGTGACTGTTACATTAACTGTGACTTTTGTTCCGTTAGGTGTTGTAACCTCAACAGGATATGTTCCCTTCTTGCCATCCTTGATTGCTTCATTTAACTTATCGAGATCATCCTTATTGACTGATGAATCAGGCGGAAGAACTATAGGTGTTCCATTGCCATCAACCGCATCCACATTGCCCTTATCAATAATATCCTGTGGTGTAAGCGGTGTACTGCCGCCTGCTACAGTGAAATCATTGCCTGTGATCTCCTCGGCATCATCCTTATCCACATTGTTATCTCCAGGCTTTTCAGAATCCTTAGAACCGCTGCTGCCCTTAACGGTAGCATACACCTTAACGGATACACCATTATAGGTAAATGTTACAGGATATATGCCCGGTTCAGCCTTAAGCTCTGTCTTATATTCATCATCCACATCTATATCTTTAGTTTCAACATTACTGTCACCTGCTACTGCAACAACTGAAGAAAGCTTTTTAAGTATCTCCTCATCTCCGGCAAGAGCCTTCTTCACATCATCTACAGAAATATCAAAGTTGTTGGCACCTATCGTAATCTTCTTTGTAGGATCATTTTCATCAGTGCCAGTTGCAACATCATCAACAATGTGGGCTGTGATGGTGGTTGTAATTCCCGATGTAACAGCAGTATTTTCCAGCTCAACAGAAATCTTATCCGGTGTTTTTGTGTTTTTGATGGTAGTTACATCATCGTCCTTCACATCTATCTTATCAGATGTAATTGGATTATTACTCTCATCCTTTCCTGATGCGTCAGACTTATCTTTGATATCGTCTTCACTTATATTCGGGGCATCCTCCACTCGGACGATAATATCATGTGCTTCCACATTTGGATATGGAAGGACTGTAACTGTAGCAATAGTCTCTACTCTCTTCCCTGCCGCATTCGTATAAGAATATGTTACCGGATATACTCCCTCTTCTGCCTTTAACGGTTTCGTGGCATCGTAGGTTATTCTTACTGTAGGATTGGAGCCAAGGAAGGTCAATGTTCCCACTTTGCTTCCGGCATCCACCGCAACCACATCTGCATAATCTCCTGATGCTAATATTGCTGCATGAGCCGGATTGGAATCAGCTTTTTCAAATGTCTTTGCAACAGACCTTGTTACTGTAATATTATTAGCACCGATCGCAATCACCTTGCCATCGGCATCCGTATCCTGCTTTGCAGAATCCTTAACATACGCATTAGCCGTTGTATACTTTTGAGTTGTTGTTATCGGATCTACAGCTGTAACATTGACATTGACATTATCATCACCATCATTTATTGTTGCAGTTCCGATATATTTTATCGGAACAACAGTAGGTCCCGTAACATCTCTCAAAGCTGTCAGGTCAGTTTCGTCAGCAAGCTTAACAGTATCATTAGCTGCTGATCCGGTATGTAATTTGTTGTCCCAGTTAGTCTGAACATCTGCCTTATTAGCAATAGCACTTCTGTCAGCTGTCGGCTTCACAGAATTTGCCTCTGCTAAGCTCATAACAATATCAGATGCCTGTACTGTCAGATAATCAACAAATGTTCCACCGGCACCATTCTTATCAGTGCGTCTCTTTCCGTTTTCATCAAGCCATTTATCATAACCGTCGCCATCCACAGAAAGTTCAGTTGTTTTTACATAACCTTTTCCGTCGATAGGTGTAATAATTACTCGAACCTTACTTCCTGCAATAGCCGTTGCCGCTGTCTGTTCCGCTGTCAGAGAACTTCCTGTTGCACCTGTAATCGTTGTCCAAGTCTGTTTTCCTGAAGAATCCTTTGTTCCATCAGAATACTGCCACTCATACGTAACATTATTTGCCATGTCAGCAGCTGACAGCTTAGTTCCATCATTTAACATGATCTCATCAACTTTAATTACCTCTCCCACATAATAATGCTCTGGAGAAACACCCGGTTCATCCCCATGGTCATCCTTAAACGGAGATAATGTAGCACTTTCTAATGCGATCTTATCTGACGGAATGATCTTTACTGTAATATCCGTAGTCAGATTATTAGCTGTATCTTTTATAGTTATGGTCACAGTAGCTGAAGTATTAGCATCTATTGCGTTGTCTAATTTTGTTTTATCTTCATCTGAAATCGTATATGTACCTGTTACTTTTGTACCATATTTATATGTAATAGGAGCAGAACGATCAATAACATAACTTATTTCCTTATGTCCCGAACCTCCTGCAACAGAAAAATCACTTGCAACTACTGCAGTATCCGCCACAACAGTTGTACCCGTGATCTTATTAGTCTGGTCATCCGAACCTGTGGCATCAAGATATATATCTCCTGCATATTTATCAGTATTAGCACTTTCATAATCTGTACTTGCTGTGATATGTACCCTTAACCTCTTCCCCAGATCTGCTGAGACCGGTGTATAGCTTTTTGCTTTACTGCCGTCTCCTGTAGCATTTTCCCACTTGCCTTTCTCTTCGTTATAAACCTCCCACTGATATACAGGTATTGATGTATTAACAAGCTGATGATTTAGTTCCTTATCTCCGATAACAGAAGTAACTGTAATCGGTTTTCCCACAGCAAATGTTGATGTGTCAAGCTCAGCATAAACGATATGCGGCTGTGCCGTTATTATAGTGAGATCCTCATCAACCGGTGTTTCATTATACTCTCCGGGATCATTCTCCTTTCCGTTACCATTAATGTCATAAGGACTGAACTCCACAATAAATCCGCCCGGAGCTTTATAAATGCCTTCTTCGGAATCTATATTGTTACCATTTTCATTATGCTCAGGTCCCCAGTCATTCCATGCTCCGTTAGTCTCAAAACCATACTGCAGGCAGAACTCCTGACCGTATTTATTAGAATCATTGTTATTAGGTTCGTTACTCTCGCCGCCTCTTACACCTCTATTCCAATATTCGTAGCCATTAGCAGTTCCTTCATAAGCATAAGCATAAGCATTATTAAGTGTATAGAATACTCTATCTGATTCTTTCTTGGACTCAGGACCGCACATCCAGCGCCACTTAAGTGCTGCTGTACCTGTCTTGATTCCATCACTATTAGGATATAGTTCATTAATAGTCTCTGCATCAAAAACAACAGCGGCTGCAGCTGAGCTTTTCTCAGACGAATCCGTAGTTTCAGATGCATAAGTTCTGGCGGCTCCAATCCAGGCACCGTCTGATTTATCAGACTGCACTATTCCCAGCCTGTTATATATATAGAACTGTTCCTCAGGACTAGTTATAGTAGCAAGATATCCCTTAAGTCCATTCAAGGTTTCTTTCTTTGCAAGCTCATACGCTTTGAACCACGTCCACTCCATAGGCTGATCCTTTACTGAAGATGGAGCGATAGTTGCAGTTTCTCCTCCGACATAAATTTGTTTAACTTCGTTATTCCAGTCAATATACTTGTAAAAATGCAGCTTACCGTCAATCGCCAGTGCAGTCGCTCCATCCGTACGAGCATCAAAGGAACTTGATACAACAGAAACCTTCTGTTCTTTTGTGATATCAGTTGTATTTCTATAAAATACCAGATCCTGAATAAATTTCTTAATCTCAGCATCTGTAATATCGCCCAGTACAGTTATAGAAATAAGATCTTCCGTGCTATTAAGCTGTTTAATTCCTGTAACACCGCTATTGTCTGCATATGTATTATCTGCCAATACTCCGGAAATATCTACCGAACTTGCTATGTCACTTAAATTTGCTCTAAAGCTTCCTCCATCACTTACAGAAATACAGAACACCCTCTGTTTGTCTGTACCACCCGACATGCTTATTGTCACCTCAGGAAACTTATAATTTGTACGTTCTGAGCTGGTCCACTTAGGAATCCCCAACGTAATACCATGGACACCATCCTCTGCCTTAACAGCCATCGGTGCCGAAATGTGCACCACACTGCACACCATCGCCATGACCATAAGCCATGAAAGTAACCTTTTCCCAAATCTCTTTGCTTTCATCCCTAATCATCCTTTCTTAATATTCTTATTATTTTTATACATATATTTCTATATGTGATTCTTGAATAACAAGCCCCTATACTTAAATTACCCAAAACACATATAGATAAAAATAGCCTTTATAAGTTAATCTCAGTAAATATAACAATATAAACATCAATCCGCCCATAAAAGCTATACTCGTGGTGCATGCCCACCTCATACATGACACCAGTCTTTATCGACATGTACAATCTCTCTAATATACTAATAATACTAAAAAATTCGTGAATTTTCAATTATTTGTAAATAATTTTTCACTGTCAAATTGTAGAAATTTCACAGAAATATTTATGCACATTGCCAAATCCAGTGTTTTGAATAATCTCTCTTCATGCATTTCCATCCCTGAACATTTGCATCATTTCATTTGTAAGACTATACTGTGCAGGCTGAAGCTCGATATCCTCACGTTTTACCCACTGGGCATATTTAAGCTCTGTCTCATCCATATGAATTGTATCATCACCATCCACATCACAGTAAAAGCCTGCTAACAGGTCGCCTGCAATCCCCCAGGGCTGAGATTTGTAGTACCTGATATTCTTTACAGAAAGACCTGTCTCCTCCTTAACCTCTCTGGCAACTGCCTCCTCTATGGTTTCTCCCACCTCGACAAAGCCCGCCACTAATGCATTATACTTGAACCCCTGCTTATATCTTGTAAGGAGAATGGAATCCCCATTTCTCACACCTGCAATAACCGCCGGATTTAACCGCGGATAAAATATCTGCCCACAGTTATCACATCGCATTGCACGTTCTATATCATCTCTGCGCAGTATGCTTCCGCATCTGCCGCAGAACTGATGCCTGTTATACCACTCTGATAAATGCATAGCAGTAAATGCAGCATATGCGTGAGTCTTCGGTTCAAGTGGATGTGATGTAAGACTTCTGACCGTCATGAAATCAAAGCCAGCCTCTGACAGCTTCTTATAAACAGACATCCCTTCCGAAAATGCCTCCTGCCTGTACTCAGAAAGCATATAAAAGCCCGTGTTATCAATGGAAAACAGATATACAAGCTCATCCTTTTCTGTCACATCTGACACCTTGGGAAAGGTCATTGTTTTTTCCTCTTCATTGACCTTAACCAATATCTGCCTATCGTTATATACAACTACGAAATCATCCGGCTTTGGAGTTCTATCCGGATAATATGCATTGTCCAATTTGTGTGGTGATATGTCCTGTATCATAACAATCCCCCCTTCAATCTATTAATAATATTATCCACGGTTAAAATCGGATGTGCCGACAACACTAACTGCAAGGATTCATAGTTATTATATGAATGCTCCACCTCTTTTGAATAGGCATGTGCAACAGTTACCTGATCATCATATAAAAAATTTTTATTCTGAGAGATCCATCTTGCCACATCGAGCTGCAAAATAACAAGATACGAAATCACCGCAAATTTAACCTTAGTCAAAATATCATGATCGTATGAAGCTCCCAGAAAATAATTGAATATATAGTATACCAGTATATGCTCAAATTCATACTCTTTGTCTTTGTAGTTCTCAAGAAACTCTGTAACATCCCGCCTGCAAGATTCGGATTTCAGATGCTGCTTCCCGAGAGAAAGTATGTCCTTCCATTCCGGCTTGATATTCTCCAAGCCATCATACATATTGAGAATCTGACTCACAAAGTTATCTACCCTAGTATTATGATATTCACTATCTGTCGCATAATCATCTTCTTTATTATTATCTATGCATTTATCTCCATTATCATCTATGCTTTTATCATCATCCCTATCTATACATTTGTCTTTTCCATCATAAGATGCTTTACCCCGATACCTTTCAATTATATCATCAATTTCGGAATAAGCTTTACTACTGCCATATTGTCTTTCTCCCACCTCATCAACACAATCCTGAAGCTCTTTTGCAAAAGAAAGTATGCGGACAGCTCTAAGCGGTACCGGTTTTGTTCTGTCCTGCAGCATATCATATATTAGTTCTCTTGCCTCATAAAGCTTATCAAACAAAGGCTTATCAAGCTTATTCTCATGACCTCTTTTCCAGAATGCAAATCTGCTTACTGCCTTAATCTCCTTAAGGCCATAATCTCTGTCATTGCCTTCTTTGCAGATAAATGTCATCTTATCTTTCTTTGAAAGCATAATACGGCTGGCCTCAGGACATGACATGGTAAGGCTTACCTCTTTGAGATCATCGAATTCCTCAATGTGTCTCGGAAAATTGGTACATGTCTGACAGAGCGCCTCTTCTCCCATTTCAATGAATATGTCACACAGGTCATCATCATTATGAAATGGGCATCTGACACCATTTAAAATGAACTGCTTATCCTTTACTCTGGTGCACTTCTTTAACCTCTTGCCAAACTCGCCTTTTTGTGACATATAAAGCTTAAGAGATCCATCATCAAGATCGATCTCCCAGTTATCACAGCAGGAATCCTCGCAAGCTCCGCCTATGCATTTGAATTCATCATAAAACGATACCGTTCTGTATTGCATCTCTTTATCTCCGCGCTATATCTATATTTGTGTTTAAACAAACCGTGACTTATCCTCTCCTCACAAAGTGCGTTCCACAGTCCTCACCCTCAAGGATACGATATATATTCTCCGGATCAATGCCATGAGCAATATGCATATCAATTCCATGCATCGTAGCATATTCCGCAGCCTCTAACTTTGTCACCATTCCGCCAGTTCCGCGGTTAGAGCTTGTTCCCGTTGCAAGTCCTCTTATATCATCATTAATTTCTTCCACACGATGAATAAGCTTTGCATCAGGATTAATGTGAGGATTGCTGTCATATAAGCCCTCTATATCAGAAAGTATAATAAGCCTGTCCGCTTCCGTAAGCTTTGCCACTATCGCAGAAAGCATATCATTATCACCGAACACCTTCTTGTCTGATTCAATCTCAGCATGGCTTATGGAATCATTTTCATTAACGACAGGGATCATACCGTTTTCAAGAAGCGCCTCAAATGTATTGGTTATATTGCGGCGCTTTGCCTTCACCGCAATATCATCTGCGGTTAATAATATCTGACCCACAATATTGCCATACTCACCAAAACATTTATCGTATATATGCATGAGCTCGCACTGTCCGACTGCTGCTACAGCCTGCTTCATGGAAACTTCTGTAGGCTTCCTCTGAAGTCTCATTTTATTCACCCCCACAGCAATCGCACCTGAGGATACAAGTATCACCTGATTTCCCTCATTATGAAGTGCTGATAACACTTGGGCTAATTTATCTATAGTGCGTAACATCAAAGCACCGTTTTCTCCTGTAAGTGTGGAGGTGCCTACCTTCACCACAATCCTTTGTTTCTCCATTATCTGCTCCTTTTTACCTATTCATTATATAATCTTTAAGATGATCACTCATTATCGGAAATGTTCAACAAATACTCAGAGAAAGCTTCCTGATATTCCTTTTCTTCTTTTCTCACGATTTCCTTATATTGTTCAGCATTATCAACCTGATTTGCACCCAACCAAGTGAGATTTTTATTCGCCTTCTCACTCTTAACAGCTACCTGTATATATTCCGGACCCATACACAGAATATTTACCGCATGTTCCGGCTTTACAAAACCACTGGTCAGTATTCCAAATGTATCATAAATAGTATCATTTGCAATAGGTCCTATTATAACATCATGACCAAGTCCGTCTTTGAATCTCCTGTTATTATAAATGTATTCAAACCATTCTTCATTTCTCGAAAACTCATAAACCGAAAGACCTTCTATATCCAATATGTATTCATTTATCATTGCATCCTTCGACGCCCATCTTAGTGCAAATTCTCTGTCAGGAGTCAGATAAAAGCCCTGGCCAAAGTCCGCATTTTTCCTGCCATGGTATATGTGCGGTTTTCTTATCTCAACAGAGCTTGTATGGTATAAATGCATTTTTGTATATGTATCCATTTCCTTTTCCTCATTATAATATCTGTAAATCGATTAACTGCTTTCTAAATTTCAAGATATGCATGGCTGTTTACAGCCTTCAGCATTCACATTTTTTAAGCTATATACTGCTTTCCATATTTTAAACTCTATACTGCAATTTACAGGCAGCTTTTAGACACCCCTCAATCTGCTCAGACATTCTCTTCGGCATCAATCCCGGCAATTCTCGTCTTATGTTTCTTAATAACATCAAGAAACCTCTGCCTTATCTCAAACTCAGGGTTGTTACCAAGCAGTGGAACACTCTCTGCAGTTATCATCCCTCCAGCCATAGAGAAATGCCCTCCACCTCCTCCGAGATCCTTAAGTGCCTCCTGCGTTACCGTTCCTGCATGATAGTATGGAGTTTCATTGCGTACTGAGAATTTGTAACCCCCATTTCTTGCTGCATAGACAACTGCAAATTCCACCACATCAAGACCTAATATGAAATCAGATATCATTGCAACCAGTGCATCAGGACAGTCAAAGGAAATGGCAGCAAAGCCCACATTTTCATATATCTGGATATTCCTTATGGCTTCACCATAGGCGTGGAGATCATCAATCTCCATATTGTTGTGATACAGGTTGATAATCTTCTGATTATCGGCTATCTTGTGAAGATAACCGAACATTTCTATATCGAAATCAGTTACTCCACGATTGAAAGAATCTGTGTCCATCTTAAGTCCGTAAAGCAGTGCCGTTGCCGTATTGGTATCAAGGGTCGTATGGCTTTGAATAAAATAATCAGCAACTATGGAACAGCATGAGCCGCATATCCTGATATCACTGTACTTGTATGAGCACGGGATCATGGTAGGGTGATGGTCGATTGCAGCCACCTCATCTCCCGGAAAATCAGTAATATTGGAATTATACTTCTGCGAATCCATTGTAACGATATAATCCTGTTCATCCATCTTAGGAATGTCATCAATATGTATCGCCTTTATATCAAAGACCTCCAGCATTTTCTTAGTGCTGGACTTATCAATCTTTCCCGCATAACAGATGGTACTCTTAACCCCATGCGCCTGCAAGAACACCTGCATTCCATAAGCTGATGCCAATGCATCCGGATCAGGGAAATTGTGTGTCTGCAAGAACACAACATGTCCCTTCAATAAATCAATCAATTTCTGCCAGTCCATCTTATCAAATCCTTCCTTTGTCAATATAAAACCACATTCCACATGAATTAATTAATAATTTTCCAATATAAATTCATCAAAATACGGGAGTGTAAGACTCACATACCCATACTTATCTCCGTCGATCAACCCTTTCTTTACCAAACGTTTACGGTAAGGATTAAACTCATTGGTCTCCATTCCCAGGAATTCTCGTACATCCTTAACTCTTCCACCTTGTGTATTGGCTATCCCATACAATACCTGCCTGTCTTTATTGGAAACTTCAGACCATATTTTGTCATATACAAAATCACCCAGATACTTCTTATATTCGTCAACAACTTTTTCATACTTCCCCTTCTCTTCCCATACAAAATGTCCCAGCACCTGAAATGCAAACGAATATCCCATAGTCATCTTCGCCATTGTCATAGCTGTTTCATCATCTATATCAATATTATTCATATAATTATCAGCCATACTTCTTGTATTAAGCGGCTTTAGAGCTATCCTTGGTGCCCTATATAAAAAGGTCAGATTCTTTTCATTTTGCAATTCGTCTATATTCTCAAACAATCCGGTCATAAGGAGATAAATTGGAAGATCCTGCCTTATAAATATCTGATAAGCACTGGCAAATTCACGCATTGATTTGCTGCTTACCACCTCATCAATAGTAACAAGCAGTCGCTTATTTTGCTTTTTCATGCTCTCAAGCATTTTTGTAATTGCAACTTCAATATTTGTAATCGGTGCAACCCCACTTACTTCCAAGCCAAATCCCCAAAATGAAAGATTGATCTTTGCCGTCTTAAAAATCTGTGCAAGGCTGTTCTCACTCGAAAGCTTAGACACCAGATTTTCTAATATTTCCGTTTCCGAGTTCAGCTCAACCACCACCCAATCCTTATCCTTCTTAAACTGATTGGACACCTCTGTCATAAATACAGTTTTACCTGAGCCCCTGACACCTGTTATCAAATATAACTGTTCTGTTGGCTCATCAGCGTCAAAATTCTCTATGACAGTACTTGTTTCATACCTTCTGGAGATAAATTGCTTTGGTTCTTTCCCGAAAAGCAATGTGTATGGATTCTTTTTCATGTTGCCTGCGCCTCCATGTTATCATTCCTTTACTGGTTTTATATTCTTTTACTACTTTTTACTGGTTTATAAATTTTTTACTGGTCTTTACTGGTTTTAAATAATTTTACTGGTCTTTACTGGTTTTGTCAATCATTTCCTATATATCCTATGGAAAACTTGTTTTCCTTGATCATAATCAGATATTTTATCAGACTGGTCGTAACAAATTCATACTTATAAGTCTTCTCATTATAAAAATAAATGCTGTCATCCCGAATGCTATACACAATATAGCCATCCTCAACTTTTCTTAAAACTAAATGATCCTGCAAATGTCTTCTATCCCAAAACTCTTTAGTCTTTATACTAAAATCAAATTCACCACCGCTATTCTTTCTTAATAGAAAACCACATTCAATCAGTTCATCAATCTGAACATTTTCTATAACCAAAGAAAAGTCATTATATAATTTCGTAGCCTTTACACTCTTCAAATATTTTTTTATATAATCACAATCATTTTTATTATCATTGATATTACGATGATAAAATTTCAATAAATCCTCAATCTTTATATTATTCTCATTGTTTATCTGTTTCCTGCTGAGTTTATTAGCAGGCTCTGTTAACAAGTAAACAATAGGACAAATGCCTAAAATAAAAATAGTAATATCCCTAAGATCATCCCATGTATACTTTAACGGAATCCTATATTTGTACCATTCGTTTCTTGATATAACAATAGTCATTTTTTCTCCAATAATATCACTTTTTACAGCATAGATTGATGCTTTTTTAATTTGTCCATTTATCATATATTCAATAGTAATGTAATCTCTGGAATAATTAAAACGTCCTCCTTTATGATACTCTGTATATTTATCAATTATCGTTGCTTCGGTTTTATAGAATAGATCACTATCAAAATATCTGCACAATTCTACAAGTGGTAAACATATATTTGATGTAAAGAAATATGTTATATCTATCAATATTAAAATTGTAACAACAATTTTTCTTAACATGTTTGTTATCCCCTATTCTCTTCTTTATTTTTCAACTCATCACTCAAAATATTCCAGAAAAGACTCTCTTACACCGGCAAGCCATTCAATCCCCCTCACCTTATGCTTTGCTGGGTTTAAAGGATCAATCAAAATTGCAATATCTTCATGTATTTTTTCTGCCTTAAAAAGCTTCTGAAAACAAATTTCTGCTCTAAAGTCATTATAATAAAAATGATCTTTAAAAACATATGTTGAATCATCAACAATATAAAATCCTTCTATCGTATAGCCAGAAAAAAAAACGGTCTCCTGTAAAGCGAATCTTATTAGTATCCACTTTCCCAATGATCAATTCTCCCTCAAATGAATCTCTTATAATATGCATTATTAATGGAATCAGCTCATTCTTAATATTCATTACAACAACAAATGTAAAAGCACAGATGAAAAAAAGCTTAATAAAAATATAGAATGATATATTAGGCATCATAATTACAAAAATATCCACTATAGTCAAAAAAATAATATCAATACACCAATATATTAGCCCAAACTTAGTCTGCCTTTTTGCTGATTGAATCATGCTTACCTACTCCTTAACACAAATAATGTTTATAAGTTTGTTTTATATTTTATCAAATACTATGCTAAACTTCCATTATTTTTATCTCAATATGCATAAAAAATCTTTAATTTCAAATAATAATCATTATTATGATTTCAAGGAGATTCCCATGAACGACACCCTGTATATAAAAGTCCCGGCATGTATTGAAATAACTAATCCCAATGTACAGTTTTCAGACTTTCTGACTATATACTGTAAGAACAAGAAAATAGAAAACGATATAAAGTCAATGCACTTTTTCACCTTTGACAAAGAGGGACAGATCGTGGTGTCAATCTTAAAGATCATTGAAATGATACAGGAAAAATACCCTGATATCGAGGTCAGTAATCTGGGTGAGGAGGACTTTATAATAGAATATTCCAAAGAAAAGAGGCACGCTTCCCTAAAGGAATTTCTTTCCACTATATTTATATGTCTTGTGGCATTTTTCGGAGGCGGCTATGCCATTATGGCATACAATACAGATGTGGGTGCAAAGGAGCTTTTCGTCTACCTGTCCATGCTGTTTCTGGGTAATGCAAAGCAGGGAGTGATACTTCTGTCCATATTCTATGCAATCGGATTGACCCTTGGAATCATTTTGTTCTTCAATCATATCGGCAACAAAAAGCTCACAGGTGATCCCACACCACTGGAAATCCAGATGCGCCTATATGAACAGGATATAAGCACCACCATAATCAAGGATGTAAGCAGAAAACAGGAAAGCATAGATGTGAAGTAGCAGGCTTCAGAAAGGAAGGATCATGACTGCTCTAGGATACACTCTTCTAATCCTCATGGGATTGTCGGCAGGACTTATTACCGCAGCGGCTTATGTGGCATTTATTACCATGCTTGGAA
The DNA here is from genome assembly GCA_017470935.1 of Lachnospiraceae bacterium. Lineage (GTDB taxonomy): Bacteria > Bacillota > Clostridia > Lachnospirales > Lachnospiraceae > CAG-590. The sequence continues at coordinate 56,389 of JAFUXG010000059.1, forward strand.
TCATTCCCAAATTCGCCGCCAAGACCGAAACTGCAAGGGAATGCATTCTTTACGAAAACTGCCTTATCTTCGGAATACTTATAGCTACATTATTACAGTTCTTCGTTTCATACTCTTCCGCAGGGATAACGTCACCAACGCTCCCCTCTTCTGTTATGGGAATGATCCTTCTTATTGCAATAGGACTTTTCGGCGGCATATATGTTGGCTTTCTGATAGGCGGGCTCTCCGAAGTCCTTAACACCATTCCCATCTACGCAAGAAAGACACATATAAGAAAGCAGCTGCCCCTTGCCATATATGCACTGGCTCTGGGAAAAGGAATATTTATCCTTGTTCAGTTTCTGATATTAAATGAATAAATAAACGGTGACATAACATACTATAATTAATCAGTTATTTTAACAAAAACATTACTTGCTAAACACAGCTCATGCTGTATCAAATATTTGATAATATTAACTTGCATAATGTCTTATATCATTGCATACAGCACAATAATTATTATATCTGACATAATAAAACAGGAGGAAACTTACATGGAACAACAACTTAGTAACGAAGAATATAACGAATATGTGGAGCAGGTCACTCCCAAATATAACGTGTGGAAGAATTGCTTCAACGCCTTCTGGGTGGGAGGCGCAATCTGCGTCTATGGTGAGCTGATATTTCAGTTTTTCAAGACAAGGCTGGGACTTCCAGAAGCAGACGCTGCAAGCTATGAATCCATGCTGCTTGTCCTTACAAGTGTTATTCTCACAGGACTAAATGCATATGGCCACATTGCCCGCTTTGCCGGTGCCGGGGCGTTAGTCCCTATAACAGGCTTTGCCAATTCTGTTGCCGCACCTGCCATCGAGTACCAAAAAGAAGGACAGGTATTCGGAATCGGCGTCAAGATATTCACTATTGCAGGACCCGTGATCTTATACGGAATATTTACAAGCTGGATTCTGGGAATCGGATATTTCTTCGGAAAAATGTGGGGACTGTGGTAAGCCGCAATCCCCATATTACATATCTCATATAATAAATAATGATATTTATCACTCTCAATTAAAAAACAAAATCACTTGACAATACCTATAAGAAGTTATAAGATATCCAAAAACCTATAAGAAGTTATAACAACTTTCTAAACCTATAAGAAGTTATAATCATTTTATAACATATAAGGGAGTATTCCTATGCCTAAAAATCCATTTACAATAATATTTGGCATTGAGCCCGACTCAATGATTCCTCGAAATAAAGAATACATGCAAATTGTCAATGACTTTGAAAGTCCAAGTCCTGTATCCTATGCATATGTTATTACAGGTGTCAGAGGCTGCGGAAAAACGGTTCTAATGACCTCTATACAGAACTACTTTACAACGCAAAAAAACTGGATAGTATTACGTTTAAATCCGGATTTGGATTTATACGAATCGGCTATCAGTCAGCTAAACGAGTATATCCGTTTAAAAAATGAAACTGTTACAGACATGAACATTTCCATTGCCAGTATAGGTGGCGGACTGGCAAGACGTTCTCTCTCAGATAATGAAACGCTGCTTAAAAAACTATTAAAAGAAGCCAAAAAAAACAATAAACGGGTTCTTATTACAATTGACGAGGCTTCAAACACAAAAAGTATAAAGACTTTTTTCCATTCATATCAGGCATTTATAGGTGAAACTCTTCCTGTTTTCCTGCTTATGACCGCATTACCGGAAAACTTTAGTGCACTTTCAAATGCCAAAAACAGTACCTTTATAAGAAGATTGCCTAGAATCAAATTACAAGGTCTCAATAATCTTCTTGTTGAAGACAAATACATGGAAATATTCTCTTTAGCACAGGAAGAAGCACTTCCTCTATCAAAGGTTGTTAACGGATATCCCTATGCATTTCAACTTCTTGGTACTCTCCTATGGGACACAGACAAAAGAAGTGTTGACGCAAGTATCCTCAGAAAACTTGATGCAATGCTTTATGACGGTTCATATAAAGCAATATGGGATCATTTGACCGAAAGAGAACGAGATGTAGTGCTGGCTATAGCCCACAGCAAAGAATCAAGCATCAAAGAAATACGCCAAAAGCTTAATATGGAATCAAATCAATTCTCTCCATACAGGGAAATACTCAAAGAAAATGGTCTTATAGATACAAATACATACGGAATGATATTTTTTACCCTACCAAGATTTAAAGAGTTTGTGCTTCACATAGAAGAATATATGTTGCCGGAGTTACTATGATAGTTATAATTACACTTTAGTATTAATTATCCTCCTCAATATGCTCCTGCCCCATTGCGATTATAGTTCTGACATGATCATCCGCAAGTGAATAAAATATCGACTTTCCCTCACGCCTTGCTTTTACCAGCTTATTCTGCTTCAATATTCTAAGCTGATGCGAAATCGCCGACTGGTTCATATTAAGAAGTGCCGCAAGATCACATACACAAACCTCCGCCTGTAATAAAACAAAAAGAATTCTTATTCTTGTTGAATCACCAAAAACCTTGAAAAGCTCAGCCAGATCGTAAAGCTCTGTCTCCTCCGGCATGGTTTCATTAACTATCTTTAAAAGATCAGGATGGATTTCCGTTACTTCACAGCCAATGTCAATCTTTTTACTCATACCTATTCCTTCCTTCCTCACATATTATCCGAATGCACATCTCGATTCCACTTCGTTTCATCTCAATGCATTACTCGTCACCTTATACATTCTTCACCATCAGCGCCCTTATTGCATTGAGCACCGCAATGACCATAACTCCCACATCAGCAAATATAGCAAGCCACATATTCGCAATACCAAGTGCCCCCAGCAGCAGGCAGATCAGCTTAACTCCAATCGCAAAGTAAATGTTCTCATACACAATTCTCATACATTTCTTTGATATCCCGATAGCCTTAACAATCTTTAAGGGATCGTCATCCATAAGAACAATATCCGCTGCCTCGATTGCCGCATCTGAGCCAAGCGCACCCATGGCAATTCCCACATCAGCTCTCGAAAGCACAGGGGCATCATTTATTCCGTCACCTACAAAAGCAAGCTTTTCCTTTGAAGGCTTTGCATCCAGAAGCTCTTCAACCTTGGACACCTTATCACCGGGAAGGAGTTCACTGTTGACTTCGGATATTCCAAGCTCTCCTGCTACATGGTCTGCCACAGCCTTACTGTCGCCGGTTAGCATTACAGTATGGTTAACGCCCATCTTGTTAAGACGTTTTATGGCATCCTTTGAATTATCCTTTAACACATCAGATATTACAATGTGTCCCGCATACTCGTCATCAACTGCAATATGTAGAATCGTTCCCACATCATGGCAGTCTTTATATGGCACAAAATAAAGCTCCATCAGCTTGGAATTACCGATTGCAACCTTTCTTCCATCGACCCTTGCAGTAACGCCCTTGCCGCTTATCTCCTCTATATCCGTTACACGGCTCTGATCTATCGTCTTTCCGTAAGCCGCCTGAACACTCTTTCCTATTGGATGGCTGGAAAAGCTCTCTGCATGTGCTGCAAGCTCTAACAGTTCATCCCTTTCCATATTACTGTGATGAACTCCAGTCACCTGAAATATTCCCTTCGTAAGTGTACCCGTCTTATCAAACACTATATGCTTAACACTTGCAAGGGCTTCAAGATAATTAGAGCCCTTAACAAGAACTCCCGCCTTAGAAGCGCCGCCGATTCCAGCAAAAAATGATAGTGGGATACTGATAACAAGTGCACATGGGCAGCTTATAACAAGAAATGTGAGTGCTCTATATATCCACTCTCCAAGCTCTGCCGGAAGTCCCATAATAAGTCTGATTATCGGAGGTATTACTGCAAGTGCCAGTGCTCCATAACACACGGCCGGTGTGTAATAATGGGCAAACCTTGATATGAAATTCTCAGAACGGGATTTCTTAGAGCTGGAATTTTCCACAAGTTCAAGAATCTTTGATACAGTAGATTCTCCAAATTCCTTGGTAGTCCGAATCTTAAGAACTCCTGTCATATTGATACATCCACTGATGACCTCATCACCAACAGATACTGTTCTTGGAACACTCTCTCCGGTAAGTGCACTGGTATTAACGGAAGCATTCCCCTCCACAACAACACCGTCAATAGGTACCTTTTCTCCGGGTGACACAATAATTATTGTCCCTATCTCCACCTCATCAGGATCCACCTGCTCTAAGCCATTCTCTCCTTCAATATTGGCATAATCAGGACGGATATCCATGAGCTCGCTGATATTCCTGCGGCTCTTTCCCACAGCATAGCTCTGGAACAGCTCTCCTATCTGATAAAAGAGCATAACCGCTACGCCCTCGCGGTACTCACCAAGACATATCGCACCCACCGTTGCCACAGCCATAAGAAAATTCTCGTCAAATACCTGACGGTTCATAATACCCTTAAATGCTTTCTTAAGTATATCATATCCTATCACAAAATAAGGAATAAGATAAAGGATAAGCTGAACTATTCCATTATCTGAGAGAAACGGTATTCCAAGCTTTTCACTTGTAAGAATTGCAATAAGTATCAATAAAACAGCTGATACAATAATTCTTATAAGTACCTTTTTCTGCTTCTTATTCATGATGTGCGCCCTCTTTCTGATATATTTTCTTTTTCTATGCCAGAAATATATTTACTATTAGATTTACTTTTTATTTATATGATGATCAATTTTTTTAACCACAGTTAATTTTATATTGATAACTCAATCAACCAACTGTATACACAATCAGTGCCGCCACATAGTATACAACAAATATAACATTACTAAAGCCTCCGCATATGACCATGTGAAGCCCCTTTGGAAGCTTGCGCGCTAATGGTTTTAATAGGAATAATATTACAGGAGAAAGAACTGCCATCCACGCCGAAAGCATTGTCCTTCCCATAAGGATAAGTATAGTGAAAATAAGCAGCCCTGCTCCCTCTCCACCATACAGAATAAATCCTATTCTCTTAAGATAGTCCATTACAATATCCAGATCTTTTCTCTGCTCGTCTTCCCCAAGAAGTCCGAGATAGGCACAATGGCTATGGTACGCACCGCCTGAAATGATTCCCATACAGCACAGCAGAAACGAAATTATCGCTGGAATATGTACCGATTCATCAGCCATCAGCACAATATGATAGAACCCGATACAATAGAGAAATGCTGCCACAGGTCCGATTATCCCGCCTATCATCACACGCTTTTTCGGCAGCTTTTTCATGATATTGATTACCGGTTCAAGTGAACCATTATTATCATAATCATTCGGATCATAATATAATGTCATATCTCCTGCAAACATCAATATTGCTCCGATCAAACCAACAATCAGCGTTATAAGCAGCATTTTATCCTTCCCTCTTTCATTTTTACGGATTCTTTTCTATAGTCTCGACCACACGAAACATCTTTATATGCACAAAATAAAGATCAACATAACCCTTCATTGAAGTTATATTATTTGGTCAAGTACCATTTCTTGCATCAGATAAATATCATCCATCACGATCAATCTATCTCTTACAGGAATATCTCGCAGTCATCCTCAACCTTCTTGCAGTTCTTAAGCACATCCTGCATAACTGACTTAGGCTCTGCTCCATCCTCAAACTCCACGATCATCTTAAGAGTCATGAAATTAACCGTTGCATCCTTAACTCCCGTTGTCTTCTTGGCAGCCTCCTCCATCTTGTTGGCACAGTTAGCACAATCAACTTCGATCTTATAAGTCTTCTTCATAATATTAATCCTCTCTTTCTATATAAAACAAAGAATCAACATATGAACAATTATTCATATGTTGATTTGATTATAATACCCGTATTCTATATTGTCAATCCTGTTATCAATATTTTTTCTCAATATCTGAAAGCTTTCTCTGTTTCAATCGTGACTTCTATTCATTATCTGCATCAGTATCCATTTTGTCCGTATCAGTCTTTATTTCACAGTCATTATCCATTCTGCTCTCATCAAAGCTTCCCTTGCTGTCTCTAATAAATCCCACCATAAAGTAGATAGAATTAATACGACTATTACACTGACAATAATGATAACCGGCAATACACCTGCGCCAAAATAAAAACCTTTAGATTCATCCACCACCGGATCGATAACATCTAAAAACATATCAATACCCTCCTCTAGTCAAATGATTGTAACACATATAACATATAAAAGCCACGGAATTATTGCATTTACAATTATTCAAAGTTAATAGAGTAATTCACGTACTATGAATATCAGATATTGTTATTTCTCCCATATACTTGATGACAAAACTCCAATTACTTTCTCACTGTAAGCTCTGCCATGGTAACGTAGTGAAGAATCTCGAACTGTTCCGGTGCTTCGTTAATAAGCATATTCATATGCTCCTCTTCCCAGCTTCTAAGATCAGTTTCCGGCAACGATGCTCCAACTCCCCGACATGCTCTCATTCTTCCATGCCAGCCTTCTCTTGTAAATGGTATCATAACATCATAGTCAATCCTGCTTGTAACATCAAAATATTCCAAATATTCATCCGGAACCGATATCGGATTCCTCTTGTATCCCGAACCGTTCCATCCCGGATTATATTTTAGAATAATATCCTCACTTCTGCATGCAATCCTATCCTCATAGGGAAGCCATGCCATCCAAAGGATCAGAAATCTTCCATCCTTTTTCAATATACGGGCGAACTTAGGTGCCGTAACACTATGGTCAGGATAATATATGCACTGACATGCTGTTATCACGTCAAATGCATTATCCGGGTAATCAATATCTTCAGCCTGACAAGTGTAAAATTCAATATCCATCCCTGATTCTTTTGCAAGGATACGCGCCTGCCTAATCTTATTCTCAGATATATCAGTGCCCACCCAATTGGCACCATACTTGTACATTGCTCTTGGAAGTACCCCTGTCCCGGTACCTATATCAAGTATCCTCTGTCCGTCTTTGCCGATACCAAGCTTATATATCTTCTCATAAAAGCTGTCAGGATATATATCCCTATACTTTGCATAATCCTCTGAAGTCTTTCCCCAGTCAAATGGCCTTCCTGCATCTATATTATCTGACTGCTGCATTATTATTTCTCCTAAACCCAAAGTAATTGTACAGTTTAACTTATTAACATGGTATTCTATCATACATTTTTCTGACAAACGTCTTTGAGGACTACACGATCTTATACCCTGCATCTTCCAAGACATTCAGGGCCTTATCGTAATTCTCTTGTTTAACCAAAATATAATCCGTATTGTAGGTTGACACAGCAAATATTCCAATCTTATTCTCTGCAAGAATCCCGGAAATCTCAGACAATATACCAACCAAAGAAAAATCCAGCACACCTTGAATGCGGAATGCTCTCCATCCATCCTCCCTCTCTGATGTGATGCTTGGAGTATCTTCAGTCTTACATACAAGGGATATCTCCTCATCCGTTCTTCCGATGAAATAAAAATCCTTATTAAGATCAATATCATCTGTTGATATAAGCCTGCACACCGTCAATTTGTAATCAATTTTCTTAAGCTCCACGTTCTTTCTCCTTTATTCTTAATTATCATATCCGTACTATATCAATAAACAGCTTATTCATATGCTTATATGCACATTCCTGAAACAGCCTCTTTCGTTCTTCTGTCAATTCTCCGCTTAACAGCCACCTTGAAGCATACATGAAGATAGGCGAATAGAACCTTACTGCCAACGCCGCACTGTCATTATTCTTGATCACATCCATATCAGATAATACAAAGAAAACCTTTGCAAAAAATCTTAAGGGCTTGTCAAACATCCATTCATCATATATCTTTCTTGTTTCTTCATTATTGAATTGTTCAATTATGAGCAGTCTCATGACCTTATTACAATAATCATCCATTAGATATTCTTCAAAGAAATAAACACATACATTCTCAAAGGAATTAAAGTCAGAATAATCAAAGGATATTGATAATGACTTTTCCAATCTTGACATCAAAAGCGAGGCATTTGCCTCAAACTTATTAATAATCTCATCTAAAATGGCCTGTTTATTTGTAAAATGGTAATATAAAGAGCTTTCTTTAATATTGACATAGCCGCATATATCCCTGATTGAAACCGCTGAATATCCATACTGTGAGAACAGATCCAATGCAATCTCCAATATCCTGTCTCTTGTACTGCTCATGCAAAGCCCCCCTATCAAATGTTATTTATATAATATCTAACACTTGTTAGGTTGTCAACAAATATCTTATTATTACCACATGGTATTGAATTTGAAAATTGTTTGTTTTATAATCAGCAAGTAACCTTAATATTATCGCAGGTGAAGAACACTATGAACATGTTTAAAAGGCAAACCAACTTTATACTAATCTTCCTGCTTATCTCATGCATAACTGCAATGTTCGGCATGGGCTTAGAGGAGCATGCCTTATCTGATATTGGCAGCAACAATACAAGCTGCATCTCAAACCAATCCTTTACCACCAGCGATAATATAACAACAATTCATGTTTCCGAGGGTAATCTTGCCCTTGCAATAATCAAAGGGATCAGGAACAGTTCGCGTCAGAAAACCTTTGGCAGAAACAATGTTTTGTTAATCTTTATTCTGACAGTTCTGTCAGGAGTATTCCGTTTAACACAGGAGATCTATGGATTCTACCATAGGCTTTACGTAAGGCAGAGATTCTATCTCATTTCCTACATACATGCCAAGGACGGCTGCAAGCGACTGATTTCATGCTGATGGAAGGCTTTAATCAGCATGGGAGAGGCCCTTTTCTATTATGCTTTATTTTGATAGATATTTTATCGGCAAATCCCATCATTTCAACAAAATAATATTGTCTTGACAGGCTGAAAACGACCTCTTTCATCAGCTTCTTTTTGATTTACAAAAATTTAATGAAAAGGAGTTTTGAATTATGGGTAATATACTATTATGGATAGTTGTGATTCTTGGCGGCGGATTAAGTCTGATACTCTGTCTTTATATGATCATTTCCATGTTTGTAATGGTCATTTATAAGATATACAGAAAAATCCGATATCATGCTTCTCTCTATGATTGAAAAAAGGATGCGGAACTATAACTCAGCATCTTTGCGGAGGTGACAAAGCAAAAGTCCTCTGCTGCTAAGGAGCCGAAGCAGGGATGCGGAACTATAATGAGGAGGTAATTATTGTGGATATTATTGTAATTATATTAGGTGTTATCGCAGTTGCTGCCGGAATCGGCGGATTCATTATGGAACACAGTGGTGGCAGCGATAACGACAAAAACAATGATAAAAGCAACTAATAAAACAAATATAATATAGCTTATTACATGTCTATTCCTGACCATGTAGACAGGATTGTATTACAACACCGAATTTTAGCCAAAGAATTCACAGGAATAGACATGTATTATAAAAAGATTGTGAGAAAAATATGATAAATATATTGATTTTAATAATAGGTTTTGTAATGCTTATTAAAGGAGCTGACCTCTTTGTTGACGGAAGCTCCGGGCTTGCAAAGAACTTCAAGGTCCCGGGAGTAATTATCGGTCTTACCATAGTAGCTCTCGGCACCAGCGCACCGGAGCTTGCAGTAAGCACCTCTGCAGCTCTTTCCGGATCAAATGAGATTGCACTTAGCAACGTTGTAGGCTCCAACATTTTCAACATACTAAGTGTGCTAGGTGTATGCGCAATAATACATCCCATTCCGGTGGATAGCGGAATAATCAAGCGGGATTTTCCTTTATCAATCATCTCTACTGTTATTGTAATGCTGGTTACGGGCGGAATAACCTTACTTACAGGTAATTACAATATATTAACGGATACTTCCGCAGCCAATGCATACAATACCACCGAAAATGTAACTGTCAGCCGTGTTGAATCACCTTCAATGAGCGACAATGTAGGAGCAGTAACAAGAATCACGGGCGCTTTGTTAATTGCAACATTTATTGTATATATAATCATACTGGTTGCAGAGGCAAGGAAGAACCCTGAAAAAGAAGAAGCCACTGAACTTAGTCCTATGTGGAAATGTGTACTTTTCATATTAATCGGACTTGCACTTATCGTTGCAGGAGGCCAGGCAGTTGTATATAGCGCAAAGGAGATTGCAAGAGCATTCGGAATGACTGAAACACTGATTGGACTTACAATAGTTGCCGTCGGCACATCCCTGCCTGAGCTTGTGACATCCATTGTCGCGGCAAGAAAAGGGGAGACCGGACTTGCAGTCGGTAACGCCGTTGGTTCTAATATCTTCAATCTTCTGCTTATATTAGGTGTATCAGCGGTGATCCACCCGGTAGCAGTCAACCTTGCATCAGTATATGATATGTGCATTTTGATCGTGATAAGCATTATAACTTATATTTTTTCTATTACAAAAAAGACCATCAACCGCCTCGAAGGTGCTGTTATGGTGCTACTCTATGTGGCGGATGTGGTGTTTGCGATTGTAAGGTAGATGCAGGCTTGTCCAAAAAATGAGATTAAGCAGGAGGTATACATCTCCTGCTTATATCCCTTAAATTATCCGCTTAGAATATCTGTCCCGGAAGCTTGAGTTTCTCTTTATACGGGAAATCCTTGTCAAATTCCTCAACATCAAAATCCTCTACATAATAGCCCTTTGGTGTCTGATATACTCCTGTAATCCCGTCAAGATATCCCGGAATCAGTTCCTTACATAGAAAAAATGAGGAATCAGCATCCTCCGGCAGATCATGATATCTGATACCGAACTTTGAAGAATAATCAAATTCACTCTTGCTTATAACACAGGCTATATCTGGTAACTCCATTATCTGCAGTCACAGTATTATACAGCTCACACCCAAAATGTTGATACATCTTCGCATATTCTTCCATATCCGTATCAAACAACAATGGCAAGCCTGATGAATCAGACATTTCCTTAGCAAAATTAATGAGCTCTGTTGCAATCCCCTTTCCCTGATTGTCCTTATTGACACAGACCATCAATGCATCTATGTGCCGGTTTTTTACATACTTCTCATTTGAATTGCTTATCTGTTTCACAAAGCTTAGAAGTGATTTTATCTTTGAAAACTTTACCTTTGTAAACATCCTGCAAAGCATTCGAAGCTGCGGCATTACAGGTTTGTTCCCCGAGTCCTCCAGACCAATGAATCCTGTCATGTCTTCATTTGCATATAGTTCTCCCGATTGATACACATAATCAACATATAGAGCCATATATGTAAGAACATCCTCCCGCCTTTCATCCGGGGATCCCCAATTATGAAAGAGTTCATTAGTCACAAATGCTTCTCCAACAGTCTTTCTTATCATATCCAATTGTTCATCTGAAATATTCTCAATCTTTGTTATCATTTTTATCCTCACATATTCAACATAATATCCATCTCATGCCATTTTTCTCCACCCCATGTGGAATCAGCAATACCTCTGTCTGTAAATCCCATCTTTTCGTACATCTTAACCTTTGAATCCAGACATGTCAGGATCAGGCTCTTTCTCCCCTTCTCCTTTTCCTTTCTGCAGTAAACATTGACAATCTCCGTGGCAAGTCCAATTCTTCTATATTCCGGAAGTACATCAAGTCCTAGCAGCATAACATGCTTTCCATCAGGATCATACAGACCTGCATCTGTGAAGAACTCATCACGGAACTTACTTTCATTAGTAGAGATACCATTTAAGAAACCTGCAATTTTCCCGTTCTCCTTATCCACTGCCACAAGAAATAATTCCGGAGCAGCTTTAATTCTTTCTGCCATCTTATCGGGAGTACATGCCTCATTCGGTGGAAAGCATATCTGCTCTATATTAGCAGCCTCATCAATCTCAGATTGTTTGATCTTTCTAAAGTCAAATCTCTCATGTAACATTTTATCCGGAAGATTATATTTTTGCAAAATCTCTCTTGCCATCTCTCTTCCCTTTTCTGTCAGATATACATATTTATTATATCCATGCCTTGATTTTGGCTGAATGATCATATCATCATTATCCAGCTTCTCCAAAATATCAAAATCGTATCCTTTCCATGCCAATTCTTCAAAACGATAATATTCGGACCTATTATTGAATCTTGTCAGGTATATAAGTGCCATTGTAAGTTCTTCAATTGCTTTTTTTCTTGCTTCATCATCAAATTGTTCATTCATATATTTCATCCCTTCTATATCTTATTTTTTATAACACATATCTTCTATGTAAAGTATTGCTTCCAATTTTCCATATTTATAGTCCCTCAGTTGTTTATGTTTTTCGTCTATCCCAATATTGAACTGTCGCAAAATTTGCTACAGTTCAATAAATTTTTCATTCAAAGCATTAACCTGCTACCATATCACACTTTACCATCTATCAAGTATATGGTTCACTATATAATTTCCAATATACTCAATTTGAATATCCATATCATCAATCAGTTCAATAACACTTGAGCTCCAATGCCTAAAATTCAATTTTTCTCCTTTGCTATTTTCCATGAACGCCCAATATAGACCATTTTCTTTCTTGACATCCCGAAGCTGTAATGCCTCTGTTTTCCTGATACATTTATCACAAAATGTGCTATCTTTTTCCCGAATCATATCTATATCAGCCCATTCCCATTCTTCATTATCCTTAACTATATCAAATTCAAAACCAAAGAATAATGAACCATAAGTAACAAGCACATATAGATAATATCTACACAATTCTTCCCCGAACTTCAAAGATTCTAATACAGTGTAAAACCCTGGATATGCTTTTCTTCTTTCAAAATAGAATCCATGAACTTCACTTTCAATATCTTCACAATAAGGACTGCATTTATACTTTGAATTAGATTCAATATATTCCATAAGTCCCGTCAGAAAGCGAACCACAACATCTTCAATTACAGTCTGAAGCTCCTTATGCAGTGATATAACAGCAAATGCCGATTCTGAATCATTAATTAAACCACTCATTTTATATTCGACTCCTTTATCTGTAATGTGCTTAACGGCTCCGATATACTGTTTTATAAATGAATACCTATATCCACCATATTCCGTGTATTCCAGACAAACTGACAGCCATTCAATAATATCTTTTTCGAAGCTTATACAGGTAAGATTGCTTATGTCCATTTTTCCCAAGCTTTGTGAAGTTGGTTCTCTGCCATCAAGTGTCAGATAATACAATCTATACTGCTTTCCTCTGCTATTATAAAAACTATCATAACGCTCCAGCTGGTCAGGTCCATCCTCTGCACCTATTTTCATCTCAATAACAACAGCAAATTCAGATGATTCCATTACTATATCAATTCTTCCATCATCAAAAGAGTGCTCCCTATATACTTTCCAGCTTTTATCTGCAATAAATGTTTCCGGTATCTTAAGCTGCCGTAAAAATGCCACAAGAAAACTGTCACTTCTATCTTTCTTTGATGGGGTATTCAGAAGATAAAATATTATTCTTGAATGAGTATGCGTTTCATCAAACTCACGATTCAGTGCATATAATATATTGTTTTCTTCTGTATCAACAAGAGATTTTTCATATATCCTTTGTTTTGCCAATACCAGTAATTCTTTTGCATCCATATCTTTTCTCTCTGACTGATGAGGCATTTTGCCCATCAATCTTTAATTGAATTGGTTAAATAATACTTTTATTTTTTTCTTCTTTAAGCTTATAGGCTATAAGTATTACTAAAATGTCATATATTCTTCTCCACATACTCCTTGAATCTTGGAAGCCGCATCGATATCCGCCCTCTGACTGATCCGTCAATTATACCCTTTTCAATCAGTCTTTTTCTTGGTTCACTCCACTCATTATGTTTTTTCTTAGTCTGCTCAAGAAGTTCATTCACAGTCATGTTATCCTTTTGCACTATAAATGTCAGGAACCATTTTTCAGAAGCTCTAAGCTCACTCCATATCTTATCATACACCTTCTGGGATAATGCTTCATCAACCTGTGCCAGCACCATTTCAGAAATCTCCTTCTCTCCTGACTCCCACATATATTTTCCAAATGCCTGATATGCAAATGCATACCCCTTCGTCATATTAGCAAGTTCAGCCGCAATATCATCACTTAATGAAAGTGTTCTCTTGTAATCTGCTTTGATGATAGCAATACTAAGGGGCTTCATTTCTATTCTGGTTGCTCTTAGAAAGAAGGTTAAGCCATCTGTATTCTCCACATCCTCAATGTCCTCATATAGTCCTGCAACAATTAGAAAAATTGGTAAATCCTCTCGTATAAGTATCTGAAATTCCTGAATAAAGTCTACAATTGCATCAGTCTTTCTCACCTCGTCGATTGCGACAAGAATTCGTTTCCCTTGTTTTTTTACCTCTTTCAAAATCTGATTAAGTGCCACATCAAGACTTGCCGCAGGACTTTTATCTGATATAGATACGCCGATTCCAAATGCAGAAAGATTCATGCTTGCATCAATAAACTTCCTTAAAAATGATACTTCCGTATACAGATTAGCTACAAGATCATTGGTAATATCTGAATTGGATTTGAGATCCACCACAATCCAATTTTTATCATCCCTAAGCTCCTTTTCAATAGCTGTAAGCGTAACCGTTTTCCCTATTCCTCTTATACCCGTAAGCTTAAATGCCTGTTCATCAACAATCTCACTGCTTAATGTATCAACCATATCCTCGATCAATATATCTCTGCTTATATACTGACTAGGTATCTTTCCAAAGCTGATTGCATAAGGGTTTTTCTTCATCATATATAATGCCTCCAACTTTATATAATATTTGAAAGATTTATATAATATCCTATAATTTTATATAATCTCATATAATTTTCTATAATCGTATATAATATTATAAAAGAAAATATAATTCTATGCAAGCCAATATTTATAAAAACATACCCCATTTCCACTACCGCAAAAGAGCTGTCCTCCGTATCAGTGGAACAGCTCTTATTCTACATTTATAATATACATATTTACTTGTATATTTCAGTGTTTTGACCATACTGCTTATACTTAATATTATTCATATGGTATTCACATGTTTTTGAAATAATTACATATATTATACACCATTTATTTCAAGTATCGCCAAATTTTTGAAATAAGCATGATTCTTAGTTTAATGGTTATCTCAAATTTTGCGACAACCACTCCGAATACAATTCATATTACTGCAAACAGTTCATAATAACCGTTACCATCATATCCATCTCATCAGGCTTAGATTCTGCTATCATAATGGTAAGTGCCACAAGAGTATGGTCGTCAATAACTTTCTCTCCGTCCACAAACAATGCTCCGTTCTTATCAAGAAAATATAAGAACATTGTTGCCGCTATCCTCTTGTTGCCATCAGAAAAACTATGATTCTTAGTTACAAAGTATAATAAATGTGCCGCCTTCTCCTCAAGTGACGGATACACATCCTTACCGCCAAATGACTGATATATATTACCTATACTTCCTTTGAATGAATCATCCTTCTCATTTCCAAACAGATCCGATTCATCACCAAATCTCATGCTTGCAATTACCTCACGGCATTCCTCATATGTCAAAACATAAGTTGCCTCATTGCCCTTCGGGCGCTTCATTGTCTGATGGTCATAGTCATCAAGCATATTAAGGGCTTCACTATATTTTTCTATTACAGTTAAAACCTGTCTGCTATCAAGAGCATTCTCGGTACGCTTCATAATCCGTATCACTTCTCCCAATTGTTTGATACGGTTATTATTAACTGCATAACCTTGTAATATGTATTGTCTAAGGACTGAATTAGCCCACTTACGAAATTCTACTCCACGCTTTGATTTCACACGATAACCGACTGAGATAATAACATCAAGATTATAATATTTTACTGGTCTATCTGAATTTGCAATGTGCAAAATTTGCACATTGCTTTTTTCATCAAGCTCATCTTCTTTAAAAATGTTATTAATATGCTTTGTTATTACAGTACGGTCAACATTAAATAATTCTTTCATCTGCGCTTGCGTAAGCCAAACTGTTTCATTATCAATAGGAACCGATAATTTCACTTCATGATCTTCTGTTTCAAATAATACAATTTCATTATTCTCTGTTACTTTCTCCATCCGTATCCTCCTTATTCTTCAATAATTTTTCTGCTTTGAGCTTATATGCGATAAGCCTTAACAGATAATCCGGCATCTTTCTGTTTCCAAGCTCCCAGTCCTGCACAGTACGATAAGGTATCTCAAAATATTCACAAAACTGTGTCCTTGTCATTCCGCTGTCTGTTCTTAATTTGATCAAATAATCTCTGCTATCCATAATATCAACTCCTTATGCCAAAAATATACCATACGCACAGCGTATTGTCAATGGCATAATGTAATTAATTCTTATGCGTATAACATAATATAATTGATCCTTCTAAGCATCTTACGCACATCATAATAAAAATTTAGGCTCTGTCACAACCAATGTCATTAAGTTAAGAATGTATCTTTAAGTCTATGGTTCCTCATCCGCCATAAGTTGTGACAGAGCCTAAATTTAACAATCCCCCCTTGCAATACAAGCTCTCAAATGATATAACAATCAAATATAGCAATCACAAAAAACCGAGGTGAAACCAATGTCTCAAATACTTATAATAGATGATGATTCGCACATTAATGACATGCTTTCTGAAGCATTGCAAAATGAGGGCTACACCGTATCAAGAGCCTATTCCGGCACTGAAGCTGCCATGCTTTTATCAGGCTTAAGGCCTGATCTTATACTGCTCGACCTTATGCTCCCCGGACTAAGCGGTGAGGAGCTTCTTCCCACAATTAAGGACATTCCCGTAATTGTCATAAGTGCCAAATGCGACATCTCCGACAAGGTAGAAATGCTGACGGTGGGTGCCTCCGACTACATCACCAAGCCATTTGATATGCGTGAGCTTCTTGCAAGAATAGCGGTACAGCTCCGCCGTAAAAATAACGACCGCACCGACATCATTGAAGCGGGCGGCATCACTCTCTATATTGACAGGCTCACTGCAATAATAAATGATACCGAAATCAGATTAACAAGAACAGAGTGCGCCATCCTCAAATTACTTATGCTTAATGCAGGCTCTCCCATTGGAAAGACTACCATACTTGAAAAAATATCCTACGACACACCCGACTGCACCGAGCGGTCTTTGAAACAGCATATCAGCAATATCCGTCATAAGCTGGGTGAGGCAAGCGGAAAGGATCATATTGAATCAGTATACGGTATCGGTTTCCGTCTGATAACCTGACAACATACTGTAACCGCATCTGGGAACCACAAATCCTGATAACATACTATGACTGCATCGGAGAATCACAAATCCTGTCAACATACTGTAAACACATCAGAGAACCACAAATCCTGACAACATACTGTGACCGCATCGGAGAATCACAAATCTTGACAAAATCTTGACTTTCTCTTGACCGGTTTCTTGACCGCCATATTCTATACTGTTATCTGACAAAGCATTTTGCACACAGCAAAAACATCTATCTGCTATATAAAGATTGCAAGGATATTATACAAATACTTTTTATTATCAAAGGCTCTGCCAAAATATCAAAGGAAGTTTTAAAGCTGTATGAAAAATGCAATACAGAAACAGAAAGGAAACAATACTATGGACTATGTTCTAAAAACAGCTAATCTAAGCAAACACTACAAGGACTTTAAGGCATTAGACAATCTGACGATGCATGTGCCTAAGGGCTCCATCTACGGTTTTGTGGGGCGAAATGGTGCCGGCAAGACCACTCTCATCCGTCTGGTATGCGGTCTGCAGTCACCCACAAGCGGAGATTATGAACTCTATGACATAAGTAACACAGATAAGGCAATCGCAGGATCCCGCAGAAGAATGGGTGCAGTTGTTGAAACACCATCCATCTACCTTGACATGACCGCAGAGGATAATCTGAAACAGCAGTACCGCATTCTCGGACTTCCTAGCTTTGACGGGTTGCAGGAGCTTTTGAAGCTGGTGGGGCTTGAAAATACGGGAAAGAAGAAAGCAAAGAATTTCTCTCTGGGTATGCGCCAGCGATTGGGAATTGCCATCGCCCTTTGCGGCAGTCCCGACTTTCTTGTCCTTGACGAGCCTATCAACGGTCTCGATCCCCAGGGTATTATAGAAATCCGTGAGCTTATATTAAAGCTTAACCGTGAACATAAGATAACCGTACTTATCTCCAGCCATATTCTTGATGAACTATCTAAGCTTGCCACCCATTACGGTTTCATAGACAGCGGCCGTATCGTCCGTGAAATGAGTGCCGAAGAGCTTGAAGATGCATGCCGTAAATGTATGCGCATAACCGTAACAAACATCCGGACTCTTTCCAGAGTGCTTGATGAAATGGAGCTTGAATACAAGATCATTGATGACAGGACCGCCGACATTTACGCAAAGCCTAATATAACCAGGCTTTCCCTTACACTTGCCGATGAGGACTGCGAGATTATTTCTATCGAGGAGCATGATGAAAGTCTTGAGAGCTTCTATATCTCTCTTGTGGGAGGTGGTAAGAATGAGTAGACTGTTATCCGCAGGCTTTACCAAGCTTTTCAAAAGCAGTGTCTTTTATGTATGCATGGCATTTATGGCGGGATTTCCTGCATTTGTTACATTAGTACGCTACACTGACCATCTAAGATACCCTGATTACTTTGTAGAACCTCTTGACGGCTTTCTGAATGCCGGTCTTCAGTTAATAGGAATCGTTATTGCCGTTCTCGCTTCGCTGTTCATAGGGCGTGAACACAGTGACGGAGCAATACGCAACAAGCTTATCATCGGGCACACCAGAGTATCAATATACCTGTCAAATCTTATTGTATGCATGGCAGGAAGCTTCATTTTACAGGGAATATATCTGCTTACAACATATGCTTTAAGCAGAACATTTTTCGGACCATTTAGCATTACAAATGCTGATATAGTAAAAATGCAGTTACTTGGATTATGTGTTACTGCCGCCTATTCAGCCATATTCACACTTATCGCGATGCTCATACATCAGAGGTCTGCAGCTTCAGTCACTGCCCTGATAATTGCCATGGTGATATTTATAATAGGTATGACAGTGTATCAAGGTCTTGCTTCGGAGAAATTCACAAATTCTCCTGAAGACAGTGAAAGTGTCGATATTGCCGTTTCTAAAGATAATGAAATTATTGCTGATGAAAATGAATATCCTGAAAAATCTCTTACCGGAACAAAACGAAGCATTTACTTATTTCTGAATGACTACCTTCCATCGTGTCAGGCAGACCAGCTTGCCGAATGCAGGGTTCCGGAACATGCAGTAAGGTTTATTGCTTACGACCTTGCTACAATCATTGTAACTGCTATATTAGGAATATTGATATTTCAACATCAGGACTTAAAATGATATTATATTAGATAAAGGAGAGTTTTAGAATGCTTTACGGTCTGTTGTGTGTGGTTATTATTATGTTATGTATCAGGATTTACCTTATGAAGAAATCTGCAAGGGAGATATCTACTGCATTTGCCAAAAGACTTGAAACTGATACCAACACTCTCATCGACATATCAAGCCGTGACAGGGATATGAGAAATCTTGCTGACAGTATCAATCACCAGCTTTCCAATCTCCGCAGGGAACATTTACGGTATTATCAAGGTGATAAGGAGCTTAAAAATGCCATCATCAACATTTCCCATGATCTGCGCACTCCCCTAACCGCAATCTGCGGATACCTTGATATGATGAAGTCTATGGATAAGCCGGAAGCTATAGAACGCTATCTTTCCATAATCGAAGAACGCACCCACAACATGAAGCTGCTAACCGAAGAGCTTTTCCAATACTCTGTCATTTTCTCCGATAATAAAAATGATAAAACCGGAGAGGTGCTTGTCAATCAGATACTTGAAAACAGCATTATTGGATATTACGGTGCATTCCACGAAAAGGGAATTACTCCTGAGGTTCATATTACAGAAAATGAGATCATCAGAAATCTTAATGAGGAAAACCTTTCCCGGGTATTTTCCAATCTGCTTAATAATGCACTGAAATACAGTGACGGAGATCTTATCATAACACTGTCCGATAACGGAGAGATCACCTTCTCTAATACTGCAAAAGAGCTGTCCACAGTATCAGTGGAACAGCTCTTTGACAGATTTTATACAGTTGAAGCCGCCAGAAATTCCACAGGCCTAGGACTTTCCATTGCCCGTACCCTTATTGAGCGCATGGGCGGACGGATTACGGCTGAATATATCGACAACCGGCTTATTATTAGGATCATTCTATAAAACCCTCATACTCTTTCTATTTTGCAGCTATGCTTCTTATATTGTTCGTTTTCATTTGATACTTCTTTGTCATAGTTGATAGCAATAAGAAGTATATTATTCATGTAATGTTCTAATTTCTGTGGGTAATTCTTATTTTTGATCTGGTCTGCAGCAGTCTTAACCGTTTTGTTATACTTAAGCTCTATTAAAAGTGCAGGTTTATCAGGATATTTCGGTGACGGCAGATACACCATATCAACATAACCCTTCCCACTATCCAGTTCCTGAATGGATGTGTAATACTTCTGGGCTGCATAATAAGACATCTGTATAGCATAAGAAAGTGCTGCCTCTGAATTATATGTCCTATTCTCCGCAGTGTCATGAAACCACTCTAAAAGCTCTGCCACTTTATCTTCATTACCGTCCCAAGTAGCATTTAATAATTCCTGAGACCTTTTGAATGACTTAAATGTATCCACCCATTCCGATGATTCAGTAGAAATCTTGAATTCATCAAGTATCTCATTATTAGGGATAAATACCTGTTTTTCATCCACATCATATCCAAGGTATCCAAGGTGTATCAGCATGGTAAGCACATCATCCTTTCCGTGAAATGATGTCATATCATTCTGGTATTTTCCTATAGTCACATTCACCCTTCCCCCATCCATAAGCAGTGCGACAGCGTCCTTAAGCCCGTCCAGATTCATACGGATGTATTCGGCTAGTGCCTCATAGTTTTCTGTTTTATTCCAATAGTTTTGTATAATACCGGTAGATATAGCTTTAACTACTGACAACGGACTGTATATCGAATAATGCTTCTGCTCTTTTTCATTCCCTGTTGTTTTCTGTGTTTCATAATCAGGATCGGGCGGTATAACATCATTAACATCATAACCATTATACCACTCTTTAATCCTATCGTAATTACGTCCGTATTTTTCACATAACTCTTTTACTTCATCTGATGTAATCCCTGTAAATGGCGCAAGCTGCATAGGTGTAATAATTGAATATTCATCAAACATATTAAGTGCCGAATGCTGCCCGTACTTCTTGATAGGCAATATTCCCGTCATGTAGGCAAGTGCTACATACTCCTGATCCTTCAGCCAGTCACGGAGAAAATCAAGATACAGCTTCTGTCCTTCCTTGTCATCCTTTCTTGCTCTGAATATCACATCCCACTCATCTATGATGACTACAAATGGAGTTCCCTTTTCCTCATACACATCTGACATAGACTGCATAAGATCATTTTCATCAAAATAATCCACATCAGGATATTGTTTCTTCAAATCCCTTACTACAAGCTTCTGCATTTTTAACAGAGATTCTTCAACATCCTTATTCTGCTTAATGAATTCAGTCATCACAACTCTAACTACATCAAAATGATTGAGGTATCTATCCCAATTCTCATGCTCTGCTAACTTCATTTTCTCAAAAACAGACCTGCTGCCGCCTTTCCCATAATAAGCGGCAAGCATATTGGCAGCTATGGTCTTCCCGAAGCGGCGCGGGCGTGATACGCACACATACTTCTGCTCAGTTTTGACAACACGGTTGAGATAATTGATTGCTTCTGTTTTATCAACATATATTTCAGAGTTCAGAGCCTCATCGAATCTGTTATGTCCCGGATTAAGGTATTTTGCCACGATATCACCTCACATTTCATGCATGTAAATGTTTGAGTTAACTATAACAGAATGGTGTGGTATTTTCAAGGAAAGATAAATATATATTCCTGCTATTATTTCTACTTTCTGTAATCTAAAGAAAATACTTTACATATATTCATAATATAGTATCCAATATTATATTTTTATCAATTTATGTTATCTAGTTCCTCAAGTTCCACATCAACTACGCCCTGCTTAATATTTTCATATAATTCTCTTTCCTCATCCGATTCTTTGTGTTCAGGATTACTTAATATAGTATCTTCAAGAGCTTCCTTTAATCTATAGCAGCATGGCTTAAATGTTGCAAAAGTCAAACCGCCACCTACAATTCCTCCAACAACAGGAATTGCCTTTTTAAAAAAATCCCGCAAATACCTCTTTGGTCATCCTTACGCTAAACCACTTCGCTACTGATTTCACAATCGGATATATAGTTCCTTTTGTCAGCGCCTTATTCAACAACTGCTTTTCAACACCGGAAGCCAGCGCTTTTGCCATTGCTTTAATTGCATTATTAGCATTCGCAACTCCGTACATAACCCCAAGACATACTGTAAGACTATTCAATGTTTCTGAATCCAGTTTTACATCATTATCTTCATTAATGTCTAATTCGGAAAATCCATATAAATACAATAATTTTTGGGCTGCCCTTATCATATATCCATAATATTGTGCAATATCCGCAGGTATTGTTGCAGCCATAGCCACACCCCCCGGCATTCCTAAAGCGAGCGAAATACCCGAGACTGCATTTCGCTCGAATTTGATAACTTCATCAGCAATCTTGTTGATTAGAACTCTATCAATACCTGCATTAGCAGGTGTAGTCAAAATTGCTTTATCAATAATATCTTGAGAACAGTACTTATACAGTTCTTTTTGCAAAAAATCATCTCTCCTGATTTTTATTCCAGGAACTTTTAATGCCATAAGAATCAGATCAGCACTATCAATAACGCCGTTTCCATCCTGATCCATTACATTTAATACTACTTCTCTAGTTTTCGATACAGCTTCTTTTCCACCATTACCGACTGTTTCTGCCATATATTTAGCTTTCTCTTTTATATCAGACACATTCGCCCTCCTCACTCATATCTTGAAATACTATTTTTTATATACCTATTAATAGATTATATCATATAATAAACATCTAAAAAAATACTTTTCAACGGTTATTACTTCTCAGAATAGTTATAATTACAAATAATATTCTTATAATCTGAAAATTCTGCCTGCTTTTATGTTCAAAAAAGCATCCGCAAACCTAATGGTAAAGGCACTACTACCATTTCTTTAATTCGAATTTGTATAAGGTTCCAAACTGTTTCATACTGTCTTCTCCTTGTATTTTTACTATGCTTTATTTTCTCTTCTTGCGATTACGTTTTAACGTACCACAACAATGATATTTAACTGATAATTATTTCTGTATATCTTTAGTTTTAAAAAATTTAGAAATTTCTATATCGAACACTCGTTCTTTTCTTCGGAATGTTGTATAATATATTCGGGTGCTATCCATACGGTGGCGGTCTGCTTTTCAACGTACTACTTTGTACGGAAGCCCTTGCAATTTGGAGGTGTTGCCTATGAGGGAAATACTGCGAAAGGACAAGCTGATTATGTTAGAAGTTATAGGTGTTGTGGCAGCAGTCATTTCTGCTATTGTAGCTGTTCTATCCTACATACACAACATTCGAAAAGACAGAAAGCAAAAAAGCAACCGCCCTCTACCAAAGGAATAAGGTTGCTTTTTTAATGTAACTGTAAAACTAAGGCAGAACCGTCACTGGGTAGTGCCTTTACATAAATATATTAACACCCAGCACACTCTATGTCAAATCATTTTTGTTTTTCTCGTCATTCTCTTTTTACTTCCCCACCTGATACTTGAGATACACTCTTATAAGCTATTGCTGTTTCTCACTCCTCAAACTCCTCCATATAGAAATCTTCAAGACTTCCCCTGCTCCCATCCCAGATTCCCTGCCATATCAGCCGGCCATCCCTCATCATAAGAATGCGGTCGGAAATGTGTTAAATATCCGAGACAATATGTGTAGACAGCAGCACAATATTCTCACGCCCGATCTCCTCAATGATGTTGCGGAATTTCACCCTCTCCTTCGGATCAAGTCCCGCTGTGGGTTCATCAAGCACAAGCACCTTTGGTCTGTTAAGAAGTGCCTGGGCAATACCGAGCCTCTGGCGCATACCGCCGGAGTAGGTACGAATCTTCTTTTTCGCCACATCCGCTAGTCCCACAAGTTCAAGCAGCTCCTCCGTGCGAAGCTTAGCCTCACTTTTCGTAAGTCCCTTAAGTGCCGAAAAATACAGCAGAAAATCCCGCCCCGAAAACTCCGGATAATATCCGAACTCCTGGGGCAGATAGCCCAGAACGCTCCTGTATCGCTGATCAGTTACCGGAATCTCATCAAGGGCAATCGTTCCCCCGTCAGGCAAAAGAATACCGCATATCATCCTCATAAGTGCCGTCTTTCCTGCACCATTTGCTCCCAAAAGTCCTGTCACTCCTGTCTTGAGGGTAAATGATAACCTGTCCACCGCTATCTTGTTCTTATATTGCTTTGTTACTCTGTCAATTATAAGTTCCATGCATATTTCTCCCAATTGTATAATTTTCTGTATTCATTTAGATTCACCAAAAACAGCACAACCGCTGCCATAACGCACCACTCAGGATATTCCATGACAAACCGATTCCATGCGCCAAATGCAGTAAAGATCACCAGCATGCTCACAATGACCGCCACCGCCACACAGACATAGGAGTGACTGCGCCCGTATGCCGTCCGTTCCACTTCCATTCCCACAACGGATGACATCAGATACGGTATTGTAATATAGCTCCCCGTTACCAGATACCCCTTTCCCGAAATACTCCCTAACGCCATCGTAAGGGCAAAGAGCAGAATAAGATGTGATATTCCGATAAGTGTGATCCTTGCAAATAATATTCCCCTAAGCGAATACACTGTGGCAGCCTCCATTTCCTCCATTTCATAAAGCCTTGAACGAACCGATTCAAGCACTGCAACACCTGATATAAATGGTGTAAGGGCCGCAGTAATATAAAGCATCTCATTATACTTTCCGATAATTCCAAAAATAACAAAGACAAGAACCCCTAACGAAAGCAGCCACACGCTCTTTCTGATATATCCTATCTGCGATGACAGCATGCTCCACCTGTCTGTATAGACATAGGTGTAACGCTTCCTTATCTCACGGATAAATGCTTCCTTTCCGTGAGGTTTTGGAGCATCAAATGCCATCTGCAATTCCTCTTTCAAATTATTATTCATACATACTCCTTTCCTAATGAGACAACTTTCGCCTTTCCACATTGCGGGGTGCACTATGTCATGTGGATAATACAATTAATTTTAGCCTTCCCCTTCTTAACTTAATGACGCTGATAAAAAATATCCCACATTTTACTCCAGCAATACCCTAAGCTTATTTAACGCCTGCTTGATTCTTCTATATAATGCAAACCGTGACATCCCATAAACCTCTGCAATTACAGATACAGCCTCCTCATTAGCAAATCTCATAAGAAGAATTTCCCTGTCCTCTTCTGGCAGCTTCTGTAATGCTTCTTTAACAGAAATCTCATTTACAACCTTCTTCTCAAAGCCTGACTCATACGGTGCTGTAAAACCGGCACTGCTTTCATCGCCATCTGCTAAAGATATATCATTCATATTTTCATTCGAAAGAACTGTCTCATATTTTCTTTTTCTGAACTCATCCATACATAGATTTTTTGCAATAGTATACAGATACTCTTATAACTTGTTTTTCCTCTCCATCTCAAATGTTCCAAGCACCCTTTCCTCCTCATAATTATAGACTTCTATGAAAAATCTCTCCCCCATATCCATCCTGTTAAACATTATTCTCTCCTGCATGCTTCCGTCATCATTAAACTCGATTCCCGAACCGCAAATATTATTGGCATCATCAATATCATTCCCCTTCTCATCTAAGATATGAAATGATATGAACATATCATCATTTTCCAAAGTGCTGTTAAAATGAACATCTATATATGTTCCAAGCTCCGTCTGCAGTACAGCAGCATCCTCTATATTATACGCATCATCTTCCATATCCTTTGACACAACACTGTAATCAGAAGTTTTCACACTTGACATATCCTGCAATGTAAATGTTATATTCTTCCTCATAACCTCTGCCATGGCAGCTTTCATTTCGCCTTCCTCAACCGAGCCGTCTCCGTCACCGGCATAATCACTATCCTTTATGCCGTCATTTATACTGTCATCCCCTTCACTACTTCCATCTGTGTAAACGATGGCATCTTCCTGATCCGAAATCCTTGCCGTAGCCGTACAGACAACCTCTAAGCTCTTTGAAGAGTTGCTCTTCCCCGCCTTGACATATATATCCATAACATCATCGCCCGCACTTTTAAATATCAATGATTCTCCTGCTATCCCAAGCTCATCCATATTGGTTATTCCTCCTCCGATATTGACGATTTCAAGTCCGTTGGCATCAGCGTATTCTCTGGCGGTCACACCCTTAATATCGCTCCAGTCTGACATATTATCTGAAGGTACCGCATCCTCAGGTATAAACAGATATTTTCCCTGTTCCAAAGCCGATACCTCATACACGATTCTGATAGTTCCACTATCAATAAGCGCCTCCTTCACTGAACAGTCCATGATCGAATTCTCAGTTTCATCCACCTTTTCAGGAACTATCTCCGTATCAATAAGCTCTACTGCGTCCTCCGGTATCTGCTCCGTGCGCTGCTTAGTGAAATCCAGTAATCCGTAATACTTGCTTGCAGCATAAGCCATGCCGCCTGTACCTACAAGCACTGCTATCAAAAGCGCTGCCGCTGCCACATTATTTCTTCCCCTTTTATTCTCATGTTTTTTCTTCATTTCGTCTACCTCCAAAGCAATATATTCGGAGGACACCAGCGAATCAAATGTTTTCTTATATTTTTCCCTATTAGTCATCAAGCCATTCCTCCTTCAGCCTATCCTTCAGCATTCTACGGCCACGGCTTAGCCTCACCTTGACATTAGATTCACTTATTCCCAAAACCTTCGATATCTCCTTGATCTCCATATCCTCATAATAGAATAAATGAATAACTATCCTGTACTTTTCAGGCAATGCCATTACAGCATCAAACAGATCGCTTTCTTCCTCATTTTCAAACACAGGAGTATTCGCAAGCTCTTCGCTGTATTCCCCGCATGTATTCCTTCGCCAGAAGCTCCGATTCATGTCTTTTGCCCTGTTCACTGCCACCCTAAGCAGCCATGCCCGTATATGCTCATCATCATTAAACTCTTTTTTCGAGGTGTAATAGCGGATAAATGTATCCTGAACCGCATCCCTTGCGTCCTCGGCATTGCCGCATATCGCGTAAGATGCCGCAAACAGATTCTTCTGATATTCATTTACCAGCCATTCAACAGGTTTCCTCACGAGTAATTCCTCATTTCCGTAATTCTTTGAAAGGTCCTTTCACTATATACACGATTTGAAAGAGCAAAAGGTTACAAAAAATATGTGGGATATGGATTTTCCATTCCATATCCCACTACTTTTCCACTATAGTCATTCCCTGCCTGTTTTTGCATCAACAGTTATGATATCACGAATAATACTTCTCCACCATAGCATCAAACGAAAGAGGCTTTGAGAAATAATCACCCTGCATTGTTGATACGGGAATTAACTTCATCACATCCCTTAACTCTTCACTGTCTACACCTTTGACATTGATATGATCCACATAATCGTGTGCCATTTCGGCAAGATGCTTTAATGTACTCTTTGATTTCTCATCATTTCTTATATCAGATGTAAATTGGTTGTCGATACTAACAGCATCCACCGGCTCGCTTCGAAGGAATCCTATCGAATCTGTTCCACTGCCGAAATCACCAATAATAACAAGTATTCCCTGCTCGTGCAGTTTTGCAATGATTTCTTTCATCCGTCCCATTCTGATAAAACGGCAGTCACTGGAAAATTTCAGGCTCAGAAGTTTTGAGGGGAATCCCGTCTCTTTAAGATAATGCATAAGATTATCAATAAAGTAATCAGATTCTAACTGAATTCTATATACATTAAGGCACAACAGGAAACCGGGATCTTTTTCAAGAAACCTTACGCCGTCAGAAAGTCCTTTTTCAAGGATAAAATCTCCGATTTCTTCAAAAATAAAATCCTTTTCAAGTACCGGCATGAAATCCTCAGAACCTACCTTGTCACCCTGCTCATCTTCCCAGTATATTATGGCTTCAGCACCATTTACACCCTCAGTGCCGGCATCAATCACAGGAAGATATTCCAGTGAAAAGCCTTTGCATCCATCCGCAGCACAATCACGAATTGTGCTGATAAGCTCAAGAGACTTCGTACCCTCATAATTAATGCTTCCATTGAAATCCACCAGCTCACCATGCAGACGCTTCTTAGACTCCGAATAAGCATAATTCAAACAAGAGCAGATGGTACCTGCATTAATTTCAGAACCATAGGTTGAGATCAATCCTCCGTTAGAATCAAGAATATTCTTAATTCCTCCTGTCTGAACTCCCCGCTGAAACCTGTAACGGATATTGTCATAGATTGCAGCAGCCTCATCTCTGGTGAGCCTGTCCGATAATATGGCAAAGGTTGCTCCATTTAGACGGTAGACATTACCACGATCCTTAACGATTTCCTGGATCATCCATGCAACTTCCTGAAGAACACGATTTCCATGGGAATAGCCGTAGATCTCATTTACCTCAGAAAATTTACTTATACCTACCTGAAGTGAAATAGTACTCTTGCCTTCATTCATCATCTTTGCAAGATCCTCACGGTATGAGTTCATATTAGGCAGTACCGTAACCGGATCAGTGTTTTCAGTTACTCCCTGATTAATCAACGCCCCTCCGATAAGGCTTGGTCTGCCATCATTTCCGCGAAGCACGGCACCCACTGCACGAAAATTCGCATATTCTCCTTTCACAGTCCTGACACGGTAAGTTATATCATATGTCTGCGTCTCTCCATTAGCCAAAGGCATCATGACATCCATATAACGCTTGCGGTCCTCCGGATGCAGATAATCATTCCAGTCCATAGCACCATTGGGGATATATTCTCCCGGAAGTCCGAACAGCTCCACGGCTCCCTGTGTATAGCGGGTAAACCCTCCGTCAACATGCATAAGGCTGACAAAGTTACCTCCTGAAAGCATGGTAAATGCATCAAACACATCATCCAGCATCTGTTTCTGCAGCGGGTTCATATCAATTTCCATTGTAAAGTCTCCTCTCTAAAGTTAAACATTTCAAATTCTGTTACTCTTTATCTGTTCAGTTAAGGCCTGTCAGTCCTGGATCAATTCTCCAAGTGTAGTAAATAATCTTTCCGGTTCAACCGGCTTTGTAAGGTGAGCACTCATCCCTGCCTGCAGCGAGCGTTGCACATCCTCATCAAAGGCGTTAGCGGTCATGGCAATTATAGGCACATTTTTCGCATCCTCTCTATCTAACGCACGAATCTTCTCCGTTGCTCCAAGTCCGTCAAGCACTGGCATACGTACATCCATCAATATGGCGTCATATGTACCGGGTTCACTCTCTGCAAACATATCCACAGCAATCTGACCGTTCTCCGCATGATCAACTTCGATCTCCCTCATCTTAAGCAGCTCCTTCATAATCTCCGCATTGATGAGCATATCCTCCGCCAGCAGAATTTTTCTTCCTGTAAGCTCTGCCAGGGGTTTTTCCTCCTCAGCCGCCTGCTTATTAGCCATGGCGTTCTGGAAGGCCGATACAACATTGGATGCAAAAAGAGGCTTAGACATAAAGCTGTCTACACCGGCTTCGGTGGCTTCATCAATTATATCATCCCAGTTATATGCTGTCAGCACGATTACTGCGGATTCAGAACCAATGATCTTTCTAATCTCACGGGTAACCTCAACACCGTCCTGCTCCGGCATTTTCCAATCCACAAAAATCAGGTTATAATCCTGCCTGCGTGCCGCCTTTAACTGAATAATATCCAATGCTTCCTTACCGCTCTCAGCAATGTCTGCCTCAATTCCAATCTCTCCCAGCACAATCTTTGCGTGTTCACATGCAACTTTATCGTCATCAATGACAAGAACCTTAAGCTCCTGCGGATTGACATCTCCCAAATGTCTGCTCTTTCTGCTGCTGTTACGAAGCGTTACATTGACAGTAAATGTAGAGCCTACGCCCTTTTCTGATTCAACAGCGATATTACCGTTCATCAGCTCCACTATATTCTTGGTAATTGCCATACCAAGCCCCGTACTTCCGTATTTGTTAGCTTTATTCTCATCCTCCTGGGAAAATGCCTCGAATATCTTTGGCAGATACTCCTTATCCATACCGATACCGGTATCCTTCATAACAAAACGAAGTGTGGACTGTCCCTCGAACTGCGCCGTTCTCTCAACAGTAAATGTTACTGTTCCCGGAGCAGGTGTGAATTTCACGGCATTGCCCAATATATTGATTATCACCTGCTTAAGCTTCATAGCATCACCAATATAGAAGTCATCCACCGGTCCTTCTAAACGGCAGTTGTATGTAAGTCCTCTGTCCTGGCACTGGCTTCCCACCATGGTATTGATCTGCTCAAGCATTTCAGAAAACGAGAACTCTTCGTTTTTGATAGTCATACGCCCGCTTTCAATACGGCTCATATCAAGAATATCATTGATCAGCCCAAGAAGATGTCTCGCACTGCCACCTATCTTCTCAAGATGCTCTCTCGTACGCTCCGGCAGATCGGGATCATTTAACGCTATACTGTCCAGACCAATGATTGCATTCATCGGAGTCCTGATCTCATGACTCATACTGCTTAGAAAAGCAGTCTTTGCCACATTCGCCTGATTGGCCGCTTCCAAAGCCGACTTTAACTGCTCATTTAATGTCATGTGCTCCTTCTGAATTTCGGTCGTATCACTCTTTAACAGAACATAAAATTCTGCCTCTGAATCAACTTTATAAAAATCAAACTGTTTATAATATGTTTCTCCGTCCATCTCAATCGAAATATTTACCACATACGGATCTTTTATTTCAATCTGCTCCTTCACGGTTTTTAATGACAGGGCATTGATCATCTCTGCCCTGCGTTCCTCGTCTCCGGAAAGCACAGAATATACCTGATTATCCAGATAAGTCTGATAATTGCCACTGTTAGTGGTGGGGAATATACTTCCATGCTTAACCTTTGCAGCCTCGCCAATAGTCACGCCGTATCTTCCATCAATCAGATATGCCACCATATCAAACTGTTCCGCAAGAATCTTATCCGTCAGGATCTCATTAACCTTCTCACTGTTATATTCCTGCTCCGTGATAAACGCCACAACATCACCTGTAAGGGGATGTCTGGTAATAGATGCGGATATATTAGCAAAGCAGGCTCTCCCATTCTCTCTCCTGGTGTATAGTACTTGAGAAACATTGACATTTCCATCAAGATAACCGGATATCAGCTTATCCCTGTCAAAAAGCTTAAGAAACTGCTCTCTCTCTGACTTAATAGGAAAATGCTCTGCCCGCTTTCTCATGGAATCAGAATAGGAAAAACTCAACGAATCTGAAGAAAAAACATCCTTTCCCTTGATCTCTTCAAAGCTGTTTCTAGTGAGATTAACACGCAGATTCGTAAGTGTCTTATCATTCATCTGATAGAAGTTGTTACCCATACTTGAGTAGGTACTCCTAAGTCTCTCCTCATGCTCCTTCAGTGCTGTCACATCCGTGTATGTACAATAGACATAATGCACACCGAAATCATCAATAAAGCCATAGTGAACATTGCACCATATCTTATTCTTCTTTGCCGTAATCTTTTGAATAGTTAAAATACTGCTGCCGTCATAGGCTACCCGTCTTTCTAACATACTTCGAACCAAGGGTCTGTCATCCACATTAGTCATCTTGAAAAAACCTATACCCGATACAAGCTCCTTCGCCTCTGCAACGGAGCATTCCATCATCTCGGCAAATTCCTCCGATACAAATACAGTTTCCATTGTACCGTTATCTTTTCTTTCCATTAACACAGCATTATTCTTCAGCTGCTGAATACGTCTCAAGAATTGTGCCTTTGCCTCGTTGGACGCATGATCAGTTATGTCAGTCAGATAGAACCCGCTGTACGGCTTAGGCAGTCCCTTGATCGGCTCAAAAAAAAGATGAAGGTTCACCATCGGCATATATGTAACAAAGGAATGGGGTTCCTCATACAGGAACTTCTCCATCATCCGAAGTGAATACTCATCCATCAGGGTCGAGCCTCTAAGCATAGCCCCCAGATAATCTTCATTATGGTAAATCGCAAGCCAGTCTCTCGCAAATATATCACTGGCATACACTACACGGAAGTCCTTCAAACTCCCGTCCTCGTTCCACACCGGCTCATAGATGAAAGAACTTATCTCGTGTTTTTCGTATTGTGAAGTTTGAAATGTAACCAATGAGCCCGCCATAAGTTTCCTCCTTATCAATAGTATATTAACCAGTATTATAACATTATTCAACAAAATATGAAAGTACTAATGTACATATTATACAATAATCATTTCAATTATTAAATAAAATCAAGAGCATCAACATCAAGTGCTTACATAGAAAAAAATGTGGCAAGAATAATTATTCCTCAGCAAGGTCATTCATTAAATCATCAAGCACTTAAGCATAAATCCCTATCTCCATCACCGTATCCGGTATGGTAATCTCCGTAAGCCCCGTACACTCCAAAAACACTTTCCGTCTTATTCTGCCATACATCATTCCTTATCCCTCCATTCCGGTTATAAACATGTACAATCCTCCATTCTTCCCCACAATGAACATGTGATTACAAGTCTCCGCCTTACTCTTTCTTAATTGTGACATCCGGTTTCACTTTTCTAACCGCCTCAGTGAGCTGTTCAAGTCTGGAACCGCTGTCTATCTCCCCGTTCATCAGCACCTTTCCCATGTCATCCCGCCAGTCAATGAAGTATGCTGTCTTAATTCCTGTTCCCCTTGTCTTTGCATAGTGCAGTGATTTGACCTCGGAAAACCGGATAAATGTATATGTAACATTCCCGTTTACCTTGAACCTCTTTCCCAGAAAGTCTATGGTTGCAAAGACAGAGTCTCCCATATCATTAACTATCTCGAATACGGGCGCTTCGCTCATCTGCGCATCAAAGCTATGTACCTCCTCCGGTGTGAGCAGCAGTGCATCAAGATTATCCCTAGTTCGTTTCGCAACATCTGTCTTTTTCCCCTTTCCTGTAAGCAGTGCCACAAAGAGCATAAGGATTACAAAGCCGATCACAAGAGGGAAAATAGCTGCTCTGCTCTCCGCACCGGAAGGATCTCCATTTGACATTAACATAAACAAAAGTGCGACAAACATGACAGGCAGTATGACGAATATAATCTTTTTACTGCCTGCCGACTCATTACGCTTTTCATTTACCTCCTGCTCATATCTTTTCAACCATACCGAACTCTCACTAGCCAATGTTTTATTACTCATAACTTCATATATGCTGCAACCATGTCACAGCGCATCTCAAGACCGCGTTCCATATCCCTTTTCAACAGATAAACACATGGATTCCACCAATATAGCGCACATAGAAAATCGGCCACAAGTACCATCATATGATCTCTCTTTCTAAGATGCGCACACTCATGCCGGATGATATTACAAAGCTCCCGCTCACTGTATGCCTGTGTAGGAATCAGAGAATAGAATATCACCAAGATACTGCTCCAAAACAGGCATGAGAGAAACGCATACTCACTCATGTGCCTGTTACCCCTTAGCGTTTCATACAACATCGTAAAAATCCCATAATAATTCTTTCTCGGCATAACCTACACCTCTTTGCACTTAATACGCTCAATCACCTCTTGAAGTTCTGCAATAAGTTCCTCATCCTTCGCCTCATCCGGTCTGTCATTTCTGTCATTTCCTATCATTGCCAGCGCAAGACTTCCAAGTGATGACGAATGGATACCGCTGTCTGCAAGGAGAATAGCTGCGTACTGCTCCCTTGTGATCACCGCCTCATACTTTCTTGCATAGACGGCGCCTGAGCGCTCCAGTGCAGCAACACCTATGTAGCCCTTGTCAAGCAACGACTGCACCGCCTTGAATATTGAAACCTTACTTATCTTCTCCCCGGCAAAAAGCTCCTCTAAGTCAGTCACACTTAACGGATTGCCATCCTCCTGCTCCCAGATTCTTTCCATGATACGGCGTTCCCGCTTATCCATGATCTCCTTCTTCAAATCTAATATCTCCCTTCATACAGATAACGTGCTTTAGTGTGTATTAGCAGATTGTTAAAATTACTATTATATATCATGTCGAATATACTATATAAAAAATATAATGTCAATATATTTTTTATATAGTATATAATATAAAGAAAAAGAGCTCCCATACAGGAACTCCCTTAATTATCCCACTCAAGAACAGGTCTTACTATGACAAATTTCTTTCTAATATTCATAATCATACCTCATGACCTCGCAATTCTTCACTCCAAATGACGAGAACTGCTTACTGTCTATATCCCGAAAATACGATTCCACAAGCCTTGCGATTCCATTGTGCACCACCCAAATACAGGTCTTCTCAACAGACTTTACCTTCTTGATATCATCAAGCAGATTGTATATGCTCTTGCTATGATAATTTTTTCATCTGTTTCCTCACATAAGCGGTGCCAGTATCTTCATGATTCCGCCAAGTATCTTATAATACAATTTTTCCCTTCGTATCGTTTCCGGAGTTACCTCCTGGCAGCTTTCAAGCGTATGCTGAAAATCCTTTTCAATATCCGCAATACACTCTGTCTTATAGAGATAGGTCGCACATTCAAAATGATGGTAAAGACTTCTGTAATCCAGATTGATAGTACCTACAACAGCCTTCACATCATCACACACAAATACCTTGGCATGCACAAATCCCGGTGTATATTCATATATCTTCACACCGGATTTCACAAGCGATCTGTAATGGGTTTTTGCAAGGGCATAGGCCGCCTTCTTATCAGGGATTCCCGGAAGTATAAGCTTCACATCCACACCTCTTTGCGCTGCATATTTCAGTGCAGTCTCCATCTCATTATCCAGTATAAGATACGGTGTCATGATATGCACATAGTCTCCGGCACGGTACAGAATATCCATGTACACATTCTCGCCCACCTTGTCATCATCAAGAGGATGGTCGCAATACGGCATGACATATCCGTCACTTACAGAATGAGATACGGGCTTGATATATGCATCCCACTCAGGCTCCCTCTCGCTAATGTTCCACATCTGAAGGAACATAAGCGTGAAGCTTCTTACAGCCTCACCCTTAAGCATTACCGCCGTATCCTTCCAGTGTCCGAAACGCTCGACATGATTGATGTACTCATCTGCCAGATTCACTCCTCCGTTAAATGCCACCTTTCCGTCGATCACAAGTATCTTTCTGTGGTCACGGTAATTGTAATGGGTGGATATAAATGGTGTTATGGGTGAAAAGGGTTTGCATTTGATACCCATTTTCTCAAGCCTCTTCGGGTAGTCTGATGACAGGGTAGACATCTCACACATGCCGTCATACATGACACGGACATCCACACCTTGTGTAGCCTTATCTGCCAGTATCTTAAGAATACTTCCCCACATCAGCCCTTCGCCGATGATGAAATATTCCATGAAGATATATTCCTCAGCCTTCTTGAGCTCATCAAGCATGGCAGAGAATTTGTCCTCGCCCAATGGAAAAAATGATACCTCAGTATTCTCATATATCGGAAAGCATCCGCTGCGATTCAAATATCTGCATAGTGCTGCCGTACCCGACTCAACAAGCTCATCTCTTGATATTATATCCTCATTCTGAGTAAGCTTGCCTCTTGACTGTTCGATCAACTGCTCTGTACGTGCCTTCACCGCCCTATGACCTATTTCTCTTTGAGTGAAGTATAGCATTATGGTAGCCGGAACAGGTACAAGCATAATAAGATAAAGCCATGTAAGCTTTGCCGTCGCATCCATGCTGCAGTTGAACAGATAGAACAGCATACCTATTGAAAATAAAGTCTGACCTATCGTGAACCATTTAAAATAATCTGCAAACCACAGATATACCGATAAGATAATCCCGATCTCAATAACAAGCAGCACGATGAATAGACCGATCCTGCTGAATACAAGACGCAAGAAGCCTTTCTTCTGCTTTGGAAGCAGTGTGATGATCTCATTGTTTTCCATAATATATATCCCCTGTACTTTCTCCGTATTATTATATTGCGCATTTATCAACGCTTAGTATAACACACAAAGATTCATTTTACCACAAGTGATGAAATGTTTGTCCGGCTAACCGTGTACCTATAGGAATATTATTTTGCTGAAAAGAAAGCTGTTTCTGACTGTATGGCGTGTAACACCCTTTCATACCAGCCGATACACTATAGCCTCAAATGGCTTCAATTCAAGAATCCCGTCCCTGCGATTGACAGGGAAACCCATATTATGGAGCATCAATTCCGACTTACTTTCATCCAGCTTACATGGCAGCGATACTGCCTTTCCTATAAGATTGCATATCACTACCATCTTATCATTTCCATTCGTCCTCACATATACAAGTACCTCCGAAATGCCGCCATAAAGGAATTGAATATCACCCTCTGCGATCACAGGATACTGCTTCCGAAATGATACCAGTTTCCTGTAATACTGCAAGACCGAATCAGAATCTTGAAGCTCCGCCTCCACATTAGCCTCCGGTTTATGACCGGGGATAGGTATCCACGGCGTACCCTCAGTAAAGCCTGCCCCATGTACTATATCATCGTTCCACTGCATCGGTGTACGGCTGTTATCCCTTGATCTTGCCGCCAATATGTCAAGTGCCTCCCGCTCAGACTTTCCCTCACGGGTAAGTATCTTATAATAATTAAGACTCTCCACATCCCGGTATTGTGAAATATCATCATAATTCGCATTGGTCATCCCGAGCTCCTCACCCTGATAAATGTAAGGTGTACCCCGCATAAGATGAATGCAGGTTGCCAGCATGGTCGCGGATTCCTTCCAGTACCTTCTGTCATCCCCAAGCCTTGACACTATACGGGGCTGATCGTGGTTGCACCAGAAAAGAGCATTCCAGCCGCCGCCCAACAGCATTCCCTCCTGCCATTTCGTGAATATCTGCTTTAGCTTCATATAATCAGGCTGTGCGAGTTCCCATTTATCTCCATGACCGTAATCCACCTTGAGATGATGGAAGCTGAAGCACATGGAAAGCTCCTTCTCCTTCGGTGATGAATAACGGATACAATGCTCTAAGGTTGTGGAGGACATCTCCCCCACTGTTATCATTTCATCTATTCCCGTATCCGCTACTAATTCCTTCAGGAATTCGTGGACATGCCGTCCGTCTGTGTAGAAGCGTCTACCGTCTCCCTCATGATCGTCCTCGAACTTATCAGGCTTTGATATCAGATTCACCACATCAAATCGAAAGCCCTTGATTCCCTTCTGCTTCCAGAACTTTATAACGGACTTCAATTCACTGCGGACCATGGGATTCTCCCAGTTGAGATCTGCCTGTGTCACATCGAACAGATGAAGATACCATTTCTTGAGTGTGGGTACATACTCCCATGCAGAACCGCCGAACTTGGATTTCCAGTTTGTTGGGGGAGTGTCCGGCTCCCCATCCTTAAAAATATAATAGTCCTGATAGGTAGTATCACCGGCAAGAGCACGCTTGAACCATTCATGTTCCGTCGATGTATGGTTAAATACCATGTCAAGCATGAGTCCAAGCCCCCTGGCATCACTCTCATTAATCAGCTCCTCCAAGTCCTCCATTGTTCCGAACATCGGCTCAATATTTCTGTAATCCGCAATATCATATCCGTTATCCCTCTGCGGCGATACAAAAAATGGTGTCAGCCACAGATAGTCCACTCCCAAGTCTTTAAGATAATCGAGCTTTGATGTGATTCCCTTTATGTCGCCGATGCCGTCTCCATTGCTGTCGCAGAATGATTTCGGATATATCTGATATATGACCTTATCACTGAATCTTTCTGACATGATATCACCCTTTCTACTATTATTCTTCAGGCTATTGCGAAACTTACTGCCTTATTACTTAAACTTCCCCTACGATAACACAATTACTTCATCTTTACCAGCGGTAACCTCAATTCCCGTTTTCGGGGTAACGGATGACTTCTCCGCCTCATCTGTGATAATGAACAGCACCGTATCCTCATAACCTGCCGCCTTGATCTTGTCAATGTCAAAATGTATAAGCTCCTGCCCACAGCTTACAGCTTCCCCATCCGATACAGCATATGAGAAGCCGTCTCCTTTCATATTGACAGTATCAACACCTACATGGATAAGTATCTCCACGCCATTTGCCAATTCAAGTCCTATCGCATGCTTTGAATCGTCGATAAGTGCCGTGACCTTAGCATCTGCCGGAGCCTTCACAACTCCCTCAGAGGGAATAATTCCGACGCCTTCTCCCATAGCACCTGTCGAGAATACCTCATCCTTTACCTCGGAAAGTGGGATTACCTTACCTGATACAACTGCGCTCAGACTGCTCACATCCTCATCCGGAAGTATTACCTGATCACTGCTGCTCTTATCAGAACCATTTGTATTACCTGCATTATCTGACCCTTCATCAGAAGCTTCATCCGCACTGCTCTTTGCAGTCTCTAACGCCTGCTTCTCGCCTGCTCTTTCAGCCTCCTTATCTATTCCCTTCCTCTTGCCAACTACTACTGTAAGAGTAAATGGTATAACCACCGCAACCAGCATACATAGTGCATAGGGTGCCATAGACTGTGACTGCATGGATAGTATTCCCGGAAGTCCGCCTACTCCGATGGAATTGGCGGTGCACCGAAGTGCCGTGGAGAGAATACCTGCCACTGATGAACCTATCATACCACATATAAATGGAAATACATATTTCAGATTGATACCGAACATAGCAGGCTCTGTAACACCTAAATAACATGATATTGCTGACGGAACATTGACCTCCTGTGCCCTTGCATCCTTCTTCTGAAGAAAGATCATGCCGAGTACTGCGGAGCCCTGTGCAATATTGGAAAGTGCTATCATAGGCCACAGCATCGTGCCGCCAAAGTCAGCAACCAGCTGTGTGTCGATTGCGTTGGACATATGGTGCAGACCGGTTATTACAAGCGGTGCATATAAGAATCCGAATATGGCGCCGAATATTACACGAAGTTTTCCCGTGATTCCGGCATATACTACTGCTGATATTGCGGAACCGATCTTCCATCCGATAGGACCGAGAACAAAATGTGCTGCGATAACGGCTAACAGAAGACTACAGAACGGAACAACGATCATTGATACCACTGCCGGAACGATCTTTCGGAAGAATTTTTCCAGATAGACCAGTGTAAATGCTGCCAGAATCGCTGGAATTACCTGTGCCTGATAACCGATCATGCTGACCTTCATGAAACCAAAATCCCATGCCGGAATATCTGCCGCTGCGGTACTTCCCACTGCGTAAGCATTAAGAAGCTGTGGTGATACCAGTGTAAGACCCAATATGATACCGAGTATCTGTGTTGTCCCCATCTTCTTCGTAACCGACCAGCAGATTCCAACAGGTATTCCCACATGAAAAACTGCCTCACCTATAAGCCACAGGAAGCTGTACATACCTGCCCAGAACTGGCTTGATGAGGCCAGCGACTGCATCCCCTCCGTAGCCGAATCCAGATCAATGTCACCAATAATATTTCTAAATCCTAAGATAAGACCACCTGTGATCAATGCCGGAATAAGCGGTGCGAATATCTCCGCAATTGCGGTCATTGCCCGCTGTAACGGATTTTGATTCTGCTTTGCCGCACTCTTGACCGCATCCTTGGACACACCCTCTATTCCCGCAACCTTCGTAAAATCATTGTAAAAATCTGCGACCGTGTTGCCTATGATGACCTGAAACTGCCCTGCCTGGGTAAATGTTCCCTTAACCGCCTTCATTGATTCCAGCTTTGAAATATCAGCCTTCTTTTCATCATTTAACACAAAACGCATTCTTGTCATGCAGTGGGAAACTGCTGCTATATTATCCCGACCGCCTATGTATTCAAGCATTTCCTTGGAATCCTGTTCATACTTTCCCATAATAAAGCCTCCTTTTTGTTTTTGCACTTTGACGTCCGACTTCGTTCTCAACTTGTTTAAACATGTTTGATTATTTATACCACACTTGTTTAAACAAGTCAAGAGATATTTGAAAAATATTGTAAATTATTTTTACATTACTTCTGCTATGCTGTAAAACAAGAGAATCAACCATACACTTGAAGTTTTAACTGCATGGTGCTACAATCACTTGTATGAACAAGTATTGATAGTTCCGGTGATATGTACTAACATTTTTTATTATTCGCAGTATTTTGAATTATTATCAATTAATAAAATGTGTAGAAAACGGGAATCTCGCAATTATCTAAATGAAAAAATGAAAAGCAGGTGACATATATGCCAAGAGAAAAATACAGAGAGATCTATGTTGATCTCAAGGAAAAGATTGAGCAGGGGGATTAT
This sequence comes from Lachnospiraceae bacterium, assembly GCA_017470935.1. GTDB lineage: Bacteria > Bacillota > Clostridia > Lachnospirales > Lachnospiraceae > CAG-590. Next base: position 97,102 of record JAFUXG010000059.1, read on the forward strand.
AAGGAATCAGACATGATCCCTTCCGAAAATATATTATCAAAAGAATACCAGTGTACCAGAAATACGATACGCCGTGCTATCCGTGAGCTTATCCACAGGGGATATGTTCAGTCTGTTCACGGCAAGGGCGTTCAGGTCATTTATCACCCTATAGAGCAGGCACATTTTACAGTTGGAGGTATCGAGAGCTTTGCCGAATCCGCAAGGCGTAATAAGAAAAAGCCCGGCACCGCTGTAATGCAGTTTGCCGAACTTACCGTTGACGATAGAATGAGCAGAAGAACAGGCTTTCACGAAGGAGCCGAGGTATATTACATTCAGCGTGTCCGTTCCTTAGATGATGTTCCCCTTATCTATGATATTAATGTTTTTCTGAAATCTGAGACTCCGGGACTCAACGAGACCATTGCCAACAGTTCCATCTATAAGTATCTTGAAGATGATCTCGGTATGCAGATCACCACGAGTAACCGAATCATAACCGCAGAGCTTGCGACTCCGATAGATACCAAATATCTTGCCCTTGATGATTATGATTTTGTCTGTGTTATCACCGGGCGCACCTTCAATTCAAAGGGCATACAGTTTGAGTACACCCAGTCCCGCCACCGTCCTGATTATTTCAGTTTTCAGGACACCGCTGTCCGCACTAAGTATGAGGACGGTTGAGAAGCTCCTTCTCCATCCTGATACAGCGAAAAGTCTCACCCTCTATGTAGTCATCTCCGCAGAGATTAAAGCCTAACTTCTTATAAAAGTCCACTTTGTTATCTCTGCTTTCGATCACACATTTCTTATATCCGTCATCAAGAGCCCATTTCTCACATTCACTTATGGTCAGTGTTCCAATTCCCTTATTGCGATATTCCGGCAGCACAACCACTCTTCCGATCATAACACTCTCTGAATCCAGCTCATACATTCTTGCAGTGGCAATGGGAAAATCGTCATCAAGTATTACTATATATTTTGTACCGGCCCCATCATGTTCATCGAATTCCTGTCTAAGCGTGATATGATGCTTTTTTGCCATTGCCTGTATCCTTACATAAAATGCTCCCGCCTGCTGCCAGTATTCGGTTGCTCTCATGACCTCCATACACTATTTCCTCCATGCCTGTCTTTACTTACCCAGTTCAAACATATCCTTGGGAATATGACAATATCCTCCCGGATTCTTATCCAGATATTTCTGGTGATATTCCTCAGCTTTATAGAAGTTCGCAAGAGGTTCGACCTCTACAGCCAGTGCCTCTCCTGCCTTAGCCTGTTCTCTGTCAAACACCGTTTGAATCTCAACAAGCTGGCTTTCATCAGTGTAATAAATACCCGTGCGGTACTGCACTCCCACATCGTTCCCCTGCTTATTGACGGACAACGGGTCTATGACCATGAAATAATAATCTAACAGTTTTGTCAATGTAATCTTACTGTCGTCATACCCGATATGCACCGTTTCCGCATGACCGCTGGAATTGCAGACCTCCTTATAGGTAGGTTCTTCATCCGGACCATTGGCATATCCGACTTCGGTAAAGACCACACCGTCGAACTGATCAAAATATTTCTGCACTCCCCAAAAGCAACCGCCTGCCAGATATATGTTCTTCATATCTGCAATCACCTCCTCTGAAACCACCTCCGCCTTATCTGAAGCTGCTCCCATGTATGATGTCGTGCATCCGCATAGCATCACTGAACATAGTGTAACCATACATAGCACCATTATTATAGGTTTTCCAAATCTTATCATAATAATTCAACTCCATCCATGCTTTTCTCCCCTGCTGCTCAGTATAAGTATGCTTCCTATCAGCAATACGATCTGTACTGCAAGGGCAGCCCATGGCGACAGCATAAAGCCTGCTAGTGCCGTGATATCCTTTTACAGTTATACATTGTGCTCCTTCCATCAAATATATTTTCTTGCAAAATCAGCCGCTTCCTTCAATTGTTCTTCACTCGGCTTGCTCTTTACATAAAATGATTCCTCTACGACAGTGATTCCCGCTTCTTCCAAACCTTTCTTGATCAGGTCTATGGAATGCTTCGAAATCCACGAGGTTGAGAACACAACTGCCTTCTTGGCATCGTTTTTATTAAGTGTTTTCAGATAATCCTTCAGATGGCTGTCAATTCCGTAAGCATACAACGCCCCACCTACGAACAGCACATCCACAGGCTGCGATAGCTTCGCATCCCCCGCATCAACCGAAACAGCACTGACACCCGCTGCCTTCGCAATCGCCTCTGCAACCTCCTTTGTGTTTCCCGACCTTGAATAATATCTGATCGCTACGCTCATAATTAACTCCTTTCCCAGCTCCTCTGGACTTGCCTTGTATTTTCCAAGTATCCATTCACAGGTCAGTGCTACCGTCCCCTGACAGTACAGACGGATATACATATCTGTCTTCTCATCAAGCATTTCTGATTCCACCGACTTCATGATGTATTGTCTTAAGCTGTTATAGTTTGGCTGTTTTTCTCTTCATAATATATTTCCTTATTATTGCTTGATAATGCGGATTGTATCCTTCGATTTTATCCAAGCATATCCTTTAAAAAAAGTAATATTCAAATCAAATCATTAAATGCTCAATCATGTCTCCAGACATTCCTTCAACCCTGTCCGCCCGGTATGTGATCTAAATGCTAATATACCTTCGTCTCTTATCTCTCCAATTCTATAGTATTCATAAAGCTTCTGCCCGCCCTCATACCTTAACCGGCACCCTCAAGCTTTAACAATTCCCGTTTTCTTTCAATTCCACCTGCATACCCTGTAAGACTTCCATCTGCTCCCACAACTCTGTGACATGGAATAATAATTGATATTGCATTGTGCCCCACTGCACCACCCACTGCCTGTGAAGACATTGTAACCAGTCCTCTTTCTTCCGCAATTCTTTTCGCTATCTCGCCGTATGTCATGGTCTTGCCATACGGAATCGTAAGCATGATTTCCCAAACTGCCTTTCGGAACTCACTCGTCTTAAGCCTGAGCAAAGGAGTATTTTTCGGTTCTTTCCCGCCAAAATATGTATCGAGCCACCTTTCTGTTTCATCAAATACAGGAAGCCTTCTCTTTTCATATTCATCATCCAGCACATCAGCAAAATACTTCTGTCCGTCAAACCATAATCCGATCAAAGCATCACCGTCACTCGCCATTGTTATTCCGCCAAGTGGTGAATCATAATGATGTATATATTCCATACTTTTCTTCTCCATATCTGTTCATCTATGTATCTGACAATAAAAGATAGTATATCATATCAAATATATTAAATAATTCATCCTCTCCACAAATACATTATAAACTCAGTGCCTTTCCCAATCTCAGATTTCACCTTGATGTATCCGTTTTCCTTCTGTAGTATCTCCCTTGCAAGATACAATCCAAGACCTACACCTTCTTTATCAGCAACATTCTCACCCCTATAGAAACGCTCGAAGATCCTTGCACTTTCATCTTCTGAAACTCCGATTCCTTTGTCCTTAACAGAAACAGCCGCATACATTTCGTAAGGTATGATCGAGACTGTAACTGTACTGCCGGCAGGAGAATATTTAATAGCATTATCAATTATATTTGACAGTGCCTCCCTGGTCCATTTAACATCGAAGCAGGCTGACATTCCAAGACTCTTATCATCAGATACATTTTCACGATTAAAGTAAAGCGTAATATTATTCATTTCCGCCCGTCCACTCATGGAATCCACAACAGATTCGACAAATGATTCCACATCTGCTTTTGCAGGCTTAACCTCTATAATATTGCTCTCAAGTCTTGACATCTTTGTAAGTGACATGATCAGGAAATCAAGCTTATCCGTCTGGTTTTTGATCTCTGCTATTAATTTTCTAACAAGTGTTAGGCAGCTCAATAATCAGTTGATTTCATCATGATTTACTTCTGCCTAACAGCCTGTTCAAGCCCCTAAGGGCACATGCCATGGCAAAGCTTGCCAGCACAATACCTGCATATATCACAAGCCCTACCCCAAGTCCCCAGTTCATGAACCCGTACCAGTCATTTCCATCAGGCCACTCTCCGATTCCATTTATAAGAATGTTGACCAGATACACAAATCCATACATAAATGTAGGAATAGCAGAAATGACCGTATCAACAAACGGTATCCTGCCAAAATCAATAATAACAAATTCAACCATTGCTAAAATTGGAATTATCAGATGAAAGTACAGGTTAGAGCCCTTATACAGCTCGCTGTATCCGTAAAGCGGTCCGAAAAAGCCTGCTATCTGAATAAATGTCAGCCCTACACAGGATACAGCCATCAGCTTAAGCCGCCTCATGAGACTGCTCTTCAAATTATCCTTACTTACCAATGAAACCACTCCATATATAACGGCAACAGCTCCACAGAACAGATTAGAAAGAACAGTATAGTATTTCAGATTTGCAAATCCCTGTGTTGAGAACACTCCTTGGTCTGAATTGTTATACAGCATAACAAAGAGACCTATAAGAGTTAAGATAATAATTAATATATTTAATAATGCTGCAATCTTATTTCTATTCATCTTTAGCACCTTTCTCTATTAAGCAACGTGTTTATTATTTCCATATTATTCTAATAATATTTCATTAATATAGGCTTACTCTTTTTAATCAACCACAAAGTGTTTATTTCCATCCTGAAGTCACTTACGCCCAGTATACAATACAACCATACAACAGGTTCATTAATAGCATAATTCACCTTTGATATCTTAATATGTATAAATATAAGCTATATCACCATTAATGTTCACGAAGTCTATCAATCACTTCCAGAAATCCAGTTCTGACTCATTAAGTCCGATATCCCTTGCCTTAAACACAGGATCCTTGCCCTCTTTCTTCTGCTTCTCGTAATCCTTCAATGTATCAATTGCCACCTTGCCAAGTATCATGCATGATGGCAGGTTGATAAGCGTCATACCTCCCATTGTTATATCCGCTGCAGCCCACGCTGCATTCATGGGAATGATCGCACCTACGAACACGATTACTGCACAGCCAACATGGAAAATCTTCAAGAACTTATCTGAGGGCATTTTCTTGTGATTAAGAAATGCCAGTGCATTATCCACATAATAGAGATTTCCAAGCAAGGTTGTGAATGCAAACAGCACCATAGCCACTGTAATAAATATGGGTCCGATAGATCCGAAGACCGTTGAAATCGCATTCTGCACATATGGTGCGCCCGATACCGCCTCACTTCTCTCCACACCGCTTGAAAGGCACATGAGAGCCGTTGCAGTACAGAGCAGCAATGTGTCGATATACACTGACAGGAACTGAACAAGTCCCTGCTTAGCTGGATGGGATACCTTTGCGGAAGCGGAAGCATTTGGTGCAGAACCCACACCTGCCTCGTTGGAGTAAAGGCCGCGCTTTATACCGTATACCATGCAGGAGCCCGCAACTCCTCCAAGTATTGACTTAAAATCAAATGCATCCTTGAAAATTATTACAAACATTGATGGGATATTCCTGATATTGAACAGTATTACTATCAGTGAGATTATCACATAGGACACTCCCATCACGGGAACGATAACACTTGTAAGCTTGACAATACGCTTTCCCCCGCCAAGCAGGCAATAGCCCGTTATCACCGCCAGCAATGCACCCACAATGACAGGTGTAACCTTACTGTCATAGAAAGAATATGCGGCAAATGTTGACTGAAGATTATATGAACACAGCAGATTGAAGCCCACCGCGTAGGTCGCAATCAGGAAAATACAAAATGCTACCGCAAGTGCAGGCGCGTGAAGTGCCCTCTCTATGTAATATGCGGGACCGCCATAACATTCGCCCTCGTCAGTATTTCTCTTATAAATCTGCGCCAGTGTACTTTCTATAAATGCTGATGACGCACCGATAATACACATAAGCCACATCCAGAAGCAGGCTCCGGGACCTCCGAGGCATATTGCGGTGGATACTCCAACAATATTACCCGTTCCTACTCGGGATGCTGTTGACACAAGCATTGCCTGAAGCGAGGATACACCCTTCCCGTCCTTCGGCGGCTCCTTAAGTAATCTTATACTTTCCGGGAACATCCTTATCTGGACTGCCTTTGTAAGTATTGTGAAATATATTCCCGCAAGTGCCATAACGATTATGAGGATCGGGTAATACATTACGCTGTCGATCTTGTCTAAAATGTTTGTAATTGCTTCCATAGTAATCTCCTTTTTGATCATATTTTTACGAAATAAATGATAGTAATTCTGTAAGATTTTTTATCTCTATATCCTGTCCATAATCCCTGATCTCGTTGGTACGGTTTATTAACACTGCTCTTACGCCTGCATTTTTTGCACATTCAATGTCCTTCTTCTCATCACCAACAAAAACCATCTCCGATGTTTTGATATTCATTTTTTCTGATAATAATATAAGACCTTTCCCGCTTGGTTTTCTATAACCTGTATCATTAGATGTATATGGAAAATCAATATATTGAATAAGGGCTTTAATATCCTCTAATGCATAAATGTTGTCCATTCCATATGCCACATCAGATAATGTTCCAATAATAATATTCTTTGATTTTATCTCTGCAAGTGTCTCAAAAGCTTCCGAATATATAATAACATCTCTTCGAAAAAAAGAGTAAAAATATTTTTTCATATTATCAATTTCTTCTTCGCAAAAGCCTGTTCCGTTCACTATCTCTGAAAAAATTACAGAGGATGTAACTTCTCTTTCTCTTGGATTGATTCGTGTATTGTATTTCGTAAGAACATTACATATATGTATATATTCGTCCTCTGTAATATCCATATTTAGTTTTTCCGCAACACGCTCGAATGCAGGCCGATAAAGTGAGGACCAGTTAAGGGGTATAGGATAATCAACAAGTGTGTTGCCTATGTCAAAAACAACTGCTTTAATATTCATAACTCATACCTCTTTTTGCAGTTTTATCAAAATATAATAAAAGGGAGCTTCCAATTAACTATTGGTAACATCCCCCCCTTTAATAACAAAGATTACTCCTTACTTAAATAATCATCAATCCATAATCTCATACTAATTGGTGAATCATAATCCTTCAACATTTCATCTGTTTCTATGCATGTGAATTTATCTATCAAATATTTATTTTTATCTGATAATTTTTATATTTCATAATTCATTATTTTATAGTATATCATAGTTATCGAAAGAATACACTAATAATTTAATGATAAATTTCTCACCCATTCCACAATCTACTTAATATCCGCATATTCCCTCTTCACTTCCTTATATCTTGCCTTCGGAACTGATATCTTGACACCGTTATCCAGTGTCATAACATAGCTGTTGATATTTCTGATATGCTGCATATTGACAAGATAACTCTTATGCACTCTAAGAAAGCCATGTGCACGAAGAAGCTGTTCAAAGGTATCCAGCTTTTCATATATATGAAAGTCCTGATCTTTAAGATGAACAATATTTCTGTGTCCCATAGTCTCAATGTAAATGATCTCAAAAGCACCCACGCTTACATTGCCCTCAACGCATGACAGCAGTAATTTATCCTTAACTATTCTAATCTTACTGCTGCCATCACAAAAATTCCCGGCACCTGTGTCAATAACTTTGACGCAATCCTTTTCATCATTTAAAAGCTTATTATTCATGGCTAATATCCTCTCCGTACGGTCAGGTGTTTTCAAACAAATTAATATGTATTTATGAATTCCTGTAATAATTTCTTTAGACTAATCTGCCTTCAAAACAACCACTTTGCAATCTTGACAAAGATATCCTCTCCCGTATCGGTATAGGAAATCGACGTGACATCTCCCTCAGAAAGCTCCTCAATCCACGCCGCATTTCCACCGCCGCCGGCACCGGGGAATTTAATAAAGCCGCCCCACGAAATATAGCAGAACCAGTCGTCACAGTTGATATCAGGATATATCTCCATAATTGCATCATTGCTAACTATGATTTCCTTATCATTTATCGCCAGCACCTCAGAAAGCTCCTCCTCTGTTCCTCTCTTAACGACATTGAAATTCTTATCAAGCAGTGATATTTCCTGAAGCTCCGTATATTGGGGATAGGAACCTACCTTAACCAAAGTAAATGCTGCCACAAAGAGACATACACAAACTGTACCCCACATAACCGTTTTCCGTATCTTATACGGAACATAGTCACGAATCCGTAGTATCCTTCTCTTAGCTGCCTGAAAGCTCTCCTCACCGTTAAATGCTGCCGGAAGCGCATTTATCTCCGTACTGATAAGCGAAGCACTCTTGATGATAAGCCTGCCGTATTCCAATGCTTCGATGCCTCTCCTTTGTATCGTCACCTTGTCACATATATCCTCCATGTCCTCCTTAAGCCTTGCAGTTGACAATAACAGACACACATTAGGCCACAGCAGACAGCACAGAACATTCCATATTGAATATATCCACAGATGCTTGAGCCTTATATGTGTCTTTTCATGAAGAATTATGGTATCAAGTTCATTTACATCAAGCTTTTCAATAAGAATTTCCGGCAGCACGATCTTAGGGGATATCACCCCTGTTACAAACGGCGAAATCGTAAGCTCACTTATATATAGTGTATCACCCCTATGCTTCCACGCTCTTGCGGCAGACACAACCCTTCCCACCGCCCTGTTCCCATGCACGATCCATAGCGCGCTGATCAGCATTCCCAGAACATACACATAACGCACTGCTCTTATCTTATTGCACAAGGCCAGCCACATTACAAACGGCCGCCCCACATAAATGTTGCTGTAGAACAACTTAAGCTTACCCACAAATGGTACAAGGGCAAGAACACTCCAAAGCATTCCCTTAGCAAAGACCTTATCCTTTAGTATCGTTCTTCTTATAATAAGAACCGCTTCCAATGCAAAAAATGATACTATCACGCACATTCCAAGCTCTATAACCATACATGCCATACAGAAATCAAACGTGCCTGCAATGCTTTTCAGTGTCAAATATAACTGTTCGCTCATATATTTCCTCTCCTCTTACCGTTCCCACTTTTGTATTTATCCGGTTCACAGCTTTTTTCTGTTATTATCTTCTTTGTAAAATATTAATAATCCTCACGCTACCGCTTTTTCTTTCGAGAAGCTCTCTTCTTTCCCTTACTGCTTTCAAGAAGCTCGGTAAGCTCCTTTATCTGATCATCAGTCAGCACCACTCCATGAATAAATGATGCCAGTGCCATAGACTCATCACCTCTGTAATATGTATCAACAAAGCTCTTTCTCTTAATCTCCAGACATTCCTCTCTTGTACATTTTGCAAAATAGTGATACAGCCGGCTGTCATGCTCATCCACCGTATAGCCCACCAGCTCCTTCCTGCACAGATGGTGAAGCAGCACCCGCTCTGTTCTCGGTGACATTTCATCTATACTGTTAACTCTCTCTAATATCTCGCCGGATGTTATCCCAGCCTCACTGTCCCATATTACCTCCATAAGAAGCCATTCTCTCTCTGTTGGAAGTGATTCCTCATTTAACATGCCTTATCCTCCTGTGATGATTTATTCATCTCTTATTACTCTCATTATATCATGTCAACTAAATTCGCACTTCGTGCTCATTAAGGTGCCAGATATAAGTTCTACTAAGGTTCGCTTTGCTCACCAAGTAGAAACTATTATATCATGATTCAGAAGTATTGTTAACACTCATTAACAATTCCCATATTTTCTTAGTGACACACTTTCCCACACTTATATAAGTATCGTTCAAAACCACTCTCACGTAAAGGGCAACGTCACAAAAAGACTATAAAATGACGTAAAACGACCATTGGAGCATAATATTTCCATACTTCATGAAATCTTCATTTTTTATTCAACATTTCTAAAATTCTTTTCGCATATCACATGATATAATTTTGCAGATATAAAATATTATCCATGGCATACATGCAAAGATCATGCAGATATCATCATGTATATTGCAGCCTGCATGATACCAGAATTAATACAGGTGTTACTCTTATGCGTGTACACACCGGATAATATCATCAAGGGAGGGGGATTATTATAATGGTAAAGCTATATAATGTCATGAACAAATGTCTGAAAAAAACCGGAATTATTGTGACTCTAATAATTTTTCAATTCTGCACTGCCTGTGGTAATAATGAACAGCCATTGATTAACAGCAATGAATCTGAAAAGCCACATATAACGACAAGCTCTGTCGATGAAAAAGACTTGATTTTCAGCAGAGATGTCATTGATCTGTCAGAGGTCAGGGGTGAGCCGTCCGGATTCATGTCAGCTGGCAATCACATTTATTTCTATACAAATGAACAGGCATATACTTCAGGCAGTGAGAATCTTACTGATAATAAACCGGTTGCAGGAATCTACACCATGTATCCCGACGGAACAGATATCCGTAAGGTCTGCGAGCCTTTGCTTGATGATGGAGAGTCCATATACAGCATACTGAAAATTGATGAAGATATTGTTACTCTGGTGACAGATAAGCCCTCTACATCCGGCTTCACATATAATATTGTTACACTCGATAACACCGGACATGTTTCCCTTCGTAACGATATCACCGATAAGCTTTCACTTGACCCGGATGATTTCATAACACATATTATTATGAATGACAGCTCAGATTTCATCATTTCAACAGACAAGAATATCATTGTACTTGATGAAAATTACAATGATATCTTTGACATCAAAATCTCAGGGCTGTTCTTTCAGGGAATTGCAAGAACACCTGACGACACCGTTATATGCTGCTTTTCAGATGAAAAGGGCGTGTCAGTCCAGGCTTTGGACATAACTAACAAAGGTCTTGGAGAAAAAATATATCTTGATACATCCTTTATGGGTAATTCCGATTTTCTCATGAACGGAAATAGCGGCTACGATTTCTATTGCAAGGATGATTCCGGGGTGTACGGATGCTCTCTGGCAAATGGTAATTTATCAAAGATAGTGGATTATATGGCATCAGGGATTTCAATAAGTGATACATACGGATTAATTCCTGTAAATGATACAATGATATTAGGAACATCATCAGATATGACCGGCTTAACCGTTACTCTATATCAAAAATCAGATTCCTCATTATCAAGTGACAAGACTACTATTACATTAGGATGTATGCGCGGTGTGGATGATAATCTGCAGAGGTCTGCTATCGCATTTAATGAAGAAAATGAAAGCTATCAAATTGACTTTGTCGATTACAGTCAATATGAAGACCCGTATACGAAAATAAATGTGGATATAACCACAGGTAAAGCCCCTGATATTATCGACCTCTCTTATCTTCCGGTCAGACAATATGCCGAAAAAGGGGTACTTGAGGATCTGACACCATATTATGAAAATGATGATGATATCGGCATCGAACTGCTGATTCCTTCCGTTGCAAAGGCAATGCAGATAGACGGAGCATATTATTACGTCTCTCCAGGATTTGCCATCAACACCCTGGTAGCTGCGGCAGATGATGTCGGCGGTAAGACCGGATGGACATTTGATGATATGCAGACACTTCTTGAAAATAAAGGAAAGGATACACGACCATTTTTTGCAGAGCATAAGGATGAGATCTTATATAATTTATTATGGGCAAGTGTTGATGACTATATTGACTGGAATACCGGTACGTGCAGCTTTGAGAGTGACGATTTCAAATCCATGCTTGAAATCAGCAACCTTGGCAAGACCGGAAAAGCAGATTATGACGACGGTTCGCCTATGGATCCGCAGCTTTTGAAGGATGGAAAGGTACTTTTTGACACATACTCATCAGGAAAAGCGTCAAGCATTCAGGAGTATGAGAAAATGTACGGGAGGGATATAGCATTAATCGGATATCCTAATCAGGAAAAAAACGGAAGCTATTTTCGCTTTGATGAATATGTGATGCTCTCCATCTATTCCAAATCCAAGTTAAAGGATGGTGCATGGGAATTCGTCAAAACCTTCATGACAAGAGATTATCAGATAAATGAAAACAATTATATGATAGGAACTCCGACTAATCAGGAAGCGTTTGAAATGTATATGAAGCAGATGACGGCAAAAGAAATATATACAGATGAGCTTGGACAGACAATCTCACCGACAGACTATGAAATGGGATGGGGAGATGGGGCTTACATACAGATAGGACCGCTTTCGGAGAAGGAAGAAGAAACGTACAGAAATCTTATCGAGAATACATCAAGGGTATATTACGATGATGACACTATTGCCGATATTATCGTGGATGAGGCAGCACCTTACTTTGCAGGACAGAAAAGTCTTGATGAAACTGCGGAGATAATACAGAATGTGATTACAATATATGTGAATGAAAACCGTTGATGTGGGGCAATATCACAAAAAAGACCATCAAATGATGTAAAACGACCACAACTACCATGCATAACTTTCCTTATATTATCGCTTGCTATTTCCCATAATTTAAACTATTATAGATACATAAATGAAGCTTATTAACAAATACTCAAACTATACGGTTTTATATTATATCGCACAAGGAGATGATATACATGGATTCGGCACAGCACATTTCAATATATACTGAAGACGATTATTACAACACTCCAAACGATGTCCGTTGTGAATTGATCGACGGTCAGCTTATATATGCACAGGCTGCCCCAAGCAGGATTCATCAGTCTATACTCATGGAGCTTTCACTAACAATAGGTAATCATATAAAATCAAAAGGCGGCAGCTGCAAAGTGTACCCTGCGCCTTTTGCCGTCAAATTACGTGACGACAGAGATACGATCGTCGAACCCGACATCAGTGTCATATGTGATCCATGCAAACTTACAGACCGCGGATGTACAGGTGCGCCCGATTGGATCATTGAAATAGTATCTCCATCCAATTCCAGCCATGATTATGTCAGAAAATTGAATCTGTATCTTGACGCCGGGGTTCGTGAATACTGGATTGTTGATCCGACAACCCAAAGAATATTCGTGTATAATCTGGATACTGACAGTTTCCGTGTACAGACATACACATTTAATGACACTGTCAAAGCTGGAATATATGAAGATCTGGAAATTGATTTTTCTACATTAGAACTGTAAACTTCTGAAATAAAAATGCAATCCGTCCTTGAAGCCGTAGACCTCAAAAACGGACTGCATATATCGACCGGTAGTACAGATGCACATATCACTTGAAGAGCAGACGGTGGTGCACTAAGCGCGCTTTGTTTGTTAATGTCCCAGACTCCTTAGAGTTTTAGAGTAAATACATTCATAAACACATTTTTTATTGAGTATAATTTCCCGCCGGATAATCATATAGTTCATCAGAAATATCCGTTATAGAATAACCCTCTGGTGAAATTATTATAATATGAGCCACTGTTGCCATAGATACTTCCGCCTGCATTTGCAAGCTGGTTAGATGCCTGGGAAACAATCCTTGATGCTGAATCAGATATAACTCCGGCATATGAGCTGCTTCCATTAAAAAGCTTTTTCACCTTGCTCTCATCTGCATTTTTAAATGCTTCCTCATCAACGGAAAGCCTTCCATCTGTTCCCACAGATATACCTACCTCTGATAAGCTGTTGCGCATAACTCCTGTCATTCTAGTCATACTGTTAGCCGCACTGTTTACCGCAACATTGTCCGTACCTTTGACAGATGAAAGTGTGTTATTGTACTTACCCACGAAATCCGACACTGCCTTGTACACAGTATCCTTGTCGTATCCCTCCTTGGAAAACAGACTGTCCTTTCCTGCTGCTGTCAGCTTCTTCGCAGAGTCATTAAGCTCAGATGCCTTTGACTTTACAGAAGAAAGTGCCGTATTAGAAAATGCTGCCTGTCTGCCTGTTAAAATGCTGCCTGAAGACTCTGATTGCTCACTGCTATTGGCTTTTTTTGACTCTGAGGTCGCAACCTTCGCATAATACGCTTTCGCTGCCTTTGCATAAGCTCCACTCCTCACACTGGCATACTCTGCAAGATTACTGTAGATGGAAGACATGGCACTTGACCTGCCGCCAAACAGACTGCCATAGCTTGAAAAGCCATAAAAACCTGCCATATTACCGCCTCCTTTCGATAAAATGAAATACTCGATTGTTAACAGCCATTAACAATCCAGTTAAAATAAATGCAGTTAATACATCCATGTATCTTCTGCATTTATATTATCGCAAATACATTTACCAATGTAAATATAGTCATCCCAAACAGCCCATAAAAGTGCATAAAACGACTATCAGCTGATTAAGTTCTAAATATAAAACAGCATTCAAAAAGCAGTAACATACCAAATGATACATTACTGCTCCAATCCTACAAAATACCGTCAAGCCCAAACAAACTGTTATAACCTGAATACATATTAGTTCCGTATGACATCAATGCTATCTGCTGCATTAGCAATTGTTGATACAGGAGAACCTTACTCTCGTCATCCTTACTATCTAGGTTTGTTTTGAGTGTCGCCGTCATCTCACCATTTTCATCAAATACAAGAGAACACTTCTTAACCGGCAGTCCATTTCCCATGATCGTATCCTGGAATTCATTCCCACAGTACTTATCGAGTGCACGAAACACCTTTTCCTTTAATCCGGTATCTGTCTGCATTCGGCTAAGTACACCTTCAGGAATTCTGCATTCAAATGTACTGCTTTCCTTTCCAACCTCAATGTTGAATCTGTTATATATCTCCTTCTTCATGCCTGCCGCCTGTATGCTCTGCAGTGTGTTGTCAAACGAATTGTTATTGCGATACACATTCTTTACACTGCCATATCGTCCTGTACTGCTTACATTTCCGACGGTATTACTCACATTTCCAACAGAATTCATCAAATTATTTAAAATGCTATAATCCATCACTGCACCTTCCTTCAGCCAAAATCGTTGCTAAAATTACTATGTACAGATGTGATTATACCACGTATATTTTGCATTTTGTTGTAATTGCAGTGAATAGCATCATAAATGTAGTGAAAAGACAAATATGTTATATATCACTATCCCATTGGTAATGCTTCATATCCACACACCCATTCTCTTTGAACTTTACCCCCTCCCTCTCTAGCAGCCATCTCTGCTCACGGAATCCCGGTGCAGTTCTTCCATCATGATTAACAACTCTGTGACATGGATAGTCTCCATAATATTCTGCTCGGCTTAATATCTTCCCCACCAATCTTGAATTCTTCTCACGACCAATCAACTTTGCAATCTGCCCGTATGTAGCGACCTTACCTTCCGGAATCTCATCAACAACAGAAAGTACCTCATATACTATATCCTCATCCATTTTCTTTCTTCACCTTCAGCCCCTTAAGATATTCTTTCTGCTCCTCTGTGATTCGCCTGCTCTCCACCGATTTCTGAATAGCCTTATTGTGTGTCCATATATCGAGTCTTCTCTCTTCAATATATGGAAGCGTCGCCTCATACTGCTTAGCCAATGCAGTAGCAAAATACCAGGCTATCATCATATTGATGTAATACTCCTCTGATCGTACCTCTGCCACCATAAGAAGATAAGATTCATCAAAATCCTCATCAAGAAAATGACTCATCAGCATTCCAATTGCAAACCGCACCGTGTATGTCTTATCAGAAACAATCCACTCTTTGATGCGTTCCATCAACAATGCTCTGTTCTTCTTGAAAACCTTCGGTGACATCTGGTCGCAGGTCGCCCAGTTATCAACATAAGGCAGGAACAGTTCAATCTCGCTTATACATTTATCATAATCCTTGATCTCTGAAATGATAAATGCATGCAGCTGATTCTCATCAAAGGTCGAATGTGGAAGCTTCCTTAAAAACTCATCAATATCCTCCCTCTTTGCCATTGCCTTAGCCAGCTTTCTAAGCTCCGGAGTGCGCACGCCGATAAAGTAATCCTTTTCCACATTAGGTATCAGGCCACTTTGAAAATCCCTGTATTCCACATCCTGTAATGCATATAATTCTTTTTTAACTTCTTCTGTAATCATTGATTTTAATTCTCCCTGTTAATACAACATTAATTATGTTCTTTCTATCCATATTATCATGTAAACATGTCATAAGCATCTTTAGTGTTTAGTTCTGCACGTTATGTAACTTTATTATGTAAAGTTATTATGAAAACATTTTATGTAAATAAATTATGTAAAGTATTTATGTAAGGTTCTATTTTATCCATTTATCAAGATCATCGCATTTATCCCCAGCATATAACTCCCATCATCCACATGTAGCAAATTGTCTTAGGCATCATCAGCATACCAAGCTTGGGATTCTCCTTACCCTTAATCGCCACAGGCAGGTAAAATGCAAAGCTTAATATTGTCGCAATCATAATCTGTATATAGAAGCTCTTTCCAATGAAGGCAACGGGAGGTATTGCCGATGATGTCACATTCAACACATCAGACGATGCCGATGCCACTGCAATAATAAGAGCGATCACCGCCATCACTCCCACTACAATGAACGGCGCATTTCTTATCACAGCCCACCTCTTATTCCCCTCTTTTGTAAACCATCTGTTCTGCGGAAACAGACAGAGAATTATCCTTACCGCCACAAAAAGAGCTGTTACCACAACAAATCCATTACTTATCACACCTCCGCTTGCCATACCTGCCGTACAGAGCTTGATCATATTCACCATCACAAGATAGAATACCGTCATAGTGATCGAAGAAATGAGATTGCCAAGTCCGAGATAGAATTCCTGATTCTTAATCTCACCCTTGATGTTCACAATAATTCTCGGCACAAGATGAAATGCATCCCCGCATCCGAGCAGCATCGACATCACAAATCCTGAAAGATATCTCATATGACTTACATACCATGTACCGATATAATCTATGGTGTCAGACATCTTATATTTTCCCCACAGGTTATATGCCACCACAAATATATATATCAGATAAATGATACAAAATGACGCTTCACCCATCCTTGCGCCAAAGGGCTTTTGTTTTTTCTCCTGTTCCATAATTAGCTGCTCCTTTACTATTCATTTTAATCTATGTGATATATCCGCACCATAAGTCAGCCATATTCAATAATTCATTTGAAATTGATTATCTATATAGTCAGCTACAGCCCGACTGTTAAAGAATTCCCGTTCATTTTAACATAAATCAACTTGAAATAATATAAAAATCAAAGAATAAACACCAGACCTTCATTCTTTGCAAGTGTCTGTTAAAATATAGTCGATATATTTCCATGCAAAAGAATCCTCAATAATCCGATAATAAATAAGTGTGCCGGATAGTATATGTAAAACAGCCATTTCATTCCCTTCCACTCTCCGCGTCTGCCATTATAATGTGACAGAATCGGTATGGTAAGAAATGTGAACATCTGAAGTATTCCATACGGTTTATCCAAAAATATGAAATATACTGCAGCATATACAAATGACCAAATTATAATATCCTTAGCCTGAAGCCTGAAATCACCTCTGTGGGCATATATGTACATAGGGCATACAACCGCTATACATGACCAGTCAGAAGGAAATCCAAGAATTATACATCCGATGATCAAAATAGTCTTTAATGCCTGCGGGATTTTTTCCGATCTGCTTAATGCCACGCATACTACAGACAAAGCCAGCGACCACATTACACTAGTTCTGTTGAACAATCCTCCCTTAAGAGAAAAATATGGTATTCCAAACGCAAAGTCATAGGCAAAATGTGAAATGACAGCAAACCCGAAAAGACGCATAATATATTTCTTCATATCATGCGTGTAAAAGCAACCTTCTGCTATAAAAAACCACATAATCGGGGCAGTAAGTCTTCCGATAATATGAAGTGCCATAACATACCATATATGCTGCGTTCCCGGAAACAACGTCCATACAAGATGGTCTATTGTCATTGCGATTATCGCTATAAGCTTTATCTGATTTGAATTAAGTCCTGTCTTTTTGCTGTTCATCCTTCATCCCCTCCAATTGCTGTATACATTTATTACTCCATTCAAGAAGCATCTTTTCATACATTATTCCGAAATCTATTGTAAACTTCCAGAATAATGCCCGTTCCGGATTATCGATCATTTTTTCATACTGGTCCTTTGCATCGAATGCCTCACCCTCCCCATCAGGAAAAACATTGATACATTCTGCTATTCTCTTAAAAAACTCAATATTTTCATCAATACTGCATTCTCCCCTGAAAAAGGTCTTCATCAGCATAGGACTCCGCACTGTCTTTGTCACTTCATCCTCTCTAAGCCATCTTATCAATTCGCTTTTCCCATCATCCGTAATAGACAGGACATTCTTATCCGGTCTTCCATCCTGCTCCACCAGAGTCTTCTTTATCCAGCCATTGTCCTCTAACACCTGAAGCTCCCTGTATATCTGACTTGTCTGTGCCACCCAGAAATGACTCAATGACTTTCGAAAAGCCAGCATGATATCATATCCTGTAGCATCACCGTAATTCAATAATCCAAGTATTCCATGCTTTAACATAGCACCCTCCTATTCCACAAGTTGAATATAACCAGTATACTTTCACTTGTGGAATATGTCAACCTTTCGTATAAATTCACAAAGAAAAAGACCGGCAAAACCGGTCTTAAAATATTTTATTGATGCCTTCTTTCTTTCCTCAAAAGTATTTAGATAGACAATCTCTGTAATAACGCCTCCTGCAAAACCTTTGACAAGCTTAAGTTCTGATTCTCAGCCTCTGTGGCAAGCCATGCCGGAATTGATAGTGTTTTCTTAACTGCTTTTGTTTCACGATGATACTTGCTGTCATCTACGCATACATAACTTAATATATCTGATTTATCTACAGTTATTGTTCTTATATCGGACGGTTCCGGAATAGTCTGATTATTTTCCATCAAACTGGTTATATATAAACCAAGAGCCTCCTGTGCCATTTCCATTGTCTCCTCAAAAGTTTCACCACAGGTATTACAACCTTCAAGATCAGGAAATTCCACCCAATAGCCATCTTCACTATGAAAAATCGCCGGATAAATCCTCGTCATAACAACCCCTTCTTTCTCCTACAATATACAACCTAATTAATTTCATTTTTCAAAATGCTCCACTATCATCCTCTGCGCTTCTCTATCATAGAACAGATCCAGATATTCCGTTCCCTTCTTACTAATTCTTGTATCAAGAAATATTCCCTTTGAAGCTCCTTTTTCAGTGACATATCTTGTCCGCTTTCCGTTCTCGTACCTTTCACCACCAAGTCCCTCAGCTTCAACATATCGGAATATATCCGCACCTGATACTCTCTTTATCATATCAGTATCAACCATAGAATAAAGTATCTCAGCAATTTCCGGTGCTCTGTATCTCTCAGCATACGGAAACTTCAAAGCCTGCTCATTCGTTATATAAAAATCAAGTTTATCCTTATTTTTCCTTTTTCCAGCTCTGCTCACTATTCCGCTGATTTTGCTAACGCTATCAGATTCGCCGCTTTCTCCGTCTCCCATGCTTTCTCCATATCTGCCTAAAGTGTCTGTCGCATCCATCTTTCCCTGCCCGGCAGTTATGTCATCTCCATAATACATTTTCTCCTTAACTCCACCGGTAAATGCAGTAATGCAATCAATAAACTGTTTTCCATATTTCGCATATTTGTTCTCGCCCACTCCTGAAACCTCCAGCATTTCCTCCTTTGTAAATGGTACAAGAACACACATATTAACAAGTGTTTTGTCACTGAATACAATATATGGCGGCACATTCTCCTTCTTTGCAAGCCCCATCCTAAGACTCCGAAGCTCCTCAAATAGTTCAAAGCCTTTTGCATTAAGATCTACAGAAGCACCTGCTTTCTTCTTTCTTCCTGCGTTTTCCGCCTTTTCCATCTGCTTCTTAGATATCTTCATAAGAATTCTTTCTGTGTCCTTCGCCCTGCTTCCAAGCCTTACTAACCCGTACTTATCCTCCGTCTGACGCAGATAATCCTTCATAACCAGCCAGTTAATTATCTGTTTGATCTCCACCTCAGAAAGCTTATCAAGCACTCCGTAGGTTTCATATTCCATGCATCCATATTCCTTGAGTTTCCCTCTGTTGCTTCCTGCAAGAGTCCCGGCGATCACATTAACTCCATATCTTCCTCTCGCTTCCTTAACACATGCAATCACCTTCATAGCTTCCTCTGTACGGTCAACCACATCATACTCAGCCGTACATGATGAACAGTTACCACATCCCGTAATCTCCGCATCTCCGAAATAACGGAGGATATAACTCCTAAGGCACTCCGTTGTCATGCAATAATCCGTCATTTTCCGAAGTCTTGCTGCATCCCTTAGACGTACCGCTTCCATATCCTCCCACGCCATATCCGGCTCAAATTCCTTATTCTCTAACAGATACCTGTTAATCATCACATCCTGTGCCGAATAGAGAAGTACACACTCAGAGGGCTCGCCGTCGCGTCCTGCTCTGCCCGCCTCCTGGTAATAATTCTCCATGCTCTGAGGCATATTATAGTGAAGCACATATCTTACATTGGACTTGTCAATCCCCATACCGAATGCATTGGTGGCCACTATCACCGGCTTTCTGTCATAGATGAAATCATCCTGATTCTCCCTTCGTTCAGCATCCGTCAGTCCTGCATGATATCTTGTGACCGGAACACCTGTCTTTGACAGCTTCTCATACACCTTATCCACATTCTTCCTTGTGGCGCAGTAAATGATTCCGCTCTCACCACTATGCTCCCTCACATACCTCTCCACATAATCATCCTTGCCCTTAACAGTCTCCACACCAAAATACAGATTCTCCCTGTCAAATCCGGTCACAAGCACATTAGGATCACGAAGTCCAAGAGTACACACAATATCATTCTTGACCTCCTCAGTGGCTGTTGCCGTAAAGGCACTAACCACAGGACGAACGGAAAGCCCCTCAACAAATTTCACGATCTTAAGATAGCTTGGTCTGAAATCCTGTCCCCACTGGGATATACAATGTGCTTCATCCACCGTTACCATAGAGATATCCACCTGGTTAACAAAGCACAAAAATTCTCTGCTTTCCAATCTTTCTGGCGCCACATAGATTATCTTATACCTGCCCTCACCTGCAAGCTTAAGTGCCTTAGATATCTGACCTTCAGTAAGTGAGCTGTTGATATATGCCGCATGAATCCCGGCATCATTTAACGACTTTACCTGATCCTTCATTAAAGAAATAAGCGGTGATATCACAAGTGTAATCCCTGAAAGCATCAATGCAGGAACCTGATAACATATAGATTTCCCCGCACCTGTAGGCATGATTCCCAGTACATCCCGCCCCCCAAGAATTGTGTTCACTAAAATCTCCTGCCCTTGGCGAAATGTACTATATCCGAAATAATGCTTAAGAATATCAATAGCATTAACAGCATTCTTATCATTTATCTTATTAGTATACTCATTATACGCAGCTGTATAATCCGTCATTTAATATGTATCTCCTATATTTTTATTATTTTCACAGTATTTTTCTATATAATTACAAATTTTTATTAAATACTTTCCTGTCATTTTTTACCATATTATTATGATTTTTATTCTTGATCATGTCACAACATATTATTGTGATATTCATTTATTTTTCTCTTCGCTATCAATATTACTCTTATTAGAAGCTATTGCCTGAAGATACCCCAGCAGCCTGCCTTTATCCATCGTTCCTAAGCCTTGATACTGTTCAATCAAGATTCCCAAATCCGACTCTTTACTCACCACATAATAATCAACAGTATTGCTTCTTGCACCCACATCCTCTGTTCCTGACAGCAGCTCATATGGAGTTACCCCAAGTACTTCACTAATTATAAGTATCTTTTCCGATACAGGGTTGGTCTTTTTCCGCTTCCAATCACTTATTGAACTCTGGGCAATTCCGGTCTTCTCTGAGAACTCCTTCTGCGACATTCCACGTTCCTTCAATAATTCAAATATTTTTTCACTGATCGTCATGATAATACCTCACTCTTTCTTAACTAATTCAATCTTATACCCAAGTGCATTAACCATGCTGCAAAACAATTTCAAAGAAGGACTATGCTCTTTATTCTCTGTCCTTGAGATAGCCTGCTGCTTACTGCCTGTCAATTCAGCAAGCTTTGTCTGTGAAATATTTTCTTTTTTTCTCAATTCAATAAATTTATCAATCAAATCACTGTCATTATTTGGAACATAGTATGTTATTGCGGGCATCCCTTTTCTTTCAGCCGTGGGCAGATTTCCCTTCTCAATTTCAATAGCCTCCAATAAAGATTTCTCCATATCTTTATAAAAACTCATAAACCTCACACCTCCTTTAAACGTTCCACAAGCTTAGCAAGCAGTTTCTTCTTCGGATTCTTAAGCAACATTTCCTGCAATGTTGCCAAATCATTATCATCCAATCCTGATTCAAGCCACTTCTTTGTAAACGATTCCATTTCTTTAAATGTTCTTGTCATATTTTTTCCTCCTCATTTTACAACATATTTGTTGTAACTGTCAACTATATAAGCAAGCAATTTTCGTATGCATATTCGTTTATTCGAATCTCTATAGCAAAACAAAAACGCACATATACGTTTATACGTAATAATATGCGTTTTTCTATGTTTTGTCAATATGCAATTCTGCCTTACTCACCAAACCGAATCCTATCTATCAACGATTCCTTCTTCACACTTTTCGAAAGCGCAATTGCAAGAAATACCTGTATAAATGTAAGAACTGCCGCAATAATACATACCATCCTGACCGGATATGAATAATCTCTTATTCCCAATATATATTCCTTCTTTGCTAACGCATACAGCAGATAACCGAGCACACTTCCGGCTCCGATCGTAATAAGCAGTGTTCCCAAGGTGTAGAACAAACCTTCCTCAATCAGCATAATCTGAAGTTGTCTGTCAGTCATCCCTATTGCCTGCAGCATTCCTAACTCCTTCGTCCTGATGTGTACACTGTTAAGCATTGTATTAACAAGGTTCATAATGCAGATTACGGAAAGTATTCCGAAAAACACATAACAGCCATTATGAATCAGGGTTAGTCCACTCTTGTTTACATCATATTCACTCTGTCTGGACCGCACATCAACACTATCCATCAGATCATCATCCTCAAGCATTTGATTCAGTTTGTCATCCAGCTCTTTATTATACTTTTCCTGACCATTTATATAAAATATCTCATTTATATTATTCCCACACAGACTGTCTGCCCCCTGCTTTGCCATAATAATACAATTACCGTTATGCAATGCACTCCGATAATCTGCGATTGCAAGCTCTTTTATTTTAGGAGCACTTATATGGAATGGATTAATGTTAACGAACAATACCCATTGCTCGCTGCTATTCTACATTTTTAAGGGCTTCGTCCATAGGTATCTTTTTGATTCTGAAGAACTGGAAGAATGCCACAATCAGATATGTGAGCAGTATCATCACGAACATTTCAATATATATATCCGGCTTAATAACCAGCTCAAACCAGCCTCCATAGCCCTTCAGGAACACGCGGATAATTCCCTTAAATAACAGTGTGTTGATAACCATCGACATCACTGATGAGAAGATTACAACCCATACCGATGAGATCAGGTAAAGTCTGGAAATCTCCAGATTTGAATATCCCAGAATCTTTGTCATGGAAATAGATGTGGTGTTCTTCTCCAGTATAAGCTTTGTGAGCAGGAATACAAGCAAAGCAAAAAGTATAAGCGAGAAGTAATATAGCGCTCCGAACATCTCACCCATAGAAATATCCATCTGCCTTGCAACCGCAGTCAGGTCATCGTCCGTAATCTGAGCAGCAATATTGTCCTCACGAAGATACGTTCCATCAAGATCAATATCAGAAAAGTATCCGTTATAGAAGCTGCTGTCCTTCTTGCCAGTAATCTGATTCATCAAAAGATTCATCTGTCCGTCACTGTCAGACTGTTCCCTTATCACGCTCTCAAATATATCGCACCAATTCTCTCTTGTCATATATATACCGAGACTAGACTTGCATTCCTGTATACCTCTCACTTGAAATGCGTAGAGATGATTACCAAACTCCTCCTTGAGAGCTATGACATCCCCTTCCTTTAATCTGTATTTCTCCGCCATATCGGAGGTTATTACCACCCCCACCTCAGGCAGCTCCCAATCAGCAAAAAAACGGCTGTTTTCCGTGATTCCGTACACGCTTATATCCTCCGGATCATAGAAATCGTCTATCATTTTAAGGGATGTCACGCAGTATGGCTCTGCAACATCATCCGGAAGATCCTGCTGCATCTTGATAATGTACTGATAATCGCAGGGCTTGTATTTGATAGCATTATCGCTGTAGTTGTGGATAAGCGGCACCATAATCATTCCGAACATAAGAAGCATATCCGCAAACAATATTCCGAAAAACAGAGTTACATAGCTGCTTACATTCTGCAATATCACACGCATGCGGAATCTGGTAAAGAAGCGGAAATGCGGAAGCTTTACCGCCTTTTCCCTCTTGTGCTTTGTGATATCCCTTCGGATAAACTGCAGCGGCGTAAATGACAGCTTTCGCATAAGCTCCACACTGATTACCACCGTCATGATGAGCATAGGAATTACTGTTGTCTTAATAAATGCTTCCGGACTGAAATAAGAAACATAGTGTGTTAAACTGTAGCTTGTGCGATAGAGATTAGCAGCCACATCCTCAAAAACAGTATATCCGAGAATATTGCCGATAACAGCCGCAGACAATGTTACAATAAGCGGTGATGCCAGATAATGACGGAACACCTCACCCTTTGTATAACCTGAGGCTCTAAGCGTCCCAATAACTGTAGCCTCCTTTGCCACAGTATGACCCACCGTTACTGCAAAAACAAATGCCATTATAGCAACAAGTATATAAAGCAATATCTCCATCATAGGCTTATCGCTTCCCATATCCTCTCCGGAAAACTGAATAGCACTGTTTGCATAGCATGGGATGAATATCTTTAACTGATTATCCTTTTCCAGACAGTCCATGGCGATGTCCACAGCCAGATCATCCGATATCTCCTTTTCCTTGATCTCATCCTCCGATTTTCCATCGTTATATTTCCAGGCATAGCCATAGATGAACATATCCTTGTGCTCATCAAAACTTTCATTATCAAGAATACCCACGCCGAATTTCACACTGTCGAACATCATATCATTATTATTCTTGTGAAGCGTACTGAAATCTGTAAGGGCAACCATGCCTACAATATGATATTTATGAGCATTTAATTCAATATCATCTCCAACGGTATAACCATTGTTACCCATAAACAGCCTGTCAAGCGCGATCTCATCTTTATTATATGGGAGCTCTCCCTCCAGCACATCAACCAGATTGACCTCAGTTCTTGGACGGAATAATCTGACAACCGCACCATTTACTGTACCATCATCCTTAATATCCGTATCATCTAACTCAATATAGTAGTTATCATACAGAGTAATATTGTGTGTTTCTATCATATTAATAAGTTCTTCATTAGCCTTTTTATCCAGCACAAAATGACCGTCCTCAATATTGTATTCATCAAAGGCGTTATAATACTCAATCTGCAAGCCTCTCATGGCAACCAGAAAACCGGATATGAATCCGATGGTTATCGCCATAAAGAGAAAAACGGCAAGATATTTGATAAATTCATGAAACAGATCCCGGGGAATCCGCTTCCATAAAGGGTTTTTCATATATATAAGCTCCTTCCTTCCCTAGTGCCCATACTCATCTAGTGGTTCGCTGTTTCCAATCACACTTCACCTTTGGCTCGTGTTCTTGGACAGCTATCACATGGCTCTCTCTAGTAGTCTGCTTCGCACACTCCAAGTTCGAGCTCACCAGTCAAGATCCATAGCAGGTATCTTCTCCTCATTGACGTAATTCTTTCGTATCATCCCGTCACGGAGCCTTATCACCCTGTCTGCCATGTTCTTGATCGCATCATTGTGAGTTACCATGACAACCGTATTGCCGTACTTTGCATTAACATCCTCGATAAGTTTAAGTATCTCCTTAGAAGTAGTATAATCCAACGCTCCTGTCGGTTCATCGCAGAGCAGTATGTCAGGATTCTTAACAATCGCACGACCTATGGCGGTACGCTGCTGCTGACCGCCCGACAACTGATTAGGCAGCTTGTGACGGTGCTCATAGAGTCCAAGCGTTTTAAGAAGATCATCAATATCAAGCGGCTTGTCACTTAAATACGCGCCGACCTCAACATTCTCCTTAACATTCAGATTAGGAATCAGATTATACATCTGAAATATATACCCCAGATGATTCCTTCTGTATTTCGTAAGCTGTCTCTCCTTCATCTCTCCTGTCTTCACTCCGTCTATCGACACATATCCACTGTCCGGAGAGTCAATACCACCAATAATATTGAGAAGCGTTGACTTTCCTGAACCGGATGGTCCAAGCAGTACACATATCTCTCCTCTCTCAATCTCACAGTCGATTCCTTTAAGAACCTCTACGCGATTATCTGCGGAACCGAAGCTTTTCTTTATTTCACTTAATTCCAGAAACATACAATCTCCTCCTTGTCTGTATTAGTGATTCACCTTATCTGCCTGCATTTACCGCACTGCATGGCAGACATTAACAGTGCTGATACTTTATATATGAGTTATCATATTAACATATGAACAAATATTCATATATTAACCTTAAAAAAGAGGTTAGCAACATCTAACCTCTCCTATAATACCCCTTTTTTCTACTGTTGTATAGTAGTTTATTGATATTTTTTTTCATTTAGCAAAATAATCTTAATCGGCAATAATAATGCCTCCTCTCTACGCTAACCATGTCCCCATCTGTTCATTTATTCCGACTGTTCTCATGACTATATTATCTTCATTTCTAACATCCGTATTTTCATTTCGGCTTCCATCACGCCTGTATTATCCTCATTTCTGACATCCGTATTTTCATTTCGGCTGCCACCACGCCTGTATTATCCCCATTACTCATATCCACATTATTTCTTTTTTACATTTCCCACTCATCTGTTTTTACCTGCCTGTTTCTTTATTAGCTATATCTTCATTACCTGTTTCTATACTATAATCCTCTGTATTATCCGCTTCCCGGATTCCGCCCTCTTCCTGCTCCACTTCATCATCTTTTGTCTCCACCACTGAATCCTTTTTAGATGAGAACATGATTCCGTAGCTGCTGGCAAATGCAAGTCCAAGACATATACCAAGCGCATAATTGTCCATCGCAACGCCGAATAACAGAAAGCCAATCACAAATCCAAGCATTGCACCGCCGATATTAAAACCTCCTACATTATAGGTTTTCTCTGTCAGCACCTGATCCCTGAATTCAATCCTTGCCGCATCACCATAAAATGTGATCCGCTCCTTCAAACTATCAAGAACCGCATCATCAAACCATAGGACCGCCCTGTCATGTCCCGGAAGTATATACTCCTTTGTAAGAGTAAGGACATCATTCTTGTGCTTCTTGTCCTTCATAATCGGAGCATCCACGTTCTCCTGCTCAGGTGCCTCGCCCTCATGCCTTTCGATCATATAACACGCCACCATCTCTTTTTTCTTATACAGTCCATATACAAAGCCCTCGTTTTCTAATACTTCAAGTATCTCCGCCTTCAACTGCTCTATAGCTACAGCTTCAGACAAACCCTCACCAAAACCTTCCTTATCCAGCTTCTTCTTTGAAATTGTTTTGATATCGTATCCCTTCATAAATCCTGCCATAACCTATCCTCCTGATATTCTTTGTTATATGATTACTTTATATAATGCAGCATCACAACATTGACTAATATTGTTATGTACACTTTTCATGTGTATGTGACAACATTTCATATCATTATGACAAGAATAATTGTCATCGCTGTCAAATGAAACTATAATACTGAAAAGTTTTCCTGTAATATATAAATACTTATTTTTTCAGTATACCCAAAAAATCCACCTGCCCAAACAGATGGATTCTTTCTTAACTACTCCTCCCTCACATGCTTACCATACCGATAGAGCATGGAGAACACCCAGAATACATATATGACCGTAATTGCAATATTCACATACATCATTTCCCTGAATAACAGCATCAATCCCACAAACCCCACAGCAAAGGCAGCTAATGATAGCCACAGCTTCTTTGTAAAATGCAGTCTCTCCTTCGCATATCTCTCTGTCATGAACAGGAAAACATAATATATAAGAAATGAACCGATCAAAAACAAGGTCTTTGGAAGAAGCTCAACCTCTTCCTCTCTCATAAGCTCCAATGCCGTACTTATGTTGTTAAGAGCAAAGATCAGAAATACATGGATCATCATGTACCCCGTACCTCTCGTGGACATCTCCCGGTCTATGATGTGGTCGTATAAGGTCCCGTAGCAAAGGAATAACCCGGCTACAATAAGGAATGCCATAGACGAAAAATATATTGTGTTAAATGATGGCTCACCCTCAAAATATCCAGCAATGGCAATTATCATTTCTCCGAATGTGAACACCACATAAAGCATGGCGCGCTCTGACAGATGTGCAAAGTCCACGGATACAAGATCATTAACTTTACCTGAAAAGATTGTTGCACCTATTCCGAAAAGCACCGCCACAAATGCAATAGTAACTCCAAAGACATGAAATATGGGAATTGAAACAGCCACTATCAACGCCTCGATCAATATTATAGTCCCTGTCACCTCTATCTGCTTGATCTCCCATGGTGCAGCCTTATGATTTCTTCGCTCAATAAAATACTGGATACTGATATTTACCAGAATTAGCATCCATGCAGTATTGTAGCGGTCAAAGTATTCCTGCCAATGAACCCGTATTCCGTCCGCCATGAAATAAAGCAGATACATATTCACGAAAAGAAATACATGATCCCTTAATCCGTTCCTTCCGTAACGGTTAATATAAAATGTCGAGAAATTCCATATCTGGATTATTGTAAGGGTACATATTACATATGTAAGAAACATGCTGCCACTGATAAAACCATCCTGTACATGGTGAAGCAGCGAATTATTACGCCCGATAAGATATACAAATATCAGGTCGTATATAAGCTCCAGATACTCGACCTTTTTCTCCTCTTTTCCAAATAATTCCATACTTCTATTCTCCCCTTTTCTATCAAGAACATTACAATTATATCAAAGTAAATAGTTCATTTCAATCAAAAAAGGTCATGGTATTAACACCACAACCCTTTTCAATCACACAAAAAATCATCTAATCCATAATTATCGAATGAAATAAATATCTATCTTTCACACGTTCTTACATTCCTACTTATAAAAATATCTTACACATTTGCAACAACACTTCTTATCTCCTGACCGTTAAGATAACCATATGCCTTAAGCCCTGCTGCAATAATCTGATTCCACTTCGATTCCGAAAGCTCAATAACCGTATCATCTTCAAGCTCTACTGTACACCCGAAGCTTTCAGCACAATTCTTACCGCACTCAATACGATACATATTCCTTCTGTCAATTGCACCAATCTCCTCCAATGTATTGATCATTCTATAGACTGTGGCCGACCCTATGCTCTTGTCAATTGCTGATGCTTTATAATATATCTCCTTGCTGCAGGAGCACTCCTCAGATAGAATAATATCCAGCAGTAACATTCTCTGCTTTGTTATCCTGCATCCATGCTCTCTCAGTCTCTCAATTATCTCTTTCTTGTCCATTAAAGCCTTTTGACTCATGCCATCTCCCTTTCCGCTACAATAATTAATCTTCATATCAGTTATATGTGGTGCATTCTAAACCATAAGCATATTTTAATATCTGCCATATGTTTATCTTATGTTAGTTTATTCTAACCCAAGTTAGAAGTCAATACCTAAATGAAAATTTTTTGCAATAAAATTCTTATATGCTTTTAATTTTGTTTTTTCTATGGTAAAATAATAAATGAATTATTATACAATTTTTCAATGGCAAAATATATTGGGGAGATTACATTTTATATATTGGAGGTTACACATATGGCTGTTAATGAATCTGCTGAGGACTACTTGGAAACAATACTTATCTTAAGCCACAAGCTGCCTGTTGTAAGGTCTGTGGATATAGCAACCGAGATGGGATTTAAGAAATCCAGTGTCAGTATTGCAATGAAGAATCTGCGTGAGAAGAAGCATATTGTTGTTTCAGATGCGGGATATATTACTCTCACCAAAACCGGCAAAGAAATTGCAGATATGATTTACGAAAGACATGAGACATTTCGCAAGTGGCTTATCAAATTAGGAGTAGACGAGCATATCGCCGCTCAGGATGCCTGTAAGATGGAACACGTTATCAGCAAGGAAAGCTTTGAAGCTATCAAGAAGAATATTAAGGTAGAGTAAGCAGTTATATTAATTTGGAATATAATAAAAATAGGACACATTTCAATGATTGTTATGTGTCCTGTTTTTATATGCATGAACTATATACGTTTACTAATCATTGTGTGTCCTGTTTCTATATGTATAAACCATATATGTTTACAGATTACATTTTAGAAATCCTATACTATATATCTACTTAACATTGTCTATTTAAGATAACGCTGCGGTAATAATAGCCATTGAATATACCTCGGTAGCAGTACAGCCTCTTGAAAGATCATTAATAGGCGAATTAAGTCCTAACAGGATTGGACCATACGCTTCAAAATTACCCATTCTCTGTGCAATCTTATATCCGATATTACCGGCATTGATATCCGGAAAGATAAATGTATTGGCACTTCCCGCCACCTCAGAGCCGGGACATTTCTTCTTAGCAACCTTAGGGGATACCGCTGCATCGAATTGCATCTCACCGTCTATAGGAATGTCTGGATTTCTCTCCTTGGTCTTTCTGGCAGCATTTCTCATCTTATCCACATCCTCGCCCTTTCCTGAGCCCTCTGTAGAATAGCTTAGAAAGGCAACCTTGGGATCAACACCGAATATCTTGGCACAGCGTATAGTCTCCTCCGCAATCTCCACAAGCTCATCCTCTGTGGGCTTGATAACGATTCCGCAATCTCCCATGGCAAGCACCTCATTACCACCGGTAGCCGAAGGTCTCACAAGAATAAAGCAGGATGATACAAGAGTATTCCCCGGCTTTGTCTTAATAAGCTGAAGAGCTGGTCTTACTGTGTCTGCTGTAGAATATGTAGCACCTCCAAGAAGGGCATCTGCATATCCCATCTTGACGAGCATCGTTCCAAAATAGTTGTTCTCCTGTAAAATCTCTCTTGCCTGTTCAGGTGTGACACCCTTGCTCTTACGAATATCACAAAACTCTGCGACCATCTTATCCATATCCGGAAAATCTTTAGGATTAATAATTTCTGACCCCCTTATATTAAAGCCCGAATCCTCAGCCGAAGCATATATCTCATCCGGATCTCCCACAAGAATGGGATGTAAGAAATTACTTGCCAAAAGTCTTGATGATGCCTCAAGAATTCTTGAATCACTTCCCTCTGTAAGTACTATCCTCTTCGGATTCTTCTTCAAAATCTCAATCAGCTGCCCAAACCCAAACATAATACCTTTCCTCCATTTAATATTTTACGACTACATAATAGCCCTTCCAATACTATTTTTTACAAAAATATTGACCAATTCTTGTATACAATCTATTTTTATTATATAGCTTTTACAATTTTTCTCAACCCATTTTCCGTAGAAAAATTATCATTTTTTTGTCTTTTTTTTAATACATGAATTTGATCATTACAATATACCCTGGCACAACTACGTGCCAGTCTTATAAAAATATTTTACACAATCACCCATCAATAATATATATGTCAGAACCCTCGTTTTTTTAGCTTTGCAACAAGCTGAACATAGAACTCTCTAACATCAAAGCCGTCAAAATTCTCTCTGTTGAGATCTATTACATCTCCGTGGGAAATACCACGCTTGCCGTTTACAGTAAGGAACTGATAATCCTCGCCCCATGGAAATGATTTCTCTCCCACTAATCCATCATTGGCACCGTCAAAGGCATTGACCAAATGATATGAGAAGTTAAGGGGAAACCTTCCGTTACCGGCTACATTTAACTTGCTTCCAATGCTCTGATAGTATACTCCCTCCACATCAGTAAGCTCCTCATTTCGTTTCTTGCACGCTGATGCAGTAAGATCAGTTACAGCCTCAATGAAATCCGGGTCATGATCTCCCAACCGTTTCAAAGCTCCATTGTAGGTATTTGCAAGCATATCCTTCTGTCCCTGTGGTATCTTTGAAAGCAGATAATCCGCAAACTCACAGCCTCTGTGGGGAGTGTTGATTGTTGTAAGGGAAGCAACATGCTCTTTGATTCCCGGAATATTAAGTGCATATCTGCTGTCCAGACCTCCCTTTGAATGAGCAATTATATTGACCTTCTCACAATTATAGTCCTTGCATATTTCAAGTATTTTGTCAGCAATCTCCTGTCCGCATTCTGCAACAGATGCTGCCGACTGCTGCTTTCCATAGAAAATTACAGCCCCATTTTCTTCTAACTCCTTGGGAATTCTGCCCCAGTAATTGAGATAGCGGTAATCCCTGAAAAACACTCCATGCACAAGAAGTATAGGATATTTTGTAGCACAGATTCTGTCATCATGACGTTCCTTATTTTTGATGATCTTGGTGTTCTCTACACTAACCTCCCGTCCGGTAGTCTTAATTATAACCCCTAGTGCTATAAGGTGGGCAATGGGAATCATGCCGCATATAAGCCCCCATACACGTATTCGAAATCCTAACTGCTCAGAAGTGATATACACTCTAATAATTCCATTCCAAAATACAGTGTTTTCAATAAGAATGATCATAAGAATATTAAGCAGCCACAGCTTGTAATCCTCTTTAAAGCCTGGTATTCCGTATGTTCCAAAAAAACCTACAATGCAGTAAATGATACTGATAGCCGTTGATATCAGGAACATAACAAGCAGCTCCCGTCCATTGGCACATCTTTTGAGCCTCTTTGTCTCAAGCTTTTTATTTACATGGGATGGACTAATGTTGAGCCAAAGAAACCAAAGCACCAACAAAATTATTGCGGGTATCTTGAATGCTCCCAGATCCACAATTTTAACTACAGTCAAAATATTGGATAACAGTAATATAACAACAATATTAACAATTCTTATTACATATTTCATATATTCCTAACCCCTTAATAATAACCTACATTCAATTTATAAACATTATCTGTATATATAATCTTTCTTTTTCGTAGGGAATATCTGTAATATTTATAATAGCAAAAAACAGCTATCTCGTGTTATACATACTCCCTTTACACAGCATGAAGATTCTTAAGCGAAAGATCAAGTATTGGTGCCGAATGTGTCAGTGCCCCTGACGATATATAATCAACTCCAATATCGATTAAATTAGCTACATTCTCCTTTGTAACGTTACCTGAGCATTCCGTCTCTGCTCTGCCATCAATAATCTTAATAGCTTCCTTCATGGTCTCCTTATCCATGTTGTCAAGCATGATAATATCTGCCCCTGCCTCAACAGCATCCTTGACCATGGTCAAATTCTCAACCTCAACCTCAATCTTTCTCACAAAGGGCGCATATTCCTTTGCCATTGCCACTGCTTCCTTTACACCGCCTGCAGCTCCGATATGGTTATCCTTGAGTAATATTCCATCAGAAAGATTGTAACGGTGGTTATATCCGCCTCCGACCTTAACTGCATATTTCTCAAACACACGCATATTCGGTGTAGTCTTTCTCGTATCAAGAAGCTTTGTCTTGCTTCCCTTAAGCAATACTGCAATGGAATGGGTGTATGTGGCAATACCACTCATTCTCTGAAGATAATTAAGTGCGGTTCTCTCACCTTCAAGAAGAACTCTGATATCTCCCTTGATAATCCCAAGAAGCTCTCCGCTCTTAACCTCATCTCCGTCTTTAGCTCTCATATCAAATTCCGTCTTATCATCAAGTAATTCAAATACCCTCTGAAATACTGAAAGCCCTGCAATCACACCATCCTGCTTACAGATAAGCTCTACCTGTCCCAGCTGATAGTTTGGCATCACCGAATTAGTAGTGATATCCTCACTTGTTATATCCTCACGAAGTGCCTGCAGTATAAGATTATCTACGTTCAAATTCATTAATTCTCTCATTTTAAATCCCCTTTATTATTCATTTTCCATGTATTTCTTAAACAACCCATGTTCAATATATCCATCTGTAAATGCTGCAATTATATCTGGTGAATAACCACCACCCTTTGCATAAGATATATTCATAATGTCCCTTGTTATTTCATGCAATACCTTATCTGAAACAACTATATTCCCCGCATTTAATTTCAACTTTACCACATTAATACATCTCTCAAAATCACCGGCATTCTCAAATATCATAAGTATCACCCCACAAATCCAGGTCTTACCTTTTCTCTAGCCAGATGGAAATATTCATCCTTAACATCCTCATATGATTTGTCGGGAACATATCCCATACTTTCCTCGTTCTCGAAGTATTCCTCACACCATGAATGATCTGCGCACACATAATTCTTTGATATGTCCTCTGCTCCCCGCTTTGCCCACACAAGACTTTCAAGCAGCGAATTGCTGGCAAGACGGTTAGCGCCATGAACACCGTTGCAGGCTGTCTCTCCTGCAGCATAAAGCCTGTCCATAGAGGTGTGACCATCAAGGTCAACCTTAACGCCTCCCATAAAATAATGCTGTGCCGGAACAACGGGAATCGGCTCCTTCGTAATATCAAAGCCCTGTTCTAAGCAGGTCTTATATATATTAGGAAAACGTTTCTTCACATCTTCTGCATCCATATTAGTTACAGAGAGACGCACATGATCCGTCCCTTCCTTTGCCATCTGCTCACGGATCTTCTCTGTCAACCTATCCCTTGGAAGAAGCTCGTCCACAAAACGGTCACCATTCTTATCAAGCAATATCGCTCCCTCTCCCCTTACGGATTCCGAGATAAGAAATCTTCTTCCTGATGTCTTAGCGAACAGTGTTGTGGGATGAAGCTGTACATAACTGATATCCTTAAGTTCTATGTTATGCTTTACAGATATTGCCACCGTATCACCTGTCAAATGTCTGTAATTGGTGGAATGCTTGTATAATCCACCAACACCTCCGCATGCCCATATTACGTAGTCACTGTATATCTTAGATACCCGGCATTTCTTTTTCAAATCTGTAAAAGCACTATTAATACTCAAATTTGGGGAATTATCAACATCTCCATTTTTATTATCTGTTTCAGCATTTATTCCTGATACATTATCAGAACCTATTGATTCAAAACCACCGATATGGCTGTCAATAAACTCTGAACTATCAGATTCAATTTCTTCACAAACCATAAGTCCATAGCACACATTATCCCGCTCAAGAATATCAACCATTGTAGTGTGAGCAAAAATCGATATATTATCTCTTTCCTTAACACGTGCTAATAACTTCGATGTAATTTCCTTGCCTGTAAGATCCTCGTGATGTAGTATCCTGGATGAAGTATGGGCACCTTCCTTAGTGTATGTAAACTCTCCCTGCTTTCTCTCGAATTCCACTCCGAAATCCACAAGTTTCTTGATAATATCCTGGGAAGACCTGATCATAAGATCAACTGCTCCCCTGTCATTTTCATAGTGCCCTGCTCTCATGGTATCCTCAAAAAATGCCGCATAATCGTCTTCATTTTTCAGCACACAAATACCACCCTGGGCAAGATATGAATCGCATTCTTCCATTCCGCCCTTGGTTATTATGGCTATATCCTTGTCTTTAGGTAAATGCAGCGCCGCAAAAAGACCTGCCACACCATTTCCTACGATAATTACATCATACTTTTTCTTCATGCTGTGTCCTCATATCATATAATCTGATTCACTGCCCTGAATGCCTATGAAAATAACTGCTGTTTTCTCTGTCTGTATTTTATTCATAATACTAATCACCACACCGTATTCACATCAAATCACTTAAACATTTCAAATAATTTTTTTGATTCTTGATTTTGACTGAATTTGTCAGCAGTTAATCCTCATCCTCAGAAATCATATCCTCATCATTACCCACATCATCAAAATTCTCAAACAGTACAGGCTCATTGAAATCATAGGAATCAAGATTACCGTACACCTTGCGCACCTGCTCGTCAACCTCATCCTTTATAGGCTGCAATTTCTCAACAGGAATCCCCATCATCATTGAAACCTCATTAATATCAATCTTTCCCTGTAACATTCTTCTTGCCGCATCCATTGTTGCCTTATCTGTATTATTCATGTTGTCATTCATCCTTTCCATAATTTCATATTAATTTTTGTTAATTACTGTGTATCATAAGTAAATCTAAATGACTTTGATATGTATTCCTCCCATGTCTTTGAATATCTGTCTCCAAAAGTAATACTTGTGATTTCATCAAATGGTATATCTACATTATCCTGTATTGATCCATTAACATCATAATGTGTGAAAATAACTTTTGATTTTTTTATTTTCTTAATTTTTCCCAGGCAAAAAAATTGCTTCCTGTAAGCATCCTTCTCATTTTGTATGATAACAAAATGGTTTAACTTTTTTAACGATTTCAAAGTCTCCTTCCATGACGAAAGATCAATGTCCGGATTATCTACACCATCAAGAATCCTATTCTTCTCATTAATGGCTGTTGAAACATTATTAAAAATCTTAATCTTATCAAGATCAGACACTTTATGAATCCGAAACCCATTAATCAGGAAATCTTCTTCACAAGCTCCAATAAACAACTTTTCTGAATAATCTATAACATAATAGTAATGACTAAAATTCCTGTCATAATCAAAGAGACATTGGCACAAATTATATGTTCCCTTAAAATCTTCCAGACATTTAAGTTTCTTTTCTTTCTTCACTATAAACACTTCCTTGTTGTATAATTTAATTAAACTTATTAGTTATACAAATAAATAATTAATAGACATTCAAAAAGGGCATGCATTTCTTTTTTGCCATCAAATTCCCTTTAGATACTCATCATTCACTGCAATCACCTTCTCCATGGAGGTTCTGCTGGGAGCACCTATTGTCTCACGCTTCTCCACACAGGTTTCAAGACTTATCGCATCGTAAATGTCATCCTCAAACACAGAAGAGATCTTTTTGTATTCCTCCAGACTCATCTCATCCAGGGAAATATTCTTCTCAATGCAGTAGAGCACAAGCTGTCCTACGATACCATGGGCATCACGGAAAGGAACACCCTTGTTCACAAGATAATCAGCCGCATCCGTTGCATTGGTAAAGCCCTTCTTGGCACTCGACTCCATAGTGCCTTTGTTAACCGTCATTGTCTTGATCATTCCTGTAAATAATGCCAGACATCCCTTAACAGTATCAATGGCATCAAAGGTAAACTCCTTATCCTCCTGCATGTCCTTGTTGTATGCAAGAGGGATTCCCTTCATTGTTGTAAGCATCTGCATTAGCGCCCCATATACCCGTCCTGTCTTACCTCGCACAAGCTCCGCAATATCCGGATTCTTCTTCTGTGGCATAATAGAACTTCCGGTACTGTATGCATCATCCAACTCAACGAATCCGTACTCATTGGAATTCCATATAATGATTTCCTCAGAAAAACGGCTAAGATGCATCATGATAGTTGAAAGTGCAGAGAGCAGTTCGATAACATAATCCCTGTCTGAAACCGAATCCATACTGTTAAGAGTGGCACCCTTAAATCCAAGCAACTCCGCGGTCATATCACGGTCTAACGGATATGTTGTTCCTGCAAGTGCGCCCGCACCTAATGGACAATAATTCATTCTCTCATATATATCTGACAGTCTTCCGTAATCCCGCTTGAACATCTCCATATATGCGCCGAAATGGTGGGCCAGTGTAATAGGCTGAGCCTTCTGTAAATGAGTAAAGCCCGGCATAAATGTATCAATATGTTCCTTCATTAGCCCATGAAGAACCACCATAAGCTCCTTTACAAGCTCCTTCAGATTCACTATCTCTTTTCTTGTATATAGACGCATATCCAGAGCCACCTGGTCATTTCTTGAACGCCCTGTATGAAGCTTCTTGCCTGCATCTCCAATCCTGTCGATAAGATTAGCCTCCACAAAGCTGTGGATATCCTCATATTCGGAAGTGATTTCTAATGTACCACTCTCCACATCGGCTAATATTCCTGAAAGCCCTGATAATATCTCATCCCTTTCTGCCTCCGTAAGCACTCCCGTCGCCGCTAACATCTTCACATGCGCCATGCTGCCCTCTATATCCTCTTTATAAAACTTCTGGTCAAAGGAGATAGATGCATTGAAATTATATACAAGCTTGTCTGTCTCCTTTGTAAATCTTCCGCCCCAAAGCTGTGCCATAATTTTATCCTCCTGAATTTTTTTTATTCAATATAAAAATAAAAAAACATTTTTTTAATTAATGTTCGATTTAGAAATACACAATACTTTATTGCGTCTATAAGCTTCAAGCATCAATACATGCTCGACTCCTGCTATTAGTTCATTCAATTCTTTTCTTCTGTTTTGATAATCTTTCTCTTCATCTTCGTATGGACTCCATTTTACCCAATCCTCAAAATATTCTTTTATGTCACATATTATCATATATGTAATATCCATATAGTCTATATCTCTATATGTAAGGCATGTCACTATATCATCTCTGTCAGTTATTATATGTGTTACATTATAATATCTCCTGCTACTTTTTATCATTTAAAATACTTTTCATAACATATTTCTCCATCAATTATATTTCAAATATTCCCTGAACCGCATCTGACACATTCATAATAGTATCATAAGGCAATCTATCGATTTTACTGCATCCTCTTACAGATGGGTCAATAAGTTTAACCTGTTCACATATGACAATCCCCTTTGTCTTTTCTTTCCCGACAACTTCAATATGTAAAGGTCCTGGCGGATATTTTTTCAACATAGGACATACATGAAAAACATTTGTACTTTTAATAAATGCATTTTTACTTACAATAACAAATGCATTCTTAAATCCAGTAATCTTTATCATATCTCCCTGATAAAACTCTATCATAGCAATTCCTTTCCCTCTGGTTCACCCCAGTCAAAATCACAAATTGAAATCTCTCCATTATACTCGGCAACTCTTTCTTCAAATGTCTTGTGTTTAAATGCTTTTCTAAGAACAATAGAATCATTTTCAACTCCAATCTGCAAAACATCCGATACTTCTATATTCAATTTTTCAAGAATATTTTTGGGAATACGAATACCCTGACTATTTCCCCATGGTTTTATTGCCACCTGCTGATCCATAAAAACACCTCCTTAAAAATGCACATACGTATAAACCGTATATACACATTATACCGTGTAATACATTTATTCGCAAGACTTATTAAACATAACATTATCTGCTCCAATAAGTATACTTTCAATGTGTCCGTCTTCTGCCGGAAAAGTATCTAATTTCTTTAGTTCATTTCTTGAATTATCATCCATAAATGCTCCTAATCCTTTTACTTCATCTGCGGATGCGCCTCCAGCCAATCCACAATGTCATCACTCTCATATAATGGCTTGCCATCAATGAACAGACATGGCACCTGCTGTTTTCCGCCAACCTCGATCAATGTAAGACGATCCTCTTCACTCTTGTGGATATTATGAAGTTCAACATCTGTCCTTCCACTCTTTTCAATTGAATTCAAAACCTTC
The DNA here is from genome assembly GCA_017470935.1 of Lachnospiraceae bacterium. Lineage (GTDB taxonomy): Bacteria > Bacillota > Clostridia > Lachnospirales > Lachnospiraceae > CAG-590. Next base: position 136,886 of record JAFUXG010000059.1, read on the forward strand.
CTACAATATGGACATGTTTCGAACATGTATAATTTCAGTTCCATAATATGCTCCTTTCGTACTCCTATTCACAGCTCATCCTCAATAACTCAGTACTTCCTCCACGCTCTCCTTAAGTATAGCAACCGCTTTGTCACAATCCTCTTTCGTGATTATAAGAGGCGGCACCATACGAACAATACGATTAGATGTGGCTGTTACAAGAAGCTTGTGTTCCATAGCCTTCACCTTAACTTCTACCGCATCCACATCAGTGAATTCCACACCAACCAAAAGTCCGAGTCCACGGACTTCTTTTACGTGAGGAAGTGTCTTTAACTGCTCCATAAAGTAAGCACCAATTTCCTTTGCGTTCTCTCCGCATTTTTCTTCTATCATGCAAGTTATGGCAGCATAACCTGCCGCACAGCACACCGGATTGCCGGAAAATGTACATCCATGGGAGCCGGGATTCAATATCTTTGCACACTTTTCTGTAAGCACAACTCCCCCAAGGGGAAGACCGCCACCCAAAGCCTTTGCCATGGTAAATGCATCCGGCTTAACACCATAATGCATAAAGGCCATTGCCTCACCACAGCGGAACCATCCTGTCTGCACCTCATCAAACAACAGGAGAAGCCCCTTCTCGTCACATAAATCACGAAGTCCCTGCAAGAACTCCTTTGTGGCAGGATATACACCGCCCTCGCCCTGAACAGGTTCCACCATAATCGCAACCGTATTCTCCGTAACTGCCTCACGAAAGCTTTCTATATTGTTATACTCTGCGTACTTAAATCCCGGAAGATTCGGGTAAAAGCCTGCCTGTATTGCAGTATCCGGCTGTCCCGTCGCCGTAAGAGATGCATATGTACGCCCATGAAAGCTCTTCTTTGCAGTAATTATCTCGAAATGATCCGGGCCGAAATTCTCCACGCCATACTTTCTAGCCATCTTGATCATTGCCTCATTAGCTTCCGTACCGGAATTCTGGAAGAATACTCTGTCAAATCCTGTAGTCTCACATATGAGCTTTGCAAGCATTGCCTGGGGCACATTATAGGGATACAGACTCACATGCATCACCTGTTCTGCCTGCTCCTTCACCGCATCCACAATTCTTGGGTTACAGTTTCCCAGAGAGTTGACCGCAATTCCCGCATAGAAATCCAGATACTGATCACCATTCGTATCCGTCACGTAACAGCCCTTCGCATCCTCAATCACGATCGGAAAATGATACCCGATATCAAGCAGATACTTATCTGAAATCTCCATAATATCTTCTTTCGTTAATCCAAAGTCATTACTCTTCATAATCGTTATCCTTCTTTCATCAATAATATTATTTACACTAAATATAAATCAGCTATTAGAAATATACACCTCCATTTAAATTAACTTATTTGACACAGACAGCTTCAATATCATTCAAATCCAATCCTTTTCCGAGAAATTGAACAACATCATGATGGTTTTCTGTAATAAGCCAGTTAAATTGTTTATTGGTTATATAATAATCTGTAGGACTCACAGCATTATTGATAATCAAATGTATAACTTTAGGATTACATTCTGCTATCCAATACTTTGGTCTTTGTTTCTCTTCAAGCAAAAAAATATATACTTTTTCACATTTTACAATATCTGATATTTTTTCAATCCACTCATATGAATAATGCTTATCATCACCCTCCACAAAAGTATAAATTCTGTTAATATCTTTTCTAAAGCCTCCCTAAGTATTAGACCAATGTAAACCATTATTTTTTGCATATCTTACATCCACAAATGATTTTAAAAGCCTGTTATACACATTTTCCCATTGATGAATATTCAAAAAAGTAAAGTCATTTTCAGAAATATTATTATCTTTACAATATTGAATTATCTCTACTCGTAGTCCATCCCATTTATTATCTATCCTCACTATGTTTCCCTCTATTTTATCCTTCTTTAAGTATTACTATTTTACTCAAATTCAGTTTTTCATCTCCACTTCAACCCTGTTATATGGAATCTCAATTCCATTCTCATCAAACGCCGCCTTGATATTCTCCCGAAGATCCCACAGCACACTCCAATAATCCGAGGTTGCCGCCCAGGCTCTTATTGCAATTGTCATACCGCTGTCATCAAATGATGAAATGAATATATCCTTAGGCTCGCTGTCAAGGATCCTGTCATCCTCGGAAAGTATTCCATGTACAACCTCCTTCATCTTCTTAAGATCGGTATTGTAGGCAACAGGAATTGTAACCTCCACCTTTCTCTTTGCTTCGCTGGTTACATTAATAAGACTGCTGTTTGTAAGTGTACCGTTTGGTATAACAACCAGCCTATTATCGTGGGTAAGCAGCCTTGTATAGAAAATATCAATAGACTCAACAGTTCCCTCATTGTGTCCGTTGTTCTCAACAATGTAATCTCCCACCTTAAAGGGTTTAAGCAGTAAAATCAGCACGCCTCCAGCAAGGTTTGAAAGTGCTCCCTGTAGCGCAAGACCGATTGCCATGGAAGCAGTACCCAATATTGCCACAAAGCTTGTTACCTCAAAGCCAACTATTGTTGCCGCAGTGATAAACACTAATATGTAGCCTATGATCCTTATTACCGACAATAGAAATCCCGCAACCGAGCTGTCGATCTTGGATCTGTCAAAGCCCCTTTTTACAAGCTTAACAATAAGTCCTGTTATCTTAATTCCGATAAATATGAAAATAAATGCAGCAATCACGCTGCCTGATTTATTGATCAGCCACTTCACTATATCATCCATTGTCTGCTTGACAATCCCCACAGACTGTTCCACATTTGCTGCCGCCTCTTCAACTGAAATGGCTGTGGTTTCTAAAAACATACTAATCTTCCTTTCACACAACTATATTTTAATTGTATTATTTGCGCAAAAGCTTTTTGTAATAATTAATCTTTTGCAATTATCTATGCTATGATCGAGCAGGGAAGATGTAATCGCCCCCTGCCCGCTCGCGGGGCTGCGTGCTGCAAAGCAGCAATATTCCATACGCAGCCCCTGCGATAGTTACAAACAGGGTTGTCACAAATAAGCAACAACCCCATTAAATCATCTAGTCTATTATTTGTTTTTACTGTTTTTACCAGTGGTCGTTTTTTCCGGCACGGCTTTTGCAGAAGACTTTGTTTCACTTGTTTTCTTTGCTGTACTTCCTTTAGCCGCAGTCGGTTTCTTTGCTGTACTGCTTTTTGCTGCAGCCGGTTTCTTTGTTGCAGCTTGTGTTTGCGTTGCAGTCTGTTTCTTTCCTGCACTGCTCTTTGCAGAAGTCTTTGAACCTGCTTTCTTGCTCTTAGAAGCAGTCTTAACCGTATCAGCCTTTTCACTTACAGTCTTGCGCTTAGCCGATGTGGTCTTACTCTTAGAAGAAGCCGCTTTCACTTTAGTACCGGAAGTTTTATTCTCCTCCTTCTCCTCCTCGTAAGGAACAGCCTCCTCCTTAGTGAGCTTGAAGATGCTCATGGAAAGGGGTGCAAGAGAGATAACAAGAGAATTCCTTCTTCCATCGCAGGCGGAACGCTTACTTGCACGCACATAAGGATTAACACTTCCGTCCCCGCCAAACTCTAACTTCTCACTGGAGAATATCTCCTTATAGTTGCCAGCATAGGGAACTCCCACCTTATAATTCTTGTAGGCAGCTGGAGTGAAGTTGCATACTATAAGCAATGTATCCTCTTTCTTGTTGGTCTTTCTGAGGAATGACACAACACTCTCATTAGCTGCAGTATTATTGATCCACTCAAAACCATCTGCATTATTATCAAGAAGATATAGTGCCGGCTCCTTCTTGTAGAAATGATTAAGCGCCTTCACATAGTCTCTCAAAATTGTATGGGCATCAAAATCAAGAAGATCCCATTCAAGCTCTCCTGTGGCAGAAACCTCCTTGAACTGCGCAAACTCCTGTCCCATGGCAAGAAGCTTCTTTCCCGGATGTGTAAGCATACATCCATAGAGAAGTCTTAGATTAGAGAACTTCTCCTCATAGCCTCCAGGCATCTGGTCTACAATAGAGCCCTTGCCGCCCACAACCTCATTATGGGAGAACTCCAATATATAATTTTCATCATAGGCAGTGCCAAGACTGTCTATCAGCTTCTTGTGATCATACTTTCTGTAAAGAGGATCTTGTGCCATGTAGGATAACAGATTATTCATCCATGACATATTCCACTGATAATCAAAGCCCATACCGCCTTCACTCACATCATCCGTAAGCATAGGCCAGCCTGACTCCTCCTCAACTATCATCTTACAATAGGGGAAACGCTCATTGATAACAGTATTAAGCTCCTTAAAGAACTTAATGGCATCAAGATTCTCATTGCCGCCATACTCATTAGGTATCCAGTTGCCATATGAACGTCCATAATCCAGATACAGCATTGAAGCCGCACTGTCAATTCTAAGTCCGTCCAAATGATACTTCGAAACCCAATATATTGCATTTGAAATAAGATAATTTCTCACTTCATTTCTTCCATAATCAAATATATATGTTCCCCATCTTGGATTCTCGCTTCTTCTCTTATCTGCAGGCTCATACAACGGTTCACCGTCAAACCGGGCAAGTCCGCTCTCATTCATAGGGAACTGACTTGGTACCCAGTCACAAATAACACCGATTCCCTTGCTGTGCATGTAATCAACAAAATACATAAAATCAGCAGGTGTACCATAGCGTGATGTAGGCGCATAAAAGCTGGATGTCTGATAGCCAAAGCTTGAATCACTCTCATGCTCCATAACCGGCATAAGCTCCACATGGGTATAGCCCATGTCAGCAACATACTTAGCAAGCTCCTTAGCAATCTCCCTGTATGTGAAGAATTCCCTTCCATCATCAGGACGCTTAAATGATCCAAGATGTACCTCATATATATTCATGGGTACTTCTTTTCTTATTATATTTTTCTTCATATAAGCCTCATCCTTCCACTCATAGGAAAGATCAGCAATCATTGAAGCATTGCCCGGCCTTAGCTCCGCACCGTTACCATAGGGATCAGGCTTCATAAATGTATTGCCATTAGCATTCTGTATCTCATACTTATATATCTCGCCTTCCTTAAGCCCTGGAATAAACAGCTCAAAAATACCTGAATATTCAATTCTTCTCATGGCATGAAGCTTACCGTTCCAGCCATTGAAATTACCAACGACAGAAACTCTGACCGCCCTTGGCGCCCAGACCGCAAAAAGAACACCCTCCACGCCATCTAGCATGCATGGATGTGCACCCATCTTTTCAAATATATCGTAGTGGATTCCATCAGCGAATTTGCTGATATCAATAGGATCCATCACCGGCTCAAAGGAATATGGATCAATCACTGTAATCGTGTCATTCTTCTTATCTCTAGTGACATCAATCACTCCATTATGGCTTCCTGCCGGATATTTTACCACATAGTAATACACAAAGCTTTTCTTATCGGGAATCTTCACTGTGAAAAAACCCGGTACTCTGTCACTTACAAGATTAAATGTATCCTTAGTGTTAGTGCTTACAGCTGTAACACTTTCAGCTCCCGGTATATATGCATTAATATAAACTCCGTCTACTGTCTCGTGCATTCCAAGAATATGATGTGGATTATCATGCCTTCCGGCTGCAAGTGCTTCAACCTCAGCCCAGTTAATTGCAAAAACTGCTCTTTTGTTTGACATACTATTCTCCTGCCTTTTATACAATGATGGCGATGTCATATTATAAAATCAAAATTCCAAATACCTGACCCGCGCACCATGCAGCTACTCTCCGCGTAACTGTGCGACTACCCGTTTGATTGATTCGTTGTATTCTTCCTCAGAAGAATTCTCAAACACAATAAGCTCCTTAATATTATCCGGCTTATTGAAATTACAGCTTGCTATGTATTCATCCCAATGCTCCAGCTTCCATGTATCTCTGTCTGAATTACGCTTGATCATACGCTCCTTGCAGACCTCAACTCTTGTGTTAACCCATATTACAACAAGCTCAGCACCATGACGCTTTAACCGTTCTCTCAAGGAATCCAGATATTCGTCATCTCTTATCTCATCTGTAAATGGAGCATTGATAAGAACAGTATCATTGTAATCCAATGCCTCCATTGCCAGATCTAAAATGCAATAATATTCATAATCACGGATTTCTTTCTGGAAAAAGTCAGAAGAACGATTATATTCCTGATTAGCTACCTTAAATATCTGTTTTGACAACACGATAAGTGTATCCTTGTCCAAATATACGCAGTTAGGCAAAGCCTTCGCAACCTGCTTAGAAATAAAGGTTTTTCCACATGCCGGTGGAGAGGTAACCAATATTAAATGCTTCATAATGTAATGTGCCTCCTCAATAATTACAATAATTAAAAGGAATTATATCATAATTTTGGAGACTTGACAATCAAATACACAATTTTTTCTATTTTTTTATTTAATTTATACAAAAAACATATTTCCCATTTTATCTATATATCAAGATAGTTCTTCATATTTTTAAGAGCAGACTTCTCAAGCCTTGAAACCTGAGCCTGAGAGATGGCAATCTCATCTGCCACCTCTGTCTGGGTCTTTCCCTCAAAAAACCTAAGCCTTATGATATTATATTCCCTTTCTGAAAGTCTCTTCATAGCCTCCTTTAGGGAAATATCCTCAACCCAGTTCTCCTCCCTGTTCTTTTTATCCTTTACCTGATCCATGAGATACAGGGTATCACCCCCATCCTGGTATACAGGATCATAAAGGGAAACAGGTGTGGCAATGGCATCAAGTGCCATCACCACCATCTCCTTATCCATCTCTATTTCCTTTGATATCTCATCTATTGTTGCTTCTCTATCCTCTTCTCTTAAGATTCTTTCCTTTGCATATATGGCCTTATAAGCAATATCCCTAAGGGATCTGGACACTCTAATAGCACTGTTATCTCTAAGATATCTTCTGCACTCGCCGATTATCATGGGAACAGCATAGGTGGAAAACTTAACATTTAAACTGCGGTCAAAATTGTCAATCGCCTTCATAAGCCCTATGCAACCCACCTGAAAGAGATCATCGGCATTTTCATTAACTGATTGAAACCTCCTTATAACCGATAACACCAGGCGCAGATTGCCCTCAATAAGCTTCTCTCTGGCATTTTTATCTCCCTTTTCTATCCTTTCAAACAGCTCGTTCTTTTCATCGTCAGTAAGAAGTGGCAGCTTCGCAGTATTGACCCCGCATATAACAACCTTATTAAGTGCCATTTTGTGTGTCCTCCTTAAAAACCATTCATATAAATAAATGATTCACAAAATGCACTCTATTTATTCCGATTTTTAGCGGTAATCATTTCCTTTTTACGAGCCTATACGCATCATTTCCTTCTTTAATCTTTTCATTATTTTCTTCTCAAGTCTTGAAATATATGACTGGGATATTCCCAGCATATCCGCTACCTCCTTTTGAGTAAGCTCCTCCCCCTTAGAATCCTTCAGACCAAATCTAAGCTCCACTATAGTCTTTTCTCTCTCCGAAAGAATTCCCATTGCCTTTTTAAGAAGCTCCTTGTCTACCTCATCCTCAATATCACGATAAATGATATCCTCCTCTGTACCCAGTATGTCAGACAGCAGCAGCTCATTTCCATCCCAGTCCACATTAAGCGGCTCATCGATAGACACCTCCATCTTGGTCTTTGCACTGCGCCGCAAATACATGAGTATTTCATTCTCTATGCACCTTGAGGCATAGGTCGCAAGCTTTATCTTCTTATCCATCCTGAATGTATTGATTGCCTTTATAAGTCCTATGGTGCCAATAGAGATCAGGTCCTCCACCCCCACTCCCGTATTATCAAACTTCTTAGCAATATACACCACAAGCCTTAGATTATGTTCAATCAAAATACTTTTTGCTTCTGTGCTATCCATCTCCAAAAGCTTTTCTAAAAGTTCCCTTTCCTCCTCCGGATCAAGGGGAGCAGGCAATATATCCGCCCCGCCTATGTAATGCACCTCTGATTTGGGCATACAAAGCATACCTGCCACGCTTTTCATCATGGTAAGTCTGAATTTATCTCCATTTATTATATTCACAATATAATCCTCCACATAACACTAAATGTTGTCCGAAAAAAGCAGTCCCTTATAGCTTTTGCCCTCAAACAATCCGGCATCTACAACAGCACAGGGTTGTTTTTCATAACGCTTTGAACAATCCCTGCCAGCCTGTATGCTATCAAAAGCTATAACATTTGCCTCACCTTTAATCGCAGTATCACCTGTTGCTTTCACAACCACAACCTCTTCCAGCAAAAAACAAAGCAGCCGCCCGGACACTTTTCCCACGCTCTGAAATGAGATTTCATGGAAACATGTCTTTGGTGATTCAAGAAGAATAGGATTATTATAATCTATACATCCCTTTGTCTTATATTCCTTAATCAAACAATACTCCTTATGAGATATAATATCCCTTACAGCATCCTCTGAAAGAAGCATAACCGGTCTGTTAAACCTCACATCCCACAGACGATTCCCCGTATCTATTAATACATCCTCCTCCAAATATCTCCCTTGATTGTGTATATAAATGCGACATATATTTTCCTTTTCCTGCCTATATCTTGTCAGACAGCTTATAATAATGATCACTATAATGCCACTTATAGATATGAAAATTAACCAGGTATAAAATGTTATATGTAATACACCAAATCTACTCCTTAGCAGTTGAAATGTACCTCCAAACAGAACCATGATAGTGGTGGAAAGGAACCATTTTTTTATCAATCCACTGTTAGCTCCAAGGGATATTGCAACAGCTCCCATACTGATCCCGGTCATGATAAGTACGCCGCTAAAGCCCATAAGCAGCTTCGGATATAACAAAAAAGGCAGAAGTAAAGCTGAGCCAAATAAAGCACCCAATCCTATTCTTATTATATTTATTTTTTCATGAGCAAGCCACCCTGTAATGATAAGCACATAGAAATCTGCAATAAAATTAATAATAAAAATAAGATCGAGATATACTGTAATTCTCAATGATAACCTCCTGACTTTTCATAAAAAGTATAGACCACCACACCCTCTAAAAAGGTCGAATTGTCAATCCCTCAATCGTCATAAAATGCAAAAAAGGAGGCCAGACATATCAAGTGTCTGACCTCCGAATATTCTACTATTAAATTATCTTCTCTTTAAGAATTCAGGAATCTTGATGCTGCCATCTGCCTCCTGTCTTGGAGCCTGTGGTCTTGCGGTAGTTACCGGCGTTCCCTGTGGCTGTGCTCCTGCTGTACCTGCTGCTGTATTAGCTGTTCCTGCTGCTGCATTAGTAGCTCCTGCTCCGTTAAGGAAGGATGGCTTTGCTGCTGTCTTAGGCTGTTGAGCCGTTACAGGCTGTCCACTGTATGTAGGTGCTGCCTGGTTAGCATTAAATGCAGTCTGGGCATTAGCTGCTCCCGCAGGGCGGTAATTATTCTGCTGTGCATAAGAAGCTGCCGAAGCTCCAGCCGCTGCCTGTGCTGCAACCTGATTCTGCAATGGCTGTAATGAAGCCGGCTGCTGTACTGATGCAGGCTGTGCAGGTGCTGCAGCTGCCGGTGTAACCGGTGCCGCCGGTGCTGTTACCTGAGGCTGTACCGGCTTTGTAAATGCAGGCATTGAAGACTGTGAAAAGGTTCCAAATGAATTTCTCTTAGCTGCCTGCTCAATTCCTGTAGCAATGATGGTGATACTTACCTCATCACCCATTGTCTCATTGTCAACTGTACCAAATATAATATTAACATCCTCGCCTGCTGCCTCTGTCAAATAATTAACTGCATCATATGCCTCGATCATTCCGATATTGCCGGCAAAGTTGATGATAATATCTGTTGCACCGGATACTGTTGTCTCAAGAAGTGGTGACTCCATAGCCTGCTTAATTGCGTCAACAGCCTTATCCTCTCCGCTTCCGCGTCCAATACCTATATGAGCAATTCCCTTGTCTCTCATAACTGACTGAATATCTGCAAAGTCAAGATTGATAATACCGGGACTCTGAATAAGATCAGTAACACCCTGAACACCCTGCTGTAAAACCTCATCTGCTTTCTTAAGTGCATCAGGAATTGTTGTTCTCTTATCACATATCTGAAGAAGCTTATCATTGGGAACTACTATCAAAGTATCCACATTAACCTTAAGTCTGTCTATTCCTGCAAGTGCATTATTCATACGAGGCTTACCTTCGAAAGAAAACGGCTTTGTCACAACACCCACTGTAAGTATTCCAAGATTCTTAGCAATCTCTGCCACAACCGGAGCTGCACCTGTACCGGTACCGCCACCCATACCGCATGTAACGAATACCATATCTGCATCCTTTACAAGCTCTGTAATCTCCTCGCGGTTCTCTTCAATGGCTCCTGCGCCAACCTCAGGCTTGGCTCCTGCGCCTAATCCCTTTGTCAGCTTCTCTCCAATCTGAATCTTCGTTGGTGCCTTTGATGTTGCCAACACCTGCTTGTCCGTATTAATAGCGATAAGATCAACCCCGTTGATATTCTCATCCACCATACGGTTAACTGCGTTGTTACCAGCTCCGCCTACTCCGATTACAAGAATCTTAGCAGGTCCTTTTTCTTCCAATGTTTTTATTTCAAGCAAGGTATTTTCCTCCTTAATAAAAATTTTTCTTACATATTAATACACATATACATATATAATACTGTTTTTTGTTAAAAATATCAAGCCTATATTTGCTTTTATTTGCTATATTTTCTTAATTTTTTATTACTTTTTTGCCTTAAATGAGGCTGTGCCCACACTTGCATCGAAATCCTTCATATCCAGTGTGCCATTTTTACCCTCAAGCCCTTCTAAAATCTTGTCCAAATCTATAAGCTGCTCCTCAATCTTACTGCCGTCTCCAAGCTCGATTCGTATATTCTCATGATATAGTATAAGCTCCTCCTCTGAGGTAAACTGGATGGAATCAATATTAAGCTTATACTTATTAATTAATTGTGTAAGCTTTAATATAAGCTTGAATCTTTTCTTGTCCTTAATAGGCAGCTTCTCGTGAAGCTCTATGCTGTCAAAGCTCATTCCTGTAACACAGGGTGCATCCAATAGCTTCTGTAATGATATTTCCAGCACATACCCATCCTGATCAAAATACACATATCTGTCCATATATTCAATACAGCCGGCAATAGCCTTCTCATACACGGTAACGGTTATTTTGTGGGCATTTTCATAATCAATTCCTATTTTTGCGATAAAGGGTATGTCTGAAATAGGATTCACTTTATTCTTAAGCATCAAAACAATGGAATTATCAATGTACCCATCCGCCTTCACATATTCTATTATCTGCTCCTTTGTGTAATGCTTGTTGCCTGTCACTCCAATATCTTCAATTTTAAAGCAGGTAAACAATATGATCAGCAATACAGCTATAATGCCTATAACAATAAATGAAATAATATGAGTTTCTTTTTTTCTAAACTGTATAACCTTGCCTTTTTCTTCTGCCATAACGCTCCCTTTTCATATATACTCAAGCACTGCCCCAACACCCTTCAGATCTCCAACTATATCCTCATAACCTCTTTGGATAAATGATGTGTCGGTGATGGTAGTATAGCCTGATGCCATAAGCCCGGCTGTTACCATGGCTGCTCCCTGCCGCAAATCTGTGGCCTTTACAGTGTGTCCTGTAAGCTTATCATTGCCATCTATATACACTCTGTTACCATTTACATTAACCCTTGCCCCAAGTCTTCTAAGTTCAGAAACAACTGCAAAACGGTTCTCAAATACTGTCTCTGTAACACTGCTTTCCCCCATTGCCTTTGTCAGTACAGTTATTAGCATAGGCAGCAGATCAGTTGGAAATTCCGGATAGATGCCGGTTGCAAAATCTCCCGGACATACGATTCCACTGGATTGTATGTGAAGATAATGCTCAAGCCTGACTACATTTAATCCTAATCCGGCACAAACCCTTAACACATTTCTAATATAATGTATCTCATCAATACCTGTAAGACGGATATCAGCCGGTATTCCACAGCTCATCAAAAGATATGTGCCTGCAACTATCCTGTCATAGACATTAACATAGTCCGAACAGCCAATACACCCGGTACCCTTAATCACTAGCACATCTGTGCCAATCCCATCAATTAAAATTCCCAGGGACACAAGATAATTGCATAATTCAATAATTTCAGGCTCCTTAGCCGCCCCTCTTAAGACAGTCCTTCCCTTTGCGCCACAGGCTGCTAACAGCAAATTCTCTGTTGCCCCCACACTCGGATATCTGAGAACAAAATCACAGCCCTGCATATAAAAGGTCTTGCAGCGCAGGCAGTCACCATACTCCTCTATGTCCACATTCATTTTGGAAAAGCCCTCCAAATGAATATCGATAGGTCTTGTTCCGATTGTACAGCCGCCGGGCATTCCTATCTCTGCCCTTCCCCATCTGGCAAGCATGGCTCCTAGCATAAGCACAGAGGATCTGAGCCTTCCTGTAAGCTCATAGGGCAGACTGTTGTAAGCAGCATCATTAGTATCTATTGTAAGTGTGTGCTCCTTATAGCATGTTCTAATATTAAGACAGTTAAGCAGCTCACACATAACATGCACATCTATTATATCAGGGCAATTATATATAACCGAAATACCACTGGTCAAAATAGTTGCTGCTATTATAGGGAGTACAGTATTTTTTGACCCCTGAATAGCTATTGTTCCCTTTAAGCAGCTTGCTTCCTTCACACTGATTGCCTTCAAATATGCCACATCCCATTAAGTCCATATATATTATAATATGCAAATTAATGTATAAATGTGCCATAAACCTGTATTGATCAATAGCCCTTGGGAATACGTATTCTGCTGGCCACCGAAAGCACAAGTCCAAGCTCTGCCAAAAGACAGGCAAGGGCTGTTCCTCCATAGCTTATAAATGGAAGGGGAACTCCGGTAGGTGGTATTGAATTGGTAACAACCGCTATATTGACAATGACCTGAACTGCAATATGGGTTATAACGCCTACCACAATAAGTGCACCAAAAAGATCAGGTGCACTCATTGCAATTACAACACATCTCCAAATAAGCATTACAAATAGTGCAATAACACAGGCTGCGCCAAACAGTCCTAATTCCTCACAAACCACAGAAAAAATCATATCATTATGGGACTCAGGAATAAAGCCAAGCTTTTGAATACTCTGTCCTAAACCTTTGCCAAATATTCCTCCCGAGCCTATGGCATACAGAGACTGTAACGTCTGATATCCCTTCTCATAATTCTCAGGGTTGCGCCATATTTTAATACGCTCCAATCTGTAGCTGGCAACCAGGAGAAATATTCCAAGCAATAATGCCACCGCAATACCTGCAGCTACAAACTGCCAGAACTTTGGACTTGTTACAAATATTATCATAAATGCAATGGCTGCACATATTATGGCAGTACTCAGGTTTTCCGAAGCAATAAGCGCAACCGCAACAAGCGGAAGGGCTGCGACCTTCACCAATATCCTGATTTCACCTATTCTTATGGATTTAATGGACGCCATATATGCCGTGTATAATATGATCGCCAGCTTAGCAAGCTCTGAGGGCTGAAACTGAACGGGGCCAATCTGTATCCATCTTGTAGCACCGTGAGAGGCTGTTCCAATTATAATAACCAGGAACAAAAGGCCAATTATGCCAAGCATGAATATTACCGCAAACCGCTTCCAAATGTGATAATCTATCCTTGCAAAAACAAGCATTGCCACTATACCAAGGGCAGCAAAAATTCCTTGCCTTTTCAGGTAAAAGAATGCACTGCCGGTCTTAAGCTCTGATGTATATGAGCTGGTACTATATACCATGACTAACCCAAGAAACACCATAAAAATCACAAGAAAAAGCAATTGAAAATCATAATATACAGGCTTTTCCATTCCAGCTTTTCCCAGTCCATTCCTTTTTCTCTTATTGCGTACCAATGTTGGACGTCGTCTTGCCATTTTACCACTCCTCAAACCTTATACCATGCATTCCAGTCTCAGTGTATCGAAATCTGCATAAACACTACTGCTTAAGCAGCTCTCATTTAAGCCTTCTAACATAATCCTTGAACATATCGCCACGCTGCTCGTAGTTGTCAAACATACCCCAGCTTGCACAGGCAGGTGAAAGCAGGACTGCATCTCCCGGCTCCGCTTCTAAAGCACATACATTCACCGCCTCTTCAAGGCTTTCCACAAAAATAATATCATCAAAGCCATTTCTTCTTGCAGTATCAGCAATAATATCCCTTGTCTGCCCTAAGAGAACAAGCTTCTTAACCTTACCGTCAAAAGCCTTGATCCAGTCATCAAAGGGAACACCCTTGTCATAACCTCCACCGATAAGCACAGTCCTTCTGTTCATTGCCTGTATTCCCTTTATGGCAGCATCCGGATTAGTACCCTTTGAATCATTGTAGTATGCCACCCCAGCTATCTCATCCACGAATTCTATACGGTGGGCAACTCCCTTGAAGGTCTTAAGCACTTTAACGATAACATCCACGGGAATTCCCATATAATATGTAACAGCTATTCCCGCCATGTAGTTCTCCACATTGTGGGCACCAAGAAGAACAAGCTCAGAAATATCAATCACCTTCTTCTCTTCTCCCTTTGTCTTAAGAAAGATTGCATCCCCCTTCTGATACACTCCCTCAGAAGGTTCCCCGGTTCTGCTGAAATAGATAACCTTTGCTTTGACCCTGGAATCCTCTGCCATCTCCCTGGTTATAGGATCATCATAGTTCAACACCAGATAATCCTCCTCACTTTGATTAATGCAGACATCAAGCTTAACCGAAGCATAATTCTCCATAGTATGATGTCTGTCAAGATGGTCCGGTGTAACATTGAGCACCGCACTTACATGAGGATGAAATTCCTCTATGGTCTCCAGCTGAAATGAAGAAACCTCCAGTGCCACATAGGAATCATCCGTAAGCTCTGCCGCCACATCAGTATATGGAATACCGATATTGCCAACAGTATAGCTGTTTTCTGTATATGCCTTAAATATCTCTCCAACCAATGAAGTGGTAGTCGTCTTGCCGTTAGTTCCTGTAATGGCAGCCACATGTCCTGCTCCCATCTGATACGCAAGCTCCACCTCACCCCATATAGGAATATCTCTTTTTCCCGCTTCCTCAGCGATATGAGATTCTATAGAAATACCGGGGCTGATTATCATAATATCTATATCAGAAAACATATTGTCATTAAGCTCTCCCAGGATGACCTTTACATTATCCCTTGTCTCTAACTGTCCTAAAAGCTTATCAACGTCTGTATCCTTTTTCCCATCATATAATACTATCTCTGCACCCTTTTTCTGTAATAATCTTGCAGCACAGACTCCGCTTTTCCCGGCGCCTGCTATCAAAACCTTTTTCTGAAAACCCATGACTTCCTCCTACAACAATAATCTCTCACAGTCCCAGCAGCCCCACAAGACAAAGTATAGCAGTCACGATTGCGAATATCGCAACAACCTTTGTCTCCGGCCAGCCCGAAAGCTCAAAGTGATGATGGATTGGCGCCATCTTAAATACTCTCTTTCCTGTTTTCTTGAAATAGAGCACCTGTATAATCACAGACACAACCTCCATCAGATATATGAATCCCACAATAACAATATAGATCGGCATCTTTAACATTACTGCCGTTGACGCCACAAGACCTCCAAGTGCAAGGGAGCCTGTGTCACCCATAAATACCTTTGCAGGATACACGTTATATACCAAAAATCCAAGAAGGGAGCCGACACAGGCACATGTTATAGGCGAAATGCCTGCATTCAATCCAATTGCAACCACAGTGAAAAATGTTCCTGTAAGGACAGTAATTGACGAGAGCAGTCCGTCAAGTCCATCTGTAAAGTTAGTGCCATTAACTGTTCCTATTACAACAAAGAACAAAAATGGATAGAAGAGAAATCCCATCTCCCATTCTGACCCATGGGTAAAGGGTATGATCACCGATGTTCCCACATCCGTATAATTTGCAAGGTAGTATGCAAACACTGCACACACAAGAAACTGTCCCACCATCTTCTGCCATGCCCTAAGTCCCATGGAGCGCTTCATTACGACCTTTATATAGTCATCAAGAAATCCCACAAGTCCAAAGCCTAAGGTCACGAACAGTATAGGAACGATCTTTGGATAGCTCTTTATATAAAATAATGATGTGAGCAAAATGCTGCAAAGTATTATAAGACCGCCCATCGTAGGGGTACCTGACTTTTTAAGATGGGACTCAGGTCCATCGTCTCTTACAAACTGTCCAAACTTTAATTTCTTCAAAAATGGAATCATTATCGGGCACAGCACCACACTGATTCCAAATGCAATACATATCGGCAATAACACAGTAAAATCAATTTTCATATTCTTTCCTACCCTTTTGTAATAATATTTATAACTTTAATAGTATAAGTCCTTTTCCATTTTTTATCAACAAAAATATACTATATATTGTATATTATTTTTTTCTCACACACAATTCTCACCACATCAATCTCCCTCTTCCATGTATATATTCATCATTGTCTCCTTAACCTTTTCTTCTGAATAGTCAGCCTTAAGGCCCAGGTATGGAAGAATATTTTCATATATCTCCGCCATAACAGGAGCTGCAATGGTACCTCCATAATATGTTCCCACAGGCTCATCTATCATTATTATTCCCAGTATCTGCGGATTATCTGCAGGTGCAAAGCCCATAAATGAAGATATGTATTTGCCAGTTCCCCTCGGGAGCTTTTCTGAGGTTGCAGTCTTGCCACCAATCCTGTAGCCGGCAACCTGACCCTTTGCTCCTCCACCCTCTGCCACAACTGCCTCCAAAAGCTCCTTCATTGTATCTGAGGTTTCCTTCTTAATGGCATTTTCCTTTGTTGCATATTCATATTCATTCTTTATATTTCCTTCCTCATCTGTCTGATACATGGCAAAATGGGGAGTAACTAACGTTCCACCGTTGATCACTGCACTTGCGGCCCTAAGAAGCTGCATAGGCGTTATCTGAAAGGACTGCCCAAAGCTCATTGTAGCCAGCTCCACCGCACCAACATTTTCCTTCTTGTGCATTATGGAATTTGCCTCACCAGGCAGATCAATTCCGGTCTTTTCAAAAAGCCCCAGCTTCTCATAATTTTTATACATTCTGTCAACGCCAACTCTTGCTCCAACATCAATGAACACAGGATTGCAGGAATTCATAATGCCCTGTCTGAAGGTTTCTGTGCCATGGCCTGTTGTTCTTGCACAGCGTATCTTTCTATCCTCCACCACCCGAAAGCCCGGACAGTTAAAGGTATCATTTACACTTACGACCCCCTCCTCTAAGGCAGCCGTAGCTGTTACGGTCTTAAATGTGGATCCGGGCTCGTATGTGTCATTAATACAGAAATTTCTCCACATTTTATTAAGAGCATCCTGCTTCTCCTTGTCTGTCATCCCTGCACTCTCAATCCCCACCAATTTATATGGCTCATTGAGATTGTATTCAGGCACATTCACCATTGCATATATCTCTCCATTCTGGGGATTCATAAGTATCACAGAAACTCTCTTTGCCTGCTTAGCCTTAAAAATCTTTTCCGCAGCCTGTTCAGCATACTTTTGTATATTAACATCCATTGATATATATAGATTGTCACCGGATATAGGCTCAATCCTGCCCTCTGCTTCATTTTTTATCTCAATGCCGTTAGCATCCGTTAAGGTCAGTATACTTCCGGGAGTGCCGGAAAGAACATCCTCATAAGATACCTCAAGCCCCACAATCCCCTGATTGTCTGAGCCTGTAAAACCGATAACCTTGCTTGCCAGCGAATCATAGGGATAATATCGTTTATAATCCTCATCTATCATTACCCCGTCAAGCTTCATCTCCCGCAATGTATCTGCAGTTTTCTTTTCCACATTGCTCTTGATCTTTTCCCGGATAGTGTTGGCCTCCACCTTCTTTCTGACAGTATCTTCAGAAAGCTCTAATACGCTGCAAAGGGCTGCCACCACTGCTTCCTCATCAGTAATCTGTGAGTGTATGACCGATATGGAGCACACAGGCTTATTGCCTGCAAGCTCAACTCCATTTCTATCATATATTATGCCCCGCTTTGCCTTTATGCTTCTTTCCCTTTGGTGAAGCTTCTCCGCCTTATCCAGGTAATAATCAGACCTTGCGATCATAAGATAAGAAAGTCTGGCCAATAGCAAAGCAAACAGAACAGTCAGTATGATCGCACATACAAATATCTTTCTTTTAGTAAATGTCTTAGGCATATGACACTTTCCATACAAAGCTTTTATTTTATTCTATTATTAAATTCTGCTTCTTATGATTATTTCTATAACATCCTCATATAATTAACAATCCTGCAGGTAATTGCGAAACTCGTTAATAACGTAGATTATGTTGTGAACTATACAATGTTCACAACAGACAAAATGTATATTTGAGTTTCGCAAACATCCACCAACAAGCAATATGGCACAGTCCACCTCTCCCAAAAGCAGACCATGCCTTCTATGTCAAACTACTCTGTTATTCATAATTGTTATCGAAAGCTGTTCATTAAGTACCACCACTAACTTCTCCTGTCTCTTCTGTACCGCCAGCTTCCCCGGTGCCATCATCAGTTTCACTAGCAGCTTCACCTACGTTTTCTCCCTCTGTAGTATTACCATCATCAGTCTGTTCTGTGGTAATGTTAAGATCCTCTGAAAGCTGTTCCTCCGGAACCTCCCCGTCAAAAATAGGGGTCGCAATCTCATCTCCCACATCCTCACCAATGCTCTTATTCTCTGCATTGGTCTGGTATATATTCATGTATGGCAACAATTCTTCAAATATTGAATGTGCGATTATCGTTCCAAGCCCTGAGCTTGCCTGATCCTCCACATTCGGCTCATCAACTGTCACATACACCACAACCTGTGGATTTTCAACAGGGGCAAAGCCTATAAATGACAGCAGATACTTCCCGTTTCCACGAGGAAGCTTCTCGGCTGTACCTGTCTTGCCGCCGATGGTATACCCATCTACCTGAGCCTTTCTCGCAGTACCGTTGCTTACAACCTCTTCAAGTGCCTCTCTCATATATGCAGAGGTTTCAGCAGAAATTGTTTTTCTAAGTATTGTAGGCTCTATATTATTGATCACTCCGCCATTCTCATTAACTATCTGCCTGACAAGATGAGGCTCGTAGTAGTTACCGCCATTTATTACAGAGCAGAACGCTGTTCCAATCTGCATCATGGTTACTGTAAGACCTTGGCCAAATGAAGCTGTAGCAAGCTCCACAGGATTTAATTTGTCTTCTGAATATACAATTCCGGCAGCCTCACCTGCAAGATCTATATGAGTTGTCTGCCCAAAGCCAAACACATCCTGATATTTTGCAAAGGTCTTTCTGCCTTCTACCTGAGCAATCTGCATTAATGCCACATTACACGACTGCATAAGGGACTGCTCAACTGAAACCATACCATGTCCTTCATGGTTGTGGCAATGAATTGGTGTAGGCCAATCTGCAACCTGCAGCTGACCGCCACAGAAGAACTCTTCATCACCCTTAAGGGCTCCATCCTCTAATGCTCCCGCTATTGTAAAGGTCTTATAAGTGGAGCCCGGCTCAAAGCCGTCCGATATAATAAAATTACGCCATGCTGCATTTAAGCAGTCAAGTCTTTCCTCCTCAGTCAGATTCTTTATCTGATTCTCCACGCTTCCACCCTCATCATTGGCAGTAAACTGATATGCTATGGCACTATCCTCATAGGGCTCATTCAAATCATAGCTATTGGAATTCGCCATAGCCAGCACCTCAGCTGAATTAGGATCCATAACAAGAACTGATACATTCTTCGCCCCAGTCTCCTTCATAAATGCATTAATCTTCTTCTCAACAATATTCTGTGCGTTTGCATCTATGGTGGATATAACATTGTAACCGTTAACCGGCTCCTTTGTAGTTCTCTCCAAGGTCATATCCTGATTGAGGTAGCCGTATTCTCTTCCGTTAACGCCATTTAACTCCTCGCTGTAATACCCCTCGATTCCTCCCTGCCCAACATTACCGCTTACGGTAAAGCCTATGGCGTGACAGGCAAGGGAGCCATAAGGATAGTATCTTTCATATTCATCCTCAAACCATACGCCCTTCACATTTTTGGCCTCATCCTTCGCATGCTCTGCCAAAAAGATCTTAAAATCCTTGATCTCGTCATATTTCAATTTCTTGAGCATTTTCTTATAAAGGGAACCGCCATCCTCTAAGGCTTTATTGATATCCTCATCTGAAAGATTAAAATATTTTTTCAAGGCAGCAACTGTATCGGCTTTGATCTCATCGCTTTGAAGTATATTCTTTGGCTCTATTATAAGATTGTACACCTTTTCACTGGTGGCAAGCTGTGTTCCATTGCGGTCTAATATATCACCTCTCCTATATGGAATTTCAATGCTGTCGTAGCTTTGCTGTGCAAGCACAATCTTCTCGTAACGCTTGCCATCCTTCTCATTTATATACAAAATGCGGATAATAAGCGCAATAAAAACTGCAGTGATAGCGATCGTTACATAGAACAGTCTTTTCTGCATTTTCACAAGAAATTTACTTCTTTTTTTTCTTTTGGTTCCTGCCATTTTTTCACCTTTTTCAAAACCATTGCCACCCATAAAATACAATTATGTATTTTACCGGTGGCGTTTTATAGTCTTTATGATATTATATTACTCTGTAGGAATATCCTTAAACTGCTTAACATAGTCAGGATTACTCGCCTCATAAGAAACAACCTGTCCGTTACCTGGATATACCATTCCAAGCTCATTAGTTGCAAAATCATATATTTTGGGAAGATCAACAGTGCTTTCTAATCTCTTGCTTGTCTCGTTGTTGCTGTCTGTGAGTGCATTAAGATTACTCTCTAGCATAGCAATTTGTCTTCTCTGTTCTGTAACATTCGCCTTAAGTGTTAACATTGAAATACATGATACAAAAAGAAAAACAGTAGCTGCAATTAACATTATAGTGTAATGCAAATCAAATGCCTGTGCTCTTTTTACATTCTTCTGAATCTTCGGATTAACCTTACGCTTTCTCTCCCGCTCAGGCCTTACCTCTCTCTCAGGTACAGCGTTCAGCTTCCTTGCTGCATTTCCCTCGATGTAATACATATCCCTATTTCTTTCATTCACGCTTTTCATTCCCCTTTTCTGCATACGTTTTTCTTCCGTACCTTTTTTGTTTATCTATATCAATACCAATTATATTTTTTCAAAAATTCTAAGCTTTGCACTTTTACTTCTTCTGTTCTCACTTATTTCCTCTTCCGTTGGCAGTATGGGCTTTCTCGTTATGACCTTTCCCTTTGAAACCTTACCGCAAACGCATTTAGGAAAGTCGGGAGGGCATGTACAAGGATTTTCATTAATTCTGAAGCTCCTTTTTACAATCCGATCTTCTAAAGAATGGAACGTAATTATGCAAATTCGGCCCCTTGGATTTAACAGGTCTATCATTTGGTCAATGGATTGTTCAAGAATGGTCAGTTCTTTGTTTAACTCAATCCTGATAGCCTGAAAAGTTCTTTTCGAAGGGTGCCCTCCTGCAGACCTAGCTCTAATTGGTATAGCAGCCTTAATTATTTCATTAAGTTCAAATGTTGTCTCGATCACCTTTTCCTTTCTTGCCAGAACAATATGCCTGGCAATATTTTTTGCGAATTTTTCTTCGCCATAGTCACGTATGATCCGATATAATTCTCCCTCTGAATAATCATTTATAATATCCCTGGCAGTCATCTCCTGCCTCTGATCCATGCGCATATCCAAGGGTGCATCTTCTCTATATGAGAATCCTCTTTCCGGTGTATCTAACTGGTAGGAGGATACCCCCAAATCCAACATGATGCCATCCACGCCACTGACGCTTAAATCCTGCAGGACCTGGGGGATTTTTTGATAATTGCTTCTTATAATGTCGATTGGTACTTTATCTTTATAAGGAGATAGCCGGATGCCTGCCGCAGAAATCGCAGCTGCATCCTGATCTATCCCTATGAACCTTGCGTTATGGGACAATCTCTCACATACATGAGATGCATGTCCCCCGCCACCTAGTGTTCCATCCACATAGATGCCGTCTTCTCTGATATTAAGTCCTTGTATAGTCTCTTCAAGCAATACTGATGTATGGGAAAATTCCATCTGACTAATCCTTTCTTATGCAAAGCCCTATTTTTAAAGCAGCGTTTACTTAAGCTCCTTTTCCCCTCTCCCTGGAGAGAAGTTTATCATCAGCCGCTTTCTTTGCCTTCTCCCTGGGGAGAAGGTGTCGGCGCAGCCGACGGATGAGGGGCAATGTAAAATAATCTTAGCTTAATGCCCTCCATCTTACTTATCAGATTACGATTCCCAAATCCTCAATACTCATTGCAATCTCATCAAAATTAATATCATCAATGTTATTCTTCTCTTCCCACTTATCCTTGCTCCATATCTCGGCCCGTTCACCGACGCCGACAATGACCACATCCTTTGTGATATTCGCTACCTTTCTAAGATTTGTCGGAAGTAAGATTCTTCCCTGGTTATCAACCTCACAATCAGTAGCGCCTGCCAGAAAAAATCTCTTGAAATTTCTGGCATTCTCATTGGTCATTGGGAGCTGTCTTAGCTTTCCTTCGAAAATCTCCCATTCATCATTAGGATAAGCGAACAGACATCCGTCTGTACCTCTTGTAACAACGAAAGACATTCCAAGCTGCTCTCTCATCTTTGATGGAATGATCATTCTGCCCTTGGCATCAACTGTATGATTATATTCACCCTTTAATCCCTTGGACAAGACCATCACCTCGTTTCGAGCCATGCATTCCATTACTATGCATCTGTGAAGATGCTAATTCACATCATTCCACCTGCCGGCTTCATGTATGTCTGCAATCAGATACCGCTTATGTTATATCCTTCGCCTTGGAATAGCAGCGTGGGGCAAATCCACCACAATTCACCACCAAAAACCACTTCTCCCCACTTACATCCACTATTGTACCCTAAAGATTTACATAATGCAAGAACTGATTTTAGTAAAAACCATTGTGAAACTAGCTAATATTTTTCCAAAACCTTTGTGCATTTTGTACACAAATTTCTTTGTTTTTTATATGTTTTTTATTCCGAAAATACAATATATTGTGTCTCACTATTTTTACTCACGGAATATATGGTATTTTTATTCACTTTATGTAAACGTGTATACATTTTTATGTAAATCAATTCAACACCACTCGTCAGACTTCGACACCTCCACCACCTTCCCGATCATAAAATCCCCCACTTACGCTCCACTTTTGATTTTTTGTAAGGCTCCTTCACAACAATTATTATGTATTATTAAAAAGGATAATTGAGTACTATCAATCAAATATCATGGCAAATCAAAAAAACCGCCTTGCAATAACAATCGCAAAACGGTTTTAATCTCCATTTATACTATATTCAATATATTTACTATGCAGTTACTCTATATGGCCTTTACCATATTTCCTATGATCATCCCTGCTGATCATCCCCCTGATATTTCAGCCTGTTCTTAATAATATATATGGATGCTCCCACAACGCATATTGCTGCCACAAGCTGAGACACCTTGAAATCAGCAAAGGGCAGCATCAGTGAATCTGTTCTTAAACCTTCGATCCATACCCTTCCAAGACCATATCCCCATATATACATAGCAAACATCTCACCATCAAATTTCTTATGCCTTCTATACAGGAAGATCACAATAAGCACCATAAGATTCCACAGTGATTCATATAGGAATGTGGGGTGCATCTGAAGAAATTCCTTGCCGTCAAAAACAGCAACATTGTCGATCATCTCCTGGGTGATAATACCACTGTTGACCTTATTCACAAGATAATTCTTTCCCCCGAACCAGTCAGCCGGAATCGCCATTGCAAGAAGGGAGTTAGTATATGCGCCGAAGGCCTCCCTGTTAAAAAAGTTCCCCCATCTTCCGCATATCTGTCCCACAAGCAATCCCATACAGCAGGTGTCCAGCATAAGGGAGGTCTTAACATTTCTTTTCTTAGAAAAAATAATAAGGGTAATAATTCCAGCAATAACACCGCCATATATAGCCAGCCCGCCGCCTCTTATATTGATCATTCCCTTGATCGTCTGCCCAAGGGATTGTCCTTCCTTCACATAGTCCTTAAGGCTGAACAGCACATAATAGATACGGGCTCCAAGAATGGCAGGTATAACAAGCCAAAGCATATAATCAAGATATAGCTCAGGGTCCTGCTTAGTTCTCTTAGCTTCCGCTGATATCATCAGATATCCAAGGATAAAGCCCAAAGCAATTATAATTCCATAGAACCTTATCTCAAAATTGCCTATCATAAACCCATCCTTAACATTAGAAAGAACAATATTAAGATTCGGGAAACGTATTTCATACATATCTCATACCTCACTCGGTTAATATTTCACGTGGATATTATCTTAACAAAGCAATTTAATATTAATCCACCCATTAACATATCAGTCTCTATACATTGAATTTGAACAGTACCACATCTCCGTCCTCAACAACATATTCCTTTCCCTCTGAACGGACAAGCCCCTTCTCCTTTGCCGCAAGCATTGATCCATTCTCCACAAGATCCTTGTAGTTAACAACCTCAGCACGAATGAAGCCTCTTTCAAAATCAGTATGTATCTTTCCGGCTGCCTGGGGTGCCTTAGTCCCCCTCTTGATAGTCCAGGCTCTTGTCTCGTCCTCACCTGTGGTAAGGAATGATATCAGACCGAGCAGTGAATAGCTGGCACGGATAAGCTTGTCCAGTCCTGACTCAGAAAGTCCCAGATCCTCAAGGAACATCTTCTTCTCATCATCCTCCAGCTCTGAAATCTCCTGCTCTATCTGTGCGCAAACCACAAATACCTCAGAATTATATTCCTTAGCATACCCCTTAACCTTGTCAACATATTCATTTCCCGCACCATCATCAGCAAGATCATCCTCTGCCACGTTGGCTGCAAATATCACAGGCTTTGCTGTAAGGAGATTGTATTCCTTCATCCACTTCTCCTCATCATCCCCATCAACCTCAAAGGTTATTGCAAGCTTGCCATTTTCAAGGTGTTCCTTGATCTTCTTCATGAACTCCACTTCTTTGGCGATTTCTTTGTTGTTATTGGCAGCTCTCTGATTCTTCGCAATTCTCTTATCAAGCACCTCAATGTCTGCAAATATCAGCTCAAAGTTAATGGTCTCAATATCTCTTAAAGGATCAATGCTTCCATCCACATGCACCACATTGGAATCCTCAAAGCATCTTACAACATGAACGATTGCATCCACCTCTCTGATATTGGCAAGGAACTGGTTACCAAGTCCTTCACCCTTAGACGCGCCCTTCACAAGTCCTGCTATATCGACAAACTCTATAACCGCCGGTATGGTCTTCTTTGAATTATGCATCTTAGTCAGCACATCTATTCTCTCATCTGGCACCGGAACGACACCCACATTGGGATCGATCGTACAAAATGGATAATTAGCCGATTCTGCCCCTGCCTTTGTCAAAGAATTGAACAATGTACTCTTACCAACATTGGGAAGACCCACGATTCCAAGCTTCATGTCTATATATACCTCCTGTTAAAACCTTGTAATTCCTTTGCTGCAATACATCTTTTCTCGCAAAAAGAAGCGGTATGCAGCAAACCTTACTTTACCATATATCGCTTCAAAAGTCCATAATTATCAGAATCTTATATGCTAAACCGACACCAAACCGCCATTTAATACGCCACTTGATTATTCTTGTTTTTCAGAAGATATATAATATCTTGCTCTTCCACTCCCTATCCATAGCAAACTACCATCTTCAACTAATTCAAATATAAGTGCCCTAGTACGAGAAGGACTAAGTCCCATATAATCCGATACTTCTCTTGCCTTGACACTCCCGTTCTTTTTTACAAATTCAATAATTCTATTTTTATTTTCAAATGTTTTTTCTGCCTGTTTTTTCTGCCTGTTTTTTTCTGCCTGTTTTTTCTGCCTGTTTTTTTCTGCCTGTTTTTTCTGCCTGTTTTTTTCAAAAGAAAGAGTCAATATAGTACGATCTGAGCCGTACTGTTCCTCAACCAGTGGCTCTTTCCAGCCTTTATCATCCCAAACGGAGTATATATTAGGCACACCACTTCCTGCTCGCTCTCCGATAGATATCATATTAAACATTTTCATAATTGCTTTATTTCTCGGATCAGATATACCTCCACGGAGCATCTGCTTTTTGCCGGTTCTTATACTTCCGGGATTTTGCATAACTATCTTATTGCGTTCTTTCAGAATCACCAAACCTCTCGGCAAATAAAAATCAGCATTCACAATACAATTTGCAAGAGCTTCTCTAACAGCCTTGTGAACCGGAGTGTCCTCAACCCTTGTAATCCCGTCAAGTTCAAACGGCTTTTCAATATCCATGGAAAGTCTATTATAAACTCTAAAGAAAAAGTCAAACAGATTACCGGTCCAATCACCGGAAGTAGACTGTATTCTATGTGTCCATCTGATCGTGGGATCAAGCACCTCTCGATAATCCAAGAAGTATTCAGGAAAATATCTGACAATCCGATATTCCTCTCCAAACATAAGAAGACCTGCTGCTGTCGGATGCAGCTTTCCATCTTCTTTGAAAATCCCTGCTGCTCCAAGCTTTTCCAGATATTCTTCATCAGAAAGCTTTTCCCAAACATGTCCCGGTTTAACAGCCGAATGATAATTTCTATATCCTTGAACCGCTTCTGCATTCAAATCCTTTAATGTAAAATCTTCAAGCACTGCCATATCCATTGTTTCTTCCGGCTCATCCCTAAGCATAGCTCTAATCTCTGATTTTGTGCAATGATAATCACCTTCCCAATTTCTCCGAAATGTACCGTTCCAAATATCATTATTGATATACACGGGTTTCTGATCTCTTGCCGCACGTGGTACATTAATCACCATAATAACATCGTCATTCAAATCATATATTTCAACATCATTATCAATCAAAAGATTGACGCTTACCTTATTTATATTATTTATGCAGTCCCAAAAGTCCTTTTGAAGTCTTGAAACATCTTTCAATCCGGTGGTGCAGAAACTGCCATCCTCATTTTCTTCTACTCCAAGTATAATAACTCCACCATTGCAATTCGCCATTGATGAATAGCTTTCCCACAAACTGTTAGGCAATCCACCTTTAGCTTTTTTGACTTCACGACGGTTATCTTCTATATATTCATCAAACTTGTGTATATCAAAAATCTCCATATGACAAATCACCTCCCGACAGCTATTTATTAATTTTCACATCCGTCCACACATCAAACCTCATTTGTAATAATAATCTCTAACTATTCTATCACAAATCATATCAATCTTAAAGTACTCTAATTCAATTACTGCATCAATAGAAACATTAGTACTATTATCATGTGCAGAGTCATTTTACCATCTACATTTTCTTTTTATATCTCCTGTCACGATTACTGCCTATCACTTCAATGTAATCCGACATACCCTTTAATATTTCCTTTGTTCGGCTTTCTTTTAAGTCTAGCAATTCACAAAAATCCCAAATTCTATACTCTTCACCGTCTTCAATAAATTCCAATATTTTTTCATATTGCTGCTGGGTTTTTTTCGTCACCTTTTTATCGCCGTTTTTTATCGCCGTTTTTTTATCGCCGTTTTTTTATCGCCGTTTTTTATCGCCGTTTTTTTATCGTTTGTTTTTATCGATTGTTTTTGCCTCCGTTTTTTTTCAAAAGAAAGGGTCAGTATGGTTCTATCTGGATCAAACTCCTCTTTGATTATCGGAGTTTCCAGCCCCTCATCTTCCCATGTATTGAATATTCCCGGCACACCGCTTCCTGCTCGCTCTCCGATATCTATTAAATTAAACATCTTCATTAATGCTTTATTTCTCGGATCAGATTTCCCACCCAGACGCATTTGTTTCTTTCCAAGCCTTATATATCCCGGGTTTTCAATGGTCAAAACATGACGTTCTAATTTAATTACTACACCACATGTACCAAAATAGTCTGCATTTGTAAACACGAAAATAGAAGTCGCATACATTTCCCGACCATTCACCTGAGCTTGACTGCAATCTGTCACTCCAGCGTGTTGTCGGATCAAACTCCTCACGGTAATCCAGAAAATACTCTGGAAAATGTCTGACAATATTATATTCATCTCCAAACATCAACATTCCCGCTGCTGTCGGATGCAGTTGCCCATCTTCATCTGATATAGCTGCCGCACCAATATTTCTCAGATAATCTTCATCTGTTAATCTTTCAAATGGATGTCCTTCTTTTAAAGTACGGTGACTATTACGATATCCATGTATGGTATCATAATTCAAATCTTTCATTGGCACTTTATCAAGCACTTCCATATCAACAGTATTTTCCGTCTGGTCACGAAGCATAGTCTTGACTTGTAAACGGGTACATCTGTAGTCCCCTTCAAAGTTGCGTCTAAATGTTGCACCAAACAAATCATCATTAATATATATTGGCTTCTGCTCTCTTTTCGCCATAGGGACATAAATAACTATAATCAAGTCTTCACCAACATAATATGTTTCCACATCATCATCAGAAAGTATATTAAGATTGACTTTCTTGCGATTATTGATGGTGTCCCAAAAATCCTTCAATAATTTTCTCTCATCACAGCTTTGAAGCCCTGTTGTTTTCCATGAACCATCCGCATTCTCAACCACACCAAGAATAATAACCCCGCCATAGCAATTTGCAAAAGCAGAATAAGTGTCCCATAGAGAATTAGGCAATCCGCCTTTTGCCTTTTTTACTTCCTTTCGGTTATCTTCCTTATATTCATCAAATTTAGCTATATCAAAATCCATACGCAAATGCTCCGTTCTTAAAAATGGTGTCATGTCGCAACTTTTTATACCATACCTGATATGTATCATAGAAATAAAAAGCACCTAAATATTCTAGTAGTATTATATCCCAAAGCATCAAAAACACAACAGAAAAATGGGATTTGCTGATCTTTTTTAATCATAACAAAACATATTACAATCAAAAAGCACCAACTCATTCCGAATTGATGCCCTCTGATTTTTATTATTAGATTGTATTAGGGCTTATGTTAATAGACTGCATTTTGGTGCTCCGTGTGGCGCACCACCTTTTTCAAAAATACATGATAATCTGTCAGCCATCACCCTCGCCTTCTGCTTCTATATTCCTCAATCAGACTGCTCAACACGGGTATCGTAAATGTTCCCACCGCCGGAAGCAGTATATTGCCGGCTGTGATTTCATGATATACAGCCACTGCGATCATGACCTGGAAAACAAGCGTAACTGCAGAAAGCTTGAAGCATAAGGATATAGCTTTTTTCAATCGAAACACAGAAAGCTGCCATCCTGACAAGGGAATAAATGCAAATATATCATCAAAGCTTCTTATCCTCTGGTCTTCCGGATAATCTGTATAATCCCTATATCCTCTTAAATATGTACCTATGCCAATAATTTCAAAAGACACAGCCATCCAGATCATCGTCATGTCATGGGGAAGCTCCCACCAATGCCACGGAAAAATCTGCCAGATTATTCCTATTCCAATAAACAAGCCGCCTACGATCTTTCTTCCAAGGTCACTCCAATTCCATGTAGCAAACTCCTTGAAAAATTCCTCCAAAAGCTTCTGCTGTCTTTCATCCGCTCTAAGAATTCTGTCAATCATCTTCATATGTATTAACCACCGCCCTTACCTTGTCATCCCACTGTCTTACCCATCTCCATGCTTTCTAAAAAATCAGACATTTCCCCATCCCTCATCACCGCCACATAATCTGTCTTTAATTCAACCTCCGACTGTATGTGGCTTGTCATCAGTACACTGCAGCTTTCATCCCTGATCAGCTCTCTTAGCATATCGAAAAATTCTATTCTGAACACAGGATCCATTCCTGCCGTTACCTCATCTAACAGATAAAGCACCGGTCTGTAGGCTGCCACAAAAGCCAGCTGTAATTTCAATCTCTCACCTCTTGACATTTTCTTATATGTGGTGTGCAGTGAAACATCCCACCTTTTTCCATAGTCCACAAAGCATTCTGCATCAAAGTCGTCATAGAAGGGTGCCAGAAGCGTGGCATTCTGCATACCCGTTCTGTCCCCAAAAAATAAATGGTCCTCCGACACATACCCAATGAGGCTCATAGCCTTCTCATGCTGCCTTAATACATTCACTCCACAAACAACAATCTCACCATCATACTTTACCCTGTCATTCATGATATATCTCATCAGTGTAGTCTTACCTGCACCATTCTCACCCATAAGACCATATATGAATCCCGGCTCTAATGAGAAGGTTACATCTTTCAGATTAAAGCCCTTGTTTCTTCCTGTAACATTATGAAATTCCAGTATATTGTTTATGTCCCCCATTACTATCCTCCAATCAACATCTATAAATCAGCATTTATCCTGCTAGCATCTACAACATTTATCCATCTCCATACAGTGTCTCTGCTATCTCCAGAAACTCTTCCACAGATACCCCTGCCTTCTTTGCCTCATAGATAACCTCAGAAAGCCTGCCCTCCAGCATCACAAGCTGCTTTTCTCTGAGATAATCCTTGTTGTATTCACAGACATAGAAGCCCTTTCCCGCAACGGAGCGTATAAGTCCTTCCTTTTCAAGCTCCTCATAAGCTCTCTTTGTTGTGATCACACTTACAGAAAGATCCGCAGCCAATGCACGGATTGACGGAAGTGCCTCCCCCGCTGAAAGCTCACCTGTCACTATGGCACTTTTCAATTGGTTGACAATCTGCTCATATATTGCCA
Source organism: Lachnospiraceae bacterium (assembly GCA_017470935.1). GTDB lineage: Bacteria > Bacillota > Clostridia > Lachnospirales > Lachnospiraceae > CAG-590. The sequence goes on from JAFUXG010000059.1 coordinate 167,878, forward strand.
GTGTTCCCTGCGGAAGTATTGTTATCTTCATACCTTACCTCTATTCTTCTATAATCTTTATACCGGATATCACATCAATTGATGTTATAATACTCAAATGATCAAGACTTACTATGCAAACATCATTTATTAATATCTACAGCCTCATACTCCTCCGCCTCCCGGATATGCAGCTTAATAAAATACCTGTAGCTTATCACCAGCGGTATCTCAATGGATAACATAATAAGAAATAGAATGACCCTTACAAAGGTCGCAGAGCCTCTATCTGCTATATCTGCGTCCGTTATATCAATGAAGATCAAATTTGTAAACATAGTGATCACAAACACCAGTGCAACCTTAATCGCAGACTCCTTGTTCCATTCCTTATAGGCATCAAAATTACTAAAATACCATAAATCGCCCGTATAATCCCCTGCATTTTCCTTCATGAATATCTCTGTGGGAATCAGCAAATTGATAATAAGATTATTGATGATGATCGTAATGAACACCAGTATATCAAATCCATAATTAAATATCACTACTGCAAGACCCGACATGGAAACTATCATGGAAACTGCGATCTTAAATATATATGAATTGACAACATACTGTCTTCTCTCATTTTTATCCATAGGACAAAGGTATAACATCTTAGGTAGTGCCATGGGATGTATGACCGTTGCGTACCATGAGAAGACAAGCGGAAGCCCATATGCACCATATATTATAATTCTTGATACCACATTCACTTCTTCCCAGAAAAAATCAACAAGAATAAACATCAATACCACAAGAATTGAAGCAGAAGTACGGGAAGTCGTCTTCCATGCATGCTTAACATTATTCCACCTGTACGCCCTGAAATAATCCCTGATAACATATTGCCACATAACACTCACACCTTTTCCAAATTATCACTTACATTTGCCGCTCTACAACCTGCTTAAACACAAGCCTTCCACTGCATATCATCACCGCTTGCTATACAGATACATGAAATCCTCAATGGCAGGCGCACTCACTTGTACCTCCGGATCGTACTTGTAATACTTGCGGTGATGTACCAGCGCTCTGGAGCCGTATTTCTTTTCATCCATGCTGATAAGCTTTTCCTTAGGGATCAGCTTAAGCTTATATGCCTCGCCACTCACTACACGGTACTCGTTCCGGAAGCTCTCAATATCTCCGGCAAAGACCTCCTCCCCATCCTCTAAATAGATAAGATAGTCTGCCAGTCTGTCAAGATCATCCGTTAAATGTGTGGCCAATATTACAGTCCTTGTTCCGTCTGCAATGAATTCTTTAAGTATGTCAAGGAAATGTTCCCTGAAATCAGGGTCAAAGTTACCCGTCGGCTCATCAAGGATCAATATATCAGGAGAATAAGAAAGAGCAAATGCAAACTGACATTTTAACCTCTGACCCTTTGACAGCTTTCCAAACTGCCGCCTCTCTCCGCTTTCCTTTCCATTTTGCTTTTTATAATTTTTGCCCGGATATAAATGATTATTATTGTATTCATTAGCATGTCTTTTGACATCAGTATCTTCAGTATTTTTATTATCCTTTCCATGCACACCGTCTGCATCCTCTCCACATTCTTCACTTGCACATTCTGCATCTGCAAGTCCGAATCTTACAAGATACTCCCTCATCCGGTCCCAGGAATACTTTGAATAAAACTTTCCAAAATAATCTGCATTTTCTTTGATTGAAAGCTCCGGAAGAAAAAGCTCCTCCACCAGCACTGTTCCTATCCGGTCATGTATCATTTTCTCATTGTCAGCATATTCCATTCCGAATACGGAAATTCTGCCGGAATCTGCATGGTACAGACCAAGAATTAAATGAAGCAGGGAAGTCTTCCCTGAACCATTCCTTCCAACAAGGCCACATATATAGCCACTTGGAAGTTCAAAGCTAATATCCTTTAATTTGAATTTATCAAGTTTTTTTGAGACACTCTCTGCCTTAATCATAACCTTCCACTTCCCAACTGTTACATACCCCTCTGCCTATATGTCAGAGTAACCACAACTGTTCATTCACTGTATATATCTATATATACACTTTATACACGGAAATGTCAATTACTTTTTTATATTTCTCAACAGCCTTGTCCGTTAACAGAATCATTTACATATTATGAAATTCCCTCTCCTTATTTGCACAAAAAGCACCAACTTTAGTTGATGCTCCATAGAATAAACCTTATTTTCTTTAATCATAATTACAACATAGGGTCAAATATGCTCTATCCTGCTTCTTCTGCCGTTTCAAAATCCATTCAGGTAAATCGCAAGTATTTTGCAGTCACCTACAATTAAATTATTTCAGATCAAAACACCTTATATTGATCCACATCTGCCCAATGCGCTTATTAGCCTCCTTGGAATAAGGCTTCATGACCGCACTTCTCCTAATAGTATCAAGGGGAGGATATTGTGCAAACAGCTGGCGCTTAAGCTGCTCCTTATCTGTCATAAGGATATGCTCTTCATCCTCTGCACCCTCAAGTCCATTAAAGAAATATCCCACAGAATATGGAACTGCTTCCTCTTCATCCTCTGCTCCGTAGCAGTATTCCAGATATTCATACACCGTGTCATCCTCGCCTCCTGCTATGGCAGATGTGTAGCCTATATAATACATATTTCTTACTACATTATCAGGTCTTGATATGAAATTGACAAAGGCTTCTGCCGCCCTCTGCTTCCTTGCATCCTGGGAAATACAGTCCTTAAGCATCACCCATGCATCAAACCACATATTAGTGCACTCCTTCGGTACGCTGTATTCAAGAAAGACACCATCCTCCTCAGCCTGATCCATGGTATATACTGCATCCCCTGACCACTGCATATTGGCAACCACCTTGCCTGTGATCATATCCGCCTTGCCGCTGTCACTTTCCAATGAATATGCATTCCTTCTCATATCGGAAAGGATATTTTCAGCCTGATCGACAGTTTTCTCGCTTGTATCATTTAACAACTCAGCAAGAAGGTCTTTATAATCCGGCAAAGCTATAAACTCATCCTTTTGAAGCTCATTGGCATTTATAATGCTTAATGCAATGAAATAAGAATCCCTGACCCCATCCTTCATGGTGATCCTCTTCTCATACCTGGAATTTAACAGTCCATCCCAATGGGCAAAATCCGCAGGATCTGTCAATTCAGGATTATACACGATTCCCATATTGCCCCACATATAGCCTGCTCCATATTTTGATACAGCTTCCCCATCCATATTAAGTTCATCAAGTACCGACTGTATATATGGCGACACACCCTTTGCATAATAATTATTCTCTAAAGCTGCATCAAAAAAATCATCGGAATAAGGCAAAAGCCTTTTCTCCTCCATGAATTTCATTATCATATACTCAGAAGGACACACCAGATCAAATTCATTTCCCAGCGTAAGCTGATTATAAAGCTCCTCATTTGTTCCATAGGTGGAATACTCCACCTTTACCCTTTCGCCATACGTCTTTTCATACCACTTCTCAAAATCCTCAATTATTGAGGTCTCACCGGAAAGCACAGTACCATTGTCAAGCTCCACCGTCTCATCCCAGTTTCCCTCATCAATATATTCTTCACAGTTAGCGATTCTGAGCACTAAGGTCTTATCCTTTGTTTTACCGCAGCCTGTACATGAAAGCATACATGCACCTGTTATTACCATTATAAGCGCAAGTGATTTCAGGCTATTACGGCTGCTCCCCGATTTAGAAGAGCTGCCCTTAAGAAGCTTTTTCTCCTCCCTTGCCTTCCGTCTTCTCTTAACTATATTCCCGTCCACTAATTCCCTTACTCCATTAACCCCATCAGGTGTCATGTTCATGAGAATAACAGCTATTATGACCACAACAAATATAACAGTAGAAAGCGCCCATAGTGCTGTCTTTATATGGGTCTGTGCCCCCTTTGTGGCATTCACCACATAAGTGCTTATGGTGTCAAACACAGCAGGCTTTGTGTAGGTGGTGATAAAATAGTCATCAAGTGTAAGGGTTATGGATGTCATAAAGCCTGATAATATCCCCGGAATAAGCTCAGGAAATACCACCCTTAAAAGCGCCCTCACCGGAGTACACCCAAGGTCAAGAGCAGCCTCGTAGAGATTGGGATCCATCTGCTTAAGCCTTGGCGTTACTGACAGATATACAAAGGGTGTGCATAGCGAGGTAAGTCCGGCAATAAGCGGAATATAAGTATTCTTATCAAGTCCAAGGAATATGATGAGCAGCACGCATACCGAAAAGCCTGTCACTACATCAGCATTTACCACTGGAATCTGATTGACAAGCTCCATCACACTCCTTGTTCCCTTCTTTGAATAGAACACACCAACGGCTCCCACAGTTCCAAGTATTGTGGATATAAATGATACCAGCACCGCAAGTCCCATAGTCCCCAATATCATCCGCCTAAGCTCAGGAGTGGTAAGAAGTGTCCTGTAATTTCCAAGGGAGAAACCTCTAAGTGCACCTATTGTCGTAGATTTCGTGAAGCTGTAAACAGCAAGGATCAATATAGGAAGGTACAAAAACATAAGGACTAATATTATCCACAGAATAGAAAGCTTTTTTTTCACAGTCCTGCTCCCTCCCTTCTGTTAAGCTGTTCCCTGGAAAGCTTGTTGCTAAAGGCTGATATGACGAATATGAGCACCAATAGTATCACCGAGATCATGGATCCGTTGTGCCAGTCATAGGAGCTGAAATAGCTTCCAATAAGACTTCCCATAATAAATGTGCTGTTATACACCATATCAAGCACCACATAGTTGGTCATTGCAGGCAAAAATACCATTGTCACACCACTTATGATTCCAGGCATAGACATAGGGATCACGATCCTTAACATGGTCTGCCACGGCTTTGCCCCAAGGTCTGCCGCAGCCTCTATAACCTGCCCGTCCAGCTTAGATAAGGAGGAATATAGTGGCATTATCATAAATGGCATAAAGTCATAGGTCATTCCAAGCACCGAATTAAAGAAGGGATGAAATGCCAGATTACCCTCAATAGCACTTAATATCTCCTTAAGGGCAGTAATCCTTAATGTAAAGTTGATCCACATTGGCAGCACGAATATGACCAGCAGCACATCCGACCGTCTAAATGGTCCCCTGGCAAGAATATACGCCGTAGGATATGCCAGAATAAGACATGCAAGAGTGGTCACAACAGCAATGATAACACTATACACAAGTGTACCCATTGTCTTACTGTTAAACAGAAAGCTTTTGAAATTATCCAGTGTAAAGCTTCCGTCATCTCCCGTAAATGCATAGTAGCACACAACTAAAAGTGGTAATACCACAAATATGACCATGTAAATAATATATGGAATTGAGAGTTTGCTTTTCGTAAATTTCATTTATCAGTTCCTTTCATTATATGAGTGTATTAGGTAATTGCCTATATAAGCGTATACTCTATACTCTCCTCAGGAATGATAACACTTACATAATCCCCGATATTCCAGAGCCAGTCATCATCTGCATAGTAATCTATCTCATTCCTGCTTCTAACAATATAGCTGTAATGGTCACCTTTATATATAATAGAAATTATGTGCCCTGCAACAATTCCCTCATCAGGCACATCGGAAAGATCAGCCCTTTCAGGATCAAAATAAGCGTCTATCTTCTTTCCCTCTGTATTGATGGCAACTCCGTTCTTACCGTAAAGCTCCCCATCCTTAATATAGGAGCCTGCAAAAACCCTGGTAAGATCAATTTTTATAGAGAAATCCACAAATCTTATGCGCATATCATCATCCACAACTCCGGTGTAGTGGTTCTTGTGAATATTATAGGGAACAACATGTATCCCATCAGGCTCTATTGAAATACCAACCTCTGTACCTGCCGCTATTTCCTTCTGGCTCTGGGCGGTGAACTCATTTTTTCCATGCATAACAAGAATCTCATAATAAATGCCCTTGAAAATAGATGAAGACACCTTCCCTGTAAGCATACCCTTGGACGGCTTCACAATATGCACGTTCTCCGGTCTCACCATTGCCTCTATCTTAGTTCCCGGCGGATAGAAATCCACACACTCAAACTCTGTATCACAGAACTTAACCTTTCCCGATTCTGTCATTGTTCCGTTGAATATGTTACTCTCTCCGATAAAGTCAGCCACAAATATATTGGATGGTGTGTCATATATCTCCTCCGGCGTTCCCACCTGCTGTATCTTGCCGTCCGCCATAACCACGATCTTATCAGACATGGTAAGCGCCTCCTCCTGGTCATGGGTAACAAATATAAATGTAATGCCGAGCTCCTTATGCATCTCCTTAAGCTCAAGCTGCATTTCCTTTCTCATTTTATAGTCAAGGGCTCCTAAGGGCTCATCAAGGAGAAGGATATCAGGCTCATTTACTATTGCCCTTGCAATTGCAATACGCTGCTGCTGTCCTCCGGACAGTGTACTTATCCCACGCTTTTCAAAGCCCTCAAGATCAACTATCTCCAATGCATGCTTGACCTTCTCATCTATAGCTGTCTTATCTAGCTTCTTAAGCTTAAGTCCAAAGGCTATGTTGGCATATATATTCATGCTGGGAAACAGGGCATACTTCTGAAAGACAGTATTGATGGGACGCTTATTAGGCGGCAGGGTGCTTATGTCCTCCCCATGCAGGAGTATCTCTCCTGCCGTAGGAGTTTCAAAACCGCCAATCATGCGAAGGATCGTGGTCTTACCACAACCCGATGGACCAAGAAGCGTCACAAACTCACCCTTCTTGATCTCCAAGTTAAGATTCTCTATTACCATTGTCTCCTTGTCATAAGACTTAGATAAGCCTCTAAGCTCTATGATAGTGTCCTTATCTTTCATTGCCATCCTCCTAACAGTCATTATTTTTTACCCACATCAAAAAATTATATTGGCTTAGCAATAATTCGTCAATATACTTTTGCATTATTGACAAATCATTACAAAAATCAATTGTATGTATTTTTTTAACAATTTTACGCAATCTTTTTATTAAAGTTTGACAAACAGCAGCATTTACCTTATTATGAATATGTTGCATAATTTGAGTAACCGTTTTATATATAACTCAATTGAAGGCAGCGTCATATACAATAATATATGTTCTTTTATAAGGAGGAAGAAAAATGGGAATTGATGAAAATGTACTTGTAGCATTAGGTGGACTTTTACTTGTAATTGGTATAATCAGCTTGATCTGGCTGGTGATCTGGATCGTTGCAAACTGGCAGATATTCAAGAAAGCCGGAGAGCCCGGCTGGAAATGTATCATACCTTATTATAACACTTATACCCAGTTTGGTTTCACATGGAATACCAACATGTTCTGGGTATATCTGGGATTGTCACTGATGCCAACTATCCTGCAGTTTTTACTCGGCAGAGATAATGCTTTTGTTGCACTTATAAGCTTTGTATTCGGTATCGCCTTAATCGTAATCGGCGTGATGGCTATTCACAAGCTTTCAAAGGCTTTCGGACACGGAGTTGGCTTCACTCTTGGATTAATCTTCTTAAATCCGATCTTTGTTCTTATCCTTGCATTCGGAAGCTCAGAGTATCAGGGGATTCCTGACTGATGATTAAATAAATGTAAAGTAAAACAAACATACATTTAGAAAAGTATGCAGCAAAAAACAGCAGTGAACCCTTACGATTCACTGCTGTTTTTATTTGCGCTTCGCGTCACTTGGTGAAATTCTATTCGTCCCAGTTGTGGTAGACTGCCTGGACATCATCATCCTCATCAAGAAGATCAAGGATCTTGTTCATCTTCTTGATATCCTCTTCACTCGTAAGCTCCACATATGTCTGCGGCACCATAGTAACCTCTGCAGACGCCATAGAAATGTTCTCACCCTCTAAAGCCTCACGTACTGCGGAGAAATCATCCGGTGCCGTCAGTATCTCAAAGCTGTCCTCTTCTTCTGAAAAATCCTCAGCCCCTGCATCTAATGCGATCATCATAAGGTCATCTGCCTCCATATCGCATTCTTCCTTTGCGATAATGATCTGCCCCTTCTTGTCAAACATAAAGGATACACAGCCTGTTGTACCCACATTGCCGCCTCCCTTTGTAAATGCATTTCTCACATTAGAGGCAGTTCTGTTCTTATTATCAGTAAGGGCATCAACAATAATAGCAGTTCCGTTAGGTCCATAGCCTTCGTATGTAATACCCACATAATTGACCGCATTGGCATCTCCTGCTGCCTTCTTGATACCTCTCTCTATAGTGTCATTAGGCATATTGTTTGCCTTAGCCTTAGCAATAACATCTCTCAGCTTTGAATTATTATTAGGGTCCGGTCCTCCCTCCTTGACTGCAACTGCAATCTCACGTCCAATTATAGTAAATATCTTACCCTTTGCAGCATCATTTTTTTCCTTCTTATGCTTAATATTCGCAAACTTTGAATGTCCTGACATAGCTTATCTCCTTTTTCTTAATGCTTTAATATTAAGCTGCCTAATGCAGCATCTACTCTAAGACCGGCAATCATGCTCTTAAGTCTTTACAAACATTCATCATTTTACCATTATAAATATATATTTTCAACCCACATTTAGTCTTTTTGTTGATAAAATCGTCCTTTTTTGATATTATAATATCCAGTAATGTACCAGGAGGGACACCAATGGATTTTGAGACGCAGACAATATATTCTTCTGCCATGGAGATTGCGGATAAAATAGATATGCATTTAATGAGAACTACGGAGCATCATGAAAGCATCAAGGAAATGCTTCGAATGGATCTTAGAAACTTTCTAATATTTCTCACCATAGCGGACCATGTCATTGCCAAGGATGAGATAAAGTACATAAACAAATCATTGGGTTATAATTTTGATGCTTCTACGATGAAGGACTACGCCATGAAAAGCGCAATGGTAAGGGATGATTTTCTCAATTCCCCCCCTTCTTCCATGAAATATTTTCTTGAATATTCAAAGGACGAATTCATTTTACACGAATCAAAATACTATGATCTAAAGAAGCTGTACCTTCTTGTTTTTCAAGCCATTGGTGAGGATTTTCTATCAAGCTGCAAGCATATGGATGTAGCCGAGGTCAATCAGCTTACCCGTTACCGCTTTATGTTAGAAAGCAATATCCGCTCATATTCCAAGAGCGGTGGTGAACGCCCCAGCCGACCTGATAGTATTCCATTTAAGCTAAGATCAAAGGAAGACACAGCAATCAAACAGGAATCAGATATCCCATTTATTGGGACTGTATCCGGCGGAGACAAGACAAGAGAGGACTTAGATTCTCTGTTAGCTGAGCTTGACGGACTTATCGGGCTTGCCTCTGTAAAGGAGGAGGTTAAGAATCTTATAAATCTATTGAAGGTTATAGAAATAAGAAGAAGTCATGGATTAAAGGCTCCATCAGTAACCAAGCACTTTGTATTCACCGGCAATCCCGGAACAGGTAAAACCACCGTCGCCAGGCTTCTTTCGCAAATATACTGTGCACTTGGGATCCTATCACAAGGACACATGGTCGAAGTAGACCGTTCAGGACTTGTAGCAGGATACATGGGGCAGACTGCCATTAAGGTATCCGAGGTTATAGAGCGTGCCAAGGGCGGTGTTCTTTTCATAGACGAGGCATACTCTCTTGTAAGCGAAGGACAGAACGGGGACTTTGGGCAGGAGGCAATTGATACCCTTGTTAAAGGAATGGAGGATAACAGAGACGACCTTATAGTTATTGTTGCAGGTTATCCCAAGGAAATGGAGAATTTCATCAACGCAAATCCAGGTCTCAAATCCCGCTTCCAGAAGACTATACATTTCCCGGATTACAGTGCAGATGACCTTTACATGGTATTCCTATCCTTCTGTAAGGAGAATGATTATACACTAAGCAGCGAGGCCTCAGTCTATCTGAAGGAACAGCTGGAAATATATGTGGCAAATGCCACCAAATACTTTGGCAATGCCAGAGACATGAGAAACTTTTTAGATATGGCAATATCTGCCCAGGCGAATCGTCTGCTCTCAGAAAATGTCACCTCACCTGAAGCGTTAATGACTCTCACTCCGGCAGACCTTAAAGGTATATTTACCTCCGGGCAGGCATGACAGCTATACATATCAATAAGGAGATAATCTATGACCCTACTCTCATATCAGATATTTCAGACAGTTGTAGAACAGGGAAGCTTTCAAAAGGCAGCCCAGGTGATGAACCTCACCCCTTCTGCCATAAGCCACTCCATATCTACAATGGAGAAGGAATTGGGATTTCCATTGTTTAACCGAAACAAGAACGGAATCACTCTTACAAGCTATGGTGAAAACCTGGAGCCCTATATTCTGACTGTACTTAACAGCGACTCAAAGCTTCAGCAGGCAATATCTGAATTCAACGGACTTACCCATGGCTCTGTTAAGCTCGGCACATTCTCTTCTGTCTGTACCGGCTTTATTCCTGATATCATCGCAGGCTTTTCCAAAAAGCATCCCAATATTGAGATCAAGATATACCAAGGCACTTATGATGACGTATATACCTGGCTTAAGACCGGTGTGGTGGATATAGGTTTTTTATCTGATTCAAGCTGCAAGGATCTTACATTAAGTCCTCTTTACGAGGATGAGCTGCTTGTCATCACACCAAAGAATTACAAGACAAAACACAGGGCATATATGGAGATCACTGAGCTTGACGGCGAAAAATTCATTTCCCAGCGTGAAAGTACCGACGCTGATATCCAGGAGCTTTTCCGCAAATATAAGCTGAACGTACACTCCTCCTGCCATGTTGTTGACGACCTAAGCCAGATCGCAATGGTGGCTTCAGGACTTGGAATATGCATAATGCCGCAGCTTGTAATGCAGAACATACCTTATGACGTTAACACTTATAGATTAAAGCCTTCTGAGCACCGTACCATAGGAATCTGTTCATTAAATGAAGAGCTTATGGCACCTGCAGTGAAATCAATGTATAAGCATATTCTTAGCTTTTTTTCAACCCTATCTTAATATACAACGCTTTTTCCAAATAAGCCCTCTCATAATATATATGTGTCTATACGAATCCCCTGCAACGTCAAAAAGCAGATACCTTCACACGAAGAATATCTGCTTTTATAATACTCTATATTATCCTTATATCATTCAGTAACGATCATGATCACCAGCTTTAGCAAATGGCTGTTATTAATATTACTTATTCTTATCTGACCCTTACTCTATCTTCTCCTTACCGCCCATATATGGCTGCAACACCTTAGGTATATTAACAGTTCCGTCAGCATTCAAGTTGTTCTCAAGGAAAGCAATAAGCATACGGGGAGGTGCCACCACTGTGTTGTTAAGAGTGTGGGCAAAATATTTGCCATCAGCACCGTCAACACGGATCTTTAATCTTCTTGCCTGGGCATCACCAAGATTCGAGCAGCTTCCCACCTCAAAGTACTTCTTCTGTCTAGGCGACCAAGCCTCCACATCTATCGACTTGACCTTAAGATCAGCAAGATCACCTGAGCAGCACTCTAATGTACGAACAGGAATATCAAGACTTCTGAACAGATCAACCGTATTCTGCCACAGCTTATCAAACCACATAGGACTCTCCTCCGGCTTACATACAACGATCATTTCCTGCTTCTCAAACTGGTGTATCCTATATACGCCACGCTCCTCTATACCATGAGCACCCTTCTCTTTTCTAAAGCATGGTGAATAGCTTGTAAGGGTCTTTGGAAGCTGATCCTCCTTGATGATAGTGTCGATGAACTTACCTATCATAGAATGCTCACTTGTTCCTATAAGATACAGATCCTCCCCCTCAATCTTATACATCATGGCATCCATCTCCGCAAAGCTCATAACACCCGTAACCACATTAGATCTGATCATAAATGGAGGCACACAGTAGGTAAAGCCCCTGTCAATCATGAAGTCTCTTGCATAGGAAATGATGGCAGAGTGAAGTCTTGCAATATCTCCCATAAGATAATAGAAGCCATTACCTGCAACTCTGCCTGCTGCGTCCAAATCTATACCATCAAATTTCTCCATGATCTCTGTGTGATATGGAATCTCAAAATCAGGAACAACCGGCTCACCAAACTTCTCAATCTCCACATTCTCACTGTCATCCTTACCAATAGGAACAGATGGATCAATAATATTGGGAATAACCATCATTATTTTATTAACCTTTTCTGAAAGCTCTCTCTCCTGCTCCTCTAATGCAGCAAGCTCTTCTGATTTCTCTGTTACAAGCTTCTTGGTCTCCTCTGCCTCTTCCTTCTTACCCTGAGCCATAAGTGCACCTATCTGCTTAGAAATCTTATTACGCTCTGCTCTTAACGCATCAGCCTTACCCTTTGCATCACGGCTCTTCTTGTCAAGGTCAATAACCTCATCCACCAGTGGAAGCTTCTCCTCCTGAAATTTGTTCTTAATGTTCTGCTTTACCACATCAGTATTCTCACGCAAAAATTTGATGTCAATCATGTTCTTTCTCCTCTTATATTCATTATTACATGCAAATGCGAAACTCTGATAATCAAGTACACCAGAGTTTCGCAATCGCTATTATTGATCAATTATATTTACACCCATACAACATGCTGTCAGCAATCCAATGGATTTATTCTCAAAATATCTTCAATTGCACGCAGGCAGACTTGTATCAATAGCACTTTGCTCATTACACCACATCATATAATCTCTTATTACTAGCATCCCAGTAAAAGACTATACAGCTGCATATATTTCTCAGCAGACTTATCCCAAGAGAAGTCTTCCTTCATACCACGTACCACCATCTTGTTCCATTCATCTCTGTGGTCATAGTATACTTCCTTAGAATAGTTGATGATCTTAAGCATTTCATCTGCATTATAGTTAGTAAATGAGAATCCTGTTCCTGTTCCCTCATACTCGTTATACGGAACAACTGTATCCTTAAGACCGCCTGTCTCCCTTACAATAGGAACTGTACCATATCTAAGGGCAATAAGCTGTGTAAGCCCACAGGGCTCGAATCTTGACGGCATAAGCATTGCATCAGCAGCAGCATATAACCTGTGAGCTCTCTCATCAGAGTAAAAAATGTTAGCTGATACTCTGTCAGAATATACCCACTGATAATGCTTGAACATATTCTCATACTTAGGCTCACCTGTACCAATTACAACAAACTGTACATATGGATCCACAATACCTTCCATAACCCAGTCAACAAGATCAAGTCCCTTCTGGTCTGTAAGTCTTGATATGATACCTATCATATACTTTCCTTCATCCACAGGAAGACCAAGCTCCTTCTGCAGCTCCATCTTGTTCTGAGCCTTGCCCTTCTTATAGCTTCTGATATTATATTTCTTAAATATCTTATCATCCTTGTTAGGATCATATACATCATAGTCAATACCATTAACAATACCACAGAGCTTGTTGCTATGAAAGCGTAGCAGGTCATCTAACCCCTCACCATACTCAGGTGTCTGTATCTCACCTGCATAGGTGTCACTTACTGTAGTAATGTAATCAGAGAAAACCATTCCGGCCTTAAGCATATTACCGTCCTTATAAAACTCCATGCGGTCAGGTGTGAACACATAATCCGGAAGCCCTGATATATACTTGAATGTCTTAACATCCCATACACCCTGGAACTTAAGATTATGTATCGTCATAATAACCTTAGTACCTGCAAAGAATGGATTATCATGATATAAGGTTCTTAAATATACAGGCACAAGTCCTGCCTGCCAGTCATGACAATGTATAACATCCGGCTTAAAGTTAAGAACAGGAAGTATTGCCAATGCAGCCTTACTGAAAAACGTGAACTTCTCTATATCAAACCTTATTGTACCGTATGGTGCCCATCCCGAGAAATAATATTCATTATCAATGAAATAATATGTAATACCATCAAGCTCACAGGTCATAATACCAACATGAACATTCTCAAAGCGTTGTCCAAGATCCATGTAAAAATGATGAACATACTGAAACTTCTCTCTATACTCCCACGGAATACATGTATAGTTCGGAATCACTACTCTGACATCATACTCTTCCTTCGGAAACATCTTAGGCAGCGCCCCAACAACATCTGCCAGGCCTCCCGTTTTGATAAATGGAACACATTCTGAAGCAACAAACAAAATATTCTTCATACACTACACCCTCCATTAGTTATCTTTAAAAAGCTTAGAATCTATTATACCTTTTTTCCAAAATATTGTCTATGAAAACATTTGTTTTCTTTTACCAAATCTATAAATCTTTACCCAGGCTTTATATTCAGAACAAGAAGCTTTGTAAAATTAATGCATGTATTACCTAAGCTCATCTAAGGTCTTCTTATATCCCTCCATAAATTCCTGGAAGAATACTCTGACCTCAGGCAGATCCATTTGTGTCAGCTTCTCATACACAGCAGCCTTTGCACTGCCAAACTCCTTATTACCTGCCTTCTCCTCCTCTACACATTTAATATATGCAGATAACCTATCAGCAGCCTTAACAAGCTTCCATATATATTCCTCATCTTCTTCCCTGAAGAAAATTGACACATACTCCTCCCGAAGATATTCCGGCAGCAGTGACAAAAGCTCCTCTGCTGCCTGCCGCTCAACATTTTTGTACGCATCCTTGGTATCCTTGTTATAGTACTTAATAGGGGTAGGCATGTCTCCTGTTATTATCTCTGTGCTATCATGATACATGCCAATAACTGCAGCTCTCTCGGCATTAAGGTTATTGCCGAATCTTTTATTAGAAATGAGTGCCAATGCATGAGCGATCATCCCAACCTCTAGTGAATGCTCACTAAGATTTTCCGGGTATGAATTCCTCATAAGCGCCCACCTGTTAATATATTTCATACGAGATATCATGGCATAAAAAGTGCTGTTTTTCTCGTTGTTCAATTCATTCATACACAATCCTCCAAAATCGTTTTGTTTATTATATATCAGATTACCACTAATTCAAAGTAAAAAATTTTTATAAAGTTAACCACCGAGACGGCAGCCGAGACGATCGAACTTTGAGCCCAGTATGGACTCGTTATGAGAAAAAGGACATCCGATTGGATGTCCTTTTTCTCATAATAAGAGCGCGAGACGGGGATCGAACCCGCGACCCCCTCCTTGGCAAGGAGGTGCTCCACCGCTGAGCCACTCGCGCATTTCTTAACAACATGTAAGACTATATCACAAAAAGTACCTTGTGTCAATAAGTTTTATTTAAAAAACGTAAAAGTTAGAATCAAACAATCTATATATTATCACTCAGTCATCTTACTTCCTGCTGTTGGAAACACCATATGATCCGAAGTTTTTCCTCCATAATAAACCTCTACCCTATTTCTAGCGGCGTCTAAGGTATAATAGAAATTTCTGTCAAGCGGGTCATTATTAATATCCTTTTTGGATTCTCCTTGAAAAGAATTAACGCCAAAGCTTTTGAACACTTCTTCTTTAAAGTCGCTGCCCTGCATAGAATTAACGTCAACAGGTGATGTCTGTTGGACTGCATCATCAAAAACCTTATCGTTTGTTACTGCAGCCATGATAGCCCTGCCTATAGCAGCACCTGTATCAATATCCCTGCTAAGTCTTGATCTATTAATATACTTAATAAGTGCCGGAGCTATTGCTGCAGCTAATATTGCCATAATAGCAATCACAATAATAAGCTCTACTAATGAAAACCCTTTATTTTTCATACTAATCCCCCATTATCTTACCATAGTATCAGGAACAAGGGGAAAAACTCCCCTTGTTCCTTAGTAATCATAATGCTACCATATCATAGTTAAGCTTCTTAATAGTCTGAAGCGTCTTTGCTCTTAGCTCTTCTGCATCAAACAATGACAACAAGGTATCCTTATCAAACTTATTAGACATAAGCATCTCAACCCAATCCTCGATGTAATTCTTCACATACTCAATATTCTCAGGTCTGCGATCCTTCAAGTTAGTCTCAATATTATTAATATGCTCAATTACCGTAGGCTCATTATTACCACTATTAACCGGCTTGTCATCAGACTCATCAGAAAGTTCTATTACCTTTCCTGTCTTAGTGATAATGACCCTCTTGTTAGGCTTTGTTTCAGGTGTAACCTGGTCACCGCCTCTTACAATCAGCATCTCAACAACTCTCACAAGACAAGCAACACTATATGTTGCCTCTTCGTCAGACTGTTTATCCCTATTCTTAAGCTTATACTGATTCCATAGCCACTCTGACTTGCACAGCATCTCTTCGATTCCCGAATGATTATACATACGCATAAGATCAGAATTAGCCGCCGGAGCAGTAGCCTTTCCAAATCCGAACTTAGGAGCAGCTGTCTCATGCTTTTCTGCTGCGTAACGTGTAGGCAGATTAATCTTATTATATGTTTCACCAAACATCTTCTTTGCCTGCTCCATGCTGTAATCAGAATTGATAATTGATTTGTCCTTGCCATTAAGGCTGTTCCTGATCATATCATCTGCAGCCAGAAATACAAGATGCTTCTGTCTATCCTCAAGAAGCTGCTTGATCTCATAGCTGGTCTTACTCTTCTCAATAATAGTATTCTTACGGACCTTAAATGCCTTAATCTTTTCCTTCACACTGAAGAACATCTTCAGAAGAGAAGGATTTGCATTAACGTAATTGCCAATCCATGTAAGCTCAACATATTGATGTTCGATCTTATTGGAAATCTCATATACATTATATCCATCAAAGATTACATTAAGGGTCGTATAAAGCAAGTCAAGTATCTCATACTTCTCTTCCCATGAGCGGGTAGAAAGATCCTGATTAACAAGCTGCTTAATCCCACACTCATAGAACACAAGATTATATTCATACAGACCCTCAAAAACATTACTCTTATCACTAAGAGATGATCCCGAGCCCAGAATCTGAAGATTCTTCTTCATATTCGGTTCATCCTCGATGTACTTGTAAACCTTCTTAACAAATGCAGAAACTTCAACCAAAAGACTGTCAATCCTCTTATTATAAATATCCTGCTTTGAGATAGCAGAAATGACAGATCTGCTTAGTACATTAGTATACTGTGTACTATTACAGTTACGGATAAGCTCCTTGAACTTCTCATATACCTTCATATTATCTACAGGTATATACTCAGCATTAAGCCCATAAAACTCAAAGGCCTTATCATAATCCTGCTTGCGTATAAATGAATTAAACAGCCCCATAGAGAACTGAATCTTATAATCATTGCCCACATGGGTATCCTCAACAAAGTAATCATAGAGAACCTCAAGATTATTGAGATATGCCTCTGAATTAGAAGCTGATGGTGGAAGATCCATCTCCATAACAACATTGATAAGATCCATATAACCCATAACTGCCTTGTCATATGTAGCAGGACGGTCATCTGCATCTGTTATCTGATAACATGTATTAATAAGTAATGGCGCAACTCTCTCTCCAATCAACCTCATTGCCTCTCCAAAGCAATCAAGCTGATATAGATAGATCAGCCATATACTGTATCTATATATTCCTGTAGTATTGATGATAGCATCAGTATCTGACGGTTCAATATCCCCATAAACAAATTTGAACAATGGCTCTATCCATTCCTCAATCTCATACTTCCCCGGTTTCTTGATGTTCTCATCAACGAATTCACCCAACTCATAAAGCTTAGTACATTGCGCCTTAACATCATCATCAACAAGCATTGATGAGAGATCAAAATTATGATCCTTAAGATAATCAATTACTAACGCATAAAAACCCTCTTCAACCTGCTCATTCAAAAACCTGATGAGCATTCCCTTATTAGAGGATGCTGCAATCGAAATGATGTTAGTATCATTCCCCCGAGTTACATTTGCCGGTAAATTCTGCATTGTAACGCCTCCTTCTTGTCTCTCACTTATTGCGAAGTCTATATCTAAAAAGCCGCTTAAAATACATATTACAATTATATTCTGACCATACTTAGATTGTTCAACTTGTTTGAAATATATAAACTTCACCTAGATAATTCATATAATATCACAATATTTACCCTTTTACAACCTAAATTTTCTTTGATTTCAGTTATTTTTACATATTCTCATTGTATATTTTCAACAAAGTGATTGCTTTTTCTTATGCAGCGTATTAAAATAAGTACATATTGCAGCTGTTTGAATTATTAAAAAGAACATAGCTGATTAATATTATGAAAAAAGTAAAGGAGAATTGGTATTATGGGAAAAAGGAACAATGGTCTTGGCAAATTGATTGCCTTTACAACAGCAGTGGCAGCTATAGGCGGAATATTCTATATTTTCCGTGACAAAATTAAAGAAAGCTCCATTTACAAGACAGCCTCTGACAAAGCCGAAGATATTTATGGCTCAGTTAAAGAAAAGATAAACAAGGATGAAGACTTCTTTTTCGATGATTGGGATGATGATTTTGAAGAATTTGAGGATACAGCATCAAATGATGATAATAACCGGGGAACAAACAATCGGGAATACACATCAATATCTTCTGTAAACAACGATATATTTGCACATACAGCTTCTTTTAATGAGTCTGCCTCTGTCCCTGCTGAAGACATAGAGGCTAAAGCTTCAGCCCAGGATTCTGCCATAGATTTAACACAAGCTTCTACCGAAGCTTCAGATGTGAATACAGATTCGAATTTAACAGAAGAAATACCAACAATAGAGTTTAACACTTCATCGTATAGCCTTGAATCCATTCCAGAGGCTTATGAAAACGAAGGCTTATCAGACACATCAGAGGATCCTGATGTCCTTGAGGATCAGGACAAGCTGGATTTCTAAGCAGGTAATATGGCGATGAATATTATGAAGGATACACTAATACAAGGAATGGCTGCAGATAATCAGGTAAGGTTTTTTGCAGCCTACACAAGAAAGCTTACAGAAACCGCAAGAGTATTTCATAACACTAGTCCTGTAGCAACAGCAGCTCTTGGACGGTTACTTACTGCCGGTTCAATAATGGGAAGCATGTGCAAGAATGACTCTGACGTACTCACCATAAGAATACAATGTACAGGTCCCATCGGAGGACTAATGGTTACAGCCAATTCAAAGGCAGAGGTCAAAGGCTTTGCTAACAATCCTAATGTTATGCTTCCACCAAGCAGGAAAGGAAAGCTTGATGTGGGCGGAGCTCTCGAAAACGGCGTTCTATCTGTCATTAAAGACATTGGATTAAAGGAGCCTTATGTGGGGCAATCCAATCTGATTTCAGGAGAAATTGCTGAGGATCTGACCTACTACTTTGCTACAAGCGAGCAAATACCAACCTCTGTAGCATTAGGCGTCCTTATGGACAAGAACAACACAGTCAAGCATGCAGGCGGATTTATTATCCAACTAATGCCCTTTGCTGATGAACAGATTATTTCCCATTTAGAATCGAGACTTAACGATTTTTCTTCTATCACTTCCTTAATGGATAAAGGAATGACACCTTCTCAAATGATGGAGAAGCTGTTCGATGGATATAGCATTGAATTTACTAATGAAACCACCCCTCTTTACAAATGCGACTGCTCAAAGGACAGAGTATATAAAGCGCTAATGAGTGTGGGCAGAAGAGACATAGAAGAAATGATTTCAGAAGGCAAGCCGATACAGGTTGAATGCCACTTCTGCGACAAGATATATAGCTTCGATATAGAAGAGCTCAAAGAAATGCTGGCATAACAAATCAGTCATATACTTTATAACAAAATAAGACACACATGCTTTGTCAAACTAACCCTTGATAAGCATGTGTGTTATTTTTTCTTTTTTATTGAGCAGCCGGCAAAGCACATGCTGCATCTGGCATATTATTATAGACCGGAATATAGAATACCATAGTGTCTGACATAACACCTATGGCAGCATATGCTGCCCTGGTCGTTCTTCCCTCAGCCCATGGAGCTTGAACATTAGTCATATACTGGTGTGTATAAAGCCTGGTCTGATCAGAAGGATGAACATTAAACTTCTGAAAATACAAGGTATCTTGTCCTATTGCAATATAATTCTTTGCTATATATGATGCTCCACCTGTGATGGATTTATAAGGGGTTGTCCATGGTCTTCCATAGGTTGTTGCATTTGTGGAACCACCTTTAGCCCAAAGAAGTCCCTTAGCCACTGCGTTTGCCCCGTCAGAAGCTCCAATATTGTAGAAGTTATATATCCCTTCATACCCCTTGTATACACCTGATGTTGAATTAGACCCCTTTGCTCCAACCTCCTGTTTACATCTCGCTGCAAGGAAGTATGGATTAGCTCCAGAAGACTTACCTGCATCCATGAAGGCTTGAACAAAGCTTCCTGTTGCAGCCTGTCCGGTAGCTGAATCAATCACACTGTAGTTGCCACTCATAAATGTATCCTTTAATATACTTTCAACCACTGTGCTGCTTTGAGAATCATTATAGGACAATGCCTCAAACTGGAATATATCAACATCATTCAGGAAGTTTCTTGGATCCATGTAATATGCAATGACCTCGGGCGCTGCACTGTACCAATTAGATCCGTCAAAAACCTTATAAGTATTGGTAGAGGAATCATACGCTCCTGGTGCTTTAGACAAATATGATAATGGTGCTAATGTCGCTGTACCCTTAGGATAGTTGCTTTGTATTGTATTCTTTCCTGCTTCGCTTTCTGCTGCTACCGCACCAGCCCAATCAAGACCTGTATTAACAGCAACAAAATTCCAGTTAGGATAACTTGCATGCAGCGCATTAATATTAGCCTTATAGCTTTCTGGAAAAGCAGCCAATTGAGTATCATAGTCAATATCTGCCACCAATGTATCCTGGTTATCAACAGTTTTCTCTTCTTTTTTTTGTTCAGGCTTGCCAAAACTTATGTATTCCTTAGCAACATATCCAACAATATCCTTTGAATCATATGCAGCACTTATCTTATACCAATTTCCTAATGTGGCTGTAACCGTAACAACTGTTCCCTTTGGAATACGAGCAACTATTGTGCTATCAGTAGATGCGTTTTCCCTTACATTGAGAAATGTAGTGACCTTATCATTAACATAAGCCTCTTTAGGTTCTTCTTCAACCTCCTTCTTAGGAAAATTAACATCTATATAGCTGCCGAGAACATATCCCGTCTTAGTCTTGCCGCCATAAGAAACCTTTATTTTATACCAATAATTTCCGGAGGTCTTTTTGATACTCAAAACAGTAGTTTCCGTCTTCTTTGGAATCTTCAACAAGGACTTTGCAGATGTCTTAGCCTTCTTCCTAACATTAAGGGATGAGGTAACCTTATTATTAACCACTCCCTTAGGCTTAGATACCTTTTTAACATATGCTGAACTGATGTAGCCTGTCTTTGTCTTTCCGCTCTCTATCTTCGCTTTACACTTATACCAGGTAACGCCACCATTTTTTACATATCCAAGTATTGTTACACTGCTTCCGGCCGGTACCATTCCGTAGCTTTTATACTTAAGTCCGGCTTTCTTTCTAATGTTAACAGTTGTCTTTGTTGTTCCCGGATAAGAAATAACTGACTTACAAGTTACAGCAGCTTCTGTTTCTATAGTCCCTAAGGGTGTAGCGAAGACAACAAGCATTAATATTAGAAAACACAGTGTTTTACAATGTTTATGTACTCTATTGTTCATCCTTTGCACTCTCCTAATAATAGTATAATAACGTTCAAATTAACATAACATAGTAACATAATACAATATAACAAAGACTTTTTCAACCAAAATATGTATTTTTTTAAAAAAAATTTAACAATTATGTAATCTTTATGGAAACTATTTATCCAAAACAGTTTGTCTTGTGTATAAAATATCATACTCATCCTTGCCATCCTGATCGGTGGGATATATATCAAGAAACTGTTTAACCTTTTCAAATGCTGTATTATAATCCTTTATCTTCTCATAGTACACAATCTCGTCAAATAATATTTCTTTAATACTTGACTGATCCTCTATTGTTTTACCTGTTTCAATGTATGTAAGTGCGTTTTCCAAATCATTTTTATCAAGGGAAAGTGCCGCATACTGGGCATACATAAAGCTGTTCATTTCATTGTTCTGAAGGAAAATGTTGTAATAAATCTGCATATTATCATAATCCCCAAGCTGACCATAACAGCTTCCCACATATAAAACTAAATCCCTGTACCCATCCTCATAGGCCTTCTGCAATTTGGGAAGTGCTTGTCTGTAGTCCTTCCATTTATATAGCATTAGACCATTTGCAATATTTTCAAGATATTTTACATTATCATCCGGCTCATCTGACCAAAACAATATTTTCTCATATTCATAAACTGCCATTTCATATTCTTCCAAATTTACATAGCAGTCTGCGAGATACATCCTTATATCATTATCAAACTTATTAATAAATGGGAGTTGCGGCTTTAATGCTTCTTCAAATAGACTAACGGCACCTTGATAGTCACCGTCGTCATATACAGCCAAAGCCTTTGTTTTAAAATTATATTTTGAGCCATAGGAAAAAAAATAAATGAATACAAGAGCAGCAAATGCAATTCCCATTAGCTTTAATATTCCTAAGACTGTAAATGGTTTATTCTTTTTTCTATTTTTTTTAGCTTTATTATAATTAGATATTTCATATATGCCATACTTATCACGTTTATTACGTCTTTTTCCCGAAGCCATATCTAAACCTCACAACAAATACTATAATCTTTCAATAATCATTATTATACGTCGACTATCGTCTCCGTATGGGCATTCCCAAAATATCTTCGATTGCATGCAAGCATGCACCGAAGCCACTTTGCCCATTATTATATCTCAGTATCCCTATAAAGTCAAAAGAACCGATAACAATACCGGTTCCTTTAACATTTTACAAATCATTAAGTTACTAATAAAAACTGACAGTCATGACGCAGAAGCCATCTCCTTAAGAGCTATCCGACGCTCTACATAATCCTCAACCTCATCCTTAGCAAGCTTAAGACTTACTGCAAACTCACCATAAAGGTTGTCCTTTGCCTGCTTCAAATAACGCTCGTCACATGCTGACATCTTCTTACCTGCAGCAAGACGCTCTTCCCTTCTTCTAAGGACAGTGTTGATAATACGGATAAATTCCCGACAATCACATGACTTAATTGCTTCCTTGTACGCCAGTTCCCGTTTCTTGTCATCTGTAACGACAATCTCTTCAATATCTCTCATCTCATCAATAAGATTACAGGCTTCCTGTTTACTGATAACAGAACGTAACACAACCTTCTTGTTGTCCACCGGGGTAAACACCTGACTACCTCTTGTGTAAAGCGGTAACAATGTATAATACTGCTTATCGCTTTCCACGCCACCGAGTTCCATTGTTCCAATCTTCTCGACCCTGCATACGCCGTTAGCACCGTTAACGACATAGTCACCGACTTTAAACATGCTACTCCTCTCTTTCTTACTGTAGTGCCTATGCACCAATCCTGCCCGCTGCCATTCGAACACATCCTCCACTTGACAACAATAGCGGGTACTTCCATTGACCTGTTACTCTCTTCACAAATTTATAATAACAAATTTTTCATGCTTTTGTAAGCCTTTTTCCAAATTTAAGCGATTTTCTGCATTTTTCACACTAGTGAAATTCCATTTTGTGCAACTTTACAAATGAATAAATCTTTACACTTAGCATATTTCTTATCTATATTTTTCCACTAAATTGACAAAATATACAAATAAAATACAATATATCATTACAAATAAAAATGCCCCTACAATATGTAGGGACATCTGTATGATCATCTGTCATATTTTCTTACCAGACCGATCCCTAAAGGATAAGGACCTGTATGAACTCCTATCATGGCTCCTATCTGGAAAATATCAATATCATTCTTAGAAGAATATTCCGAAAGACTTTCTATGAGCTCCTCTCTGAAGCTCACCGCCTCTTCATAATCATATCCATACCCCACAACAATCTCATAATCGTCTGGTGACTCCCCGATCTCCTTAAAATGAGATCTGGTCTTTTCCAATATCTTTTGGATAGACTTTTTTCTGCTTCTTGCAACCCCAAAGGGAAATATCTCCCCTTCCTTGAGTATTATCATAGGGCGTATCTTTAATGCATTGACAGCGACCTTCATAACCTTGCCAACACGTCCTCCATGAATAAGGTAATCCATATTGCCTACCGTAAAGATGATCCTTCCTGTAGACTTAATCCTGTCCACATTACTGACCACCTCATCGTAGGAAAGCCCATTCTGCTGCATCCTCAAGGCCTCTAATACAAGTATCCCCTGAAGAACTGTATTAACAGTAGCATCGATCACAGTGATCCTTGCCTCTGGATAATCCTCTAGCAGCACATCCCTTGCAGAGGAAGCCGAATTATATGAGCCTGAAAACTTGGTGGTTATGCATATACAGATTATATCCACCCCATCCTTCACAAAGTGAGTAAATGCCTCGATATAATCCTCCACAGAGGGCAGTGATGTCTTCGGAAAAACATCAGGATTATCTACCATCCTCTGGTAAAACTCCCGAACCTCAATCTCAACATTCTCTTTATAATACTTCTCTTGGTCAAAGGATACATAAAATGGTACAACATGCAGCTTGTTCTCCTTGACCATCTTATCCGGTATGTCGCAGGAACTGTCAGTTATGATCTGATATGCCATGAATACTATCTCCTATTATATTCTAATGTTATAATCCACTTTTGTAATTACAACAGAAATGCCGCCAAACGTTACATAGTTTCAAAAACCATCTAACATAAGATACTATACCACATTTCTAAATATAATAAAAGACCCAACATTAAAAAGTTATCTCTTTTCTGTCCATCAAAAGCTTGCCACCGTAAATGATCTGCATCACTCCAATGGCAATTCCCATAACGACTAATATAACTCCAAATGCAATACTCCATGCACCTGTCTTTCCCATTGTGTTATATATCTTCTCGCTCATAATTAAACCCTCCAAGCATTAAATAATATTAGTATTGGTTATTCAGCACCATACTGCTCATAATAAGCATCAATAGACTTCTTTAACTCATCATTGATTATAATCTGGCCCTTATATGGTCTGTTGTACAAATGTTCAACCACCTCTTTCATTGTCACTATAGAAGTAGTCTTGAACCCATATTTCTCCTCAATCTCCTTGAGTGCTGATTTCTTACCCTGGCCACGTTCCATACGGTCAACAGAGACAACCATTCCCACCATTTCAACATCACCCTGGGCTTTGATTATAGGAAGTGTCTCCTCAATAGATGTTCCGGCAGTTGTCACATCCTCAATAATAACAATCCTGTCCCCATCCTCAATAGGACTTCCAAGAAGAATACCCTTGTCGCCATGATCCTTGACCTCCTTGCGGTTCGAACAATAGCGGATATCCTCATCATATACTTCAGCAATAGCCATAGTAGCCGCTACTGTGAGGGGGATTCCCTTGTAGGCAGGTCCGAAAAGCACATCAAAATCTGTCCCGAACTCATTATTAATGGCTTCCGCATAATACTCGCCAAGTCTTTTCAGCTGTGAGCCTGTCCTGTAGAATCCGGTGTTTACAAAGAATGGGGTCTTCCTTCCACTCTTGGTAACAAAATCGCCGAACTTCAAAACATTACAATCGATCATAAATTCAATGAATTCCTTCTTGTATTGCTCCATATCTTATAATTCTCCTTTAAGCACTCTAATATTCATCACATTCTAACACACTTTTTTTGTTAATTCAATCATTTGTGCCTGTTCACGCTATCTGCTCATACTGTGAATTGTAAAGCTCTGCATAGAATCCGTTCTTTGCCAGCAGCTCTTCGTGATTACCCTGCTCTATAATATCTCCATCCTTCATGACAAAAATTATATCAGCATCACGAATAGTAGAAAGTCTGTGGGCAATAACAAAGCTTGTTCTGCCACGCATTAGATTATCCATTGCCTTCTGGATTCGCACCTCTGTTCTTGTATCAACAGAAGATGTAGCTTCATCAAGTATCAATAGCTTCTTGTTTGCAAGAATGGCTCTTGCTATCGTAAGGAGCTGCTTCTGTCCCTGGGAAACATTGCTTGCCTCTTCATTTAATTCCATATCATATCCGCCGGGCAGCGTCTGGATGAAATGATGTGCATGAGCTGCCTTAGCCGCAGCGATGACCTCCTCATCCGTTGCATCAAGTCTTCCGTACCGGATATTTTCCATAATCGTACCCTTGAAAAGCCACGTATCCTGAAGCACCATTCCAAATGCATTTCTCACCTCTGCCTTATCGAACTCATTTACATTGATTCCATCAATAAGGATATCTCCGGAATTAAGGTCATAGAATCTCATCAAAAGCTTAACCAAAGTCGTCTTGCCGGCACCGGTAGGACCAACGATTGCCACCTTCTGTCCGTCCTTAACCTCTGCAGAGAAGTCCTTAAGAATGATCTTGTCAGGATAATATCCAAAGCATACATGGGAAAATGATACATTACCCTTAAGGTCGCCAACAGACTTATCTGTATGGTTATCTGCTATAAGCTTCTCGTCAGGCTCTTCTAACATACCAAATACTCTCTCTGCAGCAGCTACTGTTGACTGCAGCATATTGGATATCTGCGCCACCTGCTGTATCGGCTGTGTGAACTGTCTGACATACTGTATAAATGACTGTATATCACCAACCTCTATAACTCCCTTGATACTCAGGTATCCTCCTAAAATCACAACACCCACATAACCAAGATTTCCCACAAACACCATAATAGGCTGTGTCATTCCTGATATGAACTGGGCCTTCCACGCTGAATTGTATAGCTTCTCATTTGTTTCATTAAACTCCTCAAGCACAATCTCTTCCCTTGTGAAAAGCTTAACAACGTTATGGCCTCCGAAATTCTCCTCAATCTGACCATTGACATCTCCTAAGAAATTCTGCTGCGCCACAAAATATTTCTGGGATTTCGTGAATATTATAGCCACACCAACAATAGAAATAGGAAGCAGCATAAGGGCAACTAGTGTCATAAGAGGCGATATAGTAAGCATCATAATAAGAATACCAATAAGAGTTGCCACAGAGGAAATGATCTGTGTCACCGACTGATTCAATCCCTGTGTCAATGTATCCACATCATTGGTTATTCTTGAAAGCACATCTCCCACACTGTTCTTATCAAAATAATTCATGGGGAGACGATTGATCTTCTCAGATATCTCTCCTCTCATGCGAAATGCGATTTTCTGCACAATATTCGCCATGATAAGTCCCTGGATATAATTCATTACCATGGAGAAAAGATATAAGCCAAGAAGTAATAAAACTATATGCCCGAGCTTCGTGAAATCAATTCCGTCCCCGCCCCTGATCTTGCTAATTAATCCGTTAAATATCTCCGTTGTCGCCTTACCCAGCACCTTCGGTCCCATTATATTAAATATAGTTGAAGCAGTTGTGATGATTGCAACAAATATGAGAAGCCCGTGATACTTTGATATATATGCTATAAGCTTTTTGAGTGTTCCTCTAAAATCCTTTGCCTTTTCCACCGGTCCCTGAGGTCCTCTTCCGTGCGGTCCTCTTCTTCTTGGCGGCTGTTTTATATTCTCTGCCATAATGCCCTCCTAGTTCTTCGATATCTGTGACTCAGCAATCTGCTGATATATCTCATTATTTTCCATAAGCTCCTCATGGGTACCCTTACCCACGATCTGCCCATCCTCTAACACAAGTATCTGGTCGGCGTGCATAATAGTACTTATCCTCTGTGCAACTATAATAACTGTTGCATCCTTAACGTTCTGCTTTAATGCCTTTCTTAAAGCTGCATCCGTCTTATAATCAAGAGCTGAAAAGCTGTCATCGAAAATATATATCTTAGGCTTCTTTGCAATGGCTCTTGCAATGGCTAATCTCTGCTTCTGTCCTCCTGACACATTGTTACCGCCTTGAGCCACATCCGATTCATATCCCTTTTCCTTTTCATTTATAAACTCTGTTGCCTGGGCGATCTCAGCCGCCTTCTCCACCTCTTCCTTTGAGGCCTTCCGGTTACCGAACCTTATGTTAGATGAAATGGTACCTGAGAAAAGTGTTCCCTTCTGTGGAACAAAGCCTATCTCCCTTCTAAGCTCCTTCATCTTCACATCACGTATATCCACACCGTCAATGGATATGGACCCCTCAGTAACATCAAACAGCCTTGGTATAAGGTTCACAAGAGTTGTTTTTCCACAGCCCGTACTTCCGATTATGGCCGTGGTCTGACCTGCCTTTGCGGTGAAATCTATATCCTTTAATGCATCCTCCTTTGCATTGGGGTATGCAAAGGACACATGAGAGAACACAACCTCTCCCTTTCCCTCTGATATATCCTTTGTTTCATCCTTATCAAGTATCAATGTCTTTGAGCTTAGCACCTCATCTATACGGTCTGCTGCAACCGCCGCACGTGGAAGTAATATGGCCACCATAGAGATAAACATAAAGCTCATTACAATGTGCATGGCATATATGAGAAATGCCATCATATCTCCCACCTGAAGGGCACCTGTATCGATCTTTCCTGCGCCTGCCCATACAATAAGAACACTGACTCCGTTCATTATGAACATCATGGTAGGTGCCATAAGAGCCATTGCACCGGATGTGAAGAGCTGTGTCTTCATAAGGTCTGTGCTGGCCTTTTCAAATCTTTCTTCCTCATACTTCTGCCTTCCAAATGCGCGGATTACAGGAAGACCAGTAAGAATCTCCCTTGACACAAGATTCAGATTGTCTATAAGCTTTTGCATGATCTTGAATTTTGGCATTGCTACCGTCATCAGAACAGCAATAAGAACACTGACTGCACATACCGCAACCACAACTGTCCACCCCATAGATGCAGCATTATGTACCACCTTGAGTATTGCGCCACCGCCCATTATAGGAGCAAAGACCACAATCCTGAAAAATATGGTAAGCACCATCTGCACCTGCTGTACATCATTGGTACATCTTGTTATAAGTGAGGATGTGGAGAAATTATTGATCTCCGCATTAGAAAAGCTCATTACCTTTGAGAATACCTTCAGTCTCACATCCATAGCCACATACGCCGCAAGCCTCGATGACAGGAAGCCAACGATAATACTAACAACAAGGGCAATCACCGCAATTCCAAGCATTTTAACTGCCATAACCTTCAGATAATCCATCTGATATTTGTCCATATCAATATCAAGCCTTTCATATTCCGCCTGAACAAATGCTGTTCCCGAAGCCTCTAGCAAATATTCCGGATACTGCTCCAGCTGCTTTTTTAAGACTGATATAACACCTGCAGCCTGTACCTCTGGCATTTGTCTAAACACATCCATAAGACTTATACTGCCAAGCTGTTCCTCAGAAAGACCTAAGCCCTTTGCAAGCTGCCCCTGCATAGCCTTTGCCTCTTCACTGTCAGATGTAAGAAGGGTTGCCATCATTTCCGGCAGCAGCATCGCGCTTTTCAGATCATTTAATTCATCATCTGAAAGTGCCGCAATATCTGCATAATATACAGTCCCACTGCCTTCGCCCGCGCTGTCATCAGACTTATCTTCATCCTTATCACTGTCAGCCTTGTCTGATGAATCATCTGTATAAGAGTAAATCTCCTCCACAATAGATCTTTCATCAGCACTCATAAACAGCTTAAGATCATTAAACGATCCTTCCGAAATCTTCTCCGGAACAGGATACTCAACACCCTTGCTCTGTATTCCCACATCCACTATGTCTGATGTATAATCCGGAAGTGTCAGTTCACAATACACCTGTATAAACAAAAGAAGTATTATGAAAATGACCACATACCACTTATCCTTTGCAAACTTTAATACCTTAATCATTTCTGCCTCCATTATAGTTCCGCATCCCTGCTTCTTCTTCCTCAATTATATCAAACAGCTTATTAACAAGCTCGAACATCTTCCTTGAATCCTCTTCACCCATCTTTGAAAGCACCCTTGTGACCCATTCGTGCTTCTTTCTTTTATCCTCTGCACAAATACTCTTCCCCTTGTCGGTGAGGATAATATTAACATTCCTTTTATCCTTAGCAGATACCTGTCTGCTGACATACCCCTTATTCTCTAAAATAGTAATCTTTTTTGACGCCGCCGACATAGTCATATCCGTACACTTGATAATATCTCCCAATGTAATCTCGTCATAGCCCTGTTCCTTTAACAATGATATCTCCATCAGCATAAAGAACTCAACATTTGCCAGCTCACTATGCTTGCTCACATTAGGTCTGCACTGATGAATCCGGTGCAGCAGCCTGTAAAATTCCTCAACTACAGAATCATTCATCTTATAATCCCTCATTCATCTTAATTATCACATCGGCACTGAGTTTTACATATGCCAATTTAATATTTATATGCTCTCTTAGTATCGGTGTTATTTTCATACATTCAGCAGTCACTGTCAATAAACACCCGGTCACCCACCACAAAATACTTTCCCAAGGCAAGTATCTATTATAATCCTTTAAATGCAATTGTCAATATTTAAAAAGGAAAACCGAACCTTGTCAGTTTTCCTTTTGTCTTTACTCTTTTTTGTACTCCGGCTTGTATATGACCTTCACCTTGTTCTTCTTCTCCTGATACAGTGCCGCATCTGCTTTATTAAGAATCTGGTCTATGTTGGTCTCCTCACCGATCACAAATTCATAAGTACCGATACTCATATTAACATAGTACATCTTGCCGCTGGTATCGTTCATCCTTTTCAGGCTCTCTCTGATCCTTTCCTTGATCATCTCCCCAAAATTATCACCTGCCACCAGTGCAAAGGCTGCGAACTCATCACCGCCCATTCTCGCCACTACGTCTGATTGTCTAAATGATTCCACCAGAGCCTTACCGATGGTCTTAAGGGCAAAATCACCGTCATCATGGCCGAACTCGTCATTTACTATCTTAAGATTATCCATATCAGCATATACAGCAATGGCACGCTTACCCTGATAAACCTCACTCTCCATAATGGTCTTAACTCTGTCTAAGAAGCCACGCCTGTTAGAAATTCCGGTAAGAGGATCTGAACGGCTCATCTCATCAAGTATCTTATTGTTAGCCACTGTCTGTGCCAGATTCTTCTCAAGCTCCTGCTTTAACGCATTCTGCTTCTTAATAATCTCCAATACCTCTATAGATACACTTATCTGACATGCCAGCTGTGAAGCATAACGGAACTTGTCAAGTTCTGTCTCTAACAGCATCATACCATACTGCTCCTCCCCTGAATAAAGGGGACTCACAAGCATATCAAAGCGCCTGTCATTCGGAACAAACTTTGATGTGAAGATGTCATCAAAATCCACCGGACACTCAAGACCTTCATAAAGATGTGAATCTTCCTTGTTATAATATGCCTTGGCATACAGCTTATCCGGCTTCACCCATTCATCATCCTCCTTATGGGTAATACCTTCTGCATAGGTGAATACAAAGCCTGAGGGTGCATCCATTCTCTTGAATTTATTAAGGACCGACTGATATTTCTTCTTCTCCTCACGGGAAAACTGCATCATATCCCTTGTAATGTTGGTAAGAACGATCTCAAATATCTTACTCTGTTCGTCTGCCACTAATTTCTGCTTCATAATCGAGACCATCAGATTCTGATTAGCAATGGTCATTGTTCTTGAAAGCATAAGCTTATCCTTTATATCTGACAGCATACTGTCAAGACAGTCCTGCATGATAAATCCAACCGAAAGAAAATGATTAAGATCAATATATCCTTCCGTATATGTCTGATAGAACTTCTCATACTCACCCAAGAATTCAGAAGCATCCATACGAAGACGCCCATCCTCCCCTAGCATATTGAAGAAATATTTGAAATAATCCTTTACTAAATCCTTAATCTGTCTTGTTCTTTCGCTCTCAAAGAAGAAATTAAAATACCTGTCAAACATCTTCTCTGCAAGTGTATCTATATTACCGGACTTAACCTCATTGATCATCATTGCTCCGTCATCTTCAACTGATGACCTGTCTCCACAGCCACAGGAATGATTGATTACAAGCTGGGAATTGACATACTCATGTACCTCTTTGTTCTTCACAACATTGGCACACTCCATAACAGCCCTATATGCCAGCTCCTTTGTATCTGCCTTAACTGTTGTTAGATGCGGCTCAAGAAGCATTGCAGCCGGACTGTTATCAAAGCCTGTCAAAAGAATATCATTACCCGGCTTAAGTCCTCTTCTCTCAATAGTATTATAAGCACCTATTGCCATCTGGTCATTAGCACATACTATTGCCTGAATATCCGGATGCCGTTCTATAAGCTCATCCACCACCTCTTCAGAAAACTCAGAGAAATTGCCATAAGCAATCCATGACTCTCCTGCATCAAGTCCCTTAGACTCCATGGTTTTCTTATATACATCATACCGCTCTTTTGCATCCTGGCTTGTATCCACAGGACCACTCAAAAAACCGATCCGCTCACATCCATGCTCTTCTATCAGGTGAAGAATCGCCTGCTCAAGTCCTGCTTTATTATTAATTCCCACACTAGAATAGCCCTCTGCTTCTCCCGCAAGAAGGATAATAGGAGTATCTCCTTTAAGGGAAGCAAGAAACTCCTTCTTCTGCTCCTCATTGAGAAATGAAGCAACAGTTCCATATTCTATTATGATGGCGTCAAAGCCCTTTGATTTGGCACAGGAATAAAGAGTATTATATTGATAGCGGTAGCAGTTAGAATCGTAATCATCATACACCGCATTCTGAATACCTGCAGGAAGAATAAATAGATTTGCATCTATCTCCTTTGCACCTAAGAAAGCGCCTTCGCAGACCGCATATGAAAATTCATTCTCCAGCATTGCCACAAATAAAGCAATGTTCATTCGTTTCTCCATAGCAACCTCACAAAAAAAATACTGAATACATTATAACTAGCAATATAATGTATTCAGTATATCACAAATTATTCATTTTTCCAACATGGGCTGCCTTCGAAAATAATAATTTTTTATAAATATATTGTAAACATTCTGTAAACAAGCCATTTTACTACTCTTCAAAGGAATGAATCATTGTTATTATAAGGGGATACAGCTCCTTCTTAAGCTCAGGAAGTGTCACTGGCTGCTGATAGAGAATAACGGAATGAGCAGTGGAATTAACAAGCTCAGCTATCATAAACACCAGCATTTCTAAATTCCGTACAGGCCTGTCACTCTCCCTGGCAAGCTGCTCAATATAATCCGCTGCCGTTTCCCCATCATTGACCGGCACATTCTCAATGGAATGCCTTAATATTCCCCAGCTAAGATTCTTGGAAATGAATTTCAAAAGAATCTTATTATTGCTAAGCTGGTCAAGTATATTATCCACTATGAATATTATCTTATCCTCGAACTCTGTTATATTCTTTTCCTTAAGCTCCTCAATAGCGTTCTCGAAAATCTGGGCTGCCTTTTTTCTCACAAGGTAATCCCTCACCTCATATTTGTCCTTGAAGTACAGATAAAATGTACCCTTGGCAAGCTCAGCCTTTTTCATGATATCCGCAATAGAGGTATCCTTAATTCCATTATCGATAAACAGAGTAAATGCAGAATTGACTATAGCGTCCTTTTTCTTCTTCTTATTTTCTTCAACCTTACCCAAATTATCATCTCCTGTTCGGCCGGGTTGTATTATATTACCAATACATCTGCCTTACACAATCAATCTTCTGTTATATGCTGCTCTGCCGCAGCAATCCTCTTTCATGAGCTGTGCACATCACCACTGTCAATCCTCTGCCTTGATCTCTGCTGTCTGGAAGATGAACTTGACCTTTCCGTTCATTCCATCTGCAAGACCTGAGAAACTGTTGTACTGGCCGGCCTCACCCGTAAGTGAATCGAAGCGGTCTAATACAGTCTTAACCTTGTTATTATACTCATTGCGGATCTTATCTGTTCCCTTAGTCTTGAACTGATCCATACCGTCTGCAAGCTTATCAGAGCCCTCTGAAAGCTTTCCGATACCGTCTGTAACCTTGCCTGTTGCAGTATTAAGAGAAGCTGCTCCTGTTGACAATGACTTTGCTCCCTTTGAAAGATCTGAAGCACCGGTGGTAAGAGACTTAGTATTTGTCGTAAGCTGGCCTATACCACTTGTGAGAAGTGAGCCGCTCTTTTCAAGCGTATCAGCTCCTGTGGTAAGTGCGTCGTTGTTCTCGCTTAACTTGTTAATACCCTCATATATTCCTGTAATACCACCAGTAACAGATGTAATACCTGCACTGATATCCTTGTCATATCCTATTAATGTTGCTCCGCCCTTCTTTAGATCAGGAGCACCGGCATTTATTACCGCAAGACCAGCCGCAATCTTTTTTGCCCCATCATCCAAATCCTTTAGCTTTGAAGGATCGGCTGTTGCCTCTAATCCTTTTAAAATATTTTCTTCAGCTGTTGCTGTTGCCTGCGCATTATCTAAGAGTCCTTTTAGGTTAGCAGCATCCGCCGGCGATATTGTTCCTTCAGAATTTGTATCAGAATAAGTATGCTCATCTATATATTTAGATAATTTCTCAAGCTGCCCTGTTGTGTAAGCTTCCTCATTTTTACCCAGCTTTTGTATTTCAGTTGATGTGGCAGCAATTCCATTTACCAAGTCTGTAACACCCGTCGACACAGCAGCAGAGCCCATTGCCAGCTCATTTGCATTGTCCGCAATCTTATCTACATTAGTCACATAATTGTTAAGCCCTGCCGAAAATGCACTGTACTTTGTAGGGAAATCCTTGCTTCCATCATACAGCTTCTTCACGCCGTCAGCAACCTGCTTCTCACCTGCCACATATGCCTTGACTCCAGATGTAAGGCTTCCTGTACCCTTAATATAATCCTTTGTTCCGTCAGTGACAGTCTTTACACCGTCTGTATACTGGGTGATACCTGTTGACAGCTTCTTTGCACCTGCTGAAAGGCTTGATGCACCCTTGCTCACCTTGGATACTCCCGCTGCATAATCCTTGAAATTATCCTCAAGAGTTCCAATACCCTCTGACAATGTAGATGTACCTGATACTAATGCTTCAGAAGCATCCTCAAGTTCGTCAAGCGCATCCTCAAGCTCATCCATATCACTGTTCTCATCAAGCTCTATCTCTGAAAACTCATCAGAGGTTGCAACAGTGTAAATGGAGCCCATCTCGAAATCTGTTACCTTAGCCTTAATTGTGACTGTGTCACTTAACTTATCCTCTAACTTCTCTCTTGTGTCATCTGCAAGCTTTAAGCTGTCAAAAAGTCCCGGCATGCCATATGCCACCAATATCTGATTGCTTCCCTCTGAAACAACCTTGCCCTGGCTTACCTCGATATCTGAGAAGTTATCCACCGGCATAATAATCGCAGATGCCATAAGAAATGGACTCTGAAGCTTTGTGGTCTCACCGTCGATATCATCCTCATAGCTTGTATCGTTGGTGTACTTAAGTGTAATCTCAATATTTCCTGACTTGCCTGCAAGATCATCTGCACTTACAGTCTTGCCATCAAGCTTATAAGAAATCTCTACTCCTACAGGGGGCTTTTCAGTTGTGGTGCCCTGATAATATATATCAGCATCATTTGCCTCCCACGTAAGCTCACCATTGCTTTCTGTGAACTTCTCATTGCCCTTAACATTCTTGATGTCCTTAAGGCTGGACTTATCCTTGATGGTTCCTGTACCTGTTACATTCTTGAGCCAGTCAGAAACCGTAATGCTCTTGATATCTCCCGTTGCAGTCTGGTTAACATATACTGTCTCTTCCTTCTCAACACTTTCTGCCGCATAGGCTGTAGTCACAGGTCCTGCAATAAGTCCTGCCACCATTGCTGCTGAAAGAGTAACTGCTGTTATACGTTTCAATGATCTCATAAGAATTCCTCCTTGTTATACTATGGCGTGTGCCTTACCTTGTTGCTGCGTCCTTTTTGAACGCAGCTAAATTTATATTAATAATTAATTCCTTACACATTATTATACTTGCGAACGAAATAATCTACCATTTTAATTCGTTTTCGCAGTATATACAGTTCAACTAATCAATTGCCTTCGGCAATTAATAAGGTGAACCAGTATAATTGCCGGATTATGCCGGTATCATTCAGCTGCTGTCTCCTGCTCTGCCTTTCTGCCAAGCTTCACATGGCGAAGACCCCATGTGGTCTTGCAGATAACCGGATCAAATATCCAGAGCATTGCCGGAAGCAATGTGATAACCACAAACACACTGATCACTGCGCCACGGGCAAGCAGCGTACATATTGAAGCTATCATATCAATACTCGAATAAAGTGTTATACCAAAGGTTGAAGCAAAGAAGCATGAACCACTGGTTATGATGGACTTAACAGATGTCTTATGTGCAATGGAAACCGCCTCACGCTTGCCCTTTCCAAGTCCTCTTTCCTTTATATACCTGCTCGTCATAAGAATGGCATAATCAACTGTTGCTCCAAGCTGTATACTTCCTATTACTATACTTGCCACGAACACAAGGGGCGTATGGCTGTAATATGGAAATGCCATGTTCACGTTGATGGCAAACTCTATGACCAGCACCAGTATTATAGGAAGTGAAATGGACTTAAATGTAAACAGGATAATAACGAATATGGCTGCAATAGAGAGATAATTAACTCTCTTAAGATCCACATTGGTTGTATCCATCAGATCCTTGGTAAGAGGTGCCTCTCCGATTACCATAGAGGACTCATCAACCTCCTTGGCAATCCCTGTAAGCTCAGCAATCTGGTTATTGACCTCATCTGTTGCCGTCTTGTAGTTAGAGCATACAAACATCAGCTCGTAATTATCACTGGAAAGCATCTCCTTGTACTTCTTAGGCACCATAGACTCAGGCACATCAGCACCAAGCACTGAGTTCATTCCGATTACCCATTTAACACCATCAACCTTCTTCATCTTGTCAATGGCTGCTGTCTTTTCTGAAGACTCAAGCCCTGAGGGAAGCATTACAATATGCATAACGCTCATGTTGAATTCTTCCTCTAACTTCTTATTGGCAATTGATGAAGGAAGATCCTCCGGAAGTCCTCTGTCCAGGTTATAATATATTGATACATGATTGTTGCCGTAAAGTGCCGGAATAGCAATTATTATGAACAAAATGACCGCTATCCATCTGTGCTTTAAAATGAAATCCGAAAGCTTATGAAACTCCGGCATAAGCTCCTTGTGGCTAAACTTCTCAATCTGCTTATCAAATACAAGGATAAGACAAGGAAGAACAGTTACACATACGATCACACCAAGAAGCACTCCCTTTGACATTACAAGTCCAAGATCACGTCCAAGTGCGAAGGTCATAACACACAGCGCCATAAAGCCTGCAACTGTTGTCAGTGAGCTTCCGCACACTGAAACGAAGGTATTGGATATGGCATGTGCCATAGCACGCTCCCTGTCATCCGGATATTTCTTCTTATTGGCTCTGTAGCTCTCTAACAGGAAAATGGAGTAATCCATTGTAACGCCTAACTGCAAAACTGCTGTAAGGGCTGTTGTAATATAGCTGGTCTCACCCAGGAAGTAATTGGTTCCAAGATTATATAAAACCGCCAGACCGATTCCTGATAGGAATATAATAGGTGTAAAAAATGAATCCATGGTAAGCAGTAACACAACAAGTGTACTGATTGCTGCTATTACAACGTATATAGGGATCTGGGAAAGTGCCAGATCCTTAACATCTGTAACAAGTGCTGTCATTCCTGATATATAGCACTGCTCGTTAACAACCTTTCTAATCTCTGTAACTGCATTCATGGAGTTATCAGCAGATGTGGTGTCATCGAAAAGAGCTATCATCATTGTGGCATCACCGTTAAATAATGCCTCCTGGTATTTATCCGGCAGCATCTCTGTTGGAATTGTAATATCCATTATACTGTCATACCATATAACATCCTCCACATGATCTATCTTCATGATCTCTTCCTTAAGGGCACTGACATCCTTCATTTCCATGCCCTCCACAATGATCATGGAGAAGCCACCCATACCAAATTCATCCACCATGATGTTCTGTCCGGAAACTGTCTCTAAGGACTCCGGCAGGTAGCTTAACAGGTCATAATTAGTTCTGGTCTTAATCATTCCTATAACCGAAGGAATAATAAGTAAAACGCTCAAAATGATAATTATCGCTTTGTGTCTGGTAATCCATTTGCCGACTGCTATCATTTTCTCTCGCTCTCCTTTCAGAAATACTTTCTTCTACAAGCACCCTGGCTTTCAATGGCCTGTGCTTTAAAAAATGAACTTTAGTCATTTTTCTTCCAAAAGAGAATATACTACAAAAATGACCATCGGTCAATAGTT
Organism: Lachnospiraceae bacterium; assembly: GCA_017470935.1. GTDB lineage: Bacteria > Bacillota > Clostridia > Lachnospirales > Lachnospiraceae > CAG-590. Next base: position 206,281 of record JAFUXG010000059.1, read on the forward strand.
ATTTTCACTTTCTTTTACATTTTCACATTTTATTCACAAATAGTAAAGATTTTTTGCTTCTATTGAGAAATATAATCAACTATCGCATCTTTGTATTCCATGTAAAACCATGCAAAAAACAGCCGCAATATGGGTCACACTCCCTTAACAGAGCAAGCTTGCATATTACGGCTGTTTTTTATGATCTTACCTTATTAAATATAATTGTAAAGCTCTCAATAATATTCCTTACCTTTAAGAAATAACTATACTATAGCTTATTAATAAAATATATTTTACCGGTTGAAATACTCCTCAAACTGACGGAAGAAGTCTTCAGGATTCATGTCATTGTATCCATTGCCACCATCTGAGTTCCAGTCATCACTGTCCGGATAATTATACTCATTGCCTCTATCCAAATCATTATCATTTTCTGATTCCTCATTATTATCGGCATCATTATTACTATCCTTAGACTTCTTTGAACTGCTCTTATCATCAGACGGCATATCCTTCTTAGCTCCAAGGGTAACAGTAAGTGTTATCTCCTTATACTCACCCTTTTCATCATTTCTCTGGACAACCATCTGAATCTCTTCGCCAGCTTCCTTCTTAGAAAGAATACTCTGAAGCTCCTCCATGCTGGATACTTCCCTGTCGCCGAATTTTGTAATAATATCACCTGCTTTAAGTCCGCATTTATCTGCCGGAGAATCCTCGATGATCTTAACTACATATACACCGTTAGGCATGTTGAAATTCTTGGCATATTCATCTGTTATGTCATTGCCCTGAATTCCCAGATAGCCCTGCTCGCTCTCCTTGATCACCTTAGCATTCATTAAATCATTGATTACAGGTATTGCCTTGGAAATTGGAATTGCATAGCCCATACCCTCAACAGTGCTGTCCACATACTTCATGGTGTTAATTCCTATAACCTCACCACTTGCATTAAGAAGCGCACCGCCACTGTTACCGGGATTAATAGCTGCATCTGTCTGGATAAGCTTCATTGTCTTACCCTCAGTATCAACCTCTCTGTCTAAGGCGCTGATATAACCCACTGTTACAGATTGTCCATAACCAAGAGCATTACCGATGGCAATTGAAGACTCACCAACCCTTAGATCATCTGATGAGCCAAGTGCTGCCACCTTGATCTTAGAAAGAGTATCGCTTTCCATATCATCAGTCTTAACAACCAATACAGCCAGGTCCATTGCAGAATCTGTTCCCTTGATGGTTGCCGCCACAGAGGTATCATCACAGAAGGAAACTGTTATGTCCCTTGCACCCTCAATAACATGGTTATTGGTTGCAACTAAGATTTCATCATCAGTCTGTCCGATAATAATTCCTGAGCCTGCACCCTCTACCTCCTGCTCATATGACTGGAACCATGAACGTACCGTCTGAACCGATGTATTGGTTATGGAAACGATCGAAGGCATTACCTCCTCTGCCACATCTGCGACGCTGTTATCTGCACTCTTTTCCTTCATTCCGCTGTCGGATGTTGTCACTCTTGCAACCTCAGTAGTTGCTTTGTTCTTATTGCCTAAGGCTTTGTTGCCTAAAGCATTCACTCCAAACATGACGCCGCCTGCTATAAGACCAAATGCTGCGGCAGAAGCAATAAATGAAACAACCTTTTTAGCCTTTCCGCTTCCCTGCTTCTTAGCCTTTGCCTTCTTAGCCTTCTTTTTCTTCTTAGGCTCCTCTGCCTTTGCATAATCATTTCCTGTATATATGCCCTGTCCGTAAGCATTTCCATTCTGGTATGGATTACCGCCCTGGTACTGGTTCCCCGCCTGATACGGATTGCTGTTCTGATATGGGCTTCCACTCCGGTATGAATCACCGGCCATCTGTCTGTCTGAAACATCTTCTCTCTGAACAGGAACAGATTCCTTGTCTAAATGATATGTTGACTGGCTGCTTGTACCTTCTGACTGTACAGAATTTTCAACTTCTTTTTCAGCCTCTTGTTCAACCTTTTCTTCCTGATTCATATTCTCATTATCCATAGCTAAAACCTGCCTTTCATAAGCGAGCCTGTACATTACAGCTTGTTATACTGCTTTATATGTATGTTCGCTTGATTTATATTTTATGCTTGCTATCTTATCCCTCTTTTGTGACGAAATTGTGACGGAAATTTTTCACTTTTGTGTTTATTTTATTGAATTTTTATTGAACAGTTCAACTGTTGAATATGGAAACCATTTATTTAAAAAACCATTAAGTTCTCTGTCAACCCAAAAAGAGGACCTTTAATAGTCCTCTTCAATCACCTGAAAATCAAGGAAGTCAAAATCAATATCCTCCACAAAGCTGTCCCTCGTGAACTTTGTTCTTGAATGCCTTATAAAATCCTCTTTATTGGTATCAAGCCAGATGGGCTTTGCCAGATCAAACTCATAGCACATCTCCTCAAGTGCCTGATATACCTTCTTTGTCCGGTTAAGTGTATAGTCATAATTCTCAACCACCATATCTTTCACCAGACGGTTGTTCTTCATTAATTTTCCCCAGATACGCATATGTTACTCTCTCTCTGAAATATTATATAATGTAAAAGTGTTTTATGTTGTTCCGGCATACATCTAAGCAGCTTTGCCCGCTTATGCTGTATACATCCGGTACAACATCAGTTAGTAAATTTTACAGCAGTACCATAGGCTATAACCTCTGCTGCTCCCTGCATAATGGCTGATGATGAATAGCGGATATTGACAATGGCATCTGCACCAAGTCCTTCTGCCTCCATTACCATACGCTTTGTTGCAAGTGCTCTGGCTTCATTCATCATCTGATTATAAGCACCAAGCTCACCTCCGACTAATGTCTTAAAGCCCTCCAGCATATCCTTACCCACATTCTTGGATTGTATGGTGCTCCCCTTAACAAGTCCAAGCATCTCTAATTCCTTACCACTTATGTAATCAGTATTTACTAAGATCATCTTCTTCTCCACTCCTTATCTCATTAATTCTTTGCAAGCATACATATAACATAACCCCAGCTAGAATAAGAGGAATTATTCCAAGCAACACACCTGCTATTCCCGGCACCATATGAATCAGGATCGTACCGTATATAATATAATAAATGATAACCAATGTCGTAATAATTATCGGCGCGATCATTTTCTTATTATGTTCATTGTCCGATTGTTGTGTGCTCATAGAATCATTTCCTCTTTCATAATCCGTCAATTCTTTGTTGCTTTATATTAATAACAATACAATAATAACATATATTTAATAACTTATACAAGGCAATTTTATTATTCCTTGATATACTTTGTAATCTGGGGTAAAATAAATAATAGTTATAGACATCACATTCAATTAAACTAAATGAAAGCGAGGTAATAACATGGATGAGCAAGTAAATGATATATATACAATTGATTATATCTATTCTTTGCCTGATGGAAAGCGGGCTGAACTTATAGATGGGCAAATATATGACATGGCACCTCCTGCAAGAACACATCAGCGTCTTGTCAGCCAATTAAATGTAAAAATCGTCAATCACATTAATTCTAATTCTGGTTCCTGCGAGGTATATCCTGCTCCATTTGCGGTTTTCTTGAACAATGATGAACACACATATGTTGAGCCTGATATATCCGTTATATGTGACAAGAACAAACTAGACGAAAGGGGCTGTCATGGTGCTCCTGACTGGATAATCGAGATTGTATCACCCTCAAGCATTCAAATGGACTATATGACAAAGCTTGCAAAATATAATGATGCCGGGGTTCGCGAATACTGGATTGTAAATCCGATCAAAAACACTGTCATGGTTTATATCTTCGGTGATGAATGGGAGGCAAACCAATATTCCTTTGATGATGAGATTCAGGTGCATATATATCCAAATTTCAGTATAAAGGTCGGAGATTTGCTATAAGTTTCCGAAAAACAACTCAGTTTTATAGACAAATGAAATACCCCGTTCTGAATTACAGAAAAGGGGTATTTCTTTTATCGATACACTATTTTATTTCTTTATTTTTACTTTCTTAACCGCGCTCCACTTTCCATATACTTTTGTATTTTGTGAATCAGTATTATATGCTCTTACCTTCACATAATATGTCTTACCCTTCTTCAGCTTCTTAGCAGTAAACGATACCTCTGACGAAGATGTTATATCTTTTGTTTTCTTGCTCTTAGTGAATTTCTTATTAAGCGCATACTTCACTTCATAACCCTTTACATCATTAACCTTCTTCCAAATAACCACAAAGGCTTTTGACTTATTATTCTTTACAGAAGCTATCTTTGCCTTTGCAGGTACAGTAACTTTTTCTTCCGTTGTCAGTTGTTCAGTAGATGCCTGCTGTTGTACCGACTGCTGTGTTGACTGTTGCTGTTGTGTTGGTGCTTGTTGATTAGTTGTATTATGATCATTTGTTTCCTGTTTCTCTTTTTCTGCTTTAACCGCTTCCTCCTTTGTCTGCTTTTCAATCTCTGCAAGTTTTGCTTCAGCAGACTGAAGTACACTATAATTTGTCACCTTATCTTTAGCATTTTCAGACAATGCATTATATGCCGCTCTTGCTGTCTCAATCGCAGCCTTGCTGTCCTTTGTTACGTCTCCGATTAAAGATATAAGACCAATCACTGAATTTGCCTCTGTCTGCGCCTCTATATTCTCAGACGTATCATCACTATCTGACGACACTATACCGACAGGCTTTACATATGAAGATGATAGATTAACATGTAAAACGGGACGCACAGCATGATCATCGAAGTAGACACCACCGCCATAGTCTCGGCCACAGCAGAAGGAATCTACTCTTGCCGCAAAAGTAGTTTCAAAACCGGGTGAGCGCAGCCACCAGAAACAGTTGCCGACAGAGCTGCCACTGTTAAAATCTGCTCCATTAAGTTTTGCATAATCCGTTGCTTTTGCCTGTCTTGTTAAACTATCTGTATTGAACGTTTCATCAAAACCATATTCTGCTTTTGATGCCTCTGCTATGGATAACAGATACAACTTATCCTTGGTCGCCTCTCCACCTTCCGTATTATATGTCGGATTATCAGGATTTTCCACTGTTGTCTCTATAATTGCACTTTGCTCTTCACTGTTAAATGCCTCATTAATGAATGCACTATCATTTGCATAATTATCTGTTCCGTTAAGCCAGTCACGAAGCGTACATGTCTCCCATGTACACTCTGCATACTCTGTATTGTACGGCTTACAGTCAAGTGCCTTATCGGCTATAACCAATGCATCATTACCATCTACAGAAAGTACCCTCCACTCTATAGGTTTTTTATTAAAAACCGCCTTCTGTTTGTATTTACCAAAGTACACGCAGTCCCATGTTGTAACATCTCCGGACTTTATTGGCGTCTTATAGTCATTTTTGTTTTTTGTGGTGTTTGTTCCTTCTGTTACATTTCCATCTGACGTTACTGTACCAGCATACTTTACATACGAAGATGATAGATTAATATGCAAAGCAGGACGCACCGCGTGCCTATGCATATCGTCGCTGACACCATCACCATTGTCGAGGCACCAGCCACCGACATCAACGCTTGCCGCAAAAGAAGGTTCATGACCGGGTGAACGCAGCCACCACCAGTAACAGTTGCCGGCAGTGCTACCACTTTTAATGAAATATGCATTGTTCAGTTTTGCATAATCCGTTGCTTTTGCCCATCTTGTTGAACTATTCATATTTAACGTTTCGTCAAAACCATATCCTGCTTTTGATGCCTCTGCTATGGATAACAGATACACCTTATCCTTGGTCGCCTCTCCACCTTCCGTATTATATGTCGGATTATCAGGATTTTCCACTGTTGTCTCTATAATTGCACTTTGCTCATCAGCGGTAAATGCCACATTAATAAATGCATTATCATTTGCATAATCATCTGTTCCGTTAAGCCAGTCGCGAAGCGTGCATGTCTCCCATGTACACTCTGCATACCCTGTATTGTACGGCTTACAGTCAAGTGCCTCATCCGCAAGAAGAAAAGCATTACCTTCGCTATCAATATCAAGTATCCGCCACTTGATTGGCTCCGCTTCTAACTCTGCATCCTGATAATAGTTTCCAAATGTTATCTTATCCCATGTTACCGTTCCGTCATCTGCAATTCTAGGATTGCTGATAGTATCTATCTCCGCCTTCGCTGTAATTTTTCCTATCACGACTGATAACATGGAAAAAACCATTAAAAATACTAGTGTACCCGATGTTATTTTTTTTATACATTTATGCCTTTTTTTCTTCAACCTCTTGCTCCTCCTTAATCTTTCTAATTTGAATATTTAATTTTACAACAATTAGCTGATATTAGTTATTATCTTATTTCAGTTAATAACTAATATCAGTTATTTAATTATATACTAATATTAGTTAATATGCAAGCATGAGGTGATTGCGTATGATATCATTTGACAATTTATGGAATATAATGAGAGAAAAAAACGTGTCGCAGTATAAGCTGATTCACGAATATGGTATAAGCCCATCTCAACTTACTCGACTCAAAAGAAATGAAAGTGTCACTACCAACACCATTGATACTTTCTGTAAAATACTTGATTGTGATATATCAGATATAATGACATTTACTAAAGAATAAAGGTCACGGATTTTGAAAACGATAATCCTTGACCTTTATTATTATCCACATTTTTTCTACGCACTTTTCAATACTATTCTACATTTTTTCCACGCACTTTTCAATACTATTCTACATTTTTTCCATGCACTTTTCAATGCTATTTTACATTTTTTCCACTCATTTTTATATGATTTTGTACCAGTATTTTGTACCAGACAAGAAAAGTAGACACAAAAAATGAGTACCATTTAATAGAGTTATTTATCTTTACAACAAAGGCAGGGCTTAATAATAGTTCCTGCCTTCATTTCTCATAATAAATTAATATGTTATAATGAGCAAAAATGTTGATTTTGTGCTTGCACGAAAAATCAACACTTTTGCGAGTGCTCTCATGGAGCCGTCAGGCGGCATGTTATGATTATACCTAAATGATACTTAAACAGTAACATACCGCATATATCTTATCCTTCCCTTGCCACAGCCAGCATCAGCTTGATACGGTTCTCCTGATTAACCTTGGTTGCGCCCGGATCGTAATCAATAGGCACAATGTTTGCCTGAGGATATATCTCCTTGACCTTTCTTATCATACCCTTGCCCACAATATGGTTAGGAAGGCATCCAAAGGGCTGGGCGCATATTATATTCTCATAGCCAGACTCAGCAAGCTCCAACATCTCAGCGGTAAGAAGCCATCCCTCACCCATCTTGTTGCCAAGACCTACAACGCCTGTAATAAGCTGCTTGATATGGGCATACTTTGAAGGCGGCATGAAATCACTGTACTTGGAAACGCAGTCATAAAGCATTCCCTCTAGCATCTCACAGTACTTCATAAGCGCCTGAACCACCTTCTTCTTCGCAAGGCTGCCACCATAGAGATTAATATCCTCTATACGGTTATCTATCTTGAACATCATGAATCCCATAACACCGGGAACCATGACCTCACAATCCTGATCTACTAAGAAATTCTCAAGGTCATTATTAGCCATTGACGAATACTTTACATATATCTCGCCAACAACGCCGACCTTAGTCTTTGACACCTTGTTAAGCTTGATCTTATTGAAATCCTCTACGATCGCCTTCATATTTCTTTCCATTCCCTTAGGAGTGTATCCCTTACGATGACGGAACTGGGAAGAAAGTTCCTTGACCCATTTTGCAATAAGCTCATCCGCCTCCCCCTTGTTAACCTCATAGGATCGCACCTGGTTCTTAAGGAGCATGAAAAGGTCGCCGTATGTAAGTCCGATAAGAGCCTGGTATAACATCTCCAGGGTAAGCTTAAATCCGCTGTTGCTCTCTAATCCCGAAAGGTTAAGAGAGATTACAGGAACCTGGCCTAAACCTGCTTTAACAAGTGCCTTTCTAAGCAAATGTATATAATTAGAGGCACGGCAGCCACCCCCTGTCTGGGTGATCATCAGCGCAACCTTATTCACATCATACTTGCCGCTTTGCAGTGCACTTATCATCTGTCCGATAACAAGAAGTGCCGGATAGCATGTATCATTGTGAACATACTTAAGTCCTGTATCCACAACTCTTCGTCCCGTGTTTTTCAGCAGTCCCACCTTATATCCATTCTGTAAAAAAATATTTCTAAGAAGCTTGAAATGAACCGGAAGCATGTCAGGAATCAGAATCGTATAATCCTTTTTCATTTCCTTAGTGAACTCTACCCTGCCGTCAACAACCTTAGCTGCATTATTTTCCTCATCAAAGTCCACTACACAGGTATCTCCATCATCATTAAGAAAATCATCCGTAGATTCATTCATATAATCTTCTGTATCAGAAATATTCATTCCAGTATCATTATTCAATTCTTCACTTATAATATTCTTATTCTCTTCCACAGAACCATCTCCTCATTTTGTATATAATAATCATATAACTTCAGAATCATTTATTAATTATATACGGTTGCGCACAATGCACAGCTTCCATAACCAGGCACTCATTCACTGCAGGTATCTACTCCTGCTCACCCTTATGTCCCGTAGCCGCAAACAAGCTTCTAAGTCTGATCTTAACAGCCCCTAAATTAGTGATCTCATCTATCTTGATCTGCGTATATATCTTGCCCTTTTCCTCAAGGATTCTTCTCACCTCGTCTGTTGTGATGGCGTCCACACCACATCCAAAGGATACCAACTGAACAAGATTAAGCTTTGGATCGTTAGAATCCGCCACATATTCCGCAGCAGCATACATTCTTGAGTGATACATCCACTGGTTAAGCACCTTGGTCCTAACAGGCTCAGCCATATCAGATACTGAATCCTCTGTAACCACCACCGCCCCCAGATCACATATAAGCTTGTTGATACCATGATTGATCTCAGGGTCAAGATGGTACGGTCTTCCCGCAAGCACAATTACAGGCTTGTTCTCACGACCGGCAATCCTAAGATATTTCCTTCCCTCCATGCGTACAAGGCTCATATGCTTATCGTATTCCTCGTAGGCATAATTACATGCCATGGATACATCTGAAAATTTCATTTTGCCAAAATATTTTTCCAGCACCTTGTGGAACTTCTTTGTGAAATCCTTTCTCCTGTGAATTCCAAGATACTCGTAAATGAACTTCACATCCCGAAGTGCCTTCACATTCGCCTCAAGGACCTCCGGATAATAGGCAACCACAGGACAATTGTAATGGTTGTCACCAAGTCCCTCATCAAAATTATATGAAAGACATGGATAGAATATTGCATCAACATTTTCCTTAAGCAATGCCTCAATATGTCCGTGCATGAGCTTTGCAGGGAAGCATACCGTGTCAGAAGGAATGGTATGCTGACCGCTTAAGTAAAGACTTCTTGATGAATTGGGTGATGTAACCACATTAAATCCAAGCTTTGTAAACAGGGTATACCAGAATGGCAGCAGCTCATACATATTAAGTCCCATTGGTATTCCAATAGTTCCCCTTGCCTTTCCTTCAGGTATCTCTGATTTCCTGTACTCCTCAAGAAGCTTGAGCTTATAAGTGTAAAGGTCATACTGTGGTCCCTCAGCCTTCTTCTGCGTAGGCTTATCACAGCGGTTACCGCTTATAAATCTTCTTCCATTATCAAATATATTAATCGTAAGCTTACAGTGATTACTGCAGCCGTTACATGTAGTCATCTTGATCTCATGGGTGAAGTTCTTAAGTCCCTCTTCATCAAGCACCTCACTCTTTCCATTGCTGTTTTCCATAGCATAGAGGGCGCAGCCGTATGCTCCCATAATTCCTGCCATCTCAGGTCTTACCACATCATGTCCTATCTCCTGCTCAAAGGCGCGGAGCACTGCATTGTTAAGGAAGGTTCCGCCCTGAACAACTATATGCTCTCCAAGCTGCTTAGCAGATGCAGCACGTATGACCTTGTAAAGTGCATTCTTAACAACAGAGATAGAAAGTCCTGCTGATATATTCTCAATTGAGGCTCCATCCTTCTGTGCCTGCTTTACTGACGAATTCATGAACACCGTACAGCGCGAGCCAAGATCCACCGGCTTATCTGCAAACAGACCAAGCTTTGCAAACTCTTCTATTCCATATCCAAGAGCACCTGCAAAGGTCTGTAAAAATGACCCACAGCCCGAAGAGCATGCCTCATTTAAGAAAATGTTATCTATGGCATTATTCCTTATCTGAAAGCACTTGATATCCTGTCCGCCTATATCAATAATGAAATCCACATCCGGCTGGAACTTCTTAGCAGCGGTAAAATGTGCCACCGTCTCCACAATACCAAAGTCAACGCCAAAGGCATTCATGATCATCTCCTCACCGTAGCCTGTTACCGCTGATGATTCAATGTGAATGTCCGGATACTGCTTATACAGATCCTCTAAAAATTCCTTAATGATCGGTACGGGATTACCTCCGTTAGGAAGATATCTTGAGCAGAGAATATTGGCATCCTCGTCAACAACCACAGCCTTCACCGTAGTCGATCCCGCATCAATTCCAAGAAATGCGTGTCCTGTAAGACTATCCACATTTTTAATATGGTCGGAATTCTTCTTATGTCTTTCGATGAACCTATCGTACTCATCCTGAGATGTAAATAACGGCTTACAGCTTGCATATCCGCCTGTGGCTGTATACCCGTCAATCTTCTTAATAAGCTCATCTATATCAAATGATCTGTTATCCTTCTTAAGAGCCGCACCCATTGCCACAAAGTAAAGAGAATTATCCGGTGCCACTCCCTCTAGCTTCAAGGTCTTGTCAAATGCCTTGCGCAATTCTGATAAGAATGTAAGAGGTCCGCCAAGATATACAACCTTACCCTCTATCTCACGTCCCTGGGCAAGCCCTGCTATAGTCTGGTTGACTACCGCGTAGAATATACTTGCTGATATATCATTCTTCTGCGCACCCTGGTTAAGCAGCGGCTGCACATCAGACTTGGCAAACACACCACAGCGGCTGGCGATAGTATATATCTTCTCATAGCTCTTTGCTATCTCATTCATCTCCCCGGCTTCCATATTAAGAAGGGTTGCCATCTGGTCGATAAATGCACCTGTACCCCCGGCACAGGAGCCGTTCATTCTTACCTCAAGTCCGTCTGTAAGGAAAAGGATCTTTGCATCCTCTCCTCCAAGCTCTATAACAACATCAGTGCCCGGAATCATTTTATTCACAGCAACTCTTGTGGCATACACCTCCTGCTCAAATGGGATTCCAAGTGTATCTGCAATTCCCATTCCGGCAGAGCCTGATATGGTAAGAGAAAATTCCTTCTCATCGGGAAACTTCTCCTTAATATCAGAAAGCATATGTACTGTCTTTTCAGTAATCTGTGAAAAATGTCTCTGGTAATCCTTATAGACGATCTGATCATTATCGTCCAGCACCACGCATTTAAGTGTTGTGGAACCTACATCCAAACCAATTCTCATTGTTACACCTCTTTTTCTAAATCACGTCACCTATGGCTTCGTGTATTCATTTGCAAAATATATGCTATATAAATATATTATTCAAAGTTCACAGCAAGTACAATAATTACTCTTTTCTACAAATATCGCTCCAAACAGACATATTCTAACCTATATTAAATGTTTTAGCAAGTCCATTTTCTGCCACATAAATATATGCAGAACAAATCGGACAGGTAACCTGCCCGCCCGCAAGGCTGCGTGTTTCAGAGCAGCAATATTCCTAGTGCAGTCCCTGCGATAACAAAAAACCGGTACATATCTGCAATCGTCTTCCGTACCGGTTAATACTGCCATATTCCTTTCTTAATAGCCGTCATCATCCTGTCCTTTGTTCCCGGTGCATGCTTTTCCATATCATTAAGCAGGTCCCTTACATATGTCCTTTCTGTAGCATTGTCAAATGGACATGGATTTTTCACTATAGGAAGCTCATTGCTTTTTGCAAAGCCCATAACCCTTCCTGCCGGAACATATATAAGCGGTCTTATCAGTGTTAAGCATGTATCATCATATCTCGTAACCGGCTGAAAGCATGATATTCTGCCTTCATACATAAGAGACAGCAGCATTGTCTCCACCGCATCATCTCTGTTATGGGCATATGCCATTTTGTTACAGCCAAGCCCAGAAGCCTTCTCGCCGAAGGCGCCCTTTCTGAGCCTTGCACACAAGGAGCAGCCCTTATCACCTGTCATTTCTGATATCCTGGTAGGCACCACATAATACTCTACATCCAGGCTGTCACAAACTCCTTTGATCAACCCGGTGTCAAAGCCTTCATACCCAAGATCTACAGTTATTGCCACTATATCAAACCTATCTGGATAAAATCTCCTTAGCCCTGCCAGCGCATACAATAAGGTATATGAGTCCTTCCCACCTGACATTCCGACCGCCATCTTATCTCCGTCATCAATCATATTGTAATCATCAACAGCCTGTCTCACGTAGCTGTATAATCTCTGAAGCTTCATCATTATCATCCAATCTATGAATAAATACGGCTCCGCAAACAAGCGAAGCCGTATCGAATTAACATGTAATATGTTATTATCTATGATTATTTCTTAACCTTGAAAGCCTTCATCTGAGGATATACTGCGCTATCGCCAAGCTCCTCCTCAATTCTAAGTAACTGATTGTACTTAGCAACACGCTCTGAACGGCTAGGAGCACCGGTCTTGATCTGGTTAGTGTTAAGAGCAACTGCAAGGTCAGCAATTGTTGTATCTGCTGTCTCACCTGAACGGTGTGAAGAAATTGCTGTGTAGCCTGCTGCATGAGCCATCTTGATAGCCTCTAATGTCTCTGATACAGAACCGATCTGGTTAAGCTTGATAAGAATAGAATTAGCAGCGCCAAGCTCGATACCCTTTGAAAGTCTCTCTGTGTTAGTAACAAATAAGTCATCACCAACGAGCTGTACCTTATGACCGATCTTCTCAGTCATTCTCTGCCATCCTTCCCAATCCTCTTCATCAAGACCATCCTCGATAGAGATGATAGGATACTTATCTACAAGTGACTCCCAGTGAGCAATAAGCTCATCTGATGTAAATTCCTTACCTGACTTAGGCTGCTTGTAGAAGCCCTTGCCCTTCTCACTCTTCCACTCTGAAGAAGCAGCATCCATAGCGATCATGAAGTCCTTACCTGGCTCAAAGCCTGCAGCCTTAATAGCCTCTAAGATCTTCTCGATAGCTTCCTCGTCACTCTTAAGCTGGTTAGGAGCGAAACCACCCTCATCACCAACAGCTGTAACGTCACCCATATCCTTGATAAGGCTTCTTAACTTATGGAATACCTCTGCACACCATCTCAATGCTTCCTTAAAGGTCGGAGCACCAACAGGCATGATCATGAACTCCTGTGTATCAACAGCGCTATCTGCATGAGCACCACCATTTAAAATGTTCATCATAGGAACAGGAAGGTTAGTTCCCTGTACACCACCTAAGAATCTATAAAGAGGAACATTGAGAGAAGCTGCTGCTGCTCTTGCTGCTGCAATTGAAACTGCAAGAATTGCATTAGCACCTAACTTAGACTTGTCCTTTGTTCCGTCAGCCTTAAGCATTGCTGCATCTACTGCATAGATATCAGAAGCGTTAATGCCTACAAGTACGTCATTGATGGTAGTGTTGATATTCTCAACAGCCTTAGTAACACCCTTTCCAAGATAACGTGACTTATCTCCGTCACGAAGCTCAAGTGCCTCGAACTCACCTGTAGAAGCTCCACTAGGTGCACAGCCTGTTCCAACAGTACCGTCTGCAAGCCATACCTCAGCCTCAACAGTAGGATTTCCACGAGAATCAAGAATCTCTCTTCCTACAACCTTCTCAATCTCCAACAAGCTCTTTTCTGCGATATTAACCATTACAAACTCCTTTCTCATATAAGCTTAACTCTAAGCCTTTGATATAAAATATTTCGGTCCGTCTCTTGCGAGACCCGCTTCGTCCATTATAGCATGTCGCCTGGCGGCTCCATGTGGACATTCGCAAAATATCCGATTTTGCACACCTGTGTGCAAATCGGCTACTTTGCTCATTATAGCATAACAGGAAAAAAATAACAACATGGAAACTTAAAAATTCCTGCCGTTCCAGCCCCAGTCAGGAGTAGTTCTGTATTCCACATATATGTGATTCCCTGGAATACCCAGTTCACTTTCATATATCTCACATATCTTTGCTGTCATCTTTTCAAAAGCAGATGAATTTCCGGAGCCATAAATATCAACTGAAACATAAGCTCCCTTATCCAGCTTCTCCCCTGCAAAGTAAAGTGAATAACCGTCCTCAAATCCTATCATGACATAGCTTTCCGGCTTGCCTATTATACTGCACGCCTTGCCAAGCTCAGCCTTGATCTTCTCCTCTGTCTCCGGTCCCACCGGAACTGTCACCTTTGAATTGATAAATGGCATATTAATATCCTCCTCTTTATTGATAATACCATCAGAATCGGAAATCACGTCTGTCCGAATTCATGATCGCGTCTATGTGTTCTTTGGCTACTGCCCTTACCTTCTCATCAGGAATGGCAAGCAGTTCTTCGTTAATCAGCTTGATGCCGCTTTCCTTTACCTTCGGTGATGCATAATCCATCATATACTCCGTAAGCGTCATAAGTGCATTTGGATGACAGCAGTTCTGAATCTGTCCTGTCTTACAAAGGCTCATGAAGCGGTCACCTGTCCGTCCAGCCCTGTAGCATGCCGTACAAAATGAAGGAATATATCCAAGCTCAATTAGCCACTCGATAACATCATCCAGGGTCCTTGAATCCGACACATCAAACTGCTCTGTATCGTGTGGCCGTTCCTCCTCGGTATAGCCTCCAACAGAGGTACGGGATCCGCCGCTTATCTGGGAAATACCCATGGCAAGCGCTTTCTTTCTTACCTCCTCACTTTCCCTTGTGGAAATGATCATTCCGGTGTAGGGAACTGCAATTCTTATACATGCAATAATCTTAGTAAATGTATCATCATCAATTCCGTTATCAAACATATCCGGATCAATGTCATCAGCTCTCTTAACCCTTGGTACACTTATGGTATGGGGTCCCACGCCATGAACTGCCTCAAGATGTTCGGCGTGCATCAAGAGCCCTGCAAATTCATATTTGTATTTTTCAAGACCGAATAAGACTCCAAGTCCCACATCATCAATACCACCGTCCATGGCTCTGTCCATAGCTTCTGTGTGATATGCATAGTTATGCTTAGGACCTGTGGGATGAAGCTCCTCATACCCCTTCTTGTCATATGTCTCCTGAAACAGAATGTAAGTACCTATCTCTGCTTCCTTAAGCATTCTGTATTCCTCAACTGTTGTAGCTGCAATGTTGACATTGACACGTCTTATTGCACCATTCTTGTGGTGAATACCATATATAGTCTTAATACTGTCAAGAATGTATTCTATAGGGTTATTGACCGGATCCTCTCCTGCCTCAATGGCAAGTCTCTTATGTCCCATATCCTGAAGAGCAATTACCTCAGCCCTAATCTCCTCCTGGGTAAGCTTCTTTCTGGGAATCGTCTTATTCTTAAGATGATACGGACAGTATAGACACCCATTTACACAATAATTAGATAAGTATAGCGGCGCAAAAAGAACAATCCTGTTGCCGTAAAACTCCAGCTTGATCTCTTCTGCAAGCTCATACATCTGCTTAACCTTAACGGGATCCTCACAGGCAAGGAGCACCGATGCCTCTCTGTGGGAAAGCCCCTTGCAGGACAATATTCCGCCGTTTCTTCTTGGCTTTGCTTTCTCTAATATCTCATCGATCAAAGCCATATTGTTTTTGTTTTTTTCGGCGTATTCTAACGTCTCCAATATCTCCTCATGATTAATAAACTCTTCTGCCTTAAGCGATTTGGGATTGTAAACTGCCATTTCTACACACCTTTCTTTAATGATGTCTTATTAACTGTGTCTTTATATATAATTTACATGCAGCATAACAGCCACATGTGTTCATTCGTAAAGGCCAGATTCATGCATAACACACTCTTGCTCATTTTTATAGTTTAGCCCAGGGTATATCCCCGTGCCTTTGAATGCTCCTCAGCGATTTCTCTTACACGTTCTCTGTTCTCTACAAAAATCTTGGCTATAACAGGGTCAAAATGTGTTCCTATACCCTCCTCTATTATCTTCATTGCCTCATCAAAGGTAAATGGTTTCTTGTAGCTTCTAACTGATACAAGCGCATCAAACACATCAGACACTGCCATTATTCTTGCAGACAATGGAATCTCCTCCCCCTTACGTCCCTCAGGATAACCGCTTCCATCCCACTTCTCATGATGGTATGTGGCAAGATTAAGGGCTTCGCTAAGATATCCTGTATCTCCTGTAAGCTCCATAGCACCTTTTATTATCTCCTGGCCGGCTGTGGTATGGGTCTTCATAATTGCAAACTCTTCATCCGTAAGCCTTCCCGGTTTGTTAAGTATTACATCAGAGATCACTATCTTACCAACATCATGAAGAGGTGCTGAATTACATACATCTTCAATAAATTTGTCTGTTATGTATTCCGAATAAAGATTATTCTCCTTAAGAAGCTCTAATATAAGCTTAACATACGCAGCAGTCTTTCTGACATGATCTCCGGTATTCTTATCCCTGCTCTCCACAAGGTCAGCCATTATGTATATAAGGCCATGCTGCATATTGGCGATCTGTTCACCCTTCTGCTTAACATCCTCTATATATCCCACAGTCTCACTAATTGTCTTTGTCAAAACCTTATACAGATTCTCTATCTCATCGCCAGTGGAAACCTTAAGAGCTTTGAGCCTCTCAACTCCGATCTCTAAAGCCTCATCACTGTTATAGGCAAACTCTCCCGCTGCAAAGGTCATAGCATCTATGGGATAAAGCACATGATAATCTGCAAACCACATCACAAGCACAAGTATGAGAATGAAAAAGCCCACAAACAGCGAAATTACCTTTGCAAGAAAGCTTATACCGTTAAGCCTGACCTCCTCCATATTGATATCTGCGCAGGCATAGCATACACACTCACCCTGGGAGTTGAACACAGGCTCATAATCAGTAAGAAGCCATCCAAAGGTATCATCCGTTACAATAGGGTCTATATTACTCCCCAGCAAAAGCTCAGGTACAAGCTCATTAAATGATTCATCAAAGGGAATGATGTCACCCAATGCTGCTCCCTCAAGTTCTTCCGTATCAAGGTCAAATACAACGTGGCAGCCGTCCTCCCTTATCTGGTAAACATAGATATACTCAATATCATCAGAGCTATCCTTAATGCTATATAGTATATTCTGGGTGTTCTCATAGTCTGAATCCTTACCATTCTCAAGATAGTCGTTAACCTTGTCTCCATCAATAGCTGTTGCGGCAAGCTTTGCAATGTTCCTGCCCGTTGAGGTATACTGTCCTATAGCAAAATTCTTGTAAAGCACATAGCTTATTGTAGATGTAACAAAGGCTATGAATATCATTATAATACTTATTATGATTACAATCTTGTTACGAAGGGATACCCCTCTTGTAGAAGCCTTTCTTGACAGCTTCTTCTCTTCGTCTGTAAGGGGCTTCTGACACCAGTCCGTAAGCTCTAGCATCAGAGAAAACTTCTTTGGCATAAGCTTAATAAGAATATAAGCTATAACAATTGTGATTGCCTTATCAATGAGATCCAGCTTGAAATCATTGAAAAGCTGTTCCGGCAAGGCAGCCTCTCCTGGTCCGTAAATGAACCATGTAAGCAGGGAGCCTACCACTCCTCCCACAAAGGCAAGAAATGGAATAGTAATAAGTGCCTTCCAAAACCTTTCAAAAAAGCCCTTTCTTGCAAAAAAGGATAAAGTAATTGCAATAAGAACACTAATACCAGCATAATAAGCATTAACCGGATCTGCTGTTGCATTAATAAGGTTGGTAATATAACCCACAAAAATACCTGGCAGGTACCCTCCAAGGACAGAGCCCATAGTTGTACCAACGTTGTCCACGTATAACGGAAGGTCAAAGGACTTTACCAGCCGGTTTAACGCAATATTAATTAATACAAATATGAGATATATAACTATCTGTTTGATTCTTCTTATATCCTTTTCCCTGGAAATAGAATTCTCACTCATCCTCTACATCCTTTATTCCATGATTTTTCTAATATATGTTACTCTTTATCTGCATTTCTTTTATTCAACGCTTCTACTAACCCATATTACTCTTTGTTATTACAGTTTACCTTTTATTCTTTTTCTACATTTCTTCCTTGGATAATAAGATTGTCTATTATTCCCACAAGCTGGCCTATCTCCGGCTTTGATACCTGTGCATCAGCTCCAAGGCGCTCTCCCTTACGTCTCATGTCATCATTAATCAGGGAAGAAAATATTATTACAGGAACGTGGTCAAACGCTTCATCCGCCCTTATAAGTCTGATAAGTCTGTGACCATCCATCTGCGGCATCTCTATATCAGTAATAATACATTTGACACCATAATTAATACCGTTATTCTTCTTAAGCTCCTTAAGCTTTTCCCAAGCCTCCTCACCATTGGCACAGCCGGTTACAGAGGTATAGCCTGCTGTATGAAGTGCATCCTCCACAAGCCTTGAAAGCATAGGCGAATCCTCGGCAAATATGATAGGCATATTGTTACGTTCTCTCTCTCCAAGACATTCAACCTCTGACATCTTAAGGCTTGTCTCAGGACTGATCTGACCGATAATACTCTCATAGTCAAGAACAATCATCAGCGTAGTATCCTTCTTAATGACTCCAATTGCCACTCCGTTATCTGAAGCGTTAACCGTATTATCAGGCTTAATCATATCCAACCAGGAAACACGGTGAATTCCCACAACCATATCTACCTCAAAGGCAATATGAAGATTATTAAAATTGGTAACTATAAGCTGTTTGTTCTTGGAATCACTGCCATTGCCATAGCCTAAGAATCTTGCAAGGTCGATAACTGTAACAACGGTATCTCTCGGCATGAACACACCCTTAATACAGGGATGTGAATTAGGCACAGGAGTAATATCCGTCACGGCAAGAATCTCTTTGATCTTTGCCACATTGATGCCATAGCTCTTACCGCAGATCTTGAACTCAAGCACCTCTAACTCATTAGTTCCACTTTCCAATAAAATATTAGTATCCATATATAATCCCCTTATCTGTCACATTATGTAGTACATTTGTACAACTATTCTTTGATTATACTATGAATATTCACTTTCTGCAATCACTCATTTTAATTCATATCCAATTCCTCTGCTATAAATAAAAAAGGGGTATCCTTAAAAATATAAAGAATTCCCCCTTCACTCACATCCATCATTCCTCTTTAAGAATTTTTTCTAAGGTGTGCCATGCAAGGGTCGCACATTTTGCCCTTGCCGGCATGTGGGCAACATCCTGTAAGGCTGCCGCCTCGTCAAGCGTCTCCAGCTCCTCATCAGACACAGTTCCATGTACCATTGCCATAAATGTATCCACCAGCCTAAGGGCTTCCTCCTTAGTAAGTCCTATAATCTGATCCATCATAATATCGGAGGATGCCTGTGACACCGCACAGCCCGAGCCGTTAAATGAAGCCTCTGTTATAACGCCCTTATCATCAAGCTTAAGCTGTATATTAACATCATCACCACAGGTGGGATTCACTCCTTCTAGCACATAGGTTGGACTTATAAGATCATGCTTATGCCCCGGGTGAAGGTTATGCTCGTTAACTATTTCCCTATATATCTGCTTTAAATCCATATTCTAACCATCCTTGTTTTAATCATTTCACAACAGTTATGACTTTAACATACTTATTGCAATGCCTGTTCTTAATATATGTGGTATTACGTCCATTATCATTAAACAGCTTCAGACATCATAACCCAACCAGCCTCTTACCCTTTTAAGGCCTTCCACGAATCTTTCCACCTCTTCCTCTGTATTGTAGAAATACATGCTTGCTCTTGCAGTTGCATTTACTCCTATATACTTAAGCAGCGGCTGCGCACAGTGATGGCCTGCCCTTATGCATATGTGCTCTGAGTCTAACACTGAGGATACATCATGAGGATGACATCCTTCTATATTGAATGTCACAATCCCGCTATGTCTTTCTGCCTCCTCTGCCCCATATAACGTTACATATGGAATATCCTTAAATGCAGAAAGTGTAAGGGCTGTCAGCTTTTTCTCCTGTGCTTCTATAAAATCAAAACCAACATCATTAATATAATCTATAGCCGCAGCAAGTCCCACTGCATCACCTGCATTTACCGTACCCGCCTCAAATTTGTGTGGCACCTCAGCATAAGTGGCACTGTCCCTTGTCACAAGCTCTATCATCTCACCGCCTGTAAGAAATGGTGGCATGTCCTCTAACAGCTTTTTCTTTGCATAAAGAGCACCTATTCCCATTGGAGCCAGCATCTTATGTCCGGAAAATGCATAGAAATCTGCATCTATATCCCTGACGTCAACCTTTTTATGAGGTGTACTCTGAGCACCATCTACTACAACAACCGCACCCTTCTCATGGGCGAGCTTAGCTATTTTCCTGATTGGATTAGTGACGCCGAGAACATTGGATACATATGTTACTGCAACCAGCTTAGTCTTATCTGTGATCTTACTAAGCTCTTCATCAGAAAACTCCAGCTTCTCATCATACTCCATGTATTTCAACACCGCGCCTGTCTTTTCTGCCACCATCTGCCATGGGAGAATGTTACTGTGATGCTCCATGATAGAGATCACTATCTCGTCACCTTCATGCAGATTATAAAGCCCATAGGAGTATGCAACAAGATTGATGGCCTCTGTGGCATTCCTTGTAAATACAATCTCAGTCTCAGACTCGGCATTCAAAAACTGTGCCACCTTGACCCTTGCCTTCTCATAAGCCTCTGTGGCTCCAACACTCCACTCATACAAACCTCTCAATGGATTTGCATTGGTGGTTTTGTAGAAATCCGCCACTGCCTCAAGCACCTGCCGCGGTCTCTGGGAGGTTGCCGCATTATCGAAATATATATATCGCTCATCAGAAAGTATAGGGAAGTCGGCGCGTATGTCCTTAATATCCATGTCAATTCTCCTCTTTTTTAAACAAATTACTGTTTATTTATGAAAATACATTACGTATATATTGCGTGATCCTTGCTTGCAGCTCTTCAGAAGGAATGCGGCTACTAATGGATGTAATGGAAGCCTCCACCATAAGCTCCTCCGCCTTCCTTTTATCGATGCCCCGGCTCTGCATATAGAAAAGCATATCATCTGAAAGCTTTCCTATGGTGGCTGCATGGCGTCCCTCCACATCCTCCTCTTCACCGAGGATCAAGGGTATTGTCTTGTTCACAATGTCTTCTCCGAAAAGCAGTACATCCTCCTGCTCATCCCCTGATGCAGCCTTACAGCCCTCCCGGAAATCCACTGTTCCACGGAAGGTCTTCTTTGCATTTCCAATAAGAGCCTCATTGAATCTCATTACACCATTAGACTTCTTTCCCCAGAACACATCATTGTAATTAATATCGCAGACAGTATCCGGAAGACCTATATATCCGTAGTTTACCCTGAAATCACTGCGGTAACCCATCTGAGCCTCATTAAGTCCATCGTATACATTGCCTGCCCCAAGCTCCAGCTTGGTTACCTCAAAGGATGAATCTGCTTCAGAATAGCCGCCAATATCGTCAAAGAATAGAAATCCTTTATCTAACATCTGCACCTTTATAAGATGTACCTTGGCATTCTTCTCAAGGTATACTCTTGTCTGGTTTCCGGAAAAGCCTTTTTTATCTGCGGTTAATATTCCCAATCGATCATCATTTATATCTGCAGTTAAATTATCAGATAAGCCAGTGTTTTTATCCGCAGCTAATTTACCGTCATCACCGGGCTTTATATCCGCAATCAGATCATCACAGGAGTAATACATGATAATGGTACTCTCCGAGCCTTCCTTTGCATGAATAAATGTATTATCAAGCACATTATCTCCATCAGCAAAAACATAATGTAACAATATCGGGGAGTCTGACTTATAAGAGCTGTCAATAGTATACACATCAGCCCCTGTACCGGTGAGCTTCATAAGCTTATCTATGTCAGAGCCCATGCCTGTTGCAAAGCCCTGGGTATTGTATATGGGATATTTCCCCGCTACTATCATTTCCTTAGGATTACCTATCCCAAGCTTTTTAAACCTGTCCGCCAGCTCATCAGAGCCCACGCCTGATTCCACTGTTATCCCTTTGGGGAGGCAGGCGGGCTTAAGTGTCCTGTTCTCTTTAAATTCAATATCTATATCAAGTGGTGCTGCATTAAGCTTCAATGAATTCATTGTCAGCACCGGAAGGTTATTGACCTTTGCATTTAATTTCATATCATACATCCTTTACTCAACCTGCATGTATTATCTGTTATCAAAAAGCTGCAGCCTTTATGGCTGAGAGGCACATCAGCCTCCCTCCATCTCAAGCTTTATGAGATTGTTCATCTCTGCTGCATATTCAAGGGGCAGCTCCTTGCTCACGGGACTTGCAAAACCGCTTACTATCATAGCCCTTGCCTCTGCCTCCGTTATTCCGCGGCTCATGAGATAGAACACAGCCTCATCACTGATACGTCCTATCTTAGCCTCGTGTCCCACATCCGCCTTGTCCGTTCTCATTTCAATTGCCGGAACAGTATCAGAACGGGATATGGAATCTAACATAAGGGAGCCACAGTTAACTGATGCCTTTGCCCCCTCAGCATTTTTACCTATGACAACTGAGCTTCTGTATGTGCTTATTCCTCCACTCTTACATATGGATTTTGTATCGATGAAGGAGGATGTTCTTCTGCCGATATGGATCATCTTTGCACCGGTATCAAGGTTCTGTCCCTTTCCCGCAAAGGTAACACCGGTGAATTCCGCATGAGAGTCATCACCCTTAAGCACTGATGTGGGATACAGGTATGATTCATGGGAGCCAAATGATCCCGAAATCCACTCTATAGTTCCACCCTCTTCCACCAGCGCCCTCTTGGTGTTAAGGTTATACATATTCTTAGACCAGTTCTCGATGGTGGAATAACGCAGATGGGCATTTCTTGCCACATACAGCTCAACACAGCCCGCATGGAGATTTGCCACGTTATATTTGGGGGCTGAACAACCCTCGATAAAATGAAGGTCCGCCTCCTCATCTACTATTATAAGTGTATGCTCAAACTGTCCGGCTCCCCTTGCATTTAGACGAAAATATGACTGCAGGGGAATGTCCACCTTAACGCCCTTTGGAACATATACAAAGGAGCCTCCTGACCAGACTGCTCCATGAAGCGCGGCAAATTTGTGATCCGTTGGCGGCACCAGCTTCATGAAATGCTCCTTTACCATATCCGCATATTCCCCGGTAAGCGCGCTTTCCATATCAGTGTAAATGACGCCGTCAGCCTTCACATCCTCACGCACATTATGGTACACAAGCTCAGAGTCATACTGGGCTCCCACACCTGCTAAGGCTTCTCTTTCCGCCTGGGGTATTCCCAGCTTTTCAAAGGCATTCTTAATATCCTCTGGCACCTCATTCCAGTCGCTTTTCATATCCGATTTGTGGCGCACATAGGTCACTATCCTGTCCATGTCGAGCCCGTCTATGGGCGGTCCCCAGTCAGGCACCTCTATATTATTGTATATTTCCAAGGATTTAAGTCTGAATTCTCTCATCCATTCCGGGTCGTTTTTCTCCTCAGAGATCTCTCTTATTATGTCAGGCGTAAGACCCTCATCTACCTTATAGAAATCCTCATCCTTTTCTTCATCCTTAAAATCATACAGTTCCCTATTGACATCATCCAAAAGGATCCCATCCTTATCTTTTTCTATATCAATGGGGGTATCTTTTCTAATTTCCATATTCCTCTTCCATCCTAACAATCTGTCTAATTATATGCCAACAAATGTCTTCACGTTTTTCTTATCTGCCTCACTGCGATTGGCGCATTTTTACAGATATGCCTCAAATCCGTTCTCATTGATCTCCTTCACAAGGGAAGCATCGCCCGTCTTCACGATCTGTCCCTTCACGAGCACATGTGTATAATCCACCTTAAGCGACTCAAGTATCTTTGTACTGTGGGTGATGATAAGAAGCGCACCATCCTCGCTCTTCTGATACTCCTCTATTCCCTTTGACACATTCTTTACCGCATCCACATCAAGACCTGAATCCGTCTCATCAAGAATTGCAAACTTTGGATTAAGCATGAGAAGCTGCAATATCTCCGCCTTCTTCTTCTCTCCTCCGGAAAAGCCCACATTTAAATCCCTGTCAGCATAGGATGGATCCATGTTAAGCAGTCCCATCTTCTCCTCAAGCTCTTTCTTGAACTTAAGTATCCTGACCGCCTTTCCTGTCTTTTGCCTTATGGCATTGCGTATAAATGATTCCAGGGAAAGCCCAGGTACCTCTAATGGATTCTGAAATGAAAGAAACATTCCCCTGTTGGCACGCTTGTCCGCTGACTCATTAACGATCTCTTCCCCCTCAAAGGTTATGCTTCCTGACTCCACCTTATAAACAGGGTTGCCCATCAACACATTACCAAGGGTAGATTTGCCTGCACCGTTAGGTCCTAACAGCACATGTGTCTCTCCCGGTCTTATATTAAGATTAATATCCTTTAGTATCATTTCATTATCAACACTTGCTGACAAATTCTTTATTGAAAGTAAAACATCTGACATAACAGTCACCTTTCTATATTTTTATTAATAATCATTGATCAGCCTTTCATACTGGCTATATTATTATACTTTTCACATACTGTCACTATCTGACAAATATCTCATAATGATCTCTTAGATTACATATTGGTCCGTATAAAGCTCCTTCTGCCAGTCCAGCATATCCGCTAAGGTTATTCCCTCCAGCACATCATTCAATGCGGCGTCTAATCTGCCCCACAGACGATAATTGGCGCAGGTGGCTTTATTGGGACATGGCGGACTGTTTTCACCAAAGCAGTCAGTGGGTGCAATATCATTTTCCACTGCCCTGATTATCTGTCCTACCGTATACTGTTCGGGTGAATATCTTAAAGTATAGCCACCATTTTTGCCTCTTACACTGTTAACAAGCGAAGCTCGGTGAAGTCCCGATACAATCTGTTCTAAATATTTCTCTGAAATGTTCTGGCGTTTTGCAATATCCTTAAGCCGTATCATCTCGCCTGTATTATAGGCCGCAAGATCCAGCATAAGCTTAAGCGCATTCTTGCCTCTGGTCGAAATAATCATGTCTCCTCCTTTTCAGTAACTGCTTTTCAAGCATCCTCCCCTATAAACATAAACAATGCCATATATCATTTTCCAGTTTGCATATTATCATACTATGTTAGTAGGGATTTGTAAAGTACTTTTCTTTTTTTCTTAAATAATTGATAAACTCAAATATGACGCCCATAATAATATGGACGTCATATTGTCAATTAATATTATCCCACAAGCTCCGTAAATGCCTCAATCTGCGCCTGCTCTCTTTCCATGCCCTGCTCCTCATTGCGTGCAGTGAGCCTTAACATCTCTTTATAATCTGTCGGTATGATCTTCTTGAACCTTCCGATATACTCATCAAAGTTATCAAGAATACGCTGTCCCTTCCTTGAGCCTGTATATTTCACATGGTTCTCTATAATTCTCTTAAGCTCCTCCTTGTCATTCTTAAGCTCTACCTTCTCCATAACAACAAGCTGCTTATTAAGATTCTTATAAAGGGTATTCTCCTCATCAAGCACATAAGCAACACCGCCACTCATACCTGCTGCAAAGTTCTTGCCTGTAGGTCCTAATATTACCGCATGCCCTCCTGTCATATATTCACATCCGTGTTCACCAACGCCTTCAACAACAGCGGTAACACCAGAATTACGGATACAGAAACGCTCTCCGGCCATACCTGCTATGTATGCCTCACCTGAGGTTGCGCCATATAGGGCAACATTTCCTATAATGATGTTCTCCTCGGGATCATACTTGGCATCCTCCGGTGCGTGGACAATAAGCTTTCCGCCTGATAATCCCTTTCCAAAGTAGTCGTTGCTGTCACCTGTAAGCTTCATGGTAAGTCCCTTAGGAATAAATGCACCAAAGCTCTGCCCGCCTGAACCCGTGCAGTTAACCTCTATTGTATCCTCAGCAAGTCCCTCAGGATTATTTCTTGTGATCTCAGCACCAAGAAGTGTGCCGAAGGTTCTGTCTATATTAGTAAGCTTAATATCTATACTGCTCTTCTTTCCTTTTGATATTGAACCTTGAATTTCCTTACTTTCCAGCAATACCTTTTCATCCTTTGTATTTTCTAATTTGAAGTCATAGGCAAGCTCGGGATGAAATGTCTGCAATGACCTGTCAATGCCTGAAACATCCACTAGAATTTGACCAAGGTTAATTTTCGCCTGTTCATCGGTAAGACCATCCTTTGTCTTCAAAAGATCTGTTCTACCAACCATCTCATCTATTGTCCGTACACCAAGTCTTGCCATGTATTCACGAAGCTGTCTCGCTATAAATATCATGAAGTTCTCCACATACTCAGGCTTGCCGGCAAAGCGCTTTCTGAGCTCCGGATTCTGTGTGGCAACTCCCATAGGACATGTATCCTGATGACATACTCTCATCATGACACATCCAAGGGTTACAAGGGGTGCCGTAGCAAAACCGAATTCCTCTGCGCCGAGAAGTGCCGCAATAGCCACATCCCTGCCGCTCATAAGCTTGCCGTCCGTCTCTATAACGACCTGATTTCTAAGTCCGTTGGATAGTAATGTCTGGTGTGTCTCCGCAAGTCCAAGCTCCCATGGAAGTCCTGCATTATGTATGGAGCTTAATGGTGCAGCTCCAGTTCCTCCGTCATAGCCGGACACAAGGATAACCTGTGCACCTGCCTTTGCTACACCGGCAGCAACTGTTCCAACTCCGGCTTCCGATACTAGTTTTACGGAAATACGTGCATTTTTATTGGCATTTTTCAAATCATATATGAGCTGCGCAAGATCCTCAATGGAATAAATGTCATGATGAGGCGGCGGTGATATAAGGCTTACACCAGGCGTTGAATGTCTTGTCTTTGCAATCCAAGGATATACCTTCTTCCCAGGAAGATGTCCGCCCTCACCGGGCTTTGCTCCCTGTGCCATCTTTATCTGTATCTCCTTGGCACTTACAAGATATTTGCTGGTGACTCCAAAACGTCCGCTTGCTACCTGCTTGATGGCAGAGCTTCTGTCATGCTTTGTTCCGGCAGATGCAATTCTCTCGTCACTCTCTCCACCCTCACCACTGTTGGACTTTCCATGTAAATGATTCATGGCAATGGCAAGGGTCTGGTGCGCTTCTTCAGATATTGAACCGTAGGACATGGCACCGGTCTTAAATCTTTTTACAATTTCCTCCTCGCTTTCAACCTCGGAAATATCAATACCCTCCTCCGGATAATTGAAATCCATAAGGCTTCTAAGGTATCCTGTCTTTTCTGCATCCACCATCCTTGTATATTCAACAAATTTATCGTAATCGCCCTCTCTTGTGGCAAGCTGCAGCATATGGATGGTCTGGGGATTGTATCTATGATTTTCCCCCTGGCTTCTTGACTTATGCCGTCCCACTGCCGTAAGCTCAAGATCAGCAGCAAGCCCCAAAGGATCAAATGCACGGCTGTGCTGCTTGTCAACAGCCTTTGCAATATCATCTAAGGTTATACCGCCGACACGGCTTACAGTTCCTGTGAAATAAGTATCCACAACCTCCTTTGAAATACCGATTGCCTCAAATATCTTGCTTCCCTGATATGACTGGATTGTTGAGATACCCATCTTAGAGGCAATCTTGACAATACCGTGAAGTATGGCACTGTCATAATCCTCAACAGCTGCATAATAGTCCTTGTCAAGCAGGTCACTATCCACCAGCTCCTTAATGGTGGAATGGGCCAGATATGGATTAACGGCAGATGCACCAAAACCAAGTAATGTAGCAAAATGATGAACTTCTCTCGGCTCGCCCGACTCAAGAATAAGTGACATTGCTGTACATTTCTTAGTAACAACAAGATGTCTGTGAACTGCTGCCACAGCTAACAGTGACGGCAGTGCCACATGGTTTTCATCCACTCCCCTATCGGAAAGAATCAGAATGTTAGCACCCTCTCTATATGCCTTATCCACTTCAACGAATAAATGATCTATAACCCTCTTAATGGGAGTGCTCTTGTAATATAATATTGATACCTTTGCCACTTTGAAACCTTCTGCCTTAAGATTCTCTATCTTTAAAAGGTCAAGGTCAGTAAGTATGGGATTGTGAATCTTTAACACATGGCAATTCTCAGGTCTTTCCTCTAACAGATTACCATTTTTTCCTACATATACAGTACGGGAGGTAACGATTTTCTCACGCTCCGCATCAATAGGCGGATTGGTAACCTGGGCAAACAGCTGCTTGAAATAATAGAACAGCGGCTGGTACTCAGAAGAAAGAGCTGCAATCGGAGTATCCACACCCATAGCCCCTATCTGCTCGGTACCATTTAATGCCATATTAAGAATACCCTCATGATAATTCTCGTATGTATAGCCGAATGCCTTCTGAAGTCTCGTTCTCTCCTCATTCGTATATTCAGGAATCTTTGCATTGGGAATCTTGATATCCTTAAGCTTAAGCAGGTTGCTGTCAAGCCACTCACCGTAAGGCTCCTTGTGTGCGTATTTATCCTTGATTTCCTCATCGGAATATATTTTATTATTCTTCGTATCCACAAGAAGCATCTTGCCCGGATGCAATCTCTCCTTTTTCACAATGTGCTTCTCCGGAAGTTCAAGTACACCCACCTCAGAAGAAAGGATCAGTCTGCCGTCATCCATTACATAATATCTTGAGGGACGGAGTCCGTTACGGTCAAGGATTGCTCCCATTATATCTCCGTCAGAGAAAAGGATTGAAGCAGGACCATCCCATGGCTCCATCATGGTTGCATAGTACTGATAGAAATCCCTCTCCTCAGTGGTTAGCGTATCGTTATGAGCCCACGGTTCAGGTATCGTGATCATTGCCGCAAGGGGAAGCTCCATGCCGCTCATCACAAGAAACTCTAATGTGTTATCCAGCATTGCGGAATCAGACCCGCTTGAGGAAATGACAGGAAGCACCTTAGTCATGTCATCCTCTGACAACATACTTGTATGCATAGTCTCCTCACGAGCCAGCATTTTATCTGCATTACCCTTGATAGTGTTAATCTCGCCGTTATGTACCATGAAACGGTTAGGATGGGCGCGGTTCCAGCTTGGATTGGTATTGGTGGAGAATCTCGAATGCACCATGGCAATAGCTGATTCGTAATCCTTCTCCATAAGGTCTAAGAAAAATGTTCTCAGCTGCCCCACAAGAAACATACCCTTATACACGATAGTTCTGCATGACAATGATGGAACATAAGTATTCACATTACTCTGCTCAAACTCACGCCTTATCACATAAAGCTTTCTGTCAAAATCAAAATCTGTCTCAAATCCCTCAGGTCTCTCGATAAAAACCTGCATGATAACCGGCATGCACTCTAACGCCTTGCTTCCCAGAACCTCCGGCTTCGTGTCCACCTTTCTCCATCCCAATATCTTAAGTCCTTCCTTGGCAACGATTATCTCAAACATCTTCTTAGCCTGACGGTTCTCAAGATCACTCTGGGGGAAGAAGAACATTCCCACACCATATCTTCTCTCTCCCGGAAGCTTTACATCCTGCTCTTCCATTTTACGAACAAAGAATTTATGTGGAATCTGTGTAAGAATTCCCACACCATCGCCAGTCTTGCCCTCTGCATCCTTACCGGCTCTGTGCTCCAGATTTTCTACAATGCTTAATGCATCAGCAACCAGCTTATGGCTTTTCTTACCGTCAATCTGAATGATGGCGCCGATACCGCAGTTGTCATGTTCAAACTGTGGATCGTATAAACCCTTTTGTCTAATCTTCTCAAATTCTCTGTTCATAATATTCCTCCTATTATAGTTCCGCATCCTTGCTCCGACTCCCGGATGGTCAAGAACAATCCTTCCACTTCGCTTCAGGATTTGTTCTTAAGTCGCCGTCGCATAGATGCTATTTTTCCAGTTCCGTATCTCCCCTTCGGTTGATACTGTTTGTTATAAAGCAATTTTAAGTGCGTATAGCTTTTCTCATACACGCAGAAAAGGGTGCTTCGAGTACAGACTCGAAACACCCTTGCTTCTTACTTATTCAATATTCAATTCACATATACATATCACAATTCCGCCTTTGGAACATCTAGATACAGTATATGACTTTATTTTCAAAAGTCAAGTAAAATTTATGAATACATATACATGCGTACCTTAAGCGTACCTCTTGGAACTACAAAAACAGAAAGCCCTCAATCCTATATATTTCAATGGATTGAGGGTAAAAAAATAAATGCAGATGATGGGGCGCTAAACGTCCAGTGGACGTTTGCTAGCGCCGACCGAAGCGGAGCGAAGATTGAACCCATGGGTTCAGGGCACGCGTCTGCGTGCCAAAAGAAAATCCGATGCACTTAACGTGCACCGGATTTTCTTTTCTTGTATGCAGTTGATGGGAGTTGAACCCACACGAGTGTTACCTCACTAGAACCTGAATCTAGCGCGTCTGCCATTCCGCCACAACTGCAGGTCACATTCATGCGACTTGTATATAATATATCATTTAAGTGGAAAATGCAAGAAAAAAATATGTTCAAAAAGAGCTTGATGATATCTATTTCAGATTCTATATTTCAACAATATATCCTCTCCTATTTGCTCGGATGAAATAAACCTGCAGCCCATAGCTTCGGTAGCCTTCTCCACTCCCTCTCCGCCTACCGGCGTATAAAATCCTGCCCCGCCAAAGAACTTGGGAGCAACATACACATGAATCTCTTTCACAATTCCTGCCTGCAGGGCTGCATAATTGAGTGTGGAGCCACCCTCTAGCAGAATTCCGTCTATCTGCTTTTCTCCAAGCTTTACCATAAGATCATTAAGGTCAAGCCTTCCGTCTATCTCATCAACAACTAAAACCTCAACGCCTTCCTTTTCAAGTTCATCCTTCTGTTCATGCCAGAAACGGTTATACTCAGCATGGGGTTCGATAGTAGCCAGAATTGTAGGAACATCCTTTGCAGTTGTAACAACATTGGATGATAATGGAATTCTAAGCTTAGAATCACATATTATTCTCACAGGGTTTCTCCCGTCAGGAAGGCGGCACGTAAGCCTTGGGTTGTCATTTAGAACCGTACCAATACCAACCATGATACCGGCAAGTGCATTTCGGGTATGCTGTACCATATCTCTGGACTCTTCTCCCGATACCCACATAGAATGACCTGTTCTTGTAGCAATCTTTCCATCTAATGTCATAGCATATTTCATAACAACATAGGGGGTTCCTTCGGTTATATAATGAAAAAACACTGGATTAAGTGCATCACACTCTTCCTTCAAAAAACCTGTCTCCACATATATTCCCGCATTTCGGAGCATCTGTATGCCCTTGCCTGCCACTAATTCATTAGGATCATCTGAGCCTACATACACCTTAGATATTCCATGCTCTATTATCGCCTCGGTGCATGGCGGCTGTTTGCCATGATGACAGCAGGGTTCTAAGGTAACATACATCTCCGCCCCCTCTGCCAGCTTTGCATTTTCAAGGCTTCCAAAGGCATTCCTCTCTGCATGGGGACCGCCGTATTTCATGTGATACCCCTCACCTATAATAATTCCATCCTTTACAATAACCGCACCCACCAAGGGATTGGGATTAACCTTTCCCTCTCCAAGCTTTGCAAGCTCTATGGCACGACGCATATAATCCTTTCTGTCCAACCAAACTCACCATCCTGACATATCCGGCAATCGAAAATATAATTTGATAATTGCCACTATTTTTTTACTTATTATAATAATACATAATATAACAAAAGTCCTGCATATAATGCAAGACTCTGTTTATATCTTTTATATAAATTATTCTAACTTTTGAATCATCTTATCTGTTACGCCCAGACAAGTTAACATAATATTACAAACATTCGACTCAATCATATTTTTTACACTTCTCAGCACATTTAGTTAACATAACAATTGCAACATGCAATTTTATCATCACTACACATTTCTCCTCACCGCATCGATAGGTCTCATCTTCGATGCCCATTTTGCAGGAAGAAATCCGGCAAATATTCCTAACACCACTGCCAGCACAATTGATGATATTGCAAGCCAGGGAGGTATTACTGCGAGCTGGGTATTCTTAGGCATTTCAAGAAGCTTAACACCTAGCTTATTGATACCAAACTTAGAAATACCAAAGGAGCATATAAGCCCTATTACACCGCCTATTCCACCAAGGATTCCGGATTCCAGAAGGAATAAGCCCATTAGCTCATCCGGGTCACAGCCAAGTACCTTAAGAACTCCTATCTCATTTATCCTGTCATAAACAGATGTTGTCATGGTGTTGCCGATTCCAATAACTGCGACAACTAATGCTATTGCACCGATTCCGCCGAGCAGGATCTGAATGATCTTGATCTCCCTCTGCACCTCATCCACAAACTCCTTATTGCTCTCAGCCTGATATCCCATATCAGACAGGCGCTTAACTATGGTGTCCACATTCTCCACATCATCCACCTTCACAACCGCGTAGGAATATACCCATTCATTTATTGTATTGCCATCCTCGTCTGTGGGCTGCCCCTCAATACGCCCGTCAACTGCATTACGCTTAAGAAGCTTTTTCAATGTATCCATATCACAATACATCTGATACTCGTACTCTGAAAGCATTCCTGCTATAGGAGTACGGATACTCTTACCCTCTTCATCAAATCCAAAATAAGCCTCCATATATTCCCCAGACAGATCATTCCAACGCTTTGCGCCTCCGTAAGAGGAAGCCTGGGAATCATTTTCCTGATCTGATGATACATTCTCATCCTCTTCATCCATTTCCTTCTGCTCTTCCTTTGTAGGTGCATTTGCCTCCGCATAGGAAACACCAGTGTTCTCATTATAGAACAGATTAAGTGCACCTGACCCCATAAGAACAGAAAGCCTTGTACCATTTACCTCAGGTACACTTCCCTTCACCGGCTTCATTGCCTCAAGGTATGTTCTGGGAACTCCTGTAATCTCCATATAAGCCACATATCTGTCATATTTGATAAATGAATTAGCCGAAAGCATTGGTGTAACACTCTCAATATGCGGAATTGCTTCAATGTCAACGATCCTTCGGTCAGTTATCATTTTGTCCTTACGCTTGCCCTCGTTGGAGCCAAATATTGTTATATCCGTCACGCTTCCATCCATAGTGGCCTCAGACAAAAGCTCATTCTTAACCCCCAGTCCAAGTGCCAGCATTGACACTACTGAGATAACGCCTATCACTACACCAAGGATTGTAAGTCCTGTTCTGATTCCCCTCTGTTTCATATTTGCTATGCACAAACGCCATATAAATCCCATGGACATCTACTCCTTACTACTTTCACATAAGCTTCCACTCCACACGCTTATGTGTATTTCAAATTCGTTACCTCTCAGCCCACAAACTCGTCAAGTATCCTCTGCTTTCTTTTCCGGCGCCGATATAGCAGGTAGCCCACAACCGCAATTACCATAAGGATTCCGATCACCTTTGCGGTGTTTTTCCAGACTACACTACTATCATTTCCCTCTTTAATCTTTTCCAGATTCTCATAAACCGGTACACCTACTATAAAATCTATTTCCATTTCCTGAGTTAATGATTCCCTGGCCTTATTCTCATATTCTATAACTAATTTATTTTTTGTGTGTTCACCCTGGGTTACTACATCCGCTTTTGTCAAAAGATCCAGGTTACCACTCTTGCCCTTTTCTATCGTACCCACATAGCTATCAGTTTCTACTATATTGTCACCCTCCACGCTTACCATCACGTTATAAAGAGCGCCCTCGCCCATGTTGTTGATAGATGCACTAATTTCAACCGTATCCCCTACCACACAGCTCTCGCTGTCTATAAACAGATCAGTAACAGAAAGCCTCTGTTCAAGCTCCACAGGAAGAAATATGGACTCCTCTGACTTATACTCATATCCGCTTGGATTCTCATAATCGGTAACCACATTAACCTTGTAAGACTTCTCCTCCAAGCCGTCATTTGCTTTCATCTTAAATGAAACCTTACTCGTTTCCCCTGCTGCAATGGTCTCTATATACTCACTACCGGCACTGCCTGCGGGAACAAAGTCGCCATTTTCAGTAGATATGGTTACCTTGATATTCTTCACCTGCTTAGCCGAATAATTCTTAAGAGTAAGCTCTAGCGTGAACTCCTTACCTGAAACCACCTGGCCTTCCTTCACCTTGTAATCATCAAGCATGACCCGTGGGGTAGCGGCATGAGTGCATACGCCAAACTGCAGCACGAACAAGCTTATTAAAACTACAAACCTCATATACTTCATATCTATCATCCTTTCTTAACATATTACTGTTTAGTTAACTTTTGTTTTTGTATGGCGGACGCAGGTAAGCTGGCAGAATGGTGCGTTTTGTATGACTTTCTGTACGGTGATAAGAGTTTCTAAGTATCCCGTTAAAGCTATGATGACGTACGCGGCAAGGTGCTTAGTCGCCATCCATGGCTCCGGCGCACCTGCGAGGCATCCATGCCTCGCATCCG
>JAFUXG010000060.1 GCA_017470935.1 Lachnospiraceae bacterium
ACCCAGCTTGGATGTGGCTTTCTCTCCGTCCACCATCACCAGGCGGTCAACCCTCTTCTCCAGGTAATCAAGCATATCCTTACCCTCATATACCTTCTCTGAAAGGGATGCAGTTACCGGCTTCACAGCCTTCCTTGAAACTACAACAACGCCATCCTTCTTAAGATATGGAAGGTTTCTTACCGCCTCTGCCGGCTCAAAGGCTATCATCACATCCGCCTTTCCTTCCGGTATTAAGGGAGAAAATGCACCCTCCCCGATTCTCACATGGCTGGTAACACTTCCGCCACGCTGTGCCATACCAATAGTCTCCGCAGACCTTACAGCCTCACCCTTTGCCATGGCGGCATATGAAATAAGCTTAGAGGCAAGGACCGTTCCCTGTCCGCCCACGCCACATAATATTACGCTTTTGCTCATTATATTCCTCCTATTCACGATATCGCTGACACCGGGCACACCTGCGTACACAAACCGCAGCCGTTACATAGGGACGGCTCGATCACAACCCTGCCATGGCTTACAGTAATTGCGGGACATCCCAATTCCCTGATACATTTCTTGCAATTTATACACTTATCTGACGAAATCC
The DNA here is from genome assembly GCA_017470935.1 of Lachnospiraceae bacterium. Lineage (GTDB taxonomy): Bacteria > Bacillota > Clostridia > Lachnospirales > Lachnospiraceae > CAG-590. The sequence continues at coordinate 593 of JAFUXG010000060.1, forward strand.
CGCATACCTTCTCAGGCTTGAACAAGGCGATACAAGGCGACTTGAATATGATGGCCTTCACACCCGGCATGTCAGCAAGCTCCTTTACTGCACTTACCGCTGCCGAAAGGTCTAGCGGATCTACTGTTCTTACCTCTGTGACACCTACAGCCTCTAATATCTTAACAATGCTCACCTTATCCACTATATCACCCATCATGGTCCTGCCGGTTCCGGGATGGGGCTGATGTCCTGTCATGGCAGTTGTAGAGTTATCCAGCACCACTAACACCATGTCGTGCTGATTATATACAGCATTTACCACGCCTGTCATTCCTGAAGCAAAAAATGTGGAATCTCCCACAAAGGCAAAGCAGACAGTATCCTTCTCCACCACAGAAAAGCCCTGAGCCATTGTTATTCCTGCTCCCATACACAGACATGTATCGACCATATCTAAGGGCTTTGCATTACCAAGGGTATAACAGCCAATGTCCCCGGTGAATATTGCCCTTCTTCCCTTCATAGCCTGCTTAACCGCATAGAAGGAAGCCCTGTGTGGGCATCCTGCACATAGCACGGGAGGACGGACAGGAAGCTCCGGTACGTCTATATCACAAGCCTCACCCTTGACATCATCTTCTATTTCATCTATATGCTTATCCTCTGAATCTACAGCCGTATGTATCATAATATGAGAAGCACTTTGCTCATTGTCATTATCCCCAATGCTTTGCTTTCCTGTTATATCATCCGTTTGTACCGATACACTCCTACTGCTATCCTCATAGTATGCCTTCACAAATGATAATATACTTTCTGTTACACTTTCCACCATATTCTCACCGGCGTTCCTCACATTACCTGTAAGCTTTCCCTTGATCCTGACAGGAAGATGATACTTGCCTGCTGTCATCAAAAGCATTCGTTCTATCACAGGATCCAGTTCTTCAACAACGAGCACTTCATCCAGGTTCTTCATAAAATCATAGGCAAGCTTCTCAGGAAATGGGTGGGGTGTTCCAACCTTTAACAGATTTATCTGTAATGCATGCAATCCATCCGCCTTCTTATCTGCTCCAGCTTCACCGAGCATGCCTATGCTCTCACACACACAGGAATAGCTTATGCCTCCGCACGCAATTCCCAGTTTTTTGTTATCGTCCGCAAACGCCTTAGCATTGCTCTTACCAAATTCATCGAAAGCTGTCGCTGCAGATCCGGCATCCACCGTCACCTCTGCGCCAATTTTAACCGTAGTTAATTTGTTATATGTAAGCCTGCCAAGCTCATTTCCCATACTCGGAAGCCTATCCTCTATCATCTTGTGGTTGGCATAGGAAAGCCTGGGAAAGATCACCCACCTTCCCGAATCCTTCACAAAGCCTTCCACATTATTCTTGTAGTATTCCTCTCTGTCCTTAACATCTATGGCACTATATGCATGACACACTCTTGTAGTTGAGCGGAAGATAACAGGAGTGTTATACTTTTCCGACACCTGAAATGCAGTCTGGATCATCTCATATGCCTCATCCACTGAGGACGGGTCAAACACAGGAAGCTTAGAAAACATGCCAAAGGTTCTCGTATCCTGCTCTGTCTGGGAGGATATGGGACCCGGATCATCAGCCACCATGACCACCATTCCACCCCTAACTCCAATGTAGGCAAGGCTCATCAAGGGATCAGAGGCAACATTCAATCCCACCTGCTTCATAGTGACCATGGAACGGGCACCGGCATATGCAGCTGCAGCAGCAACCTCTAAGCCCGCCTTCTCATTAACCGACCACTCAACATATGTACCGCCGTCATTTCTCTTGGCAACCGCCTCAAGCACTTCAGTGGATGGTGTTCCCGGATATCCGACCACAACACCTGCTCCCGCCGCCATTGCACCCAAGGCAATGGCTTCATTACCCATTACGAATTCTTTATGCATAATCTTATCCTTTTCCCAGTATAATAAATGATAATCCTAACAAAAACTGACCAAGGGTAGTATAGCATATTTTAATTCTTCTGTCATTAAATCATTACAATACCTTAGCTCTGCATGCACAATTAACACTCCCTGCAACCCAGTCATTACCACACCTAAGAGAAGCTTTCCTCAGACACCACCCGTTTGCCTGCCTGGCCTGCAGCCTTAAGTCTTTTGTCATAATAATTTTTGAAATCCTCATATGCTTCGGCGGAGTTTGTATACCTTACACCCTTCTCAAATTGTATGTCAAGAAACTGCTCCATCTCCTCGCCATATTTTCTTAGATATTCAACATTGTCATTTTCCATAGCTTTTATTCCTCATTTAAGCCGGGGTCTTCTCCTTCCTTGCTTACGCAAAGCAGACTATATTATCATCTGCAAAAAAGAGCATCCCTTTTTTAATAGGAATGCCCTTTTTCAAACATTATTATTCTAATATATGATAACCATTTAATACCATTGATTGAAACTGCTATCCCATAAGCCATATCACGAATCACTTATCAAACCTTCCACCTGACAAGCCATATCACGAACCACTTATCAAACCTTCCACCCGATAAGCCATATCACAAACCGCTTATCAGACCTTCCACCTGATAATCCATATCACAAACAGCAATCCCCTTACTATCAGCTCAGCGCACATGGCAGTCCACACGCCTGTAAGTCCCAAAAGCGGAGCAAGAAATGCAGCTAAAGGAATTCTTACAAACCACACGCTGACCAAATTAAGGACACTTGATGTCAATGTTTTTCCTGCACCCCTGAATACTCCTGCTGCCACAATTGATGCGGCATACATAGGCTCCGCAAAGGCTTCGATCCTAAGCACTGCTGTTCCGAGAGTTCTAATATCCTCATCCGGCGAAAGAAGACCGATCATCTCCGGTGCAAATACATACAGCAGGACTCCCATAAGCGTCATGATCCCCACCCCAAGTCCTACAGTAAGATAGCTTAGCTTCTTTGTTATATCCTTTCTTCCTGCACCCAGACTCTGTCCAACAATAGTTGTAACCGCATGTCCTATGCCATAGCCAGGCATATAGCAAAGGCTTTCTGCTGTTATTGAAAATGAATGGGCTGCCAGCGCAACTGTTCCAAGAGGTGATACTATCTTGGTAAACGCCACATATGACAGTCCCATGATCACCGACTCCACCGAGGCAGGCAGTGCAATCCTTACCGCTTTCGTAAGCTCTTCTCTTACATTACCCCTGTAGCCGTCCATTCTCAGATGAAGAGAGGGAGAAAGCACCAGCAGATAGTACAACATTATTCCCCCGGCAAGCACCTCTGCCAGTGTAGTCCCCAATGCAGCGCCCACAACCCCAAGTCCTGCTCCCGGCATAGTAAATGTTACACTGCCAATACTGACTTTTCTTGTGGGGAATATAAGAAGTGCATTAAATATAACATCCATCACACACATCATTATATCCACTATGCTAGGCAGCTTCATATTGCCACTGCACTGTATCATTCCTCCGGCAGTATAGACAACCTGCAAAGCCGGAAGAGAGAATGCGTATACAAGAAAATATTTTGAGGCATTGCCGCATATCTCAGGCGCGCCTCCCATCCAGACCGGAAGTCTGTTATGTATGATCACACCAAGCACAGCAAAGAACATTGAGAACAGCAATACCCCACAAAGTCCGTGCTTTACCACACTTCTTGCCTTAGCATCCTCCTTTGCACCGATGCGGTGCGCAATCTGAACTGTAAAGCCTGTGCCCACTGATGCGCACAATCCTCCTATGAGCCATGTGGTGGTGGAAACAAGGCCAATAGAAGCAGAGTCATTAGCCCCCAGCCTTCCCACCATAGAAGCATCAATATACTGCATCAGTATAGAGGATAATTGTGCTAAAATAGCTGGTGCAGAAAGATTCCACACCAGCCTTATCTGTTGTTTGTATGAAAGCGGCCTGCCATCACGTACTGCCGCTAACAGCTTCTCTGTCATATATTCTCCATTCACATTTCACTACGCAAGCATTTATAATTGCAAAATCAAACGTAATTATACTCATTCTCATAAAAGCCTGTCTTAATAGTCTTACAGCTTAAAGTGGTTAACCTCATTGAACAGCTCATTGGTCATCTCCTTACTTGAATCAGCCTCCTCACCTATGCGTCCAAGATGATCTGACATATCAAGGGTCTTCTCTGTTGCGAGAGTAACTCCCTGAGCAGCCTCTTCCACAACTGTGTTAACATTATCAGTATGATCCTTGATATCATCAATGTCCTTCTTTATCTCCACACTAAATGCAGAACACTCCTGCATGATCTCATCAATACGCTCAGCACTCTTTCTGTACTCCTCACTGGTGGTCACAAGATCGCCATAGCCCTTCATGACATTCTCATTGATAAAGTCGATCATTACTGAAGCTTCTCTGGCAAGATCATTAACTGCAGATATAACCTCTGCTGATATGGTCTGGATTTCTGTGGCAACGGAAGCTGAATTAGCTGCCAGCTGTCCAATCTCTGTGGCAACAACCGCAAAGCCTCTTCCCGCCTCGCCTGCTCTTGCTGCCTCAATGGAGGCATTAAGTGCAAGAAGATTGGTCTGATCTGTTATATCTATAATATTGTCCGTAAGAATTCTGATCTGGTCTACCGCCTTGGATCTCTCTATACGGTTCTGAACATTCCTTTCCATGTCATCCACACGCTTTGCGGCATTCTCTTTCTCGGAAATTGCCTGGTCTCCAACACGTATGGCATCTGTCTTCATTGTATCAGAGAAATCACTACCCTCATGGATCTTGCCATCAATATTGGCAAAGGCATCTGCTATCTCATTCATCAATTCAACAATGTGGTTCATAGAGGCTGCAGTCTCCTCCATTGAAGCAGACAGCTCTTCCATTGCCGAGCTTACCTCTGTGGCATCTCCTCTTGACTGCTCCATATCTCCTGATATATTCTGGGCTGCCTCCTGCAGCGTATCTGAATCCTTGGAAATGTGGATAAGTATCTCACGTACAAACCACAAAAGCTTGTTGATATTCTCAGCTATAATCTCAAACTCATCACCGGAGGTTATATCTATTGTCTTTGTAAGGTCTCCGTCACCCTCAATAAGATCAACGATCTTGTTATTGAGTGCCACAAAGCCAAGACGCAGACTGTTGCTTATGAGCAACAGAATAACAACACCTATCACAAGAACTATAACACATATGGTAACAACCATGGTGAGTATTCCCTTTGTCTGCTCACTTACGGAATTGGCACTCACGTCAACCACCGCAAGTCCCACAACCTGTCCTTCGTTATACACAGGGCTGTATGCACTTATATGTGTTCCCCACTCATCTGTATAGGGCTCAGCGCTGACAGTTGTCTCGCCTGCAAATGCAGCAGCAACCTCATCTCCCCAGTCATAATCGTCTCCCGGAAGTCCCGGATCATCCGGGTCTGAATCTACAAGGAACACAGCATGAGAGGCTCCGTCAAGACCAATTGTATATACATACTCAACACCGCCATTATCAAGATATAAGGTCAGTTCATCCTTAATCTTAGCATACTCCTCACCATCCACTGAATCAGGAGTTATTGTTGCAAGGAGATCACCACTAACAGAAGCTGACACACATCTGTCAATGTTCATGGCATTCTCCTTGATCTGTGTTTCAAGGATATTCTTTGACTTATTATATAACAATACTCCCATCAATATATCCGACACAAGCAGCAGTGCTATTATCGAGATAAACATCTTCATTGAAATACTTGTCTTTCTGACCTTCATATACCATCCTCCAATTATTATAATAAAACATCTTATCTATGGTAAATAATAATACAATAACGCTTTTTATTTTACCTTTTTTATGGCTCTGCGTCAATGAATTATACAAATTTCTTAGTATCTTTTTATAATCAGCACGAATATTGTCACTCGGCTCATTATCTACACAAAAACAAACTTCATTGCATGGGTATGTGCATAAAAAATCCCTGCAATCTAAAACGATCACAGGGATTAATGATCACGCTGATTCCTTCTCAAAATATTCCGTCAGCTGCTCGATAGGTATTGGCTTTGAATACTTGTAGCCCTGGAGATAATTGGCACACATCTTCTTGCACTTCTCCTCATCCTCTATTGTCTCAACACCCTCATAAAGCACTGAATAATTCATATCAGAGAACATCTTTGCAAGGTAGTAGACCATCTTCTGGGACTTGTAATCCATTGCACTGGCAATAACCATGGATCTGTCAAACTTGATAATGTCAAATGGAAGCTCCATAATACGCTCAAAGTTAGAATAGCCTGTTCCGAAATCATCCAGGTAGAACTTAATACCATGATCCCGAAGCTCGTTGATCTTCTCCTTCATAACAAGGAAATCATTTTCATTCTGACTCTCGGTTATCTCAATGGCGATCTTCTCGTAAGGAATTCCGCTTTTCTCAATGATATCATTGATATCCTTACAGAAGCTTTCATCTCTTACCTCGGATACTGCAAAATTAACGGAGATACGCTTCACAATATAAGTACAGTCAAGCATTGCTTTAATATGCTCACAGGTCTTATTGAGGATGATCTTACTCAGTGTATGTATATAACCATTCTCCTCAGCAACAGGAATGAACCTGTCAGGATATACCATTCCTATCTTCTCAAGCCTTAGCCTCATAAGAGCCTCGGCAGTATCATACTTACCTGTGATTATATTAAGCACCGGCTGGCAGTATACCTCAACTCTCGGATCATTAAGATCCTTCTTCCTATTAATGTCTTCCAGCTGTGTCAAAATGTACTTGTACTCAAAATACTGCTCTATATCCTTCTCGTCAATGTAATGAACATCATTCTCCTTCATTCCAGACTCGATATATTTGATAAGCCCTACATAATCATTAATCTCACTTATGGCGTCAACTGACTTTGTTATATTGATCTTGAAATCAAGCTTATACTTGGGGTACTCCATTGAAAAATTAGAAAGCATATGGTTAACTGAATTCTCATAGGCAGGATTCTTAGCCAGATCCACAACAAGAATCATCCGTCCATTGGTTATCTGGAACAATACCGCGCCCTTAAAGAAATCACTGTAAAAATGTCTTATCGTATTCTGAATCTCCACCGGATACTTCTTACCGCTGCCCTCGAAGTCATGCATGAAGAGACTCATGAGCAGAATATCTCTCTTATGAGTGTAGCTGTAGGTGATCATATCCTCAAAGGCACCCACGTTAACAGCACCAATCTCTATGTCATAAGGATTAGAGTGGATCAGATATAGTATTGCGAAAACAGGAAAAAGAAATGTTGCAGTTGTAAATGATACCTGATGGTGCATGCCCTGCATTCCCATTATCATAATGGCAATTGTATATGCGCCAAGTATCCCATTAACAATCTGCCTGGCAATTCTATTACGATATCGTATTAGCATTACCAGCAGTATCGCTACAAAAAAACATATCCCACAGGGAAAATATTAACCCCTTCGTGTATCCTTCCTTCCTCAGATATATAAAACCCAAATTTAAACATTGAACCTGCTGTATCATAAAGCATTACTCCGATATAACCAATGGCGGCAACCGCAATAAAACGCTTAGCCGAAGCACTATCCAGCCTAAGGGGTATTGTAGCATATACAACATACAAAAACAGATTGCCAAACAACGCTGCATGATATCCAATCCTAAGGGCATAGATAAGCGTATGTGAAACTGTGTCGGTGGCATTCATAAGAACATGATAGAATAAACCCAGACCAGCAGCAAGAATAAGCAGGCCAAGAATAATGCGGAATATAGCAAAATTCTTTGTCTTGCTTATAAATGCTGACCTGATAAGAATAATAAACACAAAACAGATCGCAAGAACTAATACATCTCCAACCGGAGAATAATTCTCATAATAGGTTATCGCTCCATCCATACAGCTCTCCTTACACATCCATGTATAATCCGGTTCCTAAAGCTCCAAAAAAACTATCGGCATACATCTTTCAAAAGACAGTTATACCGACTATATTTTACCACAAAGCACAGAAAATACAAGTAAAATATGACAAGAACTTTTATGCAATATGCACAAGAAAAGACCCATTGCCTCTGGAACACAGCAGGCTTTTGTTAATATATAAATATTTTTTTATCGCAAAAATCCTGTGCTGGGATTCACAGACCCATCATTCACGAGGGTCAGTCAATCCACGCACAGGATTCTTAATTAATATATATCCGTTAACGCACTATCTCTTTATAATCCATAATATAATAAACAATTACTCAGCCTCTTCAGAGGTCTCCTCTGATGTCTCCTCATCAGAACCATCTGATGCATCCTCAGAATCAGCGTCAGAGTATTCTGTAGCCCATGTAGCAATGGTTCCCTCATCCAACATCTTCTGGATTGATGTATTGATCTTGTCAAGAAGCTCTGTGTTACCCTTCTTAACAGCGATTCCATACTCCTCGCTTTCAAATGAAGAAGCATCCTCCACAATCTTTAGCCCCTCATTATCATTAACATACTTCTGGGCAGTTGCAGAATCAATAACTACAACATCACATTTACCATTTATGAGCTCAAGAATAGTCTCTGTACCCTTCTTGAATGCCTCATACTCATATCCTAATTCCTTAACACACTCCTCACCTGTATAACCCTGGATAACTGCAATGCTCTTGCCCTCCATATCGGTTGCCTTGGCAATATCAGAATCCTCTCTTACGATCATAACCTGTGTTGCGGTATAATATGGTGTTGAGAAATCCACAGCCTCCTTACGCTCATCTGTGATAGACATACCTGCAATTACCGCATCCACCTGTCCGTTCTCAAGAGCGATGAGAAGGGAATCAAACTCCATATTCTCAATCTTAGCTGTCATGCCGTTGTCATCACCGATCTGCTTTGCGATCTTCATGTCGATTCCGTCAAAATCGTCAATAACACCGGAAGCTGCAACAAACTCAAAGGGAGGGAACTCTGCATTGGTACCAAATGTCACTGTCTCGCCACTTGTAACATCCACACTTCCCGCATCTCCAAGCTCTCCGGAAACACCCGAATCGCCGCACCCTGCAAGTACAGACATACCAAGTACGCCCATGCATGCAAGTGCCAAATACTTCTTAAATTTCTTCATGTCTTGTTTCTCCTTTACTTATACTTATATATCCAATAAATGTACAAAACACGTACACTTATGAATAATCCTGATTATATATTATCAAATAATATCAAATCCTGCCCAGTCAAGATATCATTACATCACTTCAGCACCTTACTTAGGAATAACTTAGTTCTTTCATTCTGCGGATCGTCAAATATCTGCTCCGGCGTACCGCTCTCCATTACAAGGCCGCCATCCATAAACAGAATCCTCGTGCCCACTTCCTTTGCAAAGCCCATTTCATGAGTTACAACCACCATGGTCATTCCGCTTTTTGCCAGCTTCTTCATAACATCAAGCACGTCTCCCACCATCTCAGGATCTAAAGCAGAGGTAGGCTCATCAAAAAGCATTATCTCCGGCTCCATGGCAAGAGATCTGGCAATGGCAATTCTCTGCTTCTGCCCTCCGGAAAGCTGCGCGGGATAAGCATCTGCTTTCTCTGATAGTCCCACAGTTGCAAGCAGCTCCTCACCCTTCTTAACCGCCTCTTCCTTTGTCAGCTTACCCAGCTTAACAGGTGCAAGTGTAATATTTTCCATGACCGTCAGATGTGGAAACAGGTTGAAATGCTGGAACACCATTCCCATCTTCTGTCTAACCTTATTGACATCAATACCGGGAACATTGATCTGCTCTCCATCCACCCACACCTCTCCGTCATCCGGAGTCTCCAACAGATTAAGGCAGCGAAGAAATGTACTCTTACCAGAGCCGGATGGTCCGATGACCACCACAACCTCGCCCTCATCTATTGTCTCATTAATATCTGACAGCACTTCCAGATCATTGAAGCTTTTTTTCAAATGTTTAACGTCTATCATAATCATTACCTCACATCTGACTTTCTAAGCCCTGACTCGACCTTGGCGAGCCCCAATGTAAGCAGCTTAATGAGCACAAAGTAAATGACCGCTGTTCCAATAAGAGGCATAAACGCCTCGTATGTAGCACTTTTGATAAAATCTCCTGCCTTTTGTATATCCACGAGACCTACATAGCCCACGATAGCTGTCTCCTTCACGAGGGTTATGAACTCATTGCCCAGAGCAGGGAATATGTTCTTCATCGCCTGAGGGATAACAATACTTATCATGGTCTGCTTTGCATTTAATCCAAGGGAACGTCCTGCCTCGGTCTGTCCGTTGTCAACAGAAAGGATACCTGCACGGATTATCTCTGAAACATAAGCTCCTGAATTAATGGAAAATGCAATGGCTGCAATTATCCATTTCTCCCAGTGAACTGAAGCAAATATAACAAAATATACGATCATGAGCTGTGTGACCGACGGCGTTCCACGGATCACATCAGTGTACACCTTGCCTATAAGATTAAGGGGCTTCTTCCTTGACAGATTGCATAATGCAATGAGAAATCCTATTATAATCCCCATGAACGCAGCAAGCAGCGCCACCTTAATGGTAACACCTATTCCGTCAAGCATGAGCATATATCGGTCATCCTTGATAAAACATTTATAGAAGGTATTTTGAAAATCATCCAACCAAGTCATCCTACTGTCCTCTTTTCAGCCCGGTCACATTTCATAATATACTTCAAGACTTAAGTTATACAACCTTGTCGCCCAGTACCCAGTATCCTTACAATACTAACCGGAAATACTTTCCAAGTATGCCATACAAACGCTTGAAAGTCAAGAAAAAGGTAATCTAACACAAAGTCCCTACCGACGAAAACCATGTTACAACCAACACGAAAACTCCCGCCTTAACTTCAGGAGGCGGGGTGCATTGCTGCACTCCGCCCCCAAGGATAGGATATTATTAGAAAATGTTATCAACAGCTGTTATAATCTCTCTTTTATTACACTTTACCGTAACCCTTACTTCCTTTGCACATCATCCCGAAATTGCTCCCATGACTCACATATCCCCCGTTTTTCGGCCTTAAGTTCGCCAAATGCTCTAACAATCCTCGTCAACAATCATACCCATCCCATTATAAGTATAATCCTACACTCAGGCCTAGTGTTATATCTCACTCTCATGAGCCTTAAGCTTATCAGCATCCTCATTAAGATCATCCACAAGGGTATTGATATGCTCAACTATTCTCTGATTCTCCTCGCTTATGCTGAAGGTCTCAGTTGCATGTGCTGTAACCTCTTCAGTGATAGCAGAGGTAGTCTCAATGCTGTTAACGATCTCATCATTAGCTGCCGCAAGCCTCTCCACAATATCGTCAAGATCAGAGGTATGGCTCTTGATCACATCAACACTTCCTGATATCTGGTCAAAGCTTGCTGCTGTGTCAGCCGCACATTTACTCTCCTCCTCACCTGCTTTAAGCAGCTTCTCAATGGTGGAAACCATAGTATCAACCTGACTCACAACATCATTGATAAGGCTTGTAATGTTCTCTGTGGCCTCTGTAGTCTGGGATGCCAGATTAGATATCTCGTCAGCAACCACCGCAAATCCTCTGCCTGCCTCACCTGCTCTTGCTGCCTCAATGGAAGCATTTAACGCAAGAAGACTGGTCTGTGATGCCACACTTGTAATGATATCTGTAATGGAGTTCATCTCTGCCGCTGTCTGCTGGAAGGTAGAAAGGGCGCCTGCCACATCCTTACCTGCTGTGTCCACCTGCACTGTAAGGTTAGTCATTCTGGAAATGTTCTCCTGGCCTGTGGCAACGGCCTCGGCTGTAACCTCAACATTTTCTGTGATCGTATTAGTAGAATTCTCAACATCCTTAATATGGTTAGAAATCTCTGTGGTCTGCTCAAGCTGCCTCTGGGCTGCATTCGCCGACTCACCTGTACCCTTGCTGACCTCCTCCATAGAATTGAGGGTCTGATCAACAGAGCTTTTCAAAGTATCCATCTCACCGGAAAGCTCTCCCACTGTATCACTCACCTTACCTGAAATGGCAAGTACATCCTCGAGTAATGTCATGGTCTTTTCATGCTCTGCCCCTAACCTTCCTGCACGGATAAGCTGGAAGCTGTGGTTTGTCTTACTGACCAATATAAGATATGATACGATTATTATAACAACAAGTCCCTGTATCTCTGCCACTGCAGTATCTGTCATGCTTCCGTTGGAAAGCTGAATGAATATAGCAATGAGATTAACGCATATAACGCCAATACCTATAGTCATTATGTATTTCACTTCATCATACAAGGTTATAACAATCAGCATTGGGATTACATAGGTGAACACCAATGCATTATGTGTCGTAAGCAGCACAAAGGTGTACATCACCGCAAAGCCAATTCCCACTATATGCTTTGTCGCTTCGGACGCCGGATCTCTTTTTATATCGAACTGTGCCAGTGCCACCGGCACCATGGCAAGTACAATAACAAGCAACACATATCCCACTGTACGTGCTTTCTTGACAATCTCTAACAGATATGCCACCGAAATGATCGAACACATAATAGTCAGTGCCAGTGTTGCACGCTTGTTAGCTATGATAAGCTCTTCGTTAAGATTTTCATTGTTGGTCTGTTGATTCATCTACTTTCTCCTCTCGTTGTTTTTTTCATTGTACCACAAAATGATATTTAATACAAATTACTGTTTAGTGAATTTTTGTTTTCGTATGGCGGACGCAGGTAAGCTACCAGCATGGTGCGTTTTGTATGACTGACTGTACGGTGATAAGAGTTTCTAAGTATCCCGTTAAAGTTTTGATGACATACGCGGCAAGGTG
>JAFUXG010000005.1 GCA_017470935.1 Lachnospiraceae bacterium
TAAGCACCTTGCCACGGACAGTACCAAAGTCTATCCGGGACATCTAGAAGTTCTTATCCCGTCCAATCCGCCACCTGACCTGAGGGTATCTGTGCAAGGCAGACGGCGTACGGTTTCAAAATTTAACTAAACAGTAATTTACTCAAAAATAATCTTACGGAAGTTCTTCTTGCCCCTCTTGATTATGAAATCAGAGGCGAATGCGTCCTTCTCATAGAAGGTAACCGGCTCTGTAACCTTCTCCTCATTGACGGTTACTCCGCCCTGCTGTACGTTACGTCTTCCCTCAGCCTTGGATGTAACAAGCTCAGCCTTAACGAGAATGTCAAGAATACCGATCTTGCCCTCATCATTGAAATCTGCATCAGTCAAGGTCGTTGTTGGCATATTCTCAGCATTGCCGCCTGAGAACAAGGCTCTTGCACTCTCCTGTGCCTTAGAAGCCTCCTCCTCACCGTGTACAAGCTTTGTAAGCTCAAATGCAAGGATTTCCTTAGCTTCATTGAGCTGGCTGCCCTCCCATGAATCCATCTTTTCGATCTCCTCAAGAGGAAGAAATGTAAGCATACGGATACATTTAAGTACATCAGCATCATCAACATTTCTCCAATACTGATAGAACTCAAAGGGACTGGTCTTGTCAGGGTCAAGCCATACTGCACCAGACTGGGTCTTTCCCATCTTCTTGCCCTCTGAATTAAGAAGGAGGGTTATCGTCATGGCATAAGCATCCTTGCCAAGCTTTCTTCTAATAAGCTCAGTACCGCCAAGCATATTGCTCCACTGGTCATCTCCGCCAAACTGCATATTACAGCCATACTTCTGGTATAGGCAATAGAAATCATAGCTCTGCATTATCATATAGTTGAACTCAAGGAATGAAAGTCCCTTCTCCATTCTCTGCTTGTAGCACTCTGCACGGAGCATGTTGTTAACAGAAAAGCATGCACCAACCTCGCGGAGCATCTCAATATAATTAAGGTTCATAAGCCAATCGGCATTATTGACCATCAATGCCTTGTCATCAGAGAAATCAATGAACTTGCTCATCTGCTCCTTAAAGCAATCGCAGTTATGCTGAATGGTCTCAGGTGTAAGCATCTGCCTCATATCAGTACGTCCTGAAGGATCACCGATCATTCCCGTACCACCGCCAATAAGAGCAATTGGCTTATTACCTGCCATCTGTAATCTCTTCATAAGGCACAGCGCCATGAAATGTCCTACATGAAGACTGTCCGCCGTAGGATCAAAGCCTATATAAAATGTCGCCTTACCGTTATTAATTAATTCTTTTATCTCTTCCTCATCTGTAACCTGCGCTATAAGACCGCGCGCAACTAACTCGTCATAAACTGTCATGATATATTTCCTTTCCTATGTTGATAATCTGTTGCTTGTACATAACCTGATACAGGTGACTAAACAACAAATTAATGATGGAACAATCTAATCTTTGTAAAGCACATAGCCATACCATACTTATTGCATGTCTCAATAACATTATCATCCCTTATAGAGCCTCCCGGCTGGGCAATATACTTAACACCGCTTCTGTGGGCTCTCTCGATATTGTCTCCAAATGGGAAGAATGCATCTGATCCAAGGGATACATCGGTAAGTGTATCAAGCCATGCACGCTTCTCTTCCCTTGTGAAAACCTCAGGCTTCTCAGTGAAGAAATTCTCCCATGTACCGTCAGCAAGAACATCCATATAATCATCACTCATATATACATCAATGGTGTTATCTCTGTCAGCACGTCCAATATTATCCTTAAATGGCAGGTTAAGCACCTTAGGATTCTGACGGAGATACCAGTTGTCAGCCTTGCCTCCTGCAAGTCTTGTACAATGGATTCTCGACTGCTGTCCTGCACCTATGCCTATTGCCTGTCCGCCCTTTGCATAGCATACTGAATTGGACTGGGTGTATTTGAGCGTTATCATAGCAATGGCAAGATCGATCTTGGCAGACTCTGGAATCTCCTTGCTGTCGGTAACAACGTCAGCAAATAACTCGTCATTGATAACAAGCTCATTTCTGCCCTGCTCAAAGGTCACACCGAATACATCCTTCTGCTCAATCTCAGTCGGAACATAATTCTCGTCTATCTTGATAATACAATAATTACCCTTTTTCTTAGCCTTTAATATCTCAAGTGCCTCAGGCTCATACCCAGGCGCGATTATACCGTCTGACACCTCGCGTTTTATAAGCTTTGCAGTAGACACATCACATACATCTGACAGGGAAATGAAGTCACCAAAGGATGACATTCTGTCAGCTCCTCTTGCCCTTGCATAAGCACTTGCAAGCGGTGTAAGCTCACCCATATCATCTACCCAGTATATTTTTCTCTCCACATCAGAAAGAGGAAGTCCAACAGCCGCACCTGCAGGGGATACATGCTTAAATGATGTTGCTGCAGGAAGACCGGTCGCCTTTTTAAGCTCCTTAACTAGCTGCCAGCCGTTAAATGCATCAAGCAGATTGATATATCCGGGCTTACCGCACAAAATCTCTATTGGAAGCTCCTTATCATCCTTCATAAAAACTCTTGATGGCTTCTGATTGGGATTACAGCCATACTTCAATACAAATTCATTCATCGTTTTTCTCCTTTTTAATTCTATAAATTCCCTCATTTATAACAAATCCACTTATTGTTCCTAATATAATAATAACCTGTAGATAATCTTATTATTATCATCCATATAAATGAAACAGCAAACAAGAGAATCCAAATTATCAATACTATATTTTATATATTCTTATTAATTATTCTTGTTTCATACTTGCCTGTTTCAATATCGATATATCTTACAAACAATGAAACCTTATTATCCTCATTAAGATTATTCCATACAATATCCGCGAACTCGTTCATATCATTGGGAATATCAATAAGTGTTGGCTCACCCTCGAAGCTTGGCAGGGGATTTCCGTCACCCATATATGTATGTATGAAATGTCCCTCGCCTGCAACCGGCTTCTCATAAGCAAAGGTATAACGGTTGCATGCATCCGGATTACCGTTGTTGCTCTTAAGGATAGACATGGCATAATTATAATTGCCTGCTTCGATATGAAGAATGCCTGATATTCTAGGTGTATAGTTGGGAGCATCCGGCTCGAACTCTCTTGTGCGAAGTGCCTGCTCAAAGGTGAACTGCTTGTTCATAAGCTCATAAATGGTATCTGTCTGATCTCCATTTGTGACGATTGTCTTATTGCCAAGAACTCTTACAGGCGCATATATTATAAGGCTTGGGTCTTCCAGCTTTGATGGATCATAAGCCTCGGTACGGATTCCCTCGCCTTCCTCTACAAAAATCCTGTTACGGCTGTTCTCACTTCTTCCCATAATAAAATAGGCAATAGCGGCATGTTTTCCATCCGGTGTCTTGCCTATTACGATTCCTCTACCTGGGTATGATGTAGAAGAAAGCTCCTTAGCTAATGATTGCATTTTCATAATACTCCTCCTCGTGTAATCTTTAATCCAAGGGATCTGATATCAACTCAGCAATTGTATGATAATCCATTCCCTTTGTCAACTTATGAGTACCGACACTAATTCTATTGGCATAACCATTTTCTATAAGATAATCATCAAATTTTGCTGCATCATCAATCAAGCCAAGTTTTTCCAGCTCCTGAGATACCGGATAAGAAGACATACCTCTTGTTATAGATAATTCATAGGTTTTGTTGTCATCGGCAAATTTTGAAGAATTATTATCCTCTGTTGAAGCAGCCTCGGTAGTCTTTTCTATAGTTTCATTTTCTGTATTAGTACCTGCATCAGTCTTTATATTTGCGCTATTCACTTCTGATGTGTTCTCAGTAGAATTCTCTGTGGAAGCTTCCGTATCATTTTTCTTTTCGGTAGTATTTTCAGATGTCATTGTAGACTCTGTTATATTATCACTTTTTTCAGCAGAAGTATTTTCTGTGGATTTATTGTCAATCAATTTATTAATTGGATCGTTAGCTTCCACCATTCCCAGTTCCTTTGCCCGTTCAATTATTTCATTGTCGGACAATCCGGAAGGTTTGCTATCATTATAAGCAACAAGAAAAATAATGGAAGCAAAAATAATCCCTATACCAATACCCCTCAAATAATATTTAAATTTCATACTTTACGCTCCTTGGTATAAATCAATAACAAGCTTAACCTCACCTACACCTAATCCAAGCTCTTTGGCAATATCAATTATTGAATGACCATTTTGATACATTTCAAGAATGATCTCATTAGCATTTGAATCATTTTTAAAATCATTCTCAAGCACTTCGTCAAAATCAATGTCGGTCTTATCTATTTCATCAAAAATGTTATCTAATTCATCATCTAATGACTCTTCCCCAAAATCCTTCTCTTCAAGATTCTTTGAAGCATTTGCAGCATTCTGATCATTATCTGCAGGTATATTATTCATCTGTTCGTTGATCAACTGTTCATTATCAATATTATGATGAGCTTCAGCATTAACGGTATGTCTGCTTGCATCCGCCATCTGGGTATTCCTGTCATTCGAAAGCTCAAAGGTACTTAGAAGCTTTTCATTCTCCATCCTGGCTTCAGATAATATTTCCCTGGCCTCTTGCTTGGAAGCATCAACATCCTTAACAGTTTTCATAATCTCCTTCTGCTTATCATCAAGCATACTGTATAAAAACATTACCTCTTTGTGGTTTTTTTCAATATCCTCACATACAGCAACAGCATAATCGCCTAACGCCATTGTCTTCTCATTAGCCATATTAGATAAGGATTCATTAGTCTGATATAGAATATCCTTAGCCTGATTAGCAATAACATCCTCTATTTTTCTTTTAATTATTTGTAATTCTCGCTCCGAAAATTCATAATTATCATCAACCGTCATAAGATCAAGCTTGACATTATCTTCATTTTTCGTAAGCTTTTCAGAAATGATAAAGCTTGCTATAACAAAAGCTATACCAAGCAAAATCATTACAACAACAGTAACTGTCATGATATTCTCCTTATATCTGAAAATTTACTCTTGGGGGCTCCTTCTTCTTTTGAACAGCTTCTCCCTTTACATCAGATGCTTCATCCTGATTTTCATTCTGGTTCTTTTTTTTCTTCTTGGGGTTTCTATATGTTCCATTCCCCTCTTCCTTTGCATCATACTTATATTCAGTAAATGCATTGGCATCCTTCTGGACAACCGTTTCACTGTTATGCTGAATCTCCTTTGCAACCTCTGTTGCTGCATCTGTATTAGTATTAGCGATTTTCTGCTGCTCAACCTGCTTTTCAGTACCAACAGATTCAGTACGTGGCAAAATCATTTGCATGTCAATTGGACGAATCATTCAACCACCTCCTACACATTAAATAGGTGAGCTTACCACATCTGCGCCCTTAACCTTAAATTGACATCTGCTAAGGGGCTCCTTAATCGGATGTACCCTGTTAGAAATGAAAAGAGTTACTCCTGGAAATACTGTCTGGTTAACTACAATCTTTCCATCCTTATTTTCTTCTATCTCCTGTTTAAGCTCCATGTATTCCTCAGACTCTGCATCCAGCTCCTCAGATAATATCTTAAGCTGCTCTCCAGCCTGCTTCGCCATAACCAGCTGATTAGGCAAAAGCTTAACACCGCTTGCCATTTTTTTCTTTAAGGTTTCAAGTGTCTGCTTGTTTTCTATCATAAGGTTTTGTTTTTCATTAATTGACTGGGTAAGCTCTTTGAATCTATCCATAACCTCAGGCTTAACCCCCACCTTAAGCTCTGTTACCGTGTTCATTTTATTACCAAAAACGCTGGCCTCAATCTTCTTGCCAGCAGAAACACTTCCTCCAATTACAAAGCCCTTTCTGCCACTTACAATTACCGCTTCACCAGCTTCTATGTTTGAATGCAGACTAGAGCCTGTATTAACAATATTACCTGCTTTAACATTACTGCTTTCAATAAATTTGGTAACTATATCATTTCCTGCCTGGAGTACACCTTTACCCATTCCCTGTATTCCACGCTTAAGAACTATATTACCACCTGCAATAAGGGTAGCTCCCTCAACAACTCCCTGTACCTCTATATCACCAGAAGCCTCTACCTTAAAGCCTGAATGAACACTTCCGGCAATAACAACATTCCCATTATAACTTACATCTCCTGTGGATGGATTAACATCTGCCGGAACACTATAGGTATTAGATACAAATACCATATCTCCTTCCAGCTTTACATCACCATCAACCTCTGAGTAAATCTTTAATTTATCTTCTGAAAGCTTAATATTTTTGCCAAATTTCAATACTGCTTTGTTGACATTAGAAGGAGCCAGCTTATTACCAAATATATCAAACCCTTCCTCTCCAGGCACCTCCGGTGTAAGCTCAGCAAGAAGCTCTCCCTGCTTTACAGAAACAAAAAGAGACAATTCATGGAAATCAACACTTCCATCCTCAAGAAGCTTAGGGGCAGCAGTTGGATTCGTATTGAAATGATAAGTAATAAATGCATCCTTTCCCTGAACAACAGGCTTTCCCTTTGCTATAGGAATATCCCTGCAGAACTGCCTGCCCTTCATGTATGCTGCAATAATCTTCTCATTTATACCATAAGTAATATTAAATCTATCAAGCTCGCTGCGAATTTCTTTTTCTGACATAAACTGCCCATTTTTTGACGGTGGATAAAATCTTATTATTGCTGTCATCTTATCCTCAGAAATTCTGACTGTGGCCTTCTCACCTACCTCACGAATAATATTCTTGGAAATCAGAATATCCGATTCCTTTTTATTATTATTGATAGCATTATTAAGAGATACCTTATCATAATCCTTAATATCGCAGCTATCAAGGTAATCAGTAAGCTCCGAGAGAACAATCTGTTTACCATTATCCATAGGTGGATATAAATGCAGATAAACACCATCCTGTCGAATATCTAACTGAAAATATGCATTGGTATACTTCATATTATTCCCCCTTTTCGCAATTAATTGAAAACTATCAAACATCCTTATATTAATCAAAATCAACCCATTAGTAATTCGAAATAATTTCCTAAGTGCTTTTTCATCTTTTCAAGAGCCTTGGAGTGAAGCTGTGAAATTCGCGATTCGGAAACCTCTAAAACCTTGGCAACCTCTTTAAGTGTAAGGTCTTCATAGTAATATAGCAAAACAACCTTTTTCTCCTTCTCGGTTAAAAGCTCTAACGCATCCATTATCATTTTCTTAACTTCATCATTATCAATTGAAGCCTCCGGTTCAATATATGTAGTATTGCGAAATTCCTTAACACTTCCATCTGTTCCCTGCTCCATAAATTCATCCAGTGAAGCGATATTGGATATATTGGTCTGGCCTTCCCAATTCCTGTATTCATCAACAGAAATACCTAATTTATCAGCTATATCCTGGTCAGTTATATTGACACCCTTCTCTTTCTCAAGAGAGACCATAGCAGCTTCGATCTGTTTCTGCTTCTGTCTCACTGAACGGGGAATCCAGTCCATTTTCCTAATCTGATCAAGAATAGAACCTCTTATGCGTAAGCTGGCATAGGTTTCAAATTTAATATTTTTATCGAAATCAAATTTGTCAATAGCATCAATAAGCCCAAAAACTCCATAGCTTACAAGATCATCATATTCAACTGTATAACCCAGATACATATTAAGTCTTCCGGCAACAAGCTTAACTAAAGGAACATATTCAATAATAATCTGCTCCCGCAGCTTATCATCCTTGGTTCTATTATAATCCTCCCAAAGCTTAGCTCTTTTTGCTTCATCCATTATTACACCCCACATACAAAAGAATTAAAGTTATAATAACTTAATATTATTAAAACTCCTCTTCAGCTACAGATTCAGGCTCATTCTCCACATCCACTTCATCAACAGCCTCCTCTTCTTCAGTTTCATCCTTTTCATCATCAGAAGAACTATCATCTCTAGCTGCTTTTTCAATACCTCTTTGAAGAATTTCAACCATAAGCGTTCCAATAAAATAAAAAACAAGTATTACTACTAAAACAATTAGCAGGGAAACCGTAACCTCCCTGCCTGTTTTCATATTAATGATCAACGCAATCAGACCGGCCAATAAAACTATAAATGATCTTAAATCCTGCAGTTTCATAAACCAACTCCTAAATTTGTTTATCAGGTTTTCCGGCACAACGTACCTGTAACATCCTTGTGCTAAGATCAAAGCTAATTGTCCGCCCAAAATCAGCACCACAATCCTCAGATACTATTGGAATCTTATACTCCTTAAGCTTTTCCTTAACACAATTAACATTCCTATCGCCCACTGTTCCAAGCTCAGACTTTCCGGAAAATTGAAACATCTTAGCTCCTCCAGCAATCTTTGCCTTCATGGATGCTCTGCGCATTCCCTTTTTCTCCAAAGCCGCAACCATGTCCTCCACACCTGTGTCTGCGAACTTTGCACGATTCGAATTATTTTTTATCTCCTTGCTAGATGGCAACATTATATGAAGCATTCCACAAAATGAATCATTTAATGTATAAATAACAACTCCTACACACGATCCCAACCCAATAGTAGTAATCGTATCAGGCGCATTGCATAATTTCCAATCAGCAATACCAACCTTAATTATCTCAGCCATTTCTATTAACACCTGATCCCTAAAGCTTTAAAAATATGATCATATGATTCTTCGTCAGATACAAACATCAAAAAGCCATCAATAGGCTCATCCTTGTCAAGAAACTTAGAATCAATGATCAGTGCATTATCTCCAATCTGCCCCAACTCGATCAACGGAAGATCCAGTACGGATCCCGCCATATCAACACAAATCGCCGGAGGCTCAGTATGAACCTCAAGATTTGTTAAAGTGCTGATTGATGATAAGTATGAACTCATAAGAATATTACCCACTTCCTTAAGGGCAGACTTATCCATATCGTCAAAATGTGCAAGGCCTTCGTCAAAGGTTTTGTGCAGCATTGAGCCTACAAGATTTTTTGCTTCTTCTAATTCAAGAACAAATAAAATCATCCCTGTTACATCCCCAGTAAAATGAGTTAGCACAGCAGCAACAACTGTCTCTGCACCGCCAACCATCTCAGGCACCTCATCAAAGCTCATAATCTTAACAATTGGCATCTCCATACGCAGATCATTGTGCAACAAAACGGAAAGCGAAGTAGTTGCATTACCCGCTCCAATATTACCAATTTCTCTGAGCACATCTAACTTTTCACTTGTAAAATCCTGGTAATTCATAATAAGTCTCCCCTTCGCATTTAATTGCTATGGTTACGCATTATCAAGTTCCTGAATAATCTCCTGAATATTTAACAAAGATATAAGAGTATCCTTATACTTGCCTACGCCCAAAAGATTAACACCCTGTTCATCTCTTGTAGCCTTTTCAATACTGCTTTCCTCTAATGTAACAACCTCACGAACCTCATCAACAAGAATACCTATCTTTGCACCATTCTCTGGCTTAAGAATAATCATTCTTGTTGCATTGGTATACTCCTTATCAGCTAAACCAAAACGGTTTCTAAGGCTCATAACAGGAATAATCTCACCACGGAGATTGATCACTCCGGGAAAGAAAGACTGTACCTTTGGAACTCTTGTAATTCTTTCCATACGAACAATATTATCAATAAATGAAATATCAATACCATATTGCTCCTGATCTAATTTAACAACTATATACTGTTTTGGTTCTGTTAAGATTTCATTTTCATCCATGTTATCTTACCCCCTTAAATTAATGAATTAGAATCGATGATAAGAGCAACGCCACCATCTCCTAATATTGTTGCGCCACTGATAATCTTAGGAATATTAATATATTTTCCAAGCGGCTTGATAACGATTTCCTGCTGTCCTAAAAGGTTATCGATAACAAGACCCGTCTGCTTATCACCCTTCTTTACAATAACTACAACAAGATTTTCTGGTTCTTCCTCTCTTGGAGGGCAATCTAACACCTCATCAAGTCTTACAATAGGAATTACAGTACCACGAAGGTTGATAACCTCCTTCTGCTGTACAAACTTTATATCACTGACCAAAATATCTTCAATCGTAACAATTGAATTAAGAGGAATTGCATACTTCTCATCTCTGACTTCAACCATAAGAGCCTGAATAATAGCAAGTGTAAGAGGAAGACGAACAGTGAACTTTGTACCTTCACCAAGCTTTGTGCTAACCTCAACATCACCACCAAGACCCTCAATCTTATTCTTAACTACATCAAGACCAACTCCTCGCCCTGATACATCAGAAATCTTCTCTGCTGTTGAAAATGCAGGTCTAAACAGGAGGTCAATAGCTTCCTTTTCAGAAAGCTGTTCAGCCTGCTCCTCAGTAATATGTCCCTTCTTGATTGCAGAAGCCTTAACCTTCTCCACATCAATACCGGCACCATCATCAATAACTTCAATGGTTACATTATTACCATCCTGATATGCATTAAGCTGGATAGTACCAACCTGAGGCTTGCCAAGCTTAAGTCGGTCAATTGTTGACTCAAGACCATGATCGGCAGAATTTCGAAGCATATGCATAAGAGGATCGCCAATCTCATCAATAACTGTACGGTCAAGTTCTGTCTCTTCACCAGTCATGATAAGCTCCATTTCCTTGCCAAGCTTCTTTGAAAGATCCCTGATCATTCGAGGGAATCTGCTTACAACACTTTCAATAGGCACCATCCTAACCTTCATAACAGATTCATGCAGGTTAGTAGTTACTCTCTCCAAATATTCAATCTGCTCGTTAAAGCTTTGATTAGCAGCCTTACTTTCTGTTCCATCAGTCTGATTATTGCTAACAGAAACAAGACCATTCTTTGCAATAATAAGCTCACTTACAAGATTCATGAGAACATCAAGCTTCTCTATATCAACACGAACAGATCGTCCTGCCACCGGCTTTGCATTAGCCTTAGCTGCTGCTGCTGCAGTAGCCTTCTTCTTGTCATCCTTCTTATCCTCCTTCTGTTCAGCCTCCTGAACAGAACTAACAACCTCAACATCTGAGGGAATATCATAATTATCAATAATTACCTCTTTGATTTCTGATACATCTGATATGATCTTCTTAACTTCATCTAAACTCTTCTCAGAAATGATCAGCATAGAAAAATCAAAGTCAAATTTCTCATCCTCAATATCCTGAACACCCGGAACTGACTTAATAACCTCACCGATTGCTTCAATTCCTTTGAAAACAAGAAATGCTCTAGCTGCTTTAAGAATACAATTCTCATCAATATATACTGTAGCACCATACACATTAAGATTCTTAGCCCTTGCCTCTGTAATGGCATTTTTCTCAAAATCAGCAATATCAATATGCAAATACTTACGCTTATCATCTGAAACATCTGCTGTTTGATTTCCGCCATCCTCTACAGAAGCCTCTGAAGCAGCTGCCGGAGCACTTTCATCATCAGATGAAGCTTCTGAAGCTGCAACATCTGCAAGACTTTCGCCTTCTAAGCATGCATTGAGCATTTTGATAATATCCTCATTATCATTCTCACCTTCATCTGAAGTATTAATAATACAATCAAGATACTCCTCAATAGCATCAAGACACTTAAATACAACATCAACGAGATCAGGTGTAACCCCCATCTTACCTTCACGAATCTTAGAGAAAACATTCTCCATATCGTGGGTTAATCGCTGCATACGCTTGAATCCCATTGTTCCTGCCATTCCCTTTAAGGAATGTGCAGCTCGAAAAATTTCGTTGATCGTATCAATATTATCAGGCTCTGCCTCTAATATTAACACTTGATCGTTAAGGTTTTGTAAATGCTCTTTCGTCTCATCAATAAACATTTCCAGATATTGACTCAAATCCATTCTAGTGCACCCCCATTTTTTTATTAATTTCTTTTCCTATGCTTTCTAAAGGTAATACTATATCAGCAATACCATGTTCAACAATAGCCCTCGGCATACCATAAACAACACATGTTTCCTTACTCTGTGCAATTGTAAATAAGTTATGATTGTTTCGAAGCTCATTAATTCCTAAATATCCATCCGCTCCCATACCGGTAAGCACTACACAGACCAAATAATCTAAGGATGCCTGCACAAGGCTTTGCAATGTGACATTAGCACAAGGTCTTAATCCACCCACTGGATCAGACATATTCTCTTTAAATTGAAGATGTCCTCTTTTGTCCTGCATGATTTCTAAGTGCTTGCCGCCTGCAGCAAGATAAACATGTCCATTTTCCAAATACTCACCATCAACAACCTCACTTACTGTTATCTCACTCATATCATTCAACCGAGCTGCAAGTGTTGCTGTGAATCCCTTTGGCATATGCTGTACAATAACAACCGGAGCCGGAATATTTTTTGAGATAAACGGAATGACACTTTGTAAAGCTTTGGGACCTCCTGTAGAGCTGGCTATCATAACTAGCTTAGTAATCTTGCTGTCAGCCATTTGTTCACCTCATGATATTTCACTTTTTTCATTATACCAAACTCCCTCTGCACATAAGTGCATAATAACACAATTTACATAATATATTTTTACTGCATGCCGCTTTCCTTTGAACGGAGCTTTCTCTGAGTCTCAAAAATATATCTGATCAATTCCTCTCTGAGATTTCTATCCATTCTGAAAAACTTTATTCTTTGATCGTATATACCCGTATTATTTTCATTTCTCTCAGATCTTAACAGATTTGCATAAGCATACATAACTCTCGGATCATCCTCTAATATATATTCAAACCTCACTTGAATCATTGAATTAGGTTCTTCTCTGGAAGCTGATACAAAGCGAATACCGCCGCCGCTTAGATCGAGCATAATTCCATTCTTCCATGCATCATCCTCCACCTTTGCAGTAGATGGCCAGCCATGTTCAACCTCTTCTCTCTCCTTATCATCTAAAATCCTATATGTAAGTGGATTTCTACAGCTTAGTCTGAAATATTCTCTTCTTTGGATTTTCTTTAGATCTGTAAGCTGCTGTAATGCCAGAAGAAAAAGGGCATCCTTCTTATATCTTCCTCTTACTAAGGTACGGCAGTTAAGAAGTCCTGATTTAGTATAAAATGTTGTATCGTATTCATCATCCACATTAAGGGGAATCACTCTGCCCTCTGACACCGGCATTGCAACAAGAATATCCCCTTCAGCGGTTTCATCAAGCACCTGCGTTATATAAACAGGCACCTCTCTATCAGGATCAACAGAAAGACGTTTTTCAATTTTCTTAAGATCTAATTTATCACCAATATTAATTCGAAAATCCATATAATACCTCGCCGAGCACAGAATCAATTATGAATTTGCTAAACTCATCAATAAACTATAAGTTATGTATCTTTTGTTTCACATCCGCCTATAGGATATTCATGATTTTTTCTTTTTATTTTTAATAAAATTAAGCAGAACCTTTGCAATACCCTGTGTTTTTTCTTCATCAACAGGAAGATTGAGCAGTCTGTTACATATATTTCTCAGATGAATTGCC
Source organism: Lachnospiraceae bacterium (assembly GCA_017470935.1). GTDB lineage: Bacteria > Bacillota > Clostridia > Lachnospirales > Lachnospiraceae > CAG-590. Next base: position 13,519 of record JAFUXG010000005.1, read on the forward strand.
GGTTCGCTATCCGGAGCAGTCAGAGAGATCGGTTTCTGCTCAATAACAGCATTGACTACCCTTTTGTCATCCGGAATATAACCCAGATAATCTAATTCAATATTTAAAAATTTTGAGACAACGATACTTATCTTGTCATATATCTCCTGTCCCTCCTCCTTGTCAGACACTCTGTTAGTGACAACACTTATAGACTTCTGTTCCTTTACAAATTCTTTCTTTCTATTAACTGCTTTAAGAAGAGAATAAGAATCTGTAATGGAGGTGGGTTCCGGTGTTACAACAAGTATTACCTCCGGGGAGCTTAATACAAATTCAATAACAGAATCAGCAATACCTGCACCTGTATCTATAATAACAATATCATATAGACTGTCAAGCTTAACCAGCTTTGCGATCAGCTTTTTTAACTTATCCTTATCAAGATTCACCAAATCCTGAACACCAGATCCTCCGGAAATAAACCCTACTCCCATGGGACCTTCTGTAATGATCTCTTCTATAGATTTGTTATTAAATATCAGATCCGCAAGATTATACTGTGGTCTTATGCCTAACATGACCTCAACATTAGCCAGGCCAAAATCAGCATCCAAAATAACAACCCTCTTTCCCTGCTCTCTGAATTGAAGAGCAAGATTAACAGAAAGATTGGTCTTTCCCACACCACCCTTGCCGCTAGTAATTGCAATTACCCTGGATGTAGGCGTCTGCTCTTTTAAAAGCTCCATTTTCTGTCTTAATTTATCTGCCTGATCCATAGCCGTCGCCACCTCCTAACAATTGCTTGGCGATGATTTGTGGATTCATGACCTCAATATCATCAGGAACATTTTGCCCATAAGAAATATAAGACAATGCCATTCCGGTATCCAGCTTAATATTCAATATATTGCCAATAGCATCAGTTTCATCTAATTTTGTAAAAATCAAGCTGCAATTAGATATATCCTCGTATAATTCGGTAATTCTTTGCAAATCCTTGTACTTAGTAGTAGCGGACAATACAAGATATGATAGCAGACTATAATCCTTAAAGCTGTCAAATAACGCCCTAAGGTCATCAAGCTGAGCCTTATTCTTATGGGACCGTCCTGCCGTATCAACAAGAATATAATCATAATCACTATATTTAGGTATCAATCCATATATATCCTTTGCTTCATATATAACCTCTACCGGTATAGACAAAATGTTTGCATAAGTTTTAATCTGTTCAACCGCTGCAATCCTGTATGTATCAGATGTAAATATAGCAATCTTTTTCTTTTCCTCTAATATAAGCTTTGAAGAAAGCTTGGCAATGGTAGTTGTTTTCCCAACGCCTGTTGGTCCAATAAAGAAAATGACCTTAGGCTTCTTGTCATTCTTATCAAAGGCTATTGGCTTCGTAGTTCCAAGCTTCAGGATTATTTTTTGGTATACACATGCCAGCATATCATCCAGAGTACGGATATTACCTGCATGCATAATTTCATCTATTATCTGCTTTGCATATTTGTATGATACCTCATTGGAAGTTAACTGCTCGATAATAAGCTCTATAGATTTATCCTTAAAGCTGCTCTTCTCCTTAATTCCATCATCAGAAGATGCTTCCTTATCATCAGCATTTTCTGTCTTTTCATTAATACTGTTATTCTTCTGCCTGTCAGATCCTGCATCCTTTTTGTCCACAGTTTTTTCACTCTTGCCGGCACTTTTAGTTTTTTGAACATTCTTATTATTTGATTTTTTATTTTTATCTTCATCCTTCTTGGAATTTTCAATCTGCTCCTCTAAAAGCATCGCAAGATTATTAAGCCTATCCTCTAACTCCTTATCATTATATGCAGCGGCGTCCTTTAATACGTTACCGGGATGTAATTTCTCGTCAATAGATGCATGAATCTTGGAAGTAGTTTCACTTTCCCTGGTTTCTCCCTTATCAGACACCTCATCAACGGCAGCAGTAACCTCCACTAAGGTTTTCCTAAATGCTTTAAAAAGTCCCTTTGGTTTGATCGTCTTTATATTCATTACTATAGCATCTTTTCCAAGGTTATCCTTGGCAAGCATTATAGCCTCTGTCTCTGTATTTCCTTGAAATTTCTTAATTATCATTGTCTGTCACCACCCCAATGGATTGTAATTCTACATCCGATTCTATTTCATTATATGATATTACTATTAAATCCTTAAAATAGTCTTTTGTCAACTTTTTAAAGTACATTCTCACGATCGGAGATGTTATTATTATCGGAGCCTTGCCCTGATCCTCTAATTTCTTTATCTCTTTTTCTGTAGAATTCAATATCCTCTTCGTAACAGCCGGATCAAGTGTTATAAAGGCTCCCTGCTCAGTCTGCTTGACAGAGTTCATAATATCCTGTTCAACATTAGGATCAAGAGTTACCACAGTAGTCATATCACCATCTGCAAAATAAGTGTTGGATATCGCCCTTTTGAGCCGCTGTCTTACATACTCCGTCAATATATCTGTATCTCTAGTAGTAGCTGCATAATCTGCAAGTGTTTCAAATACAGTAACCAAATCCCTTATAGATACATTCTCAGCCAACAGATTCTGCAATACCTTTTGAATATCACCCACTCCGAGCATCTTAGGAACAAGCTCATCCACAAGAGTTGCATTATTCTCCTTAACATTGTTGATAAGATTTTGAACATCCTGTCTGGTAAGCAGCTCATCTAAATGAGCCTTAATAACCTCAGTAAGATGTGTAGCAATAATAGAAGGAGGATCAACAACTGTGTACCCCATTGACTCCGCCCTTTCTCTCTGGGCCTCAGTTATCCAGATTGCAGGAAGATGAAATGAGGGCTCAAAGGTTGGTATTCCTGTAATCTCCTCCTCCACATACCCGGGATTCATTGCCATATAATGATCAAACAAAATCTCACCCTCACTAATCTGAATGCCCTTGATCTTAATAATATATTGATTAGGATTAAGCTGAATATTATCCCTTAATCGAATAATAGGAACAACTGCACCAAGCTCCAATGCAATCTGTCTTCTTATCATTACAACTCGGTCAAGCAAATCTCCGCCCTGGTTAACATCCGCAAGAGGAATTATACCATAACCAAATTCAAGCTCAATAGGGTCAACCTGCAATAGTGCATTTACATTCTCATGTCGTCTGATCTCATCGGCCGCAACCTCTTCCTCCTGTACCTCTTCTTCAATCGCCTCAACCTCCTGTGACTGGTTGATAAGTCTTCCTAGAACAATAAGTCCAAGTCCAAAGGCAAGGTAAACAAGAATTCTTCCCTCAGCTCTAAGAGGCGTAAAAATACCAAGAAAGCAAAGTGAACCGCCAACCATATACAGCACCTTAGGCAGTCTGAAAAGCTGGCTTATCATTATATCACCTATATTGGCAGCTTTAGAAGCCTTTGTAACAAGAATACCTGTGGCAATAGATATAAGCATTGAGGGTATCTGGGATACCAGGCCATCACCTATTGTAAGAATAGTATATGTCTGTAACGCCTCCTGAACAGTAAGTCCCTGCTGCATAACACCCATGGCCATACCACCCACAAGGTTGATGGCTGTAATGATCAAGCCTGCGGTGGCATCTCCCTTTACATACTTTGTAGCACCGTCCATGGAACCAAAAAAGGCTGATTCCTGTTGAATCTTATCTCTTCGTTCCATTGCCTCCTGATCAGTGATAGCTCCAGTATTAAGATCCGCATCAATAGCCATCTGCTTACCCGGCATAGCATCCAATGTAAAACGGGCTGTTACTTCTGATACACGTTCAGAACCTTTGTTGATAACCACCATCTGGACAATTACCAGCACAATGAAGATAATGGCACCAACTATCAGGTTACCTCCACCAACGAAATTTCCAAAGGTCTGTACCACTACCCCCGGATTTCCGTAAAGAAGTATAAGCTTCGTTGAAGATATGTTTAATGCGATCCTAAATACAGTAGTAAACAATAGAATCGTTGGAAAGCTTGACATTGATAGCGTTTCTTCTGCATAAAGACAGTTAAAAAGGATCGCTAATGCAATCATCATATTAAATGTAATAAGTACATCAAGCAACAATGAGGGAATTGGAATAATGAAAAGTATAATAGCAAACAACAGATAAAGACCGACAAAAAGATCTCCCTGAAATTTAATATTTCTCATTACACTCTTCACCTCCAATCAGAAAAAATAATAAAAAATTTCAATGTAATTAATATAATCAATATTCAAGCAACATATGTCAACTAACCCTGTCTCTAAGCTGATAAACATATGCCAGAACCTCAGCCACCGCTTGATATAATTCAGGAGGTATCTCAGCATCAAGATCAACATTATAATATAGCATTCTGGCAAGCGGCTTATTCTCAACTATAGCCACATTATTTTCCTTTGCAATGTCTTTAATCCTTGCAGCAATAAAATCAGAGCCCTTTGCAACAACAACAGGTGCCTGTCCCCTTCCAGACTCATAGGCTAACGCCACAGCAAAATGGGTAGGATTAGTGATAACAACATCCGCCTCCGGAATAGCCGCCATCATACGCCTTTGTGATGCCTGCTGCATTCTCTGTTTCTGCTGACCTTTTACATGAGGATCACCTTCTGAATTCTTGAACTCATCCTTAACCTCCTGCTTTGTCATCTTATTATCTTCTTTAAACTTCCAGCGCTGATAAAAAAGATCTGCAGCTCCTAACAAGACAAATAAAACACAAATTTTAATTCCAAGCTCCATAATGATATCAAACATCATGTTAATACCCTGAATGATAGATACATCATACAGAAGATATATATCCTTTGTATGCTCCACCAAAACACCATAAGCCAGATATGAGATCATTCCAATCTTTATAAGGGATTTCAACAGTTCAACCAATGTATTGGGTGAAAAAATACGTTTAAATCCACTAATAGGATTGATCTTATTAAACTTTGGCTGCAATGGTTTTGTTGTGACCTCAAATTTGAACTGCAACGCATTCGAAAGAATTGCCATAATAAATCCCATTAGAAAGAACGGAGCAACTGATATGCCAAGCTCTATGGCAAATCGAACAAATAAATATCTAAAATCAGACACGTTAAGGCCTTGATCAACATATCTGGAAAAAAGCGGATAAAACCTATTAAATGAGGACAGCAATCTATTCCCAATAAATCCTATACCAATCTTTAAACACAAAAACAGAGTAAGCAGTGTTGCCGCAGTTACAACCTCTGTACTCTTTGCCACGTTACCCTCTTTTCTGACATCATCAAGCTTTTTAGAAGTAGCATCCTCAGTCTTCTCTCCACCGGGACCCTCCTTAGCAAAAAGCTGCAGATCTAATGGTAATAATATTTTATATTCATAAGTCATTATTCATCATCCTAACTAACGGGTATAAAAGCTTTTAATATGTTAGTAACAATCTCCTGCATACCACTATATAAAAATTCAGTAATATTAGGCAAAAATCCAATAGTAACTATTAATACCGCAAAACCAATAAATATCTTCAACTGAATACCAATCACAAACATACTCATCTGGGGAGCAGTCTTTGCCAAAACACCTAAAACAACATTAAGCAGCATTATTGAAATCTGAATAGGGAGACTTATCCGAACAGCAACCAAAAAGTAATTAGAAATATATTGAATCATAGTATCAAAGATAGCTCCTGTGTCAAGACCCACATTACCAATAGGAATCATTTCAAATGAATCCGATAGTGCTGACAAAATAAAATAATGCATATTTGAACATAGCATAATTACTAGAAGTAACATATTATAAAACTCAGCAGTTATAGTTGTATCTGTATTGAAGGTTTGATCAAAATTAGAGACCATAGAAAAGCCCAACTCTCTATCAATAAACTGGCCTGCCATCTGAATTATTGTCAAGGTAATATTTGCCATAAAACCCATGGACAAACCAACAACAAGCTCCTTAAGCAAAATAACAGTATACCCCCAAAAAGTCGTATACCGTAATGGTGTATATGGATATAATGTAAAAACAGCAAAAGCAAAGGAGACCGCAATAAAAATCCTTACTCTTCTTGTAACTGGCTGATTACCGAAAATCGGTGCAAAAGCCATCACTCCAATAACACGAACAAATATGACCAAAAAATACTCTAAGTGATAAATGGAAAAATCCTTTTCAATCATGTGTTACCTCACATACGTTGAAAAATTCTCAAATAAATGCTCCATAAAGGTTATTATATTCTCCATAACCCAGCCACCACAAAGAATTACTGTAACAAATATACTTATTATCTTAGGAACAAAGGTTAAAGTCTGCTCCTGAATAGAGGTTACTGTCTGAAAAATACTTATTGTCAAGCCAACAACCAACGATACTAATAGCATAGGTGCCGAACATTTAATTATAAGCCATAGCGCTTCTCTTGCAATATCAATAACAACACCTGTTGACATATCTATCTAACACCTCCTATGTCAATTAGTCTAATAATTAAAGCTCTTAACAAGCTCTCCGATTACTAGGTTCCATCCATCAGCCATAACAAATAGTAATATCTTAAATGGCATGGAAATAGTTGTAGGCGGAAGCATCATCATACCCATTGCCATAAGAGTTGATGCAACAACCATATCTATAATAATAAAAGGAATATATATTAAAAATCCAATAATAAAGGATTTTCTAAGCTCTCCCATCATAAAAGCCGGAATAAGTACAGAGCTTGGTACTTCAGATAACTCTGTCGCATCCTCCACCTTAGCAAGTTCTAAAAAGAAATTAACATCCTTTGCATCTACATTATTAAACATAAAATCCCTTAAGGGCTCCATACATGCAGTAAGCCCCTCTTCCTGGGTTATCTCTCCACGAGACAACGGATCGATGCCTTCAGTTTTAATTCTTTCCATTGTTGGAGACATAATAAATAAGGTTAAAAACAACGCAAGCCCTATCAAAACATTGTTAGGCGGCGCCGATTGGGTACCAAGAGCTGTTCTCAAAAAATGGAAAACAATGATTATCCTGGTAAATGACGTCATCATAACAACGATTGATGGAGCTATTGATATTACAGTGATAACTAACAACATCTGTAATGTTCCAGCTAGCGTTCCCTCATCATTAGTTGTATCAACTGTTATTCCAAGATGATAGGGAATGTCACGCTCAATGTTGTTAAGATTCTCTGCGTCCTCATTGCTTAATACATCAGCATCTGTACCTGTTGCATAAGCTCTAAAACCAACACAAAGCACAGAAAAAATGATAAAATATGCAATGATAAATTTCTTAATATGAATATGTTCTACAATCTGGTGTAGTCTATGATTTGTTTTTATTCTGTCTAAATTTTTTAAAAAATATGTTTTCTGATTCATTATCCGATTCGGGATTATTACTTCTCCCATCCTTCATCTTTTCTAATATCTGCTTAAAATCAATAGGTTCCAAAGTCTTCTCCTGTTCATTAATTTCCGACGGATCCAACTCGGTCAATAAGGAAACATTATCCTTACTCACGGATACTGCAACATAATGTTCACCTATCTTAATAATTTCGATGGTCTTATTAGGTGAAATACGAAATATCTCTATCACTCTAATATTACTCTGCCTGTTAATTGTATTGGACTGGAAGCTGCCGGCAACCCTGGCAGCAATATACGCAAGAAACAACACAAAAACAAACAGTAATAGCAGGCAGATCAGCCGACCAATCATTTGTATATCAGAAGATGATACTAGAAAAACCATATAAAATCACAGCCTTTATTAATAATCAAAGTGCAATTATTCTACTGCCTTTTTAACAGCTTCTAACACTCTGTCAGGCTGGAACGGTTTAACAATAAAGTCTCTGGCTCCGGACTGAATACTCTCAATAACCATCGCCTGCTGACCCATAGCTGAACACATAACAACGCTGGCGTTAGGGTCAGACTCCTTAATCTTCTTAAGTGCCTGAATACCATCCATCTCTGGCATGGTAATATCCATAAGCACAAGATCAGGCTGTGTCTCAGCATATTTTTCAACAGCCTTAAGACCGTTCTCTGCCTCCCCTGCAATGTTGTAACCATTCTTAACCAGAATGTCCTTGATCATCATTCTCATAAATGCTGCATCATCACAAATTAAAATACTCTTTGCCATTTTGTATTCTCCATTTCATATTTTTTGCTTTATTGTTTAATGATATCTGTTTGTGCAAATATCATAGTTAACTAAAAAATAATCATTGCTTTAATATATTGCTTTATAATATCTGTTACTCAGATACCGAAGCTCTTGATTCTATGGTGTAATAAAGCCTTCAAGCTACTGTTTAATAATATCCGTCACTCGGATACCGAAGCTTTCCTCTATGACAACAACCTCACCCTTTGCAACAAGCTTTCCATTAACTAATACATCTATAGGCTCACCTGCAATCTTATCAAGCTCAATGATCGTACCCGGTGAAAACTCTAATATTTCTTTAATGGACTTACTTGTTCTTCCAAGCTCAACCGTAACCTCAAGGGGAACATCCATAATAAGATCAATGTTTTCCTGTTGGGTTATAGGGTTAATTCCCATATTAAATGGCTGGAACTGTACAGGCTGCGCGTTTACATCCTGTGGTGGCGGTGCATATGCATAGGCCATAGGCTGTCCCATCATCGGCTGTCCCATCATCGGCTGTCCCATTGGCGGAGATGCCATCTGCTGTGGTGCTGGCTGAGGAGTTGCCTCTGGTGCAGGTGTTGGTGGTGCTGCTGGCTCGGGCTCTGGTGCAGGCGTTGCTGCTTCCTCCTCTCCACCCTGTGAAGATATGAACTTGCCAAACAATTCTCTGGCTAAGTCAATAGGATAAAGCTGCATTATACTGCTGTCTACCAGGTCACCTATCTCCATTTTGAAGAAAACCTTCACAAAATTACCGCTATGAAATGATCCAACCTTAGATTCATCTATCTCATCAATCAGATTGACAAGATCTGCTGTTGGCGGTGAAATATCAATCATCGTACCAAGCATTGATGATAATGATGTTGCCGAAGATCCCATCATCTGATTCATGGCTTCACATATTGCGCTCATATGAATATCAGTAAGCTCATCAACCAGATTAGTTCCATCTCCACCCATCATTAAATCTGTTATTACTTTAACATCATCTTCGCGAAGAATCAAGACATTATTGCCTTCAATTCCCACTTTATATGAAATTGTAATAAAAACACATGGTTTTTCGTAATCAGAAACTAATTCATCCCACGTACTGATAGAAACCGAAGGTGTAGTAATAGTAACCTTTTGGTTAACCAGCGAATAAAGCGTAGTAGCCGCTGTACCCATACATATATTAGATATCTCACCAATAGCATCTATCTCTTCCGGTGTTAATGTATCACCACCGGCGGAACTTTCGGAAGAATCAGCCGGAGCACTGTCATCACCCATATTACCCAGCAATGCATTGATTTCTTCCTGCGATAACATTCCATCCATTAGCTGTCTATTCCTCCCTTATAATTTCAGTTACCTTCACAGCATAATTCTCTGCTCCGGAACCTGGTAATGCCTTAAATTTGACGATGTTTCCAACATAAACATCCAACTCATCATCCATATGAGAATCAAGTCTTATTATATCACCCACTTGAAGATTAATAAAGTCCATTACTGCGATAGAACTTCTACCCAGCAATGCCCGTATTGGAATCTGAGCTTTATTAATTGCAGTTTCGATGAATTCCACATAATTTTCAGAATCCTTACTCTGCATAGTAGAAAACCAATATTTAGTATTCAGCTTATCCATTATATCCTCTAATGTCATAAATGGCAAGCACACATTCATCAAACCTTCTACTGTACCAATAGACATATTGATTGTAATAATTGCAATCATCTCACTAGGTGATATGATCTGGGCAAACTGGCTATTAGTTTCAATACGCTCCAGTCTCGGATGAATCTCAACAACATTTTCCCATGGTTCTCGCAACAGATCAACCAAAACAGTAAAAATTCTTTCCAGAACAGATAGCTCTATCTCCGAAAAATCCCTCGGCTTATCAAGGGGATCTCCAAGCCCACCAAGCATTCTGTCTATTATTGTAAAGCCAAGATTAGAAGCCAGCTCTATTAGAATATTGCCATTAAGGGGTGCAAAATTAACAATTCCCAAAAGCACCGGATTAGATAAGGCATTGGAAAATTCTGAATACGTTACCGCCTCAGAATTCATTACATCTATCTGCACATTTTTCCTGAGATATGCAGGAAGATTACTTGATACCAGCCTTCCGAAATTCTCAAAAATAATCTCCAATGTTCTTAAATGTTCCTTTGAAAACTTGGCAGGACGCGCAAAATCATAATCTTTAATTTTGACCGCCGGTTCATCGACAATCTCATCAGCATCCAATTCACCGGTACTTAACTGCTTAAGCAACGCATCTATCTCACTTTGAGATAATACATCTGCCATATCTTCACCTCCATCAGCATCTTCTCACAAGCCTTGACAAATCAAAGGTCAATAATTACTGAGTTGTAAAGCTGCTAAAGGAAACATTATAAATACAACGGGTACCATATTTATTTTGAAGCTTTTCAAGAATCTGCTTCTTAACCTTCTCTTGAGTCTTCTGATCAGAAATCTCAGATATAGTGTAACCCTGTATAACATCTCTGGCTTCATCGAAAACAGCACCGGTAGAATTAGTGAGCACGGTATTAAGATCAGCATAATCCTCTGCCGAGCTATCAAGCTCCAACGTAATACCCACCTGAACAAAATGACTCTTTCCACTGCCATCATCCTTAAGATTTACAACCTGCTTTTCTATATCAAAGGTTGCAATATTCTTAAGCTCAACAGAATTCTTCCCCTTATTGCTCTCTAACTCAAGATTAAGAACACTGGCAATCTCTGTAATAAGATTATTGGTCTTTTTGGCTGATGGCATACATACAAAAACAAGTAAAATATTAAGTATAAGATTAACCACACACAAAGCCAATATAATTACTGTAATCAAATTCTTCTTCATAACTCACTACCCGTCTCCTGTTAAAATGTTATTAACAAAATAATATTTATAAAAAGCCTGAATATTATTATATCAATTTTACCTCACAATATCAATCTTATAAATTGATATTATGAAACAATTCTTAGAAAAGAATAAACAAAAATCATTGAACAGCTGAATTAAGCTGGTTATATATCTTAATAGATACACGCCTGTTCTTAGCCCTGCCCTCTTCCGTAGCATTGGATGCCACCGGACGGCTTTCTCCATAGCCTGCAGCCTTCATATTCTCATCAATAAGATCTGCATTGGCTTCCACAAATTCCAATACCTTATTAGCTCTTGCGGTAGAAAGATACCTATTACTCTCATACTTGTCACTATGAATAGGAATATTATCAGTATGCCCTTCTATCTCAATAACACAGTCCTTATACTTGCCAAGAATTGCTGCAATACGCTGCATGAAAACCCTTGCATCACTTCTTATATCCGCCTGCCCGGCATCAAACAATATGGCTCCGTTAAGGTCAAGGGAAACATATTGGGAATTGTAATCCATTACGATTCTGTCATCAATATCATAGGACTCCGCAATTTCTGTAATCTCATCATACATCTCCTCAGACTGCTCAAGTCCCTGTTCCTCCATCTGCTCCTTTAATTCCTTTTCGGAAATCTCAGCTGCCTCTGCCTGTTCAGATGACGCAGAAGCCTCATCTTCCTTCACATATGAAAATGGATTGGTTATATCCTCAGCCTCTTCAGAGGTTGTATCCTTCTTATCTTCACCATTATCAGTACCGGTTGCAGCAGCCTCATTATTATTACCCTTAGCCTCTGTTGCAACACCAATATATTCAAGCAGGGATTCAATACCCGGGAGCTGTGTAACACCTCCTGATATGATCTGACCCTCCGCAAGAGAAACTGAGCCTGCCTCTAATATACTATAGCTTTCAGGATTAAAGGAATTAACGATCCTCATAATCTTCTCGGCATCAGTTGTTGAACTGGCAAACAAAAGCACGAAGAAGCAAAGAAGCAGATTCATCAGATCACTAAAGGTTGCCATCCATGCCGGTGAGCCTTCCTCAGCAGGCTGTTCTTTACGCTTTGCCATTATTATTCACCACCCTCTGAAATGCCCTCACGCATGCTAGGTGCAAGGAATGACTTTAACTTCTCTTCAATAACACGAGGATTCTCTCCTGCCTGTATAGATAACAAGCCTTCTATCATAATCTCCTTGACCTGCACCTCTTCGTCATTGAGAATTCCAAGCTTAAATGCAACAGGAGCACTGATCCAGTTGGCAAGAACGGAACCATAATATGTAGTGATAAGCGCAACCGCCATGTTAGGACCGATCTTATCAGGATCCATGTTCTTAAGCATGAGCACCAGACCGATCAGTGTACCGATCATCCCCCACGCAGGTCCCATGGCACCTAACTGCTTCCAGAAACCAATTCTGCCCTGATGTCTGGCATCGATATTAACAAGCTCTGCCTCAAGAATGCCTCTTACAAGCTCAGGGTCTGTACCATCCACAATAAGCATTATTCCTTTCTTCATAAAAGGCTCTTCAATACTGTTAGCTGATTCCTCAAGAGCAAGAAGTCCTTCCTTTCTGGCAACATTGGACAACTCTATAATTTGTTTGATAATACCTATCGTGTCCCAGTTAGGTGTCTTAAAAACAAGTCCTATGGCCTTAAGTCCTGCCACGAAATCAGGAATAGAAAAACTTGCAAACAAACATCCTAAAGCTCCACCAAAAGTAATAAGTGCCGAAGGCGCATCAAGAAAATATCCTATAGCAGGAAATCCCACCTCACCGGAAACCATTCCAAAGATCATTAATGCAAATGATAAAACCAAACCTACAATTGTTGCTATATCCACGGCCTAAAGCATCTCCATTTCACTAGTAGTAAATTTGAAATTCATATCGTTGTATGTTACTAAAATACCTATTATTAAAAGACATAAAAGTACATTAAAACACAACACTAAAGGATTATATCACAAAAACAAAAATTATTCCACAAAAAATTACAAATCTGAGTTATAAATCGCTCTTTTGTACGAAATTACCAAATCCGTAACCTCGTTTCTTGTCTCCTGAACAATCAGTTTTCTCCCTGTTGTAAGAGTCACAACAGTATTCGGAGTCTCCTCAACCAATTCAATGATCTCTGCATTCACTGTAATTTTTGTATCGTTAAGCTTTGTTAATTCTATCAATTGTCATGCCCCATTTCATTAGATAAATGCCGTCTGCCGGCTTCATATTTTCATTCGAAAAACACCCACTTTTTATAATAACACAAAAATGCTGTTTTGCGAAGGGAAATTATTCCCAACACAAAACAGCATATATGTATTAAAGCAATATTATCTCTTAAGATTAACTAATTCCTCAATAAGTGTATCCGATACAGTAATAATTCTTGAATTAGCCTGGAATCCACGCTGTGTTACTATCATCTCAGTAAACTCGTTGGATAAGTCTACATTAGACATCTCAATAACACCCTGTGTCATTGTCTCTCCGGTGTTGGCAATATCAGTACCAATACCATCAAATGCACCTGACGCCTGTGTCTCCTTGTACAAACTGTCGCCGACTGCCTCAAGACCTGCAGGATTAACAAAATTAGCAACTGCTATCTGTCCAAGCAATTTGGTAATACCATTATCATATACACCAAATATCTTACCCTGGGTATCAATGCTGACATCTGTAAGAGCACCAACTCTACGGCCCTGTCCGGTCATATCAGTACCTCCCCGAACTGTCTGAACATTACATTCACCACCCTTTGTGGAATACATGGTCAAATTTGAAAAATCAACCTCTATAGAATCAATCCATTCTGAAGTATTTGCAGATGAATGATCCTGGAATACATTTCCCTTAGTCGGATCAGAATTAGTAATAGTAAGTCCTGTTGTATTGATGCCAGCAACACCACCAACACCCACAAAGCTACCTGTGTTTTTATCAAACTGAATCATTTCAACGCCAAGAGATGCCTGATATCCATTCTGTAAAATATCAACATTATTTGAATCCTTGATGGAATCAACAGCAATATAATATTTGCTTGTATCAGCTGTATCCTGTGTAATCTTAAACTTTACAGTATATGCATAGCCCAGATTATCATAAATAGGAACAGTGGTAACAACACCATCTGCTGTCTGAAGCTTTGGGTCAACTGCCGCTATGTTACCTGTCATATACGTTTTTGAGGTCATCTCAGGCTCTGCGGTCTGATTCGCCTCCTGTTCAGGACGAAGTGCTGTAACTATATCCCGTCTGATAGACGTGGGATCATCAGGATCTACCTGCCAGCCCATTACAAGATCACCATTTCCAGTAACAAGATTACCTGCATCATCTGTTTTAAAAGCACCTACCTTAGTAAAATAATTAGTTCCACCACGATTGACAACAAAGAAAGAACTGCCATTTATCATAAGGTCATACGGATTATTAGTAGACTGTGCTGAACCAGATGTCTGTGAAACAGAAACTGTTGCAACTCCAGTACCGAGACCTATCTGCTTTGCATTAACACCACCACTGTTGTTAGTTGCACCTGTTGCACTCTGTGTGGTCTGATATAATACATCCTTAAACAAAACCTGGCTTGACTTAAAGCCTACTGTATTGACATTTGAAATATTATTACCTATTACATCCATTTTTGTCTGGTGAGTCTTAAGACCTGCAACACCAGAATAAAGTGATCTCATCATAGCTTTAGACCTCCTAATCTCTTTTCCGATGGTAATCCGTATATTATATATAATAATGACTTTTTAATCAAAATGCAATAATAATTATTATTTAATAATCCCATCTGTCAGTCCGGGATCTACAGCCCCCTTACGGTCCGGCTATACAATTACGGCCCCATCAATATTGGTAAATACGTTACTATCTGTAGTTTGCTGCTCCATCGCTGTTATCACAGTGTTGTTGTTCACATTTACAATAAATGCTATATTATCCATCATAACAAGCGATTCATTAATACTTTTTTCCCTTGCCTGCATTATTCCCCTATTAAGTCTTAACATCTGGTCATCAGACAAACTGATGTTACGGCTTTCAAGACGCTCATTAGCATGCTTGGAAAATGTTACATTGTTTACTGACTTCCCATCTTCTCTTGTGCGCTCGAGAATCTGTTTGAAATCAAGCTCTTCAGAAACATTTTTCTTAGTTGTTTCTCTGCTCTGATTGAAATAGGCATCCTTCACCTGGTCAATCGTCATAAATGAGTTTTGCAAACGATCCATGTTATCGCCTCATTTCTCAAAACCTACTCATTATCAACATTTTCTGCTGCATTATCCATATCAGTTTTATCTTCTGTACCAGTCTGATTTGCAGCTGCATCTGCCTGTGATGTTGCTTTATCTGCTTTAGCCTGATCAGCTAAATGCTCAATATAATCCATGCTTACAACAGAATCCAGATAGTCTGATGGATAATAATTCTCACCAATATGGAAATATGTCTTTCCATCCTG
This sequence comes from Lachnospiraceae bacterium, assembly GCA_017470935.1. Lineage (GTDB taxonomy): Bacteria > Bacillota > Clostridia > Lachnospirales > Lachnospiraceae > CAG-590. The sequence goes on from JAFUXG010000005.1 coordinate 29,080, forward strand.
AACTGTAACATAATCTACCAGTCCGCTTACCTGGTCAATATTACCTGCCGCATCCGGTACATTTAATATAACATATTGTCCGGTAAGGCTCATTGACTGTCCTGATGTAATAGTAGATGTAAGATTCTGCATCTGCTCTACAGATGAAAACTGTGCCATCTGGGACATGTACTCAGTGTTGCTGGTAGGCTCCATAGGGTCCTGATACTGCATCTGAGTTACCAAGAGCTTTAAGAATGCATCCTTGTCTAATGTATTCTTATTGTCGCTTGAATTGTTCTTAGCTGCCACATTACTTACACTGCTTGTGTCAATTCCTAATCCTGCCATAGTAATTACCTCCTTTACTGATTCTTTAATAATATCGACAAAATATTATAATTACTTAACAACAAAAAGTCTATATGTTGCGAATAGCAAAGGAAAGATTTATGCGCGGTAGCTTACGCTGCTTCCCTCAGCCTGCATCTTTGCAGCATCATCCTCTTCATCCTCTTCATCCTCTCCAGAAAATCCAAGCCCGCTGCTGTTCTTACGGTTATTAGCCTCATTCTGGTACTGCTCCTTCTGCTCGTTGCTTTCAGCAAATCCCGTTGTGGAAACCATAACCTCAATAGCATCAACCTTAAGATTTTGATTCTGTAATGATTCCTTCAAATTGTTAAGTCCTGCTTCAATAGCCTGCTTTGCAGCTTCTGTCTCCGCAGAAATCCTGGCTGTCATAACACCATCCTTAGAAACCACATGAATCTGTATTCTTCCAAGATGCTCAGGATATAACTGCATCTCCAATGATGTATTATCTTGATTAATATTAACCCTGATCTGCTCCACAATCTGTTCAACGATATCAGCAGCATGGGTGGTCTGTGCTTCAGAGACCTCAGCGATCTGTTCTACTGAAGCTACTGCTTCATTAAGGCTCTGGATAATTGTATTCTGCACCTCTTTGCTGCTTGTTGTGGTATTATGCATCTTTTTCTCAGGTATTTTCTCTTTTACATGGCTATTATTGCTGTTATCTTCATCATATGAAGCCTTATCATCCACATTGACCTTTACAACAGGCTCCTGCTTATCGTCAGTCTTCACCACATCATTATCAGCAATCACATGATCATTGCCATCCTCAGGCCTCAGTACAGGTCTGCCTGTCTCCTCTGTATTAGTTCGAACTATCTCTTTAACATCCTCATCAGAGATCATATTATTATCAGCCACCTTGGATATAACCTCCGGATCCATCGGAACTTCCTCAGTAACGCCCTTGATATCTGATACAAAATCAGAGAATTCTGTTATTAACGCCTCATCAGTTAATAGATCAGACACATCAGCTGATTCCATGTTAAGGAAGAATGTTTTCTCTCCTTCCTCTGTTAACAAGTCTGAAAAATCCATGCCCATGTCATTAAGGGCAGTCTCAACCTCGTTAACCGTCATGTCGAAATGATTCATTACTACCTGAACAACATCACCTAAGGCTTCTATAAGGGCTTCCATATCATCCAAATCAATCTCAATGTCATCTATTATTATAGGAGCCGGTGACACTGCGCTGCTGACATTATCTGTCTCCTTAACATTTAATGCTGCAGGAGCATTTTCTTTGTTAGAGGATTCTGACAGATCAGCTTTCTTAGCTTTCACATCCTTATCAGCATCATCTGTCTTATTGTCAGCAGACTTAATATTTTTTCTATCATTATTCGTCTTTGACAGATCCACCTTATCACGAGTCTTTTTTTCGGGAAATAATTCCTTCTCAGCAGAGACACCGCTTACATTCTTATCATCTGATGCTTTGTCTGTTGTATTCAAAAAGCTGGCGAAATCAGAATCTGAAACATTAGCTGAATCCTTTGATGCAGCACCCATTCCAACAGATAAGAAATTAGCAGCATTAATAGTATCCTGTATCTGCATATATTTCCTCCTTTCATATTATTAACTAATATCTAATAACCAGCACTTACCGTTAATAGACAAAATGCTGAACCATGTGGTATCTATGGCATAAGCTTCTTCGTAACATTTGCAGCCAGATCCGGATCCATCTGATCCATAATCTTCGCTCTGCTATCCGCACTCATAGCAGACATGATCCTTGCAACAGTATCAAGGTCATTTTTCATCTCAGCCAGCACCTTAGCAGCTTCGGCAGGCTTCATGCTTTGATACGTTTTCGCAAGATCCTTGATCTCCGAATCAGATTTCTGATCTGTAATAAGCTGTCTATATATAGATTCAGCATACGCAGAATCAATGCTCTGATACCACTTAATATATGTATCGGCATCCGGAGCATTTTCTCCATAGACTATTTGGTTATAAAAATCTTCTTTTTCTTTCTGAAATGCAGCCTGATTATCCTCAAACACCTGCAAACGCTCAACCTGCTTCTTAAGATCCTCATTTTCTTCCTTTAAGGATTTATTGCTTGCAGTTAGCTTTTCATTGGATTTCTCCAGTTCCTCAATCATTTCCTTAGCCTGGGAAAGTGTAGCTATCTTATTGTCGTCTTCACCGGCTTCTGCCTCTGCTTCAAGCTCTTCCTCACTGGGTTCCGGTAAGATCTTGTTGATCACAGGAACATCCTTTAACACCGGCCTAAGCACAGAGCTTCCAAAACCGCCAATATCAAGCTTTACAAGAGCACATAAAATAGCAAGCCATACAATAACAATCAATATCACAAAGAAAAATGAAAGTATCTTACTGCCTAGGCTTTCTCCGTCCGATTCTTTATTTTTATCCTTATCCTTTTTCGCCATTATAACTACTCCTTGAATATATTTTTATTCATCCTCAGATGTATTGTTGTACTGATAGCTTACAAGCTGATCAATCTCTTTCATTTCCTCCTGGTTTAATTCCTGAAGAAATATCTCAAACTGATTTTCCTTAAGCTTTTCATGAATCTTTCTCTCCTGCATCGCCTCGTTCATCTTAGCAATGGCAGCCTCAAGCTCAAGCTCAATTCTTTTAATGACTTGATTCTGGGCATCAATATACTGATCCATCAAAATAATGGCATCCTTACATTCCTCTATATCTAAAACATTCAGCCTTTCCGAAACCAGTTTTCTATATGTGTCAAAATAATCATTCTTACGAACTTGTAGAGCAGATAACTCTTCCTCAGCTTCATTAAGCCGCATTCTGACAGTCATGTATTCCTGCTTTGCCTGCTCCTCCATCTTATACTTTATATTAAGGATGTTTTCCATACGGTAGATAAACTTGGCCATATTAATCACTCCTTAAAAATATCTTCTAAAAGCTCCATCTCCTCATCAAACTGATACTTTGTATCCACATCCTGGGTAAGAAAACCATTTACCTGGTTAATCTTAGTAATTGCATAATCAATCTCAGGATTAGAGCCAGACTTGTAGGCTCCAATATTGATTAAATCCTCAGCCTCGTTATAGGCAGCCAATACTGTTCTTAGTTTTCCACTAAGGGTTTTGTGTTCTTTTGTAGCAATTCCACTCATACAACGTGATATACTCTGCAGTACATCTATTGCAGGATAATGATTTTTATGGGCCATCTTTCTTGACAAAACTATATGGCCATCTAAAATACCTCTGGCAGTGTCCGATATCGGCTCATTGAAATCATCACCATCAACTAAAACAGCATAAAGCCCTGTAATTGATCCGTTAGATGCATTCCCGGCTCTTTCCAAAACCCTTGGAAGCTCAGCATATACCGATGGCGGGTAACCTCTAGTAACAGGCGGCTCTCCGGACGCAAGACCAATCTCACGCTGCGCCATGCAAAAACGTGTCATATTATCCATCATCAGAAGAACATCCTTGCCCTTGTCCCTAAAATATTCAGCTATTGCCGTAGCTGTCTTTGCCGCCTTATTACGTATAAGGGCTGGTTTATCTGAGGTTGCGATAACAACAACTGAGCGTTTCATACCCTCTTCCCCAAGATCCCGCTCAATAAATTCCCTAACCTCTCTGCCACGCTCTCCGATAAGCGCAATAACATTAATATCCGCCCTGGTATTTCTTGCAAACATACCCATTAGAGTAGATTTACCAACTCCTGAGCCTGCAAAAATCCCAATACGCTGTCCCTTGCCAACAGTGATGGTTCCATCAACCGCCTTAACACCAAGGGGAAGCACCTCGTCTATCATCTTTCTCTTTAGGGCATCTGGAGGATCAGCATCTATAGGATATGCATCCTTAAGATTAAGCTCCTTTCCATCCATAGGTCTGCCTAATCCATCTAAAGCTCTGCCAAGAAGCTCCTCACCCACCTGTACCTTTAATGGCTCTTTTGTATTTTCCACAGTAGCTCCTGGTCCAATGCCCTCAACACTATCAAAGGGCATAAGCAAAACACGGTTATCGCGAAAGCCAACGACCTCTGCCATAACCTCTTGATTTCCACTTCTTGATTGAATTCTGCACAAATCATTCAACTTGCAAGATGGACCTATCGATTCTATTGTAAGACCTACTATCTTTGCTACCTTGCCAAGCTCTTTGGCAAAGGAATTATCAAGCATCGAAAAGTAGGGATCAAAATCAATGCCTATTGCTCCATTATCCAATACAAAACCACTCCATTATCAATCCGTTTTTAACAGCTTTAATGCTTTGATAAGATTATCAAGCTGTGCATCCAAGCTGATATCTACGATTCCATTATCCGTTTCAATCATACATTGAAGCTTTGAAAGCTTTGAATCCTCAAATATTTCCATATCAATTCCCGGATTAAGAGCTCCATATATTTCATTCTTCTTCTCAAGAACATCATTATAGTCATCAGGAGACACCTTTATAATAAAATGGCGGCTGTTATCTAGATCCCGCATTGCATTATTAATCATATAAAGCAATACATTGTGTGCTCCGTCAATGGAAACTCCAGTTATATGCGGAACCATCTGCATGAGCCAATCAGTCATGCGGTTTGTAGCTTCTTTAATAAGCTCTTCTTTTCCAGCCTCCATCTCATTTTCAAATTCTGAAATGCGGTTATCAAGCTCTTTATTTTTCTCCTCGTATTCCTGTGATGCAGCATTAGCTCCTTCGTTATAGCCCTCCTGATATCCTTCTTCCTTCGCCTGCTCTCTTATAGACCTTGCTTCCTCATAAGCTTCTCCTCTAAGCTTCTCAGCCTCATCATGGGCATTATTGATAATTTTCTGAGCTTCATTATTAGCTGAATTAATAATATCCTGTGCCGAGGCAGATGCATCCTCCTCCGATACACCCTCAGGCATAGGCAGCCCTGAAGTATCCATTGTCAGCATAGAACCAGCATCAGAAAGCTCTAATCCCTCAAGCTCCGCCTCATCTACCATTGCCTCTGCAATAGCCTCCTCTACCGAAGAGCCAATCACAGCTTCACTTTCTGCCCGTGCTTCTTCTATGGCACTGTCTATTCCCTTGATTATTTTATTCTCATTTGCGTCTATTTTGACAATATCTGAATCAGTAAATGATACAAAACCGGATTTAATAAGATTAGACAATGATGTCGTCACCTCCACCACGGGAAATAACAATTTCTCCGGTATCCTCTAACCTTCGAATAATATTAACGATCTTCTGCTGAGCCTCCTCAACATCCTTCAACCGTACAGGTCCCATGTAATCCATATCTTCCTTGATCATAGCAGCAAGACGGGATGAAAGATTTGTAAAGATAATATTTTGCACATCTTCATTTGCATTCTTAAGAGCAACAGCAAGCTCGTTATTATCCACATCACGAAGCACAGTCTGAATTGCACGGTTATCAAGCATAAGAATATCCTCAAATACGAACATCTTACGGCGGATCTCATCAGCAAGCTCCGGCTCTTCTATCTCCAAGGTCTCCATAATATGCTTCTCAGTGCTTCTATCTACAGTATTCAAAATAGATACAATAGCATCTACACCACCCACAATGGTGTAATCCTGATTAACAAGAGATGAAAGCTTCTTCTCCAATACCTTCTCAACCTCCTTAATTACATCAGGACTTGTTCTGTCCATTAAAGCTATACGCTTCGCAACATCTGCCTGTTTCTCAAGGGGAAGCGACCCAACCACAGCAGCAGCCTGGCCTGCAGGAAGATATGCAAGAATAAGAGCAATAGTCTGTGGATGCTCCTCCTGTATAAAGTTAAGAAGCTGGGAAGGGTCAGCCTTTCTGACAAACTCAAAGGGCCTAACCTGCAGTGATGCAGTCAGGCGTCCGATAACATCCTTTGCCCTGTCCTCTCCAAGAGCCTTATCAAGCAGCTCTTTTGCATATCCAATACCACCCTCAGCAATATACTGCTGTGCAAGACATATCTCATAAAATTCTTCCAGTACCGCTTCCTTCAAGTCTGGCGGCACATTTCTTGTATTTGCAATCTCCAATGTAAGAGTTTCTATCTCATCCTCTTTTAAATGTTTAAAAACATTAGCCGATTTCTCAGGTCCCAATGAAATCAAAAGTATTGCAGCCTTTTGTACTCCGGATAGTTCCTCATCATACGCCACTTAAAGTTCCTCCCAATCACATCAAATAAATTCTATGTAGAAATCAATCCCACTCATCATTCAGCCAGTTCCTAAGGAGCAGTGCCACCTCTTCAGGATTCTGATCCACAAAACGTTCAATCTGTACTCTTGTTGCAGATTTATCAGAAAATTCAATATCCTCTAAGCTCTGATTCTCCTTTGTCGTGGCTAGCAATGCCTCCACAGATAATTCGGGCTCAAGCTCTGTAACCTCAACCGGTCTCATTCCTCTGACCACAACAAATACTAATAATATTACTATTAAGAGCGCAAGAATAAACTGCAGGTAATTAGCAATCAGCTGGGCAGGTGATGTTTCCTGTGGATAGAAAAGCGGAACCTCGTAAGCCTGCACAGTTATGCTTTCAGCACTGATACCTGTAGCGTTCTGAATAAGCGACAGAGTTCCTTCATCAACCTCAATAGGCTTTCTCTCGTCATTCTCAGCCTGAAAAGCCTCAAAATTAGTACCCTTTAGCTCTCCAGCCTTTTTCATCTTAGCCTCATCATAAATAACATACTTACTAAGCACAACAGCTAGTGAAGAATTAGCTGTATTTACTGTTCCCACCGCCTTCTTTGTAGTCGTTGTTGTAACGCTGTCGTTATATTCTTCCCTGATAACATTGGCATTGCTATTACCAAGATTACCATTTAGTATCTCATAATCATTAATATTATCATCATTAGAGTCTGTACCGGGTATACCCGTCGCCCCTTCCTGATTCTCCGCAGTGTAATAATAGTAGCTTGTCTTAGGACCTGTATCCTCTTCAGCATCATCAGTATAATGATGAATATCTTCTATCTGCTGCTCATTAAGATCGATATCAAGGTTAGCAGTCACCTCTGCATCATTATAAACCCCTGAGTTCACCATAAGACCTCTTACTCTATCCTCAAGATTATCAGTAACCTGTGCCTTGATCTTGATAGCCATAGATGAATTGCCAAGGGCACTGTTAGTTCCACCCTCAGAACCGAAAAGCAGATTACCCGTCTGATCTATGATCCGTATATTATCTGTGTTTGAATTGCCAAGGGATGTGGCTACAAAATTAGCGATACCATCCACACTGCTTTCCTCAAACTTATCAGTGGTGGTAAGCAAAATACTGGCTGATGCTTCCTTTTCTTTAGAGAGAAGCGTATTAGTGGAATCAGGTATTGTAATCTGGACAGCAGCCTGCTTAACACCCTCTATGATCTCAAGCTCCTCAGCAATATTATTCTGCTTTACAAGTATCTGCTTCAATCTTCTTTCGCTGTCCGTTGTAGACATACTGTTATCAAACAAAAGCTCCCAATCGTTACTCTTGTTAGCTGCAATATTATTCTCACCAAGCTTTAGTCTTGCAGTAGACTCCTGCTTCTCGTTGACCATAAAAGTAAGTCCATTGCTCGACACATTATAATCAATGGCCGCCTCATCAAGAACAGTTTTGGCAGTTGCAGCGTCCGCCGTATTATCAAAGGTAACAAGCTCCACATACTTTGCGCGGTTAAGCATAAATATAAGTGCAACTAATGTAAATACCACTGCTGCAGTAATACACACAATAAGTGTCTTTTGTTTACTTGTAAATCGATTCCAAAACTCGACAATTCTTGTCTGTATGGCTTTTAATCTATCTAACATGGTATATCAACCTTTCTTGAATAATCTGCAGCACCAAATACTTACAATATCAAATCTGTATCTGCATAAGCTCCTTATAAGCTTCGATTGCTTTATTGGTTACTCTTGTTGTATATTGTAAAGAAATATTAGCCTTCTGCTGTGCAATACCAAGGTCATGGGTACTTGTTGAATAACCCAGTGCAAAATTCATTTCTGATTCCTCCGCTGCATTTTGATAAGCATCTGCTTCTTTATACATCTGTATAGCAGAATTAAGAAGATTATCAAAGGCATTACCATTATCTGTATTAATCTTAGATGTACTAAGACTATTGTATAATTCATTAAGTGCATTTGTACTTTGTATTGCTGTAACCGCCATATAATCACTCCTTAAATAATAAATTATGTAACCATCTACCAACATGAATTAGAATAATACAATATACATTATGTATAAATTATTATTGGAATAGCTCCAGCCCCTTAGACGCAATAGCCTTTGAAGCATTGAAGGCTGTTGCATTAGCTTCATATGACCTGCTGGCATCTATAAGGTTTGTCATCTCTGTAACTGTATTAACATTAGGCATATGAACATATCCATTCTCATCTGCATCAGGATGCTCAGGATTATACGCCATGGGTCCTTCTGTTGTCTCCTCCACAATTGCTGAAATCTTTACACCCTTTGCATGATAAGTCTCTAGCTTATTACAGAGAACATGATCAAATGACGCATTAGAATTTTCCTGAAAAACAACAGTCTGACGTTTATATACCTCACCATTCTCATCCCTTGTAGTGTTAACATTAGCAATATTCTGGGAAATAATATCCATTCTTGTACGCTGTGCTGTCATTCCTGAAGCCGAAACATTCATTGAATTAAATATACCAGTACTCATACGGAAAACCTCCTTTAAAACTAATTACCTGAAAGAACTGTTTTGTACCTTCCAAACTCCTGTCCAATCTGTGAAATTAATGTATTATACCTTATCTGGTTCTCAGCAAGATATGCATTCTCTGTATCAATATCAACGTTGTTACCGTCAAGCCTGTATGAAAGAACTGAATGATCGGTATATATCAATCCGCCAAAGTCAGACAAGTGAGTGTTAATCTCCGCAACCCTATCATCCAATGGATCCGAACCAATTAATGCCTGCTCAAGATATCTCTCAAAGGTTACATCCTTTCTTCTGTAATTGGGCGTATCAACATTGGCAATATTATTAGAAATAATCTCATTCCTGGAATTTGCTGCATCAGCGGCCTTATCAAGTACATTAATATAATTGTAAATGTTAGTATTGATCATAATAATATACCTCCCTTTTTACTATGGTATCTATAAAATTTCTTTATAAGTCCTTTCACGAAGCAAAGGACTCATGAGCGAACTCACAAATCCTTTTGTTAACCTCGAAATCCATTCTCTTTAATTATGTAATTTGGAAACCTCTTCGTATACATATTCATTAATAACCTTGATACTGGTTCCCTTCATGCCGGCAGACCTAGTCTCTATAACCCCTGCACTTTCAAACTTTCTCAGCGCATTAACGATAACCGATCTGGTTATTCCAACTCTGTCAGCAATCTTAGATGTCACCAGCATGCCCTGCATCAGACCAGGCTCATTAGAAATACTATTACCGGCATTTCCTAAAGTTTTACTAAGCTCATCAAAAACATGATAGATAGCCTCCTGTTCCGAGGCAGAAAGTGTATTAATTGCAGAGCGAACATCAGACATCTTCCTGTCTTCCTCTGCCGATTCCTCATTCTCACTGCGAAGCATCTCCAGACCCACAACAGTTGTTGCATACTCAGAAAGAATTATATCATCAATGCTGTATGGCTTGTCCACCTTATAAAGAAAGAGTGTTCCTAGCCTCTCCCCTGCAATATCAATAGGCGATATGATAGCCTGATATTGCTCAAGATTCTCAAGCTCAAAGCCAAGTGTGGCAAGATTAACATTCTCCTTGGTCGACAATACACCTAACAGCCTCTCATTAAGCATAGGATCAATAAAATCACCCACATGCGCAACTATCATATCTGTAAGCTCACTAATATCAGAACGGTTCTCAATGCCAAGAACCTTTCCCTTTCTGCTTATTACCAGAATATCCGACTCCAAAATATCACTTAACACTCTGCATATATCGTTAAAAACAACCTTATGTGTACTGTTATTATGTAATAGCTTATTGATCTTTCTGGTTTTATCCAATAACTGTACGCTCATATACTATGACTCCACCTCTGTATTACTCAAAAACCTTGAATAATTTTAACACAATTTTCAGTCAATAACAAGATTTTTCTGATTAAATGGAAGGCATTGCCACAACAGTATATAATTATATTAAAGTCCACTATCTATATCGACATGTTAAAAGTATAACTTTATACTGTTGTGTTTTTCTTCTCATAAAAATTATAATTAAAAACAAATCCTTTATATAAGTATTATATATTAATCTTATTATATCACTTCTTATTATATCACTTCTTATTATTCTTATTGTCACACACAAATCCACAGGTTTCATTGCTGCAGACTAACTTGTTCCCCTTTTCAAGCATTATACTTCCACATTTTTCACAACGGGTTGAGGAAGGCTTTTGCCATGACATAAAATCGCACTCAGGGTTATCTATACAGCCATAATATTTTCTTCCCTTTTTTGTCTTCTTAAGAACAATATCCTTTCCGCATTTAGGACAGGCAACCCCAATCTTTTCAAAATACGGCATTGTATATCTGCATTCAGGAAATCCGGGACAGGCCAAAAACTTTCCATGTGGTCCATACTTTACAACCAGATTCCTTCCACATTCAGGACATATCTCCTCTGTCACCTCATCCTCTATCTTTATGTGCTCTAATTCCTCATTAGCGGCCTTAACAGCCTCATCAAGATCCGGGTAGAAATTACGTATTACTGTTTTCCAGTCGATAGTTCCCTCTTCAATATTGTCAAGCAAAGACTCCATATTAGCAGTAAATTCTGTGTCCACGATCACCGCGAATGCTTTTTTCATTATCTGGTTGACTGCTTCCCCCAGCTCAGTAACATATATGTTCTTCTTCTCCTTCACCACATAATGTCTTGCAAGTATTGTAGAAATTGTAGGGGCATAGGTACTTGGCCTTCCAATACCAAGCTCTTCAAGCTGTTTGACCAGGGAACCCTCTGTATAGTGAGGTGACGGCTGGGTAAAATGCTGCTGCTCCTCAAAGCTGTTAACGGTGATCACTGTATTCTTATCTATATTTTTAAATAGATTCTTCTGCTCATCGCTTTCATCCTCAATAGCATATACAGCCATAAAGCCCTCAAAGGAAAGCTTGGTGGAAACAGCTCCAAATTCATATCCCTTTGCGGAAAGCTTAAGGGAATCACTCTCATATACTGCATCTGCCATCCTGCTTGCAATAAAACGATTATATATCATCTGATATAATCTAAACTGATCCTTAGAAAGCGCCTCCTTGATCACTACAGGAGATAGATTAACATCTGTTGGTCTTATAGCCTCATGTGCATCCTGGATTTTCTTTGTCTGCACAGTCTTAGCATTACCACCACCAACAAAGTCCTTGCCAAACTTATCCCCAATATAGTCCTTGGCTGCACTGTCAGCCTCGTCAGAAACCCTGACAGAATCTGTTCTAAGATACGTAATGAGACCTATTGTACCATGTCCCTTAACATCAACACCCTCATAAAGCTGCTGAGCTATACGCATTGTCTTGCCGGTGGCAAAATTAAGCTTCTTTGCAGCCTCCTGCTGGAGTGTAGATGTCGTAAACGGAAGCGGAGCCTTTTTTATCCTTGTATTTTTCTTAATATCACTAACCTTTAAGTTCTCTCCCTTGAGCTCCTTTAACACCTTATCCATTTCTTCTTTTGTTGATATCTGGGCTTTTTTTGATGCACCCTTATCATCAGGCATTTTTTGAAGCTTTGCAGAAAATGATTTCTTACTGCCTGCCGGCGTGACAACAGCATTCAAGGTCCAGTACTCCTCAGGTATGAAATTATTGATCTCCTCTTCTCTGTCACATATAAGTCTTAATGCCACAGATTGAACTCTGCCGGCACTTAACCCACGCTTGATCTTCGCCCACAAAACAGGACTTATCTCATAACCCACAAGTCTGTCTAATGCTCTCCTTGCCTGCTGAGCATCCACAAGCTTCATATCAATATCTCTTGCCTGCTTTATTGAGTTCTTCACAGCATTTTTGGTAATCTCATTAAAGGTGATTCTTTTATATTTTTTCCCGTTCAAATTATCAAGATTAAGAGCAATGGATAAATGCCATGATATAGCCTCACCCTCACGGTCCGGGTCAGTTGCAAGATATACCTTATCAGCCTTTTTGGCCTCCTTGCGAAGGGCAGCCAACAGCTCTCCCTTGCCTCTAATGGTTATATACCTGGGTTCAAAATCATTTTCAACATCAATTCCCATCTGTGACTTGGGCAGATCCCTCACATGTCCGTTAGAAGCGATTACTTTATAATTGCTTCCCAGAAATTTTTGTATGGTCTTTGCTTTTGCAGGTGACTCTACGATAACCAAGTTCTTAGCCATAATAATGAACCCCTTCCAAAATCTGTTTTAAATATAATATGCGCATCAGGTATATACATCTATACAATAAATGTGTATACACAACAATAATTCAAAGTCTTACAGCATAATAATTACGAGCCGGCTCATCAACAATACCCATCATCTCCATTTTATTGAGATACATACATACCTCACCGGGGGCAAGCATTGTTTCATCAATGATATTATCAATATACTTTGGGTCGACACTCAGAACACTATACACCATTTTTTCAGCAGGTGCAAGTAAGTTTTTTACATGTTCATTTTCAAATATTCTGCTTATCTTATCATTATTAATACCATTACCCGTTTCATTAACTGTGCAATCAGTAAAGCTTTGCTCATCTAAAACCTCCAAAACATCAGCAATATCACTTACAAAATGTGCTCCCATTTTAATAAGATTGTTACATCCCTTGCTGCTATCATCTATCAGACGTCCCGGCAGAGCAAATACCTCCTTCCCCTGTTCAAGCCCCTGATCCACAGTTATAAATGTTCCGCTTTTCTCCCTTGCCTCCACCACTAATATTCCATCAGAAAGTCCCGATATGATCCTATTGCGCTGTGGAAAAAGTGCGGCATAAGGCTTTATTCCTATATTACTCTCAGATATGATGCCCCCATTTTTCTCCATTTCAATAAACAGATCATAGTTTTCCTGAGGATATACTACATCAATCCCACAACCAAGTACTCCCATAGTATAGCCTCCCCCTTCTATAGCACCTCTATGGGCCATTCCATCAATTCCCCGGGCCAATCCACTGATAACTGCTATATTGTTCTTAGAAAGCTCCCTGCCAAATATCCTTGCCATCTGTCTTCCGTAATTAGTACTGTTTCTGGCGCCTATAATGGCTATGCTTTTTTTATCATCATTCGGCAGCCTTCCTTTATAATACAGACACAAGGGCGGGTCTGGAATATTTTTCAGCCTTAACGGATAATCCTCACTTCCCATATGAATAAATGTTACGCCCTTTGCAGAAAGCTTCTCATAGCTATATATGATACTATCCTTATTTTTAGAAGTCACATATTGGGAAACAGTGGTCTTGACCCTTTGGTTTCTATGCAGAAACTCCATTATAATATCATTATCCTCATAATAAATATTTCTTGGTGTCTCATATTCTTCCAACAATCTCCTGATCGTTGTTCTTCCCATTCCCTCTATATTACATAACCAGTACCATAGATAATTGATTTCCTCCTCATTACTCATAGCCCTTCCTCCCCTCTCATAAAATCATTTATTCGATAAGAAAGAGCCTCCAGGATATGATTTCTTGTAACCTCTTCTGAATCATCCAGATCTGCTATTGTTCTGGAAACCTTTAATATCTTGTTCATTCCCCTGGCAGTAAGCTCCAGTTTTTCAAACATTTCCTCTATAAGCTTAACCTCTTCCTCACCTAACATACATATGGAATTAAGCTCCTTAGGTGGAATCTGAGAGTTGCAATTAACACCTAATTTGATTAATCTTTTCCTTTGAATATCCTTGGCATGCACAATTCTTTTCTTTATGTCACCCGATGTTTCCTCCTTCTGTCTGCCACAAAGGTCTTTATACTCAATGCGTTTCACCTGCAGGCACATGTCCATTCTGTCAAGCATTGGCTGGGATAATCTTCTTATATATCTCTCAATCTGCGGTATCGTGCAGTGACACTTTGACCTGTCAGGATAATATCCACAGGGACAGGGATTCATGGCAGCCACAAGCATGAAATTACATGGAAATGTATAGCTTCCCTGTATTCTTGATATGGTGACTCTTCCATCCTCAATAGGCTGTCTTAACATCTCAAGAGTATTCTTGTTAAATTCAAGCATTTCATCTAAAAATAACACCCCATGATGGGACAAGCTTATCTCCCCAGGCTTTGGTATCATTCCTCCACCGATCAGCGACTGTGCAGTAATGGAATGGTGGGGTGTGCGAAATGGCCGGCTGCGTATCAGGCCCTGCTCCGGTGATAACATCCCTTTTGCACTATATATCTTAGTAAGTTCGACACTCTCATCATGATCAAGCTCCGGCATTATAGTTGGAATACGCTTTGCAATCATCGACTTCCCGGCACCGGGAGGACCCACAAAAAGAAGATTATGCATTCCGGCCACTGCAATCTCCGTAGCTCTCTTCATGCTGTTCTGACCCTTTACATCAGAAAAATCAATGGTATATTCAAAGCTTGAGGAATCATCAAAGCCGGTATGTTCCTCCTTAATCAATAGCTTATTGCCAATCAGATGTTCAACTGCCTCCTTTAAATTCCTTGCTCCATATACCTCTACATCAGGTATTATTGCCGCTTCCTTTCTGTTATCAAAGGGGAGTATTACCTTATAAATCCCCTGCTTCTTAGCATGATCCACAATTGAAAGAATTCCTCTGACACCCTTCAGATCTCCATTAAGGGATAACTCACCTATAAACAAAATATCCCGGACACAGTCTGCAGGAATATATCCATAAGCAGACAATAGCGCAATACTAATAGGAAGGTCAAATGCTGAGCCCTCCTTACGTACATCTGCCGGTGACAGATTAATTGTTATCTTTTTAGGGGAAAAATGAAAATCCGAATTCTTAAGTGCCGTCCTGACCCGGTCACTAGCCTCCCGCACCTCCGAAGCAAGAAAGCCTACCATATTGAACATCGGCAGGCCATCGCTGACATCTGCTTCCACCACAATGAGACGTCCATCAACTCCATGTAATGTACCGCTTATAACCTTATTAAACATTGAACCTCCTATCCGGCTGTCTGATAAAAGATTCAAATTCTCCCGACAAATTTCATTCTATATCAATAATATTCCATTGTCAATATACTTTTACATAGAAAAAACCGTCCAGAATGGGACGGTTTTTTCTATGTATCAGTATGCATAACTTAATACTTTAATTAAGCAGCTTCTTCAGCTCATCCATAAAGATGTTGACATCCTTGAACTCTCTGTATACAGAAGCAAATCTTACATAAGCCACCTCATCAAGAGTTTTAAGCTCATCCATAACAATCTCACCGATTACGGTACTGTCAACCTCCTTTTGTTCAAGATTGAACACCTTTGTCTCAATACGGTCGATACACTTTTCAATCTCCTCAACTGAAATAGGACGCTTATGGCATGACTTGAATACACCAGACTCAATCTTTGAACGGTCATAGGCCTCTCTGATCTTATCCTTCTTGATTACAATAAGGGGTATTGTCTCAACCTTTTCATAGGTTGTAAAACGCTTGCCACAATCATCACACTCTCTTCTTCTGCGGATCGAACTATTATCATCAGCAGGTCTCGAATCAATTACTCTGGTGTTATCCTCACCACAAAACGGGCATTTCATATGTTTTCCTCCTGGTTTTTTGCAAGGCATTATTCCATGCCTATTATCTTATACGCACATAACATCAATCAGCAATCCTCTTCCCGCATTACAGCTTTATCAAGGCATACATCCACAAGCATAATATCAGGACCGATCTTAACAACATCACAAAATCTGATATAATATCGGATGCATTTACCAAAGCCTGAAAAAAAGCCTGAAGAAGCCGGAACAATAAATCCACATATCTGACCGTTTTCAGGATCAAAATCAATATCTGCAACACAGCCTATACGCATACAGTCCTTGCAGTTAATTACTTCCTTTTGCTTTAATTCAACGAATTTCATAAAAGCTCCAGAGCCTTCTTAAGCACAATATATGCTAAAAACACATTAAAAAGAAGTACAAATTGTGATTAACATAATGTAGACAATAGTTATTATATATTAAAACATACAAAAAATCAATTATAAATAACCTTAACAGGACATTTATCCTTACATGCCCCACACTGGACACATTTCTCCTGGTCAATATGGGCAAGATTATTTTCTACGGTTATTGCATCATTCGGGCAATTTCTTGCACACAGTCCACAGCCTATACATCCCGCCTGGCAAACCTTCTTAACCTCTACACCCTTATCCTTAGAGCTGCAGCTTACCTTATAGGAATTATCAGCCGGAATTAGTTCTATTAAATGCTTAGGGCATTCAGCAACGCACTTGCCACACGCCTTACATTTAGTCTTATCTACAACAGCAATCCCATCTACAATATCTATGGCATCAAAGGGACACACATTCTTGCAGCTGCCAAAGCCGGTACAGCCATAGGCACAAGCCTTCGCTCCGCCCCCTGGATTGTTAGCTGCAAATTTACAGTCCCGCGGTCCCACATACTCATATTGATCCTTTGCCTTTTCACATGTACCAGAGCATTTTACAAAGGCCGTCAGCTTAACAGTCTCACCTGCCGATACACCCATGATCTCACCTATGGCTTCTGCAACAGGCTCCCCTCCAACAGGACACGCACCTACCGGTGCCTCGCCCTTTGCAATGGCTGCCGCAAGTCCATCACAGCCAGGGAATCCACAGCCGCCGCAGTTGTTGCCAGGCAGGCACTCTCTAACCTTTGCCTCCCTTTCATCCACCGGAACCTCAAATTTCTCACCGGCAATTCCAAGCAGTATTCCAATTATTACACCGGTACCGCCAACAATTCCCATTGCTATCAAAATTGATGTAACCATACCGTCCCCTCCTATTTGATCAATCCAGAAAATCCGAAAAATGCCATTGCCATTAACCCCGCTGTAAGAAGTACGATAGGGGTACCCTTAAAGGATTCCGGAATGTCATTATACTCAATCTTTTCGCGTATTCCAGCCATTATAACAATAGCCACAGTAAAGCCTACAGCGGTTCCAAAGCCGTTCACTACAGCAGACACAAAGCCGTAGGACTTTTGAACATTCAAAAGTGCAACACCAAGCACTGCACAGTTCGTTGTTATAAGAGGAAGATATACTCCTAAGGCTCTATACAGCGAAGGTACCATTTTCTTTAAGAACATTTCCACAAACTGTACCAAGGCTGCGATCACAAGAATAAAAACTATGGTCTGAAGATATGTAATATCAAGCTTTTCCAATACAAAGGTATATATCAGGTTAGTTATAGCAGACGCAATAGTTATAACGAAAATTACTGCCCCACCCATTCCTGCTGCAGTATCCACCTTCTTTGAAACACCAATAAATGGACAAAGACCAAGAAACTGGCTTAACACAACATTATTGACCAATGCTGCACCAACAGCTATCAAAAATAAATTCATCTGCTACACCTCCTTATCCTTCTTATCTGTATCCTTGTTCACATCATCCTTATTTTTTGCATCTTTATTATTCCCATCATTTTTACTTTCCATATTTTCTTTGTCTATAACATCCTTGATGGTCAGCTTCTTATCCAGCTTATCCTTCGTGCCCATCACACCTTCCACAGTAAATGCTTTTCCTCCGCAAAGAGTATTGGTACATGACGCACACCCATCCTCTCTCTCGCAGATTGAAATAGCCTCTCCCGCACGCTTTGCCTTACTTATACGCACCTTATTCTGAACTGCAATGAGAAAAGCCAGTACAAAAAATGCTCCGGGTGCCAGTATAAGAATTGAAATGGGCTGATAGCTTTCAGGCATTATATGTGCGCCAAATATGGAGCCATTGCCTAAAAGCTCTCTGAAAATACCAATTGAAGTCAGACCGATAGTAAAACCAAGTCCCATGCCGATTCCATCAAACATTGAAAGCCATACATTATTCTTAGAGGCATAGCTTTCTGCACGTCCTAAGATAATACAGTTTACAACAATAAGAGGTATATATATTCCAAGACTGTCATAAAGGGACGGCACAAATCCCTCTAACAGGAACTGAACAATAGTAACAAATGAAGCAACCACAACTATATAAGCGGGTATTCTCACCTTGTCCGGTATTACCTTTCTAAGAGCAGATATCATCATGTTAGAAAGCACGAGTATAACAGTTGTGGTAAGTCCCATACCGATTCCATTAATTGCAGAGGTTGTAACCGCCATTGTCGGACACATTCCAAGCATCTGTACAAAGGTAGGATTCTCGGTTATGATACCGCATTTTAAACGCTCAGCATATCCCTTCATCATCCCACCTCCTCATTAACTTCTTCTATCAAAGTATTAATAAAATAAAGACCTGCATTAACTCCATTGGTAACCGCATTAGTAGTAATGGTGGCTCCCGACAAAGCATCTATCTCATCATCACCCGTAGAACCGTTCTTGGTATATGAAAACCTGGAAACCAGCTTATTCTTAAACTGATCCTTGAACTTGTCTTCAGTCGCCTTCATTCCAAGACCTGCGGTTTCACCTATGGAAAGAAATGATATCCCATTCAAGGTTCCATCCATTCTGACTCCCATTGCAAACTGGATATCCCCGCCATAGCCTTCGTGATCGGTTACTGTTGCCACGTATCCAAGCATATTACCCGATGCATCCTTTGCGGCCATCAATTCCTCAATATCAGCATCATAATCAAAGCCTTTCTCTTCAACCAGCTCATACACATAATCTTTATCAGCCATATCAAAGGACTCGGCATCATTAAACACCAGCTTATAGGCCTCTTCCTTTGCCCGCTGCTTCTCCCTTGCAATAGGCTCCTTAGTGACCTCATACACAAGACCTAATAAAACTCCGGCAATAACTGTAATAAGCATCAAGGAAAGTGTGTTCTTAATACTTTCACGACTCATGCTTTACCGCCCCCTTTCCAAAGGATTTTGGAACTGTAACACGTTCAATAAGCGGCACAAGGAGATTACCAATTATAATGGCATAAGATACTCCTTCAGCAGATCCGCCAAATATTCTGAATAAAAATGTCAAAAAGCCCAAAAGCACTCCAAATATAATCTTTCCAACAGGCGTTATGGGAGATGTAACATAATCCGTAGCCATAAAGAAAGCTCCCAGCATAAGACCGCCGCCGGATAAATGGGCAAGCAGATAATTCACATCAAAACCCCTGCCGCTTGCCACGGCATATATCAGAATAAATACAGAAAATGAACCTATGTAAAAAACAGGAATCCTGTAATTGATAATACCCAAAAATGCCAGAAAAACGCCACCAATGATCAATGCAAATGCACTGGTTTCACCAATAGTTCCCGGTATATTGCCAAAAAACATAGAAAGCACATCCACCGATTCTCCTGCCTTCAGCTCTGCAAGAGGTGTAGCCATAGTAACCGCATCATAGGAAAAGCTTGTCATTATTCCTGTAAATGATATTAACAGAAAGCACCTTGCACCCAGTGCAGGATTCATAAAGTTCTGCCCAAGTCCACCAAACAGCTGCTTTACTATGATAATGGCAAAAAAGCTTCCGATAACCGGAATCCAATATGGCACATTCGGAGGAAGATTCATTGCAAGCAGCAATCCGGTAAGGGCAGCAGATAAATCCCTGACTGTTATCCTCGCCCCTATAAGCTTTTGAAACAGCGCTTCAAAAGCAACACAGCTCAATATAGTAATGATATATATTATGAGTGCCCTTATTCCGAAATTGTAAATTCCAAAAATAGCAGCAGGACATAATGCCACAATGACCTTGCCCATAATATTAGTGGTTGTTTCTTTATCTCTTATATGTGGAGAAGAAGAAATCTTCATATTCTGTTCCAAATGTCCCACCCCCCTATCTCTTTCTGTTTGCAAGAATCTGTTTTCTTGTACTTGATATCATCTGTGTGAGATGCCTTTTTGCCGGACACACATAAGAGCAGCATCCACACTCACAGCACTCCATTCCGTCAGCTGCAAGAAAAGCATCAATATCTCCATGTTCTGCCATATCAGCAAGCCTGTTAGGCATTACCCTTCCCGGGCATACCTCAACACATCTTCCACACCGTATACAGTTCGAGGGCTCAATATCCGCCACAACGTCCTCCCTAAAGCAAAGCAGCGCTGATGAGCCCTTAACAATAGGAGCATCCAATGTAAATAGTGCCTTGCCCATCATAGGCCCGCCTGATATGATCTTACCAGGATCCTCAATATTAAAGCCTCCCACCTCATCAATAAGCTCCTTAATATTAGTACCTATTCTCACACGAAAATTAGCCGTATCAGTAACTGCGTCACCTGTTACCGTTACAATCCTTTCATAGAGAGGCCGTCCCTCCACCAAAGCATTGTATATGGCAACAATGGTATCCACGTTATGCACGATACAGCCTGCATCTGCCGGAAGCATGGAAGAATTGATCTCTCTTCCCGTATTAGCATATATAAGCTGTCTCTCAGCTCCCTGGGGATACTTGGTCTTTACCGCATTGACTGTAATATTCTCAATACCCTCAGTAAGTTCCTTAAGAAGCTTGATTGCCTCCGGCTTATTATCTTCAATTGCAATAATTCCCTTTGCGTTATCAAACAGATTAACAACAATCTGAAGTCCCGCAATAACCTTATTGGGTGTCTCAAGCATTCTGCGGTAATCAGATGTAAGATATGGCTCGCACTCAGCACCATTTACAATAATAGTATCTATATCATCCTCATTCTTAGGAGACAGCTTAACATGTGCAGGAAAGCCTGCTCCACCCATACCAACAATTCCAGCCTCCTTAACAGCCTCCTTCACGTCTTCACGATACAGACCCTCTAAGGGCTTTATATTAGCAGAAAAATCCACCTCCTCAAACAAGCCGTCATTATCAATAATAATAGAATTCACCTTAGTGCCTGCAACCGTCATTCTCGGCTCAATATTCTTCACAGTTCCGGATACACCGGAATGAATATTGGCAGATACAAAGCCTCCCGCTTCTGCTATCTTTTGTCCCACCAATACCTTGTCACCCTTTTTCACAACCGGCACTGCAGGCGCACCGATATGCTGTGAAAGCGGATACACGCATTCACCCTTAGGCAGATAATCCACAATGGCTTTATCCTTGGATATGTCCTTACCGTCATAAGGATGAATGCCCCCCATAAATGTCAGTAAACCCATTCTCCTTTATCTCCTTGAATTTTTATTTTATTATAACTCTTTTAATGAAATTTGACTAGATATTTTGAAATCTCTTTATAAGAAATGCACTTACATAACCGACCAAAAAACCTGAAACAGCACCTGCAATAGCCAGATATGGAAAATAATATATTATATTAGAATTTTGCATAACAATAAATGCAGCCACAAGCTGTCCTATATTATGAAAAAATGCACCTATAACACTTACTCCAATAACGGAAAAACAATTTAATTTCTTTCCCACAGACATAGCTGCGATACAGAAGGCTCCCCCAACAATTCCAAACAGTATTGTGTTAAGTCCAGTAAATATTAATCCTGAAAGCACCACTCTTAATAATAGAATAACCGATGAATCCTTTACCCCGTAATTGTAAAGTACAAGCATTGTTACCATATTTGCCAGCCCGATTTTGATACCAGGCACTGAGAAATTAAGTGGCAGCATACTCTCAAGATAGGACAAAATAAGTCCCAGTGAAAGCAGCATTGCCAGTCTTGTTATTTTTTTCGTAGTCATAGGAAAGCTCCTTGTAATTAACCGAATATGCTAATTATATACATAAGTTATTGTTATATGTATATTAAAATATATCATTTAGATATATCAAAAGTTAATTGTCAATATCATTATTCCTGCTGCTTTTAACATCAATAAACAGCTTATGAGGTATGCAGACAATACTTTCATGGTTTTTACTAACAGGCTTGTGGTTAACACATATCTGGTTTTTACAGTCAGCCTCTTCAACCCACACCATTCCATTACGTATAACAACTGTATTATACCCGCCTGACTCACAGGAAACTCTTATGGTTCTGCTTTCATTAAGTGAATATGTCTCTTTAGCTTCTCCAGAAGTTATAATGACCTGGTCGCCCCTTTTTTGCTGCATAATTAATAACGCAGCGATACCTGTAATACTAAGTATCACTGCGATTAAGATCAGATCACCCTTTTTCAAATTATAATCACTACTTTTTTGCAAGCTCATATTCGTCATTCCTGATATTAAATCTTCGTTTAAGACTTTTTGTAATATATACCTTTTTCTCAGCTGTAACAAATATTGCATCAACACCCTTATCCTCTGCATATTGCAAGCCCTTGTCTAAACCCATTACAAAGCATGCCGTTGACAATGCATCAGACAAAAAACCATCATTTGTACATATTGTAACAGAGATAAGTCCATTATCAGCAGGATATCCCGTCTTAGGATCAAATATATGGTGATACCTTTTCCCGCCTATCTCAAAATATTTTTCATAATCCCCAGAGGTAGAAACAACATTTCCACCATCAACCTCTAATACTCCCAGCACCTTACCATCTTCGCCTCTTGGATCCTGGACGCCCACATGCCAAGGTCTTCCCTTGCCCTTATCTCCATAAACAGCAATTGTACCGCCTATGGAGACTATAGCACCTGGAACCTTCTGCCTTGACAATTCATCCATCACCTCATCCGCGGCAATACCTTTGCCAACTGCGCCAAGATCTATTTTCATACCATCATTATGGAAAATAACACCATCATCAACAATCTCTATATCCGATGGATCAATATGCAAAAGCGTCTCGTCAATCTCAGCCTGTGAAGGCGGCTTTGAATATCCATCCTCTATTCCCCAAAGCATTGATAATGGTAAAATACAGGGCGAAAATGCTCCCTCTGTCTCATTACATATTTCTATTTCCCTGCTTAAATACTCTTTAATATCTGGAGAAAATGTAACAGTACCATCAACTGCATAAGCCTTATTAATGGATGCAATCTCAGAAGATGGATTACGATAGGATATCCTTTCATCCAAATCCTTTAATAATTCATCTATAGAATTACTTACTTCCTGTCTTGCAGAAGCACTATCCATGTAGATTGTCTTCTTGACAGATGTACCAAAAGCCAGACCTGAATAAGTATCATTATCATATTCGCTCATTCTCACATTCTTAGATTGAATGGCAAGATATGTCAGTGCAGCAATCAATGCAATAATAATAATCGCCGTTGTCTGATGCCTATATTTTGCTAGAAATCGAATCATTATTATATCCTCTAATCTAATAACTTATCCAATCATAAATGATATCTCTGCCTTACATGCAAGCTTACCATTCACAGCTGCAGTAACTGACCCAACACCTACAGGCCCCTTGACCTTTATTATCTCACAGGACAGTTCAAGTCTGTCTCCAGGAACAACCTTCTGCTTAAACTTAGCTTCCTTTATTCCAGCAAAATAAGCAGTCTTTCCCTTATTCTCATCAAGGGAAAGTACACATACAGCTCCAAGCTGAGCCAGGGCTTCAATCTGTAAAACTCCCGGCATTACAGGTTCAGCAGGGAAATGACCTGCAAAAAAGGGCTCATTATAGGAAAGATTTTTATATCCTTTAATGCTTTGGCCCGGAACCATCTCCGTCACCCTGTCGATCAAAAGAAAGGGCTGACGGTGAGGTATTATTTCCATAATCTGCTTTATATCAAGCTCCATACTATCCTCCTCAAATACATTAAATTATAACAAACATAATTTATTCTACATATTTACGTACAGCAAGTGTTGCGTTATGACCTCCAAAACCAAGAGAGTTTGAAAGGCATACATTAACTTCAGTATGTAAGCCTTGATCCTTCACATAGTTAAGTGTGAATTCCGGATCGACATCCACATTCTTAAGTCCGACATTTTCATGTATATAACCCTCTTCAATAGACTTTACACAGGTAATAAATTCAACACCGCCTGCTGCACCCAAAAGATGCCCAACCATCGATTTTGTTGAGCTTACAGGAATATCATCTGCCACATCCCCAAGGGCAGCCTTGATAGCTCTTGTCTCAAAAAGATCATTATGATGTGTAGATGTACCATGGGCATTAATATATGAAACCTCGGAAGGTGAGATATTTCCATCCTTCATAGCTGCCATCATCGCCTTAGCAGCTCCCATACCATCCTCAGCAGGTGATGTTATATGATATGCATCAGATGTGGCACCGTAGCCCACGATCTCGGCCAGTATCCTTGCTCCTCTTGCCTTTGCATGTTCAAGCTCCTCCAATACCACAATACCTGCACCCTCACCGAGAACAAAGCCTGCCCTGTCTTTGTCAAAAGGAATAGAAGCCCTTGTAACATCCTCAGTTGTATTAAGAGCTGTCAGGGCTGCAAATCCACCTACTCCGATAGGTGTAACACAAGCCTCAGTACCACCGGCGACCATCACATCTGCATCTCCATATTGAATCGTACGGAATGCCTCACCAATATTATGAGTTCCTGTTGCACAGGCTGTCACAACATTAATAGACTTGCCCTTAAGTCCATACATAATAGACACATTACCTGCTGCCATGTTAGAGATCATCATTGGAATCATTAAGGGTTCCATACGTGAAGGTCCTTTTGTAAGTATCCTCTCCTTGTTACGCTCCCCTGCCTGGAGGCTTCCTGTACCGGAACCAACTGCTGTTCCCACCATATAGGGATCTTCCTTATCCATATCAAGCCCTGACTGCTCTATGGCTTCCTTAGCAGCTGCAACAGCAAACTGTGAGAATCTTTCCATTCTCTTACAAGCCTTTGGATCCATATAATCCTTCCCATTGAAATCCTTTACCTCAGCAGCAATCTTCGCCTTATATTCTGAAGCGTCAAACTGAGTGATAGGACCAATTCCCACCTTGCTTTCCTTTACACTCTTCCAAAATTCATCAACACTTAAGCCAATGGGGGTAATTGCACCCATACCTGTTACTACAACTCTTCTCATGTATTTACTCTCTCTTTCCTATTAATATTATAAACATAAGAACCATGTGGTATCTATTGTCAAAATCCATAGCAAGTCTGTATATAAGAGACTTTTGACTATTATACACTCATGCCTCCATCAACACAGATAACCTGTCCTGTAATATATGAAGCCTTATCTGACGCAAGAAATGCTATAGTCTCAGCCACATCCTTTACATTGCCAAGACGCTTCATGGCAATCCTTTCAGCAACTTCTTTCTTAGCATCCTCTGGCATGGCATCTGTCATCTCTGTCACTATAAATCCGGGAGCCACAGCATTGACCGTGATACCCCTTGATCCTAATTCCTTTGCAACAGACTTTGTTATACCTATAACTCCTGCCTTAGAGGCTGAATAATTAACCTGTCCGCCATTGCCATATACACCAACAACACTGGAAAGATTAATGATATGTCCTTCCTTTTGCTTTAACATCTGTCTTGATATATGCTTGATGCAGTTAAATGTCCCCTTAAGGTTCGTATCTAATACTGCATCATAATCCTCCTCAGACATCTTCATAAGAAGTCCGTCTTTGGTAATACCAGCATTATTCACAAGGATATGTACACCGCCAAGCTCCTTAACAACATCCTTCATCATAGCTTCCACAGCACTGTAATCAGCAACATCACATTGGTATGCAATGGCATTGCCGCCACCCTCTTTAATCTCCTCTACAACCTCATTTGCCTTTGCCTCATTACCGTTATAATTAACCACGACCGTTGCCCCATAGCCTGCAAGGGTAACTGCGCACGCCCTTCCAATCCCACGGCTTGCCCCGGTCACAAGTGCAACCTTACCTTCTAACATAAAGCCTCCTATTACAGTTCCGTATCTTTGTTCCAGTTCCGTTTTTATTAAAGTTCAGCATCCTTGAGTTTATCAAGGTCTTCATATTTGTCTATGTTAATGATCGTAACTTCCTTATCATGTTCCTTTGCAATCTTCTTAACAAATGACGATAATGTCTTTCCGGGACCTATCTCCACAAATGTATCCACTCCGTCATCAAGCATCGCCTCAACACACTGTATCCATTTCACTGAATTAGATACCTGATCTGCAAGGAGCTTCTTAACATCATTCTTGTCATCAACAAAACCGCCTGTAACATTAGTCACATAAGGAACAGCAATATCATGGATCTCAATATCTGCAAGTTCAGCAGCCAGCTTATCTCCTGCCCCCTTAAGCATAGGTGAGTGGAACGGGCCGCTCACATTTAACGGTATACATCTCTTAGCTCCTGCTTCCTTAAGCAATTCACAGGCTTTTTCAACTGCCTCCTTCTCACCGGAAATGGCAATCTGTCCGGGACAGTTATAATTGGCTATGCCTACTATTCCATCCACCTGATCACATACCTCTGTAATCTTATCTGCATCAAGGGCTATTATCGCAGCCATGCCGCCCTGGCCTACCGGGACCTCATCCTGCATATATATTCCACGTTTTCTGACAACCTTGGCACATTCTTCAAAATCCATTACATCAGAGGCAACAAGTGCAGAATACTCACCAAGGGAAAGACCTCCTGTTACATCCGGCCTGATCCCGAGATCAAGAACTGACTGGAGCATTGCTATCTCTGTTGTAAGCATTGCTATCTGTGTATATTCGGTAATATTGATGTTCTCATTCTCCTCAAAGCAGAGAGCTGCTATATCAAGTCCTGTTGCAGCTGAAGCCTTGTCGAATATCTCCTTTGCTTTTGGATTATTGTCATAGAACTCCTTGCCCATTCCTATATACTGTGCTCCCTGGCCAGGGAACATAAATGCTGTCTTATGAGATTTCATTTCCTTGTTCTCCTCTTTATCAGCTTCGATACCAGCCTCTGCATTACCATTCTTGCTTTCATCAGCACTGCTATCGTCCTTCTTATCCTCCTTCTTTTTTGAGAATAATCCGAACTTTTTATCTAAAGTCTTTGCAATTCCCTTATCGGCTACAGTATCATCATTTTCAACATCATCAATATCATTAGTATAATCTGTATCCTCTTCAATCACCTCCGGAGTATCCATACCCCACTCCATAAGCTGGGCACCCCATGTAAGTCCTCCTCCGAAACCGCAGAGTACAAGCTTCTGTCCCGGAGCTAACATTCCCTTTCTGTTCATCTCGTCAAGGAGAATAGGAATAGACGCACCTGATGTGTTGCCGACATGATCTATATTCATAGGAAATTTCTCAATAGGAATCTCCATCTTTTTGGAAACAGAGGCTACAATTCTTGAATTAGCCTGGTGAAGTACAAAATAATCCACCTCATCCTTTGAAACTCCTGCACGCTGCAAGAGAACATCGATACAAGCAGGAACCTTACGGACAGCAAACTTAAAGATATCAGGACCGATCATCTGAATATAATGCTTATCCTCCTTCTTTTTGTTAAGGAAATTCCTGGTGGATCTGTCCTTACACTTTAATGACATACCCATAGAACCGTCACTTCTTGTTACACTGCTTAATATTCCATGCTCCTGATCCCTTACTATTGCAGCGCCAGCTCCGTCTGCAAACAGAATACAGGTTGATCTGTCCTTCCAGTCTACCATCTTAGATAAGGTCTCTGCACCGATAACAAGTGCTGTCTTTGCAAAGCCTGAACGGATATAAGCATCCACTGTCTGCAATGCATACACAAAGCCTGAGCAGGCTGCATTAATATCAAAGCAGGTTGCATTAACAGCGCCAACCTTGTCCTGAACAATACACGACATTGAGGGTGTTGCCCGTTCCGGTGATACTGTTGCAAAAACAATGAGATCTATCTCCTTTGGATCTATACCGGCATTGTCAATTGCCTGTATTGCAGCCTGGGCTCCCATAAATGATGTCACCTCGTCAGTTGCAATATGACGGCTCACAATTCCGGTATGCTCACGAATCCATTCATCATCAGTCTTAACCATCTTAGCAAGCTCGTTGTTGTCAATAACTGTTGGTGGCAGAAATCTGCCTGTTCCAATAATTCCGGTTGCCATATTTACCTCTTTTCTCATAATAAATGATACTGTTTGCCATAATCATATACGGCAGGGTTTCATAGTTGCAATTCATATGATATCAAAGCTGTTGATACATGCTGATGCAGAATCAGGGAATCTATCATTAATCCCTCACATTATTATGTGTTCTATGCCATCAATCAATATTGTTGTCATCATTGCTGCTTGAATCAGCCGTTTCGTCACTATCTGTTTCTATCTCATCCTCTGATATATCTGAATCATATGATGACGGCGAATCCGAAGTCTCTACCAGCTTAAGTCTCTCCTCCAGCTTCTTAATTCTTACATTCAAGGTATCAATCTTCTTCACAAATTCTGCTGTCTGCTCACCGATATCCTCTCCCTTCTTCTCTGCAATATAGATATCCATTCCCATCTGCGTGAACAGCTTATTCTTATCATTGTTGTAACCCCTTATCTTGCTTTTCAGATCATTGATGGTCGCAAGACGTTTCGCACCATCCTTAGCCTTGTCATAAGCACTGCTTGAGGTTGTCTTTACCTTGTCAAAAATGTCATTCCAATCCATACTGCCACTCCTTTTAATTTGTATTTTAATAAATGTGAAACATTATTACTCTCAAAACTTCTCTGTGCAATAATATAATTGTGATTATATCATTATCACGCAATAAAATATATTATATCTCATTTATAACTTAAAATCCACTTATTTTTATCGCAGTATCACTATATGTTTTTCACGCCGGTACATCATGCAATATAAAAAACTCCGACAACGCTGATAATGCATCAGCGGCTTGTCGGAATAACACACCTAATGAGGCTATTGTATTAGCAGCTCCTATTCACCTCACATCTGGCAATACCCTGTAATATTACATATTTTCCTTTATAATTGTTTTGCTGAAAATAGTTCCTTAAATTAATATTATCTGCTTTATTTTCTGCATAAGCTATCACTCTTACTTTTCCTGTCTCTTTCTCATTAGTTTTATCAACTATACAATCACAATCAAGATGATTAAATAGAAAATCCCACCTATCGATAACTAATGGTAGTTCTAAAATCTTAATGATTATTTCCTCCTTCAATATAAGAATATATGTCTCAATTACAAACGTATCTATACACAAAATTAAATACCTTCATATTGCAGAATACTCATTCTGTTATATATGATCATACCGCTATATTTAAAAATACACAACCTCATCATCAGGCTTTTCTGCCTTCTCAATCTTCTGTGCATACAGCACCGGTCCGTCACCCTCAAATTCCGGATAATACTCACATTTAATCTTTGCTGTTACTGTCACCCAGTCCTTATCCTTGAGATTCGGCGTCTCCATAGTGACACATTTAAATCCAAGAAATGTTATATCCTCAGCACAGCAGGTCATGGCAAACCTGCCAGGAACAAACGCTTTACCCTTATACTGGGGCGCTTTATAGACCTGACCCTTGAACTTGACCACCTTATCAATATATTTCACAATATTGTCCGATGCATCAATATAAAAGATTCCGAAATCATCATCCTCAATCTCAACAATGTCAGCATCAAGGTCATAAGGAATCTCTATCTCACCGTTATCTACCTGTGCCTGTCCGTTAACATTCTCAAAAACGATCTGAGACCTTCGGTTCAATGTCTTAACTGCCATTCTTAGAGTGTTGATATCTGTATCATCGCTGCAGCGGTTGAATATTACCATATCCGCGTTCTGGATGTGCTCTGCCATCAATGATTTCATGTTATTGTTATATACAGTAAATGTTGTTGCATCCACCAATGTAATGACCTGAACAATGGTCCAGCCCTTCGGCACCCGAATATCAAAAAGCTTCTGAAGCTGCCACATTCCGTTATACTCAATGATGACCTGTTCAGGATTATATTCATCCTGCAGATCAAGAAGCTTTTCTGTGTTGATATCATCTTCCTCAAGATAGGCAATAGATATATTTCTCTTCTTTAATTCTGCCTCGTCATACTCCTCAATACCCTCTTCGGTAGCAATTAAAAGTGTGGGCTCACCCTGGGTAAAATCCCTGTCCACAAGGGTTTCCCTGGCAAACCTGGTCTTGCCTGACTCCAAAAATCCCATAAAAACAAATACGGGAATTTCTTTTTGCTGCTGTTTCATATCCTACATTCCTTTCATACCATATATCTTACATAGGTAATTGTGCAACTCATTCGCAACAAGAAAAATATATATATGAGTTTCTCAATTGCCTAAATACACCTTACACACGGAAAAGCTCTGCCACCTTATCTTCCTTCAGCTCACTTCCGATCACACAAAGCTTACCGGTAACATCCGGCTGGCCATCTCTAACCTCATACTCCTCCGGTGTAAGATCAAAGTATATCCATCCGCCCTCAGAATTAGGAACCATACCCTTTGCACGAAGAATGATACCATACTCCTTGCTCTCCTCTGAATCCGCAAGCTTCTTAAGAATATCCTCGATCTCCTGCTTTGTATATTTATTCGGAGTCTCCTTGCCCCAGCTGGTAAACACATCATCTGCATGATGATGGTGGTGATGGTGGTCATGATCGTGGTCATGATGGTGATGATGCTCATCGTGGTCGTGGTGATGCTCATGCTCGTCATGGTCGTGGTGGTGCTCATGCTCGTCATGGTCATGATGGTGATGATGCTCATCGTGGTCGTGGTGGTGCTCATGCTCGTCATGGTCGTGGTGGTGCTCATGCTCGTCATGATCGTGGTCATGATGCTCATGCTCGTCATGGTCGTGGTGATGCTCATGCTCGTCATGATCGTGGTCATGATGCTCATGCTCGTCATGATCGTGGTGATGATGCTCATGCTCGTCATGGTCATGATGATGGTCGTGGTCACATTCCTCTCCATCCTCATGTACATGTCCACATTCAGGACATACCTTAGCCTCCTCCATAAGCTGCTCAACTAAGGACTTCTCACCCTCCATTGCCGATACGATCTGCTTACCGTCAATATCATCCCAAGGAGTAGTAATGATCGTTGCCTTATCATTATGCTCCTTAAGCATTGATACAACTGCATTTAACTTATCCTCATTAAGATTTTGACTGCGGCTAAGAATTATTGTTCCCGCACTCTCCACCTGATTGTTAAAGAACTCGCCAAAATTCTTCATATACATCTTGCATTTACCTGCATCAACTACAGTGGATGCGGAATTAATCTCAATGTCTGCCTCATGAAGATCAGCAACCGCCTTCATTACATCAGAAAGCTTTCCCACACCTGATGGCTCAATGATAATTCTGTCAGGTGTATAATCATGAAGCACCTGCTCTAATGCCTTGCCGAAATCACCCACAAGGGAACAGCAGATACAGCCTGAATTCATCTCATTTATCTGAACTCCTGCATCCTTTAAAAAACCTCCGTCTATTCCAATCTCTCCAAACTCATTCTCAATAAGCACAAGCTTCTCTCCAGAAAAGCCTTCTGCTATAAGCTTCTTAATAAGGGTTGTCTTTCCTGCACCCAAGAATCCTGAAATAATATCAATTTTTGTCATGTTTGATTCCTCCTAAAATACATATATTTAAACCCATATAAATGGATTCAGTTCAATGAACAAATGATATTTTACATCATTTTCAATATTTGTCAAAGATATTCAAATCTATTACATATTATATTCTTATACCTATATTAATTAATACGCATTTATGTTATCAATTAAACACACTGTCTATTGTGAATCCAGCACCTTGTCGATCGTCGCCCCTCCTGCAACAGCATCTCCATCATAAAACACAATAGCCTGTCCCGGCGTTATTGCCCTTACGGGCTCATCAAATGTGCATTTAACCTCATCCTTACTGATCATTTCAACAGTGCATGGTGCGCCCTTATGAGAATAACGTATCTTCGCATTAACTCGTGTTGGTCTGTCAAATGCTTCTAAGGACATATAATTAACCCTTGATGCAGTCAGTTCTTTATGAAATGTTTCCTCATTATCTCCTATCACCACCTCATTAGTATCAGGCCGTATTGCCAGAACAAATACCGGTCTTCCCATAGGAAGATTAAGGCCCTTTCTTTGTCCTATTGTATAATGGATAATACCCTTATGCCTTCCAAGAATATTTCCATTAACATCAACAAAATTACCCTCTGGGAATTTCCTTCCCAATTCATTCTCAATATATTTTGCGTAATCATTATCAGGAATAAAGCATATCTCCTGACTGTCAGGCTTATGTGCAGTTATAAGACCTGCATTTTCTGCAATACTGCGCACCTCATCCTTTTCATATTCCCCTACAGGCATCAGGGTTCTTGAAAGCTGCTCCTGTGTCAGATTGTATAGTGCATAGGTCTGATCCTTCTTATCAGTCTTAGACTTACATACCGCATATCTGCCATTATCAAGCCTTACAACCCTTGCGTAGTGACCTGTGGCTATATGATCACAGCCTATGGCAACAGCCCTGTCAAGGAGTGCCTCCCATTTCACATATCGATTACATGCGATACATGGGTTTGGTGTCCGTGCATGCATATATTCATCCATGAAGTAATCTATAACATTCTCCTTGAATTCCCTCCTGAAATTCATAACATAATGCGGTATCCCAATCACATCCGCAACACGCCTTGCATCATCCACGGCAGAAAGTCCACAGCACCCGCCATTTTCAGCTATATCCTCCGGTGCCTCATCCTGCCATATCTGCATGGTAACGCCTATTACATCATATCCCTGTTCCTTCAAAAGATAGGCTGCCACCGACGAATCCACTCCACCGGACATGCCTACCGCCACCTTCTTACTCATGTGCATTCTCCTTCTTCACTATATTACTGTTTAGTGAATTTTTGTTTTTGTATCACGTACGCAGGTAAACTGACAGCATGGTGCGTTTTATATGACTTTCTGTACGGTGATAAGAGTTTCTAAGTATCCCGTATAAGCTTTGATTACGTACGCGGCAAGGTGCTTAGTCGCCATCCATGGCTCCGGCGCACCTTGCCACGGACAGTACCAAAGTCTATCCGGGACATCTAGAAGTTCTTATCCCGTCCAATCCGCCACCTGACCTGAGGGTATCTGTGCAAGGCAGACGGCGTACGGTTTCAAAATTTAACTAAACAGCAATCTACCTGCGTCCCACAAAGTCCTCATACTGAGGCGACATGGCGCGCAGCCTGCCCACATATTCCTTGATCTTTTCAACAACATAATCTATTTCTTCCATGGTGTTTTCATCCCCCAGGGTCATGCGCAGGGAGCCATGGGCAATATCCTCCGGAAGTCCTAAGGCTGTCAGCACATGAGAGGGGGATGTGGAGCCAGATGTGCAGGCAGATCCGGCAGAAGCACATATCCCAGCCATATCAAGCATTATGAGCATTGACTCACCCTCCACAAACTGAAAGCTGATATTAACATTGTTAGGAAGCCTTTTGGTGCGATGACCATTAAGGCGTGCATAAGGAACCTCAGAAAGTATTCTGTCAATAAGATGATCCCTCATCATTATTTCCTTCCTGCCTCTTTCCTTCATTGTATCAAATGCCATCTCACAAGCCTTGGAAAGACCAACAATGCCGGGAACATTCTCAGTTCCCGCCCGCCTTCCACGTTCCTGGGCTCCGCCGTGTATAAAGCTTCCTATCTTAAGATTATTACGGATATATAAAAAACCTATTCCCTTAGGACCGTTTAACTTGTGGCCGCTGGCTGATAACAGGTCAATATGATATTCATCCACATCTATAGGTATCTGCCCATAGGCTTGAACTGCATCAGTGTGGAATATGATATTATTCTCATGTGCCAGCTCGCCGATCTCCTTAATGGGCTCAACGGTTCCAATCTCATTGTTGGCAAACATGACAGAAATAAGAATAGTATCAGGCCTTATTGCCTTCCTTAGAACATCAAGCTTAACGATTCCATTTTCATCAACATCAATATATGTAACGTCAAAGCCCATCCTCTCAAGATATTCACAGGTATGCAACACAGCGTGGTGCTCAATCCTTGTGGTAATAATATGCCTGCCTGTTCTATATTTATTTTTCACATCCGATATATTTTCTTCAATATCGTGAATGTTATTATCACTATAATATGCATCACACACTGCCTTGATTGCCCAGTTATCAGCCTCCGAGCCACCGGCTGTGAAATATATCTCATTTGCTTCAGCATTTAATGTCTTAGCAATAGCTTCTCTGCACTGTGTCACCTTTGCCCTGTTTTTTTGTGAAATAGAATAAACACTTGATGGATTCCCAAATTCATTGGTGAAATACGGTAGCATTGCCTCCACCACCTCAGGCCTGGTGGCTGTGGTGGCTGCATGATCCATATAGATCAATGGTTTTCCTGCCATTATACAAACCTCTTTCATACTTGTTAATATATATTTATCAAAATATTTTTCACACATTTATTATAAATTCAGACTTATCATGGCTAATTATATGCTATGCTTCAGATTTCTCTTCCCGCATTCTTCTGTTGTCCTCCACTAATTCATTAAGATAAATGGAGTCAATGGTACTCTGAATGCTTTCATCGATCTTCTGCCATACAATCCTTGAGGGACAGCATTCTCCGGTCTTGCATTCCTCTCCCCTTATACCCATACAATCCACAGGCTTAAGATCACCCTCTAACGCACGAAGTATATCACCCACAGATATGCCGCTGCTATCTCTCGCTAAAACATAGCCGCCCTGGGCGCCTCTGATACTCTTAATAAGTCCTGCCTTTCTAAGCTTTGCCATCAGCTGCTCAAGATAACTGTCCGAAAGGGACAGTCTTTGTGCGATACACATTATTGACTGGGGGGCTTCCTCCGAAAAATCAGCAAGATCGATCATTGCCTTCAACCCATATCTGCCCTTTGTGGATAACTTCATAGCCTCACCTCAATTCCGACCAAATCACTCGGATTTGCTAAATGCTAATGTATCACTCTTTACATGCAATGTCAAGCATACATTCATTATATTACATCACATGTATTCATTCACTATAACACATTCATCATCCGCATTTCATGTATTAATTCGCTATCATACATTGCATATCAGAGGCATATAATATCCTGAACACCTTAACAGGTACCGCAGCATGAAATCTCTCTACAAAAAATCCATGAATCGCATATCGAACAGCCTTGTGATCAAGGGTACACTGATCCTTACAATGACAGGTCTTGCCACACGTTTCATCGGCTTCTATAATAGAATATTCTTAAGCAATTTAATTGGTGCAAGACAGCTTGGAATATACCAGCTTATTTTCCCGCTCTACATGGTAGCATTTTCTTTAACCACCATGGGAAATGAGCTTGCTCTCACAAAGCTTGTATCTGAATATGTGGGTAGAAATGATAGGGGAAGCGCTTTAAGATTCTTTAAGACCTGTTTTCTTATCAATCTGTTTCTTGGAATCATAACATCACTGCTATTCTTTTTTGGAGCAGACCTGCTCTCACTGAAAATCCTTAATGCCTCTGACTGTGGTGACTGTATCAGGATAATATCCATTGGTATTCCCTTTATGGCAATGAAGGGTGCAATTCATGGTTATTTTCTTGGGCTTGAGCGCTCGGAAATACATGGCATATCTGATTTCATTGAACAAATCACCAAGGTGTTTGGACTATATTTGATCGCAGCATATATAATAACTGAAATGAACTATTCTGCTTCCTTTGCTGTTACAGGAATAGTACTTGGAGAGACAGTATCATTTCTCTACTCATTGATTATGCTGCTTATACATTTGAGAAAGAATAGATTCGGCAATAGCAAGCCAATCCATCAATCCAGGATAATATCATTATTTATCAAAAATGCTGTTCCACTTACAACAAACCGCTTTGCCCTTACCATGCTGCAAAGCACAGAGGCAATACTAATACCTACATTTTTACTGAAATACTACCACCAGTCTGCATTAAGCTTATCCATATATGGAATATTTACGGGAATGGCATTTCCATTTATTATGTTCCCTGCAACACTAACAAACTCACTGGCAACAATGCTGCTGCCTGCAGTGTCAGGTGCACATTCGGAGCTTAATGATTCTTATCTTAAGAGGCTTATTGAGGTAAGCACACGCTTTTGCCTTGTCATAGGACTGTTTTCTGCAGTTACCTTTTATATCTTTGGAAGAACCATGGGCAATCTGTTTTTTGGCAGTGAAGAAGCCGGCATATTTCTATACCAGCTTTCCATACTTTGTCCTCTTATATATCTAGCCACGACCCTGGCAAGTGTGCTTAATGGCTTAGGGCTTGCAGCCCACAATCTGATGCTGACCATTCTTTCCACCGGGATACGCCTAAGCTTTATAATATTTGCAATTCCAAGGCTTGGAATATCAGGCTATGCCATAGGTCTGTTTGTAAGCTACCTCTTCCTCACCCTTGCCTCCCTTCACAAATTGAACAGCCTTGTGTCCTTCGAGCTCAGCTTTCTCAGAGATATCATCTCTCCACTTATATTCTTTATCGTAACAGGATTTCTATCCTATGTAATATATGATAAAGTAAATGTTCCGTCTAAGCTTAACATTCCTTATCTTATGCTGATCATCGCCGTCTATGCAGTAATAAGCTTTACTGCATATTTATATCCCTTAAAGCCTTCTGAGCAGCAATGAAATTATGTTATCATACAGGCTCCTTATTCACCTTGAACTTTCTGACCTGCTCCTTATG
Organism: Lachnospiraceae bacterium; assembly: GCA_017470935.1. Taxonomy (GTDB): domain Bacteria; phylum Bacillota; class Clostridia; order Lachnospirales; family Lachnospiraceae; genus CAG-590. Next base: position 66,358 of record JAFUXG010000005.1, read on the forward strand.
CTCCTCAGCCATCCTGTTCTGGTGGTCGGAGGTTACGGCTATCTGCTCCATGTATGTAGCCATGCTGTTAAGCTCCTCCTGAAAGAGATCAAGGCTGACACTGTTATTATTGGTAAGCTCATGAAGTGCCTTCATCTTCTCGATAAGCTCCGGCGGCAGGGAATTCACAAGCATTATATCCTTTATCTGATTAACAAGCTCCATGGTACCCTTGTCGGATTCTAGCATTTTCAGATTCATTTCCTCAATGCGCTGCTTTGATTTTCTTATGGAGCCGGATATCTCCTTACCTGTATCAGATATAAGAGTAGACTCCTCCATTATCTTTTCCACCAGATCCCTTATCATGAACTGGGAATCATTAAGTGCCTTGCTTGTGACACCGAACTCATCCTCACCAAGCTCCTTGATATCCTCGGAAACATTATATTCAGATATGCGCTTAGCCCATCTCTGTATAATGCCAAGCTTTTCAGTGATAGTTCCACTGACACGCAGAGATATTCCTACAGCAAGCAATACAGCAAGAACAATAGTAATTATAATGGCGATCATGATCCTTTGGTAAATGCCATAATTATCAGCATTGCTCTCCTCTGCATTCTTAGTGGCAAGCTCCGCCACAGCATCTAACAGCTCAAAGGTACATGCCTCCACCGGCATAAGCTCCTGGTCATATAGGCTTTTTGCCCCATCAATATTACCCTCCTCAACCATATCCATAAGGCTTTCTATATTCTTGTTAAGGGTAAGCATACTGAGGCGGCACTGTTTATATCTTCGTTTCTCAAGCTCGCTAAACTCTAATTTCTCATATTTCTCCATTATCATAGCATTACTGTCCTTAAGCTTTTCTATCTCAGCCCTGTATTCCGCCACAGTCATATTCCCCAGTCCCTCTAGCATGCTCAACACACGCTGGTCTATCTGCCTCACATTGATATTAAGTGTTTTCAGATAATCAACAGATTTCAGATTGGTATCATATATTCTGTTTCCATTTCTATATACTCTCTTGATATGGTAAATGCCGCCTATACCCACCACAAGTATCATAAGTACCACTGCAAAATAACTTATAAGCATGCGGGTCCTTATGCTTTTGTACCATTTATATTTAGACATTAAGCAGTACCTCCCTTCAATTCTTTCCGAGAGGATACAGATACCACTGGATATCCTCGTCCATCAGATTGTCCCTGTTCACATATATGGCTCCAGTATCAATTGTCTTCTCAATACTGCTGCCATTAATAGCCTTATATATATTCCTTACTCCCAGATATCCCATGTTGTAGGGATTCTGTACCATCATTCCATCGATCACGCCCTTTTTGAGATATGATATCTCATCATCCGAAGAATCAAAGCCGATCACTATTATCTTATCGGATAACCCCATTTCCTCTACTGCCCTTGCGGCTCCCACAGCGCTTCCCTCATTTGTCGCATATAAGCCCTTAAGGTCAGGATATTGGGTAAGTATGCGCTTTGTCACATCATAGGCAACTAAAACATCTCCCCCTGTATAGGTCTCCTCAACAATCTCTATATCCTGATGATTAACATTTATCTCATCAACAAAGCCCTTCATTCTCTCAATAGCTGTCTGGGCTCCCTCCACATGACCGATAATGGCCACCTGTCCTTTATCATCAATAAGCTGTGCCTCATATCTTGCTGCAATGGCACCGGCAGTAACATTATTGGTACCTATAGTGGCAAGTCTCTTGCCTGATGTAATATCAGAATCAAGTGTTATTACAGGGATTCCGTTATCAACTGCCTTTTCTACAACATCATTAAGCTTATCCGTATCAAGAGGAGCCAGGACAATGGCATCAGCCCTATTATCTATTGCCTTCTCTATAAGGGCTATCTGGTCATCAAGATGAGATTCATCCTCCGGAGCCTCGAAGGTGACCTTAAGATTAAGCTCCTCCCCTGCATCCATGGCACCCTTTTCCATAGTCCTCCAGAACTCATGCTGGGAGCTTTTGCATATCACTGCAACATATCCATCCTTCTCTTTATTATCAGCAGCATCATCCCCACACCCTGTAAGCACAAGCGGAAATGCAAGCCCTAATATTATTCCTAATTTCAAAGCCTTTCTTTTTATATATTTATAACATCCCATACATTATCCTCCGAGTCTTATATTATTTTGACTATTGCAAAACTCAATTTTTGCAGTGAGCCTCCCTGTAGGTAATACAATTTTTCCTGTATTCTCTATCACATTCCGGCCACCTTGTCCTCAATGAATTCATCCTCTAAGCAAAGCACCACCTGTTCCTTCGGCACCGGTCTTGAAAAATGAAAGCCCTGAAGATAATCCACACCCATATCAGTGATAACCTTCGCCATCTCTATATCCTCAATTCCCTCAGCCACAACCTTAAGATGTATTGACTTGAACATTGACACTGTATGCTCTAATATGGTTCTTGATGTAACACTTTTCATAGCCGCCCATACAATGTATTTGTCCAGCTTAACAATAGAAAACGGCAGATCCACTATATAGTTGATATTTGAAAAGCCCGAGCCGTAATCATCAAGGGAAAATGTAATATCAGACAAAGACATTCTCGCCATATTTCTGATAAGCTTCTCCTCCGAATCCGCAGCGGCACTCTCTGTTATCTCAAGATTGATCATTGATGGAGGAATATCATATTTCTTAAGGATTGCCTGAATATCCTGGCAGATGGTATCCTGCATGCACTGGACAACCGAAAGATTGACCTCAATGAATTCTATTCCCTTTTCTATAAGGTCATACTGGGATATGAACCGGCATACCTCCTCAAGAACAATAAGTCCTATCTGCAAAATGGTACCATTTCTTTCAGCAATCAGAATGAATTCCTCAGGAGATACATATCCATAGCCAAAAACATTAAGTCTGGCAAGAGCCTCCATGGAATGAAACTTCTTGGTATGTGTATCAAGAATCGGCTGATAATGCACCTCAAATCTTCCCTTCTCCACTGCAGAGACAAGCGCCTGCTCTATAGCAAGGGTTCTGTGCATGTCATTTGTTACATCCTCGTCCACCTCTAAGAATCTGCCCTTGCCCATATGCTTGACCTTGGAAATAGCCTGTTCCATAGTCTGCACAAGTGTTGCCTGGGGAATATGTATCGTGTGAAGAAGACAAATACAAGCTGAAAGCTCTACAGTGCCTCCTGTGGACAGATGGATCCTGCGCTGCACAATTCTTCTTATCCTATCATGCTCCTTTGCACCTTCAGTCTTTTCCTCAAGAACAACAATAAATGTATCACCGCCCAATCGGTATACATGATTGCCCCCATACTCATCTATAAGTCCGGAAACAAGAAGCTGCATGATCTCATTGCCGCCTTCAATTCCATGCACCTCATTAATAAGCTTAAAGTTATCTAAGGCAATGATAAAAACCTGTTCAGGAAGCTTTCGTTCTATATTCATATTAACATGCTGTATAAATGCTTCCCGATTAAGGGCAGTGGTAATGGTATCCACATAAATCTCATGGTTTTCATCCGTGACATACATAACAAATACAGAAAGCGTGGTACCTAGACCTGCAAGCATATATGTGGGTATAAAGAACTGGACAATGACCGGTGCTATCGCACAGCCTATGACCAGAAGAACAACAAGACACTGCCGCTTTTTCAGGATATTTCTGTTAACGATCATATAGATAATAGACGCAACTGTATAAAAAGCAACATTAATATAAAGGTATAAATGATATTTTCCATGATGGTATCCAAACTCATCAAAATAAAATATATACTTTGTCCAATAGGTGGTAATAACAAGAAAAATACCTATGATACACGGAATCCACATAAGCATGAAATACTGGCTGACCTTAGCTTCGATCCGCTGTACCTTTAGATATACATATACAAGAAAAATCGTCGGAATAATACACTGGGCTGTAAGAAACATGGCATTCAATATGTAATTAAGCCATAATGGAACAATCGTAAGATCTGCCACAGTAAAGCAGGTAAAGACATCAAGACAGGTATTCAAAAAACAGACAATAATATAACCCCGAAAAACCTTGTTCTGAAAATCAAGGATTCCCTTCTTGGTAAATACCATTGCGATTATGACAAGCATGAATACTAATGTACATATCTCAAAATCAACATTATATACCATTACTAAACCCCTAAATGCATACCCCTGATAAATATAATATATTGTATCATACTTTATGCAAATTTACTATAAAAACCATAATTTTTTGTTATATTATTTTTGATTATTAATAAAAAAGAACCCTGTCAACTGTTGTGACAGAGTTCTTAAATAGTTACCTTTATGAAAAAGCCATAAGCTTGTCAAGTATCTCCTTTGCGACCTCATCCTTTGAAAGAATCGGAAGCTCTGACACTCCATCCCTTTCAATAAATGTTACCACATTCGTATCAGTTCCAAAGCCTGCACCTGCCACCTTAAGATTATTGGCAACTATAAGATCAGCATTCTTGCCTTCCAGCTTCTTTCTTGCATTTTCAATCAGATCCTTTGTCTCCATGGCAAAGCCGCAAAGCACCTGACCTTCCTTCTTGTGTTCTCCAAGATATTTCAGGATATCGGTTGTCCGCTTAAGAGGGATAGACATGTCATCATCACTCTTCTTCATCTTTTCATCGGAAACTGAAACCGGTGTATAATCAGCCACTGCTGCTGCTTTGATTATAATATCAGCATCCTCCGCTTCCTTCTTAACAGCCTCAAACATATCCGCTGCACTTACCACATCAATGATCTTAACAAAGGGCGGTTTGGAAATACCGGTACTTCCTGTAACAAGAACCACCTCTGCTCCTCTTTCCATGGCACATCTTGCAATGGCATAGCCCATCTTGCCTGTTGAGTGGTTAGATATGAAACGTACCGGATCGATTGCCTCCCTTGTGGGACCTGCAGTTACAACAACCTTCTTTCCCACCATATCCTTCTCATAATGAAGCTCCTTTATGATATATGAGAATAATACCTCTTCAGAGGGCAGCTTCCCTGCTCCCGTATCACCGCAGGCAAGATAACCGCTGTCAGGCTTGATAATATTATATCCATAGCCTTCAAGCTTCTTAAGATTATCCTGTACAATAGGATTTTCAAACATGCTGGTATTCATTGCAGGTGCAATGTATTTGGGGGCCTTACATGCCATTATGGTGGTGGTAAGCATATCATCAGCAATTCCGCCTGCAATCTTCCCAATAACATTAGCCGAAGCCGGCGCCACCATGAATATATCTGCTCTCTTTGCAAGTGCCACATGCTCCACATTAAATTGAAAATCCCTGTCAAAGGTATCCACGAGACACTTGTTGGAGGTCAGTGTCTCAAAGGTTATGGGATTAATGAAGTTAGCAGCATTCTTAGTCATTATCACGTTAACATCTGCATGCTGCTTAACAAGCATGCTGGCAAGATTAGCTATCTTATATGCGGCAATTGAGCCTGTAACACCAAGCACTACCGTTTTACCCTTCAACATATTTCCACCTGCTTTCTATTAAAGTTCCGTATCCTTGCGAATGTCTCCTGGATAGCAGAGAACATCCTTCCGTTTCACTCCAGGATTTGTTCTATGGTCGCCATTCGCATAGATACTGTTAAAGTTCCTCATCCATGCGAATATTACAATATAGGACTAAGCTGTCCATGCTTCTCGTAGAGGGAAAGCTTTGCTATGTGGTTGTCAGAATCAACGAAGACAACCTTCGGCTTGTGTTCCTTTGCTTCCTCCGGTGTCATCTGGGCATAGCACATGATTATAACATGATCTCCTACGCTGACCTGCCTTGCTGCGGCACCATTTAAGCAGATCATACCGCTGCCCGGCTCACCTGCAATGGTGTAGGTTTCAAAACGGTTGCCGTTTTCCACGTCTGCAATCTGAACATACTCATATTCAAATATTCCGGCTGCCTCCATAAGAACAGGATCGATGGTGATACTGCCCACATAATTAAGCTCTGCCTGCTTAACAACCGCACGATGAATTTTCCCTTTTAACATATTAACCAACATATCTGTCCCTCCGTAATAATTCCATTAATAACACCGGTTTATTATTGCATAAATCATTGTATAAATAATGACATCACTATAACACATAGCAATAGATCATTACATAATTATCCTGTTATCAATAAGTCTTGTTGTTCCAATATAGACTGCAATTGCTATAAGTACCGCCCCCTCTATCTTCTCAATCGGCTGGATAGTATCAAAGCTTACCACCTCAACATAATCAATCTTTGCAAGAGGACATGTATTTAACTTATCAGTGATTATCTGCTTTACCTTGTCCGCATCCTTCTCACCTGCTTCGATAGCCTTCATAGCCTCCTCAAGGGACTCATTAAGGATTACAGCCTGTGCTCTCTCATCAGAAGAGAGATAAGTATTTCTCGAGCTCTTTGCAAGTCCGTCATCCTCTCTTATGATAGGACATCCGATTATCTCAATATCAAAATCAAGGTCAATTACCATACGTCTTATTATTGCAAGCTGCTGCGCATCCTTCTGACCGAAATATGCTCTGTCAGCAGGCATGATATGGAAAAGCTTTGAAACAACTGTCTGTACTCCTCTGAAATGCACCGGACGGCTTGCTCCGCAAAGCTTCTCAGGCAGCGTGTGCATGTCCACAAATCCGCAGAAATTAGGACCATACATCTCACTGACCTCCGGATGGAATATAAGATCAACTCCTGCATCCTCGCATATCTTAGAATCCCTCTCCAAATCTCTTGGATAGCTGTCTAAGTCCTCATTAGGACCGAACTGCATAGGATTGACAAAAATGCTGACGCACACCCTGTCATTTTCCTTGCGTGCTCTCTCAATAAGGCTCTTATGCCCCTCATGCAGATATCCCATGGTTGGAACCAGACCAACAGTAAGCCCCTGCTTCTTCCACTCCTTAACCTGCGCTCTTGTATCCTTGATGCTTCCTGATATTATCATATTCTCATCCATCCTTTCTATTTATATAATTACTGTTTAGTTAACTTTTGTTTTTGTATGACGGACGCAGGTAAGCTGACAGCATGGTGCGTTTTGTATGACTTTCTGTACGGTGATAAGAGTTTCTAAGTATTCCGTTAAAGCTTTGATGACGTACGCGGCAAGGTGCTTAGTCGCCATCCATGGCTCCTGAGCTCGAACTTAGTGTCTGCAAAGCAGACTCTTAGTGAGAGCCATGTGATAGATGTCCAAGAACACAAGCCGTAGGCGACGTGTGATTGGAAACAGCGAACCACGCGCACCTGCTCAGCATCCATGCCTCGCATCCGCTGGTGATTTTAGGGATACCAAGAAA
>JAFUXG010000062.1 GCA_017470935.1 Lachnospiraceae bacterium
CACTTAATTCGCTATATCATGACTTTGACGCTATGTATTACAACGATCAGGATCAGATGGGCTTTGAGTGGATCAACTGTGATGATCCCCAGAGCAGCATTATATCATTTATAAGACGTGGCTCAACTGCTAAGGATCAACTGCTGTTCGTATGTAACTTCACACCTATGGACAGAGACGGATTTATTGTTGGTGTTCCTTGTCCCGGTAAATATACTGAGATACTTAACTCTGATGATGAGGAGTTCGGTGGTCTTAACAGAGTTAATGCTAATCCTATTGAGGCTTCTCCGGAGCCATGGGATGGAAGAAAGCAGTCTATAACAATGCATCTGCCTCCACTTTCAGTAGTAGTATTCAAGTATGATTACAAGGATCCTAATGAGAAGGAATCGGCACCTAAGGCTAACGAGAAGAAACCGGCAGCAAAGAGTACAGCAACTAAGAAGCCTGCGGCAAAGGGTAAAACAGCTAAGAAATCTGCGACAAAGAGTACAACAGCTAAGAAACAGGCAAGAAAGCCTGCTGATTCAAAGTAATCGATAGTTTTAAAAATAATAATACAAAATAGGATAAATCGCACGAAATAGATATGTGTTTCGTGCGATTTTCTTGACATTACCATTCGGTTTTGCTACAATCAAATAAAGGAGGTGATATTATGTCAATTACTGCTACCGAACTTAAGTCAAATCTAGGAAAATATCTTCTTTTGGCGGCTACAGAGGATGTATTTATCACTCAATATGGTAAAGTAGTCGCTAAGCTTACAAATCCATTTCAAGACAGGGTAGAAGTGGCTGAGTCATTATTTGGTATACTCCCTCAGGAAATGACTGCTGAGGAAGCGAAGGAGGAACGGTGTAACGATATATGAGAGTATTAGTTGACACGAATATAATAATAGATGTTCTGCAAAATAGAGAACCATGGTGTAATGCAGGTAAACAATTGTTTCTGGCAATTGCAAATAAACAGATCATAGGATGTGTTACTGCAAAAGAAATTGCAGATATTCACTATATATCGAGAAAACAATTCAAGGGACATGAAAACATAGATGGGAAATGCAGGGATATTATTGCTAAAATACTGACTTTATTTGAATTGCTTGATACCATGGCGGCAGATTGTCAAAATGCTTTTGCAATACAGAATAATGATTATGAAGATGCAATAATGCTTTCTACAGCAATCAGATGTAGAGTTGACTGCATTATAACAAGAGATAAGGAGCATTATATAGTAGAAGATTTCCCAATATATACACCTGATATATTCATTGAAAAAATGAATGATGGATTTTAATTTGAAGATGTTGAAAGATGATTACCTTTGTGCTAAACTTAGTGGGTTAAAAAGACATGAAGAAAAAGGATGAGTAATTATGCAGATTTCAAGAGATGACATTCGTAACGTAGCGATCATAGCCCATGTCGATCATGGTAAGACGACACTGGTTGACGAGCTGTTAAAGCAAAGTGGGGTATTCAGGGAGAATCAGGAAGTGGCAGAGCGTGTCATGGATTCTAATGATATAGAAAGAGAGCGTGGTATCACCATTCTTTCAAAGAATACCGCTGTCCATTATAAGGGAACTAAGATCAATATTATTGATACACCGGGACATGCGGATTTTGGTGGTGAGGTTGAGCGTGTTCTTAAGATGGTCAATGGAGTAATACTTGTGGTTGACGCTTTTGAGGGTGCAATGCCACAGACTAAGTTTGTGCTTAAGAAGGCATTAGAGCTTGATCTTCACGTTATTGTGTGTGTGAATAAGATAGACCGTCCTGAGGCAAGAGTTGAAGAGGTTGAGGAAGAGGTGTTGGAGCTTCTTCTTGACTTAGAGGCTAATGATGAGCAGCTAGACTGTCCGTTTGTATATGCTTCTGCTAAGGATGGCGTGGCAAAGAAAAACCTTGATGATGAGGCGGTGGATATGGCTCCGCTGTTTGAGACAATAATAGATTACATTCCGGCACCGACAGGTGATCCGGATGCAGATACACAGGTGCTGATATCTACTATCGATTATAATGAGTATGTGGGAAGAATTGGTGTAGGCAAGGTTGATAACGGAAGTCTTAAGCTTAACCAGGAGGTGCTTCTTGTTAATGCCCATGATGAAAGCAAATGCAAGAAGGTCAAGATCGGTAAGCTCTATGAGTTTGAGGGACTTGACCGTGTAGAGGTGGATGAGGCAGGAATCGGATCTATCGTAGCCATATCAGGTATTGCAGATATTCATATCGGTGATACGCTGTGCTCCGTTGATAATCCACAACCTATTCCATTCCAGAAGATATCAGAGCCTACCATTTCCATGAATTTCATGGTTAATGATTCCCCTCTTGCAGGCAAGGAAGGGAAGTTTGTAACATCAAGACATATAAGAGACAGGCTTTTCAGGGAGCTTAATACGGATGTATCCCTTCGTGTGGAGGAGACTGAGGGAACAGATACTTATAAGGTATCAGGAAGAGGAGAGCTTCATTTATCCGTGCTTATAGAGAATATGCGCCGCGAGGGATATGAGTTTGCCGTTAGTAAGGCAGAGGTCATATACAAGGAGGACGAGAACGGCAAGAGGCTTGAGCCTATGGAGATTGCTTATATTGATGTGCCGGAGGAGTTTTCGGGAACCATCATCAGTATGTTAAATGAGCGCAAGGGTGAGCTTCAGGCAATGAATCCTGCCCATGATGGAACGGTCAGACTTGAATTCAGGATTCCTGCAAGAGGTCTTATAGGCTTCCGTGGGGATTTCATGACATCTACAAAGGGAACGGGAATAATCAATACAATATTTGATGGATATGGTCCCTATAAGGGGGATATGATGTATAGAAGCCAGGGCTCACTTATTGCATTTGAGACAGGAACATCAATTACCTACGGACTTTTCAATGCACAGGACAGAGGAACCCTCTTTATCGGTCCCGGTGAGCAGGTATATGCAGGAATGGTCATCGGCCAGACAGGTAAGGCAGAGGATATTGAGATCAACGTATGTAAGGCAAAGCACCTTACCAATACCCGCGCCTCAGGATCTGATGATGCCTTGAAGCTTACACCGCCTAAGATACTTAGTCTTGAGCAGGCTCTTGAATTCATCGATACAGACGAGCTTCTTGAGATAACTCCTGAGAATATAAGAATTCGCAAGAAGATACTTGATCCTACACTTAGGAAGAGAGCAAAGATTAACCGTGGTTAGTTTTCTTGGATATAAAGTATAGTTGCCGGTGATAACATATGTGGAAAGTATATGACATATCTAATGGTTGTAAGACATGTGATAACTTACATCTCAAAGCAGAGGATATTCCTGATGTGCTGAAAATACTTGAAAAAGAATTTGACTTGGATTATTCCAAAGGCGCAGTGAGTGGTGGTTTTGCAGGACTTGACTTTTGTATTGAGAATAAGCAAATTACTGTGGGATGGGATAATTGGTCGGGTGTTTTTATAATGTCTCAAGATTCTGATGGTAATAATATTATAGATAAGATAGAAACATTATTAAATTCTTGCAGTGAGGAATAAGTTGAATATATGAAAGAACAGAAGGTAGATAAAAATAATATATCTGAAAATGACGAAACTATAGTGGAAGATAATGTGGGAAAAGGTACAGACATTGAAAAAAAGGTTTCAGAGATTAAGAAAACTGCAACCAAGAGAAGGGTTCGCACCGGACAGCTTGCATGGGATAAGCTTGACAATACGGCCAATCTTTTCCCGGTCATAGCAACAGAGGATATGTCCAATGTATATAGAATATCTGTAACTTTAACAGAGGATATTGACAGAGTTCTTTTGCAGGAGGCACTTAACAGAATTCTTCCGTACTTTCTTGTGTTCCGCATGAGACTTAAGATGGGCTTTTTCTGGTACTATTTTGAGGAGAACACAAAGCCTGCGCCTCTTGTGTATGAGGAGCATTCTTATCCGGGAGCTTATATCAATAAGAGCAGGAATAACCAGTACATGTTCCGTGTAACATATTTTGGCAGGAGAATTAATCTTGAGGTCTTTCATGCGCTGACTGACGGTGCCGGTGGAATCATTTTCTTAAAGGAGCTGGTGTATCAGTATCTCAGACTGAGATATCCGGAGCTTTTGAAGGAAGTGAAGGATAAGATATCATCAGGTATATTCTTAGACCAGGAAGACAGCTATGTGAAGAATTTCAAAAAGGGTCATTCTAAGGTATATAATTCAGAGCGTGCCCTTACATTAAATGGAGAGAGGCTTCCCAAGGGCGAGATTGGTGTAGTCCATGGATATATGCCGGTAGACCAGCTAAAGACTGTATCCA
>JAFUXG010000006.1 GCA_017470935.1 Lachnospiraceae bacterium
CACCTTGCCGCGTATGTCATCAAAACTTTAACGGGATACTTAGAAACTCTTATCACCGTACAGTCAGTCATACAAAACGCACCATGCTGGTAGCTTACCTGCGTCCGCCATACGAAAACAAAAATTCACTAAACAGTAATTCAGATAAGGAGAACAGGATGACATTTTCGAATCTGTGGCCGCTGGGATTTTTGATCCTGATCCCAGTGATCATAATACTATATCTTTTAAAACAGAAGGTGAAGGACCAGCCCTTTTCCTCCACAATGCTGTGGCGGGAGATCTACAAAAATCTTGAGGCGAAAACTCCCTTTGAAAAACTGAAGAATAATATCCTTATGTATCTGCAGATACTTGCAATGCTCCTTCTGATACTTGCCCTTATGGCACCTGTTATAAGGAACGGTGGCTTGGTGCAGAGAAATACTATACTTGTCATTGACAAAAGTGCCAGCATGGAGACGGCATATGGCGGCGGTGATAGCCGTCTTGATGAGGCAGTTTCCAGAGCAAGGAGATATCTTGAGGGAGTAAATGATTCCGGCATGGTAACTATTGTGGCATGCGGTGACGAGGCAGAGATCATATATCAGGGACAGGATAAAGCCACGGCTAAGAGAAGACTCGGTGAGCTAAAAACTGAGCAGGTTTCGGGCAATCTTGATGCTGCGTCAGGCATGGTGGGTTCCCTTGTGTCTAATCTTGATAACGTGGATGTGGTTTGCTATACAGATTCGGATTTTGATTATGAAAGCTGGAAACGGAATAATGATAAAATATCTCTGGCTGTAGAGAGTATATACAGCAAGGAGGAGAATCTGTCTGTTGACTATGTGAATTACGGTTTGAAAGATAACACTATAGAGGCTATATGTAAGGTGGCGAACCATGGCACAAAGCCTGCAGCTTCTGATGTCAGTCTTTATCTGAACAATGAGATTATAGATGTGCAGACGGTTACAGTTGAAGCCGGGGAAAGTGAGACTGTGTATTTTAATGAGGCTCCACTGCCGTCAGATTATATTGCAGACAGTCAGGCAACTTCTACTGGTACAGAGCTTGATGGAAATAATATATTAGAGAGTGGTATAGATGATGAAAATGACATATCCGTTGCAGGCGTTGATAATAACACACCAGCAGGTGGCAATGTTAATATTACAAAAGCCTTAGTTCTTCGGGCAGAATTATCTGAGAAGGATGCTTTGTCCGCGGATAATTTTTCAAGTATCCAGATTACGGCCGATAACAGCAAAAAAATACTGCTTCTTTCAGAGGGTAATGTCTTTATGGAGAAGGCACTTTCCCTAGTGGATGGAGCGTTGGTGTACAAGTCTGAGGATATAAGTGTTCTTGAGCAGGAAAATGATTTTGAGCTTTATGTGTTTGATGGCATTAACATACCTGATGATTTTGATATGTCAAGGCTTAATAAAAATGCAGCACTGCTTCTTATCAATTATAAGGAGGACCCCTTTGGGCTTGTTGGCAGCAATTCTGACATTTCAGATGTTATGCTGCATTTTGATAAGAGTGAGATAACGGAGTATGTGGAGGGGTATTCCTTTGGTGTGACCAATGCATACACCTATAATCTGCCGGAATGGGCAAGTCCCATCATTGCTGCAGATGATGGAAGTGTGGTGGGATATTACGGTAAAGCTTTATCCGGTATAAGTGATAAGAGTGACAAGGGCAGTATCATAGATGCTCCTGCTGAGGGTGTTCATGTAAATGAGGGTAGCAGTGATAAGACAGGAACAGGCTATCATCACATTGGAGTTTTTGGCTTTGATATTCACAATACGGACCTTGCCCTTCAGACAGAGTTTCCAATATTCATGTCGCAGCTTACGGAGTATCTGCTTACAGGTAATGAAGAGCTTGTTGAGATCAATAACTTCCCCATAGATGAATCAGAGGTGATACCAATAGAAAATGTGGAGGTTTCCGGAGTTCTTGATAAGACAAAGATCGGCGGAAGAGCTATAAGAAATCTTCTTCTTTTTGCTGCAATCATTGTGCTGATTGTTGAGTGGATCATTTATCATCTTCAGGTGCATTCCGGTAAGAAGAAGCAGTTCCTGGTGGTGAGAGCAGTACTGCTTGCAGCGATTGTTCTTGCAATATCAGGAGTATCGATTACAAAAAGACAGAGAAGGATTGAAACGATTTTTCTTGTTGATGTATCTGACAGTATGTCAGGGAATTTGGCTGCGGTTGAAAATTATCTGAAGGAAAGCATGTCCCTTATGCCACAAAAGAATCAGGCAGGTGTGGTCCTGTTTGGTAAAAACACGGCTGTGGAGCAGTTTGTATCAGACAGTAAGACCTTCTATGGAATAACAGCAAGTCCGGTAACCACAGCCACCAATATTGAAAGCGGTGTCACATCGGCGTGCTCCATGTTCCATGATGGGGTTACCAAGCGGCTTGTACTCATAACTGACGGGTGTGAAAATGAGGGCAGCATGAGACTTGCTGCATCTAATATGAAAAACAGTGATGTGGAGCTATATGCCATATCACTTTCTGATTCAGTGTCGGGAAGCAGTGAGGTATATATTGACGGACTTGATACGCCGTCGGTGATACATGCAGGAGACCATTACAACATCTCCGTATCCGTTAAGTCAAATGTGGAGACAGAGGCCCTCCTTTCTCTGTATTCAGGCAGAATTTCAAAGGGACAGAAGGAGATACATCTTACAAAGGGAACAAATCAGTTTGTGTTTGAGGATGTGGGTGAGGATGGTACCATCGCCCAATATAAGGCTGTGATCGAGCCGGATGAGGATACAATCACCGTCAATAATACATATGTGACATTTTCCCAGATTGAGGCCCGTCCTAAGGTGCTGCTCGTTGAAGGAAAACCGGGAGAAGCCTCAGAGTATGAGAAGATATTGACTGCGGCTAATATTGGTTATGATCTGACAACCGGAGCAGGAGTACCCATAACATTATCTCAGCTCAATGCATACAAAGCTGTAATAACTGTGGATGTATATTACGACGATCTGAGAGAGGGCTTTGCAAAGACTCTTGAGACCTATGTAAAGGATTATTCAGGAGGGTATATATGTATTGGCGGTGAGAATAGCTATGCTCTTGGAGGCTACAGGAATACTGAGCTTGAGGAAATGCTTCCGGTTGATATGGATATTGAAGGTGAGAAGGAAATCCCCAAGATGGCAATGGTAATGGTAATCGACCAGTCAGGCAGTATGGCATATCCATCAGAAGACAATACCTCCGTTACAGGACTTGATCTTGCAAAGCAGGCGGCAATTTCAGGAGTTAAGGAGCTTAGAGAGACAGACGAAGCAGGTGTCCTTGCATTTGATGATGCCTACAGCTGGACCGTACCCATAACAAAGGTTGATGATGTGGATGAGATAACGGATAAGATAAGGACCATTGGAGATGGCGGTGGAACCAGCATTTATCCTGCTTTGGAGGAGGCATATGCCAGGATATTAAAGAGCGATGCAAAGATAAAGCATATCATACTGCTTACAGATGGGCAGGATGAGTTCAGGCAGTATAATGTGCTTCTTGACCAGATCAACAAGGCGGGAATTACGGTATCCACAGTGGCTGTGGGAAAAGATTCTGATAGAAATATGCTTAAGACCATAGCAGATACATGCGGCGGAAGATTCTATTACACTGATGTGAACAATTCGATACCAAGGATATTTGCCCAGGAGGTATATCTTTCAACTAACACCTATCTTATTAACGAGGAATTCTATCCTGTGGTGACAAGCAATAACGAGATACTTTCAGGAGTGATGGAGGAGGGATGCCCGGCTTTGCTTGGTTATATTGCTACAAGGGCAAAGCCTCGGGCTGATGTGATACTTAAATCACCTAAGGGCGATCCTATTCTCTCCGCATGGCAGTTCGGACTTGGAAGGACTGTGGCGTGGAGCAGTGATGCAACTAATGAGTGGACTGCACCATTTGCTGCATGGGAGAATTATCCCATGCTGTGGTCTAATATTATCCATTATGTCATATCCGATACTGAGCTTGGGGGTGACAATCTGGAAATTGTTAAGGATGGCAATTCGGCGAAGGTGGTATACGAAACAGATGAATATGACAAAAATACTGTGCTAACTGCTCTTGTTTCCGATGAAAATGGTGAGGCTGATGAGATAACACTTGATCCTGTCAAGCCGGGAAGCTATGAGGCTTCAGTTGATTCGGAGGATATCGGAATATACAGTCTTTCTGTGCGCAAGAAAAATGGTGATGAGATAGTCAAAAATTATAATACAGCATTTGCAAACCAGTATTCTCCTGAGTATCAGTTTTCAGAGGCTTCAGGGGAGCTGGAACGCTTTGTAAAGCAGGTGGATGGAACGGAGCTCTCCTTTGAGGATGATGTATGGAAGACAGATGTAAAGAAGGTAAAAAACAGGGTTCCCCTTACAATGCTTTTGATCATCATTTCAATGGGAATTCTGCTGTTTGATATTATTATCAGGAGATTTTCTGTTGATGTGGCGGGGGGACTTAAGAGGGCTGTATCGGGTGGTATTAATAAGGTCAAAGGTGTGCCTGGTGTTGTAAGAACTAAGAAGGATAACGATATTAAGGCGGAAATGAAAATTGAAGTGGCAGATGATAAATCTATAAAGCCAAAAACTGAATATACTCAAAGGGATGTGGGCAGCTCCAAGTCAGGAGAAGATAATGTAAATATGCAGACAGATATTAAAACAAATGACATGAGTATTAAGACAGAGTATAAAAATACAGTTAGTATGACTTCATCAGCAGGTAACAGTACATCCAATAAAAATAATACAAAGAGTAAGAAGAAAGATAATAGAAAGAGTGATAAAAATAAAGATACTTCTTCCCAGGAAAAGCTTGATATGAATGCTTTGCTGCAGAAGAAAAAAGATAGAAATTAAACTTTATTTTCTAATGTAAAAGTGGTACAATCCATTATTGGAATATATATTAACAGCAAAGGAGATGATATCTTGGGAGAATTGGCAAGCAGGCTGATAGAAGAGCTGAATTGCGAAACAGTATTCACTATTCCCATCTTCGGCGGTATTGATGTATATGAATCTGTTGTTGTTACATGGATCATTTCTGTCATATTGATATTATTATCGATTTTCTTTACAAGGAATCTTAAGGTCAATAATATCAGTAAGCGTCAGGCCATAGCGGAGCTTATAGTTACAAAGCTTATGGGCATGGTGAAGAAAATGATCGGTGAAGAGGGGGAGGCTTATGTCCCATATCTCACAACGATTCTGCTTTATATCGGTATTGCTAACATTATCGGATTGTTTGGTTTCAAGCCGCCCACAAAGGATCTTAATGTGACGATAGCCTTGGCACTTATGAGTATCCTGTTGGTTGAGGGTGCTGGTTTGTATCACCTTGGAATCAAGAGATGGCTGCACAAATTTATTGAGCCTATCGCAATTATGACACCATTTAACATTCTAGATCTTGTGACAAGACCCTTGTCATTGTGTATGCGACTTTTCGGTAACGTGCTTGGTGCATTTGTTATCATGGAGCTTCTTAAGCTGGTAGTACCATTTGTCGTACCGGCGGTGTTCAGCTGTTACTTTGATCTGTTTGATGGGCTATTGCAGGCGTACGTATTTGTGTTCCTTACATCCTTGTATATCAGTGAGGCTATAGAATGATCTCATAAAGTAATTTTTATAGAGTGATTTTTATAAGATGATCTCATATATACTTAGTATTGTGTGAAGATATTGCTGAATATATTTTGATGTATGTTATAGAAAAATATTTAAGTACATTATCTAGTGTAATAATAGAAGAAAAGGAGAAATAGTTATGAATTTATTAGCAGTTGGAGCAGGTTTAGCTGTATTTGGTGCACTTGGAGCCGGTATTGGTATCGGTATTGCTACAGGACATGCAACTGAGGCGGTTGCAAGACAGCCGGAGGCTTCCGGAGATATACGTACAACACTTATTCTTGGCTGTGCTCTTGCAGAGGCAACAGCTATCTACTGTTTCGTTATCGCTTTGATGATAATAGTTATGCTTAAATAATACAGTGATAAAATATATGGAACTTTAATCGAAAGGACAGGTTTATAGCATGCTGAAAATAGATGCATTTAATATAATAGAGATTATCGTTAATCTCCTTGTGCTTTTTGTCGCAGTTAAGCTTCTGTTTTTTAAGCCGATTCTTAACATTATCGCAAAGCGTCAGGAGGAAGCAGATGCACAGTTTGATGAGGCCGCAAAGAAGCAGGCAGAGGCAGATGCGTTAAAGGAGCAGTATAACAATTCCCTTGCAGACATCGAGGAGGAGAAGCGCAGAGAGGTGGCTGCCGCAAGAAAAGAGGCAGACGAGAAGGGAAGAAAGATAGTAAATGATGCCAGAGAAGAGGCATACAAGGTACAGGAAAAGATTGTTGCAGAGGCTAAGGCAGAGAAGGATAAGATCATTAAGAGTGCCGAGAAGGAGATTGCTGACATGGTTGTTGATGCAACTACTAAGATTGTGGGAAGCAAGAGCGGTGCTGAGATTGATTCCTCTCTCTATGATGAATTTTTGGGCAAAGCAGGTGATGATAAGTGATTATGGAGGCAGAACTTCTTTATGTGACTAAGCCCTCGGATTCACAGCTTGCGGGGATTAAGAAATTCCTGGTAAAGGAAACAGGAGAGAGTGAAGTCAATGTCAATTTAATAGAGGATGCCTCACTTAAGAGCGGATTTATTCTTCGGATCGGAGCAAAGGAATACGACTGGAGCGAGAAGGGACGTATTGCACAGCTCACTAACCGCATCAATGATGTTGTCACCAAGACGGGACAGGATCTTGATCTGGAATCCAAGAATATTGTTTCAATTCTGCGTGCCAGCATTGAAGAGTTTGAACTTGAGGCAAAGACAAGAGAGATAGGTACAGTCACATTTGTTGGTGACGGTATCGTAACAGTTGAGGGTATCAATCATTCCTGCTACGGAGAGATTGTTATATTTGACTGTGGCGTTAAGGGAATGGTTCAGGATGTTCGCCGTGATGAGATTGGTATCATACTATTTGGACGTGATACTGAAATCTACGAGGGAAGCCATGTTGTCAGAACAGGTAAGATGGCAGGTACTCCCGTGGGTGATGCATTCCTTGGAAGAATCATAGATGCACTTGGTGCACCCATAGACGGTGAAGGTGAGATTGAGGCAGAGGGATATCGCCCCATCGAGAATCCGGCTCCGGGTATTGTGGACAGACTTTCAGTGGCAGTTCCCATGGAGACAGGTATTCTTTCAATTGATTCCATGTTCCCTATCGGACGCGGACAGCGTGAGCTTATTATAGGTGACCGCCAGACGGGTAAGACATCCATTGCAATGGATACAATACTTAACCAGAAGGGCAAGGATGTGGTGTGTATATATGTTGCCATCGGCCAGAAGGCATCCACCATTGCAAAGCTTGTTAATACTTTGAAGAAAAATGATGCCATGGATTATACCATAATCGTTACGGCTACAGCGTCTGATCCGGCACCATTACAGTATATAGCACCTTATTCGGGAACGGCACTTGCCGAGTACTTCATGTATCAGGGCAAGGATGTGCTTATCATTTATGATGACCTTTCTAAGCACGCTGTGGCGTATCGTGCTATTTCATTACTGCTTGAGAGATCTCCGGGACGAGAGGCATATCCAGGTGATGTATTTTACTTACATTCAAGGCTTTTGGAGCGTTCATCAAGACTTACACCGGAGGCAGGCGGAGGCTCGATTACCGCGCTTCCGATTATTGAGACACAGGCGGGAGATGTATCAGCATACATTCCGACCAATGTAATATCAATTACCGATGGTCAGATATATCTTGAAAGTGAGCTTTTTAATGCGGGTCAGCGTCCTGCGGTAAATGTTGGTCTTTCCGTATCCCGTGTGGGTGGTGCGGCTCAGACAAAGGCTATGAAGAAGGCGGCAGGCAGTGTGCGTATCGATCTTGCGCAGTATAGAGAGATGGAGGTATTTACCCAGTTCTCATCTGACCTTGATGATAACACTAAGAAGCAGCTTGCCCATGGTAGAGCTTTGATGGAATTGTTGAAGCAGCCTCTTGGCAATCCCTTTTCTATGGCAGAGCAGGTAATCACTCTGGTGGCTGCCAACGCACATTTATTCTCTGATGTACCTATTCCGGAGATCAAGAAGTTCCGTATTGACCTTCTGAAATACATTGAGCAGGAGCATATTGAGATCATCGGAGAATTGGAAGCTTCTAAGGATCTGACGGATGAGACAAGGGAAGCAATTGTGAAGGCATGTGAGGAATTCAAGACTCAAAGGTGACAGAATTTAGAAAGGGGAATTTTCTCATGTGGATGTTTTTGGGAATTGGTGCAGTCCTGTTTGCTTTATTAAACCTGATATGGGCATTTAAGAATAATAATTCGGGAAGCTTTAATTATGCCAGCGTGTTCAGATTTGTCAGCATGTCTTTGACAGCTTTAACATTGTGTGCTTTTTATTCTGATGAAGCCGGAAGAGTTGCTGTTAAAGACTGGGGTGGTTTAATGGATATTATGCCTGCAATGAGTAAGATTTTATGGGTTTGCACGTTTGCATCAATTATCATCAATTCAATATCAATATTTATGGAAAATAAATTAATAAAAATCCATAAGCTTAAATAGAAATATTAAAAGTATATTATTAAGTAGTTAGTACAAGGGAGGTCTGATATATGGCGAATGCCAAGGAGATTTCCAACAGAATAAAAAGTATCAAGGACACCATGAAGATTACCAAGGCCATGTATATGATGTCTTCCATGAAGCTTCGGAAGGCGAGGGCTAAGCTTGATAATACGGAGCCCTATTTCTATGGTCTGCAGAAGCAGATCACGGAGATACTGCTTCACTTTCCGGACATTGAACATTTATACTTCGATAACAGAACCGAGGACAGATCTGAGCGTGTTAAGAAGAAGGCAATAATCGTTGTTACCGGAGATAAAGGAATGGCGGGTGCATATAACCACAATGTTCTGAAAGAGACAGTGGAGCTTCTTAAGGAGCGCAAGGACTATCGTCTGTTTGTCATTGGTGAGGTGGGAAGACATTACTTCTCAAGTCTTGGCTACAAGGTTGAGGATAACTTCTTATATTCCGTAAGTAATCCGTCGATTCACCGTGCCAGAGTGATAACGGAGATAATGGTGGAGCTATATAAGAGTGAAGAGATAGACAGTGTTGAGGTTGTCTACACTAGAATGGTTAACAGCATGAAGGAGGAGGTTGAGGTTGCTCAGATTCTTCCCCTTAAGACCAGGGAATTCCTTAAGAAGGACATGGTGGAGCAGTTAGGCGATAATGTGAGTAAGGATGATGAGTACCTGATCTATCCGTCGCCTGAAAATGTTATAGAGAATGTGGCATACAACTATGTGACCGGATTTCTATACGGTGTTTTAGTTGAAGCAACTGCCAGTGAGGAGAATGCCAGAATGATGGCAATGCAGTCTGCAACTGATAATGCGGAGGCGATGCTGCATGACCTGTCAATTGAGTTTAACCGAGTAAGACAGGCAGCTATAACCCAGGAGATTACAGAGGTTATCGGCGGTGCCAAGGCACTCAAAAAGAAGAAAGAGAAGGCGAAGGCACAGAGGAAGGCACTATTGCAGGATAACTGAGAAAGATTAAAACATTATGAATAATACATCAGAACAGAGAATTGATGAGGATAATTATTATCTGGAATGTGAAAAACCATGGGTATACTGGCTTTTAATATTCGTTGCCGGATGGTATGGGGCATATACATTTTTGCTAAGGGGCGGAGTGTTCTGTAATGCTCAGACTGCAAATGTTGTTCTTCTTGCAATGGCTATCGGAGAAAAGCAGTGGTCAAGGGCAGCGTACCTTATTATTCCTATTACGGCATATTTTGCCGGAGCATTCTTTTCAGAATACCTTGGTAAAAGTGTTAAGAAGTTTCATTTGCTCAGGTGGGATACAATACTTGTGGTAATAGAGGTACTTGTAATTATTGCGCTTGGTATGTTACCCGAAAGCGCCCCGGATCAGATCTGTCAGATTGCTTTGAATTTCATATGCTCAATGCAGTTCAATACTTTCCGGCAGGTAAAAGGTATTCCTGCAGCAACGACCTTTGTTACAAATCATATTCGCCAGGTGGGATCCTCGGCAGCAAAATATTACAGGCATCATGACAGTCAGTCTGCGGAAAAGATTAAAGTACATGGTCTTTTGATTCTGTTCTTTTTGTCAGGTGGTATTGCAGGAACAATATGCGGTGAAGTGTTTTCATATCGTTCTATTTGGGGAACAGCCATAGTATTGATTATTATATTTATTCGACTTGCATACGCAGATTTGTCATATGAAAGAGAGATGCTTCCTAAAGTTCCCCATGGACATTAGGAGAGACGTCATATAAGAATGCTGAATTAAGAAAGAAAGGTGAGATTTCACAAGATGGAGATTAAGGGTAAGATCGTACAGGTTTCGGGACCTGTGGTAGACGTAGAATTTGAAAAGGGTAATCTTCCTGCAATCAAGGATGCACTTTATGTCATGAATGGCGAGAAGAAATTCGTTATGGAGGTATCACAGCATATCGGTGACAGCATTGTGCGCTGTATCATGCTTGGGGCCAGCGAGGGACTTCATCGCGACATGGAGGTTACTGCAACAGGCTCAGGAATTCAGGTGCCTGTGGGTGAGGAGACACTTGGAAGATTGTTCAATGTGTTGGGTGAACCGCTAGATGATAAGGGAAGTCTTGATGGTGCGGAGCACTGGTGTATTCACAGAGAGCCCCCTGCATTTTCAGATCAGAGTCCGGTGGTTGAAATGCTAGAGACCGGAATTAAGGTCATTGATCTTCTTGCGCCTTATGCAAAGGGTGGTAAGATCGGACTTTTCGGCGGTGCAGGAGTTGGTAAGACAGTTCTTATTCAGGAGCTTATAAGAAATATCGCAACAGAGAGCGGTGGATATTCCATCTTTACAGGTGTTGGAGAGCGTTCCCGTGAGGGTAATGACCTGTGGGTAGAGATGAAGGAATCAGGGGTTCTTGAAAAGACAGCCTTGGTGTTTGGACAGATGAACGAGCCACCCGGAGCACGTATGCGTGTTGCAGAGACAGGACTTACAATGGCAGAGTATTTCCGTGATGTTAAGAACAGGGATGTGCTTTTGTTCATAGATAATATTTTCCGTTTTGTACAGGCAGGTTCTGAGGTATCGGCGTTGCTTGGCCGTATGCCTTCAGCAGTTGGCTATCAGCCAACCCTTGCCAATGATCTTGGTGAATTACAGGAGAGGATTGCTTCTACAAAGCTTGGGTCAGTAACCTCGGTACAGGCTGTATATGTTCCTGCTGACGATCTGACAGACCCTGCACCGGCAACAACATTCTCACATTTGGATGCTACAACGGTGCTTTCACGTAAGATCGTGGAACAGGGTATCTATCCGGCGGTTGATCCGCTTGAATCCACATCAAGAATCTTAGAGCCTGACGTTGTGGGTGAAGAGCATTATCAGGTGGCAAGAAGCGTTCAGGAAGCATTGCAGAAGTACAAGGAGCTTCAGGATATTATCGCAATACTTGGTATGGAGGAGCTTTCCGACGAGGATAAGCTTACCGTATACCGTGCAAGAAAGATGCAGCGTTTCTTATCACAGCCCTTCCATGTGGCTGAGAACTTTACAGGAGTTCCGGGAGAATTTGTACCGATAGAGAAGACCATTCAGGGCTTCAAGGCAATTCTTTCCGGTGAGATGGATGAGTATCCTGAGGCAGCCTTCTTTAATGTAGGTACCATCGAGGATGTTAAGGAGAAGGCAGCGAGGTTATAAAAGTGCTGTCTGGTACAAAGAAAGGAAAAG
The DNA here is from genome assembly GCA_017470935.1 of Lachnospiraceae bacterium. Taxonomy (GTDB): domain Bacteria; phylum Bacillota; class Clostridia; order Lachnospirales; family Lachnospiraceae; genus CAG-590. Next base: position 11,922 of record JAFUXG010000006.1, read on the forward strand.
TATGAATACATTTACTTTGAAAATAATAGCCTGCGACCGTGTCTTTTATGAGGGTGAGTGCGAGATGCTTGTATTTACCGGAGCAGACGGCAAGATGGGTATCATGGCCAATCATGAGAGCATGACCACTGCTGTTGAGATTGGAGAGATGCGTTTCAGGACACCGGATGGCAAGGAGCATGTTGCTATAACTTCAGATGGTATGCTGAAATGCGACCACAACCAGGTGGATGTGCTGGTGTATTCTGCGGAACGTCCTGAGGAGATTGATGCCTTTCGTGCTAAGGAGGCAAAGGAAAGGGCTATGGAGCAGCTGGCACAAAAGCAAAGTATTATGGAGTATCACATTTCAAGGGCTTCCCTTGCAAGAGCCATGGCACGGCTTTCCGGCAGAGACAAATATATGGGCGGTAGTTGAAATAATGAATAATGTAATCGCAAAGAAAGTAATACTTTATATAATTGGCCTTGTTGTTATGGCAGCTCTCGTTCTGTTTATCAAAAAGGGTGTGACAGATATGCTGTCCCAGATGCCTGAAAAGAGCAAGGAGGAAGCGTCAGAGACCACAGAGCTTGCAGAAGCTGACACTGAGGCTGACACGGAGATAACAACAGAGGCTACGACTGAAGCCACCACAGAGGCTGCCACAGAGATCACAACAGAGGAGATGACTGAGGAGCCAAGAAAGGAGCTTACAGTAGCTGATGATACGAAAAATCCTTTCTTTCTAAGCCTTCCCAAGAGCATGGAGATATTGAAGGGTTCATCATTTTATCTGGTTGACTACGTAAGCTATATAGATGATGTTGACAGAGCACCTGAGCTTACGGTTGACGGCGAGGTCAATACATCAGAGACAGGGACATATGAGCTTAAGCTTACGTTAACTGATGATGCGGGCCATACTACAAATGGAAACATGACAGTCAATGTTGTGGATGCATATAGCGGCGGAGGAGAGGCTTCCAAGGAGAAGGAGGATTTTGAAACCTTCAAATCCATATATAAAAATGATGGTACATCCCTCGGTATTGATGTTTCAAGATGGCAGGAGGATGTGGATTATACTAAGGTCAAGGAGGCAGGCTGCGATTTTGTCATTATAAGAATCGGAGGCTTTGATGACGGCAGCCAGTATACAGACAGATATTTTAAGGATAATATAGAAAAGGCCAAAGCTGCAGGACTTAAGGTTGGCATTTACTGGCATGCTGAGGAGAACAGTCCGGAGCAGGTAAAGGAAAATGTAGACTATCTTATGAATGTCTTGGGAGGAGAATCACTTGATTTTCCAATAGCCTATGACTGGGAGGATTTTTCACATTTCCCCAAATATGCCATGAATATATACGATATTAATTATTGCTTTGAAACCTTTTATAATGCGGTTCATGCATATGGATATGATGCTTGTCTTTATAGCAGCAAAAACTTTCTTGAAAATGTATGGACTAACGAAAAGGGACATTATGTGTGGCTTGCCAATTATGTATCCTCCACCTCATATTCGGGACAGTATTACATGTGGCAGCAGGCGAATACGGGAAGCATTCCCGGTGTTAACGGAGATGTGGATCTGAATGTGCTGTACCTTGACAGATTTTCGGAGTGACAAAGTCTATGAAGCTTTGTGCTAAAAAAAGTATATTATGTGATAGTGATTAACTAAATGATTGTTTATTAAATAAAATAGTGATATAAAGAAAAAGGTGTAAAGAATGGTTGTTCTTTACACCTTTTTCTTATTAAAGACTGTAAAGCCTAATGATCATATAAGGCTCGCAGTCCATTTCCACAGTTTTATCAGTTATAAGCTCTGTTAACATTTCTTGTTACAGATCCGTTCCTTGAGCTTACCTGTGTTGAAGTTACAGGATATTCAGTAATGTCGCCGGAATTACTCTTTTGATAAATTCTTCCTGAGGTTGCATCCACAAAGAACTCTCCAAAGCTTTCACCTGCTGAATTCTTGCTTGTATCATATAGATAGAAATGATATCCCTTAGAGCCCTCCTGATAGTCATTAAGCTTTTTGTCCTCATTTCTAAGCTCAAATTTGGCGTCAGAATGGTATGCACCCATAGTATCAAGGAAGTAATCATGGGCGTCATTGTAGTTGTCAAAGCCGCCGCTTCCCAAAAGATCATCTGTTGCATTTCCAATTCCCTCGGCAACATCCTTAGCTCCGTCTACAACATCCTCTGCTGCATCGGAGACTCCGTCAGCTACCTCATTTGCAGCATTATTAACGTTATCAGACATATCGTTTTTATCAGTATTATTGTTACCGCTTGTAGATTTTGCGGCATTAGTTCCACATCCTGTAAGTGAAAATGCGAAAAATGCACATACCAGCGACAGGCAGACATATTGTTTGAATTTTTTCATTGCAGTTCTCCTTTCTACATACAATTATGTGATTAGTATGCGATTAAGAGAACATTTATATTCATAGATTTCAAAAAATTAATTATGAAATTGCTTTCCTGTGTGGTCCAGATAATAATCCGTCGTATATATTAATTCAGAAAGAGGTATAAAATGATACCCCATAGTCTCGAGGTTGGTTAACATAACATCAAGTGCATCCTTCGTGTATTGTGAGCCGTTATGGAGAAGAATAATGCTTCCGTTTTCCAAATGCTTATTCTCACACACCTGCTTTATAATGGCATCCACCCCATAATCCTTCCAGTCCAGACTGTCAACTGACTGGTTGATGGCAGAGTATCCCATCATATGAGCCACATCAATGGTGGTGTCGCTCCAGTCACTGTAGGGTGCCCTGAATAAGGTCATATCCTTTCCTGTAATCTCATATACACAGTTGTGGCAACCCTGAATTTCTGCTGCCATTTCCTCCTTTGACAGATCAGGCATGTGCTTGTGGTGGTCTCCGTGGTTGCCAATCTCATGACCCTTGTCATCTATTGCTTTAACGGCATCAGGATTTTTTCTCGCCCAGTCACCTGTGACAAAAAATACTGCTTTGGCATTGTGTTTATCAAGGATATTCAGTATATCATTTAAATCCTCTGTTCCCCATGCGCTGTCAAAGGTAAGAGCAAGCACAGGCTGGTCCGTGTCAACGCAGTATATAGGCAGTTCACTTGCCGTGGTTTTAGAGACAGTCATTGTGCCTGTGGTATTAGGCATATGACGAAGACCATATAAAAAGACAAGCAATAGAAGAAACAGGGTTATATATTTCATGTACTGGTCGGAAAAGGAAGGAGATTCGGACATAGTGTCACCATATAAGCTGTTTATATAAATGTATGATGCTTATTATAGTAATATGACCTGTTGTGGCAAAATCTATGCTGCTAATTTGTATTCATTTTGTAACTGTTCAGGCGGCATTTATCATTCACTGCGAGATGCGTACGAAAACATATATTTTGTGATGCGACAGGCGTACTGGAATGTGCTTAGCACCACGCCTGTCGCGTGTCTATGAAGCGTAGCTGAATAGATAATTGATTTTTTTAATGCAGTATTTGTAAGGGTGTGGTAAAATAGTAGATGATCATCGATGATCAAAAAGGCTTGATCATCGGGATTATAAGGTCTAAGTCAGTAAATGACAAAGAAACGATATAGCAGAATATGTGAGGTGGCGTTAAGAGATGGGCAGAGTCTGGAATGCACTGAAATATGGAGACAGCGAGACTAGAAGGTGTATCGGAAGCGTGATACTTTTTGTTGTCATTGCGATCATACTGATCGTTGTTGCCGGTCTTACAGGAAAGATTGGCATATTTTTGATAGGTATGATCTCAGGAGTTGTTGCACTTATCATTTCCCAGACCTTCACGCTGGTGGATGACGACTTTGTGGCAGAGGTCGGCAAGGATGGACAGAAGGATACAGTTTCAACAGTTTCAGTTAAAAGAAATGGTGTGGTAAGCAGCTCAAAGCATGAGGATACGTCAAAGAAAAAGGACGATGAGGCTTCGGAGCAGGAAAAGGATAGTGAGGCTGCTGGCGATGATATAAATGAGGATAAGGGAAATGAGCACACTGATAAGGATAGATTTGCCCACTACAACCAGCAGATGCTGAAAAAGGTCAAGAAGAAATACAAGGTCAAGAAGGATCACAGACCAATTATGATCGACAGATCTGAAACATATAAGATCCGCGAATGCCCAGCATTTATATGGAGAGTGCATAATAAGGTATTCCTCCTTCTCCTGGAGAAGGAGCCGAGAAAGCTCTGCATATCAAGGGATATGATACATAACGTGGGCTACCGTCCGGGTGTGAAGGTGGACAGGACGAAGGAGTATATGGCTTTTCACAACGAGAACCTGATAACAAGCGTGTTCTCGGAGTATCTTCCAGATTATTCAGCCTCAAAGGTGAAAAACGATCCCTTTAAGTTGAAGAATCTCTATACCATATACCCTGACATATATATTACCAACAGAAGCATCTCCCAGGTCATGGATCTTTTGTATATCAACTTTATGCCTGAGGATAAGATAACCAAATCTGATAAGCTGAACGGCTTTTTTAAGAGAATCTATGCTGCCAATATTTTATATAAGGACAGGGTCTACAGTATTAATGAATATAAGGACGCTGTCGAAAAGGTGTTAGGTGAGATGGCTTATGCGGAGATGCCACAGCGTGAGTATGATGAAACCTTGAATAATCTTGTGAAGGGACATCTTATATCCCAGGAGTATGCGGATTACTATGAAGAGCATAGAATGAGCAAGGGTTGATTCGATATGAGTGTTGCATATCAAGAGTAGATGTTAATAGGCAGCCAAGCGTAATTGTTGTAGAGTATGTGGTAATTTGACTGCAGTTAATTTTGATGGAGCAGGTACAGATACTCCTCAAAGCACACACCGTCATTAATAGGAATATTATGCTCTGATGATCTCTCAAGGCATGTGCATATAAAGTGCATTGCCTTATGAACAGATTCAGAAAGACTCATTTCCTTAATGCTGCCACCGGCGATTATTGAAGCGAATACATCACCTGTCCCTGGTCTCAGGGGCAGTATTTTTTTGTCATATATAATCTCAAGGGTATCATTTTCCTTTAAATATATTGCATTTCCAAGCATGCTGCCATTTTCAAGGCCGGTAACCACAATGTCTCCTGCACCATATGCTGCTAACTCCATACACATGTCCTTGACCTCATTCTCAGTGATATCTTTGTGATATTTTCTTTTCGTAAGAATACACAGTTCCGTCAGGTTAGGTGTTGCAATGGTGGAGTGGTTTACAAGCTCCCTCATCCCATCACAAAGCTCCTCTGTATACGAATCGTATATTATTCCGTGATCCCCCATAACAGGATCTACTATTATCTTAGAAAACGAGAAATCCTCTATCATTTTCTTGATAATGGCAATCTGCTTTTCAGAGCCAAGAAAACCTGTGTATAGACCGTCAAATGCAAAGTCCAAGATCTTCCATTTATTAAGATAATCCTCCATGTACGGAGTGAAATCCAATAGAGAATACTCCGGATATTCTGTCTGATTTGACAGAATGGCTGTGGGTACCACTCCGCAGGATATTCCCATAGCGGAAATGATCGGAAGTGATACAGTTAGTGAGCAGCGGCCGAAGCCTGATAAGTCGTTGACGATTGCGATTGAAGGTTGCATAGTTTTCCTCTTTTCTGTGTGAACTAAACAGTAATTAATCATATAGTAAGCAGGCAGAAAATGCAAGAGGCAATGAGTAGTCTTTTTGTGAATTTATTTCGTGACACATTTTCCTTGTGGTTAGATATGATATTTGATACAATCGACTTAACGAGTCGGCATACACTTTGGGTTTAGTAAAGGATGGTGCAGCAAATGAAGATTGGATATGGCACGAAAAAATGTATATACAAAGCTTTGGTCCTGCTTGGGGCAATCTGTGCAGTAAGTTTGTTTTCTTCTTCAGTTATGGCGGCAGATGAAGAGATAGATCCGCCTACGGTTACATTATATGACCTGATACCGGTGTACTATGATGTTGGAGGAAGTAGTTTAAGTGTTGCAGATTTGAGGCATCCTCTCGTAAGCGGAACAACTGGAGGTAAAAATTATGTGGCAAGTGCAGATCCTGATGCCGGAATAAGCTGGGATCCTGCCGCCGCAACCCTTACTCTTGAGAATTATAATGGTGGTCCGGTATATCTGGCAGATTGGGTAGATGATATTAAGCATGATGCCATGTTATCTGTAAAGATTAAGATAATAGGGGACAATGTTATAAGTGATTCAAATGTATGGAATTTATTTTTGGTAAAATACCTTGATGTAACATTTGAGGGGGACGGCAGGCTTACTTTTGTTAAGAAAGCCGGTGACAGTGATAAAAGATTGATGTGGGTAGAAGGCAATTTGACTATAGATGGTCCTGAAATAAACATTACATCCACAGGAGAGACACTAGAGATTTGTACTTGTAATATTGAAACATATAAAAATGGTAAAAAGAAAACTACTTACGATATAGGGGGAAACTTTACATTAAAGTCAGGAACATTTTTCTTTGAAAGAAAAATATCGATCAACGCTATAACTAATCTTATTAGAGCCTCCGGTGATATTAATTTGTATGGTGGAGATATGTTGTTGACAAACAAGAGAATAGTTGCAAAAAAGGTTATTGATGCAACAAAGGGTGGACTTATTGTGGCTGCCGGAGATATTAATGTGACAGAAACAAGAGTTATAACCTATTTTGATGAAGATATGAGAGCTATACAGCTTTTTGGCGAACATTATGCCCCTTTAAATACAGAAAAAACTTCTGACATTCCGGTTTTTTCGGAAAGTGTTTCCGTTTACGAGCTTACCAGTACTGACATAACTGATTATGAATCTAAGTTTACTCTTGATCCGGCGTTTTCTGAATATGACGGAAAAGAGATAAAACCAAAGGTCGTGATCGATGAGCTTAAGGAGGGTGTGCACTATTCGTATGAATATGCGGGTGATCTGATAAATGCAGGCGAAGCTTCGGTAATTGTAACCGGTATAGGTTCATTTACAGGAGAGCTTGAGCTTAGCTATGTGATCAGTCCCCGCAATGTAGCTGAACTTGATATAGTGCTGGAGACAGAGCAGTATATCTATGATGGAAAGGCAAAGACACCTGGTGTCACTATTGCAGGGCTTGATAAGGCTACGGATTATGAGGTGAGCTATGAAAACAACATAGATGCCGGTTCAGATGCCGCAGTGATCGTAACAGGTAAAGGAAACTATACAGGAACTGTTCGGAAAAAATTTATAATAGTTGATCCGACAAAGGCTTCAGGCAGTGATAATGGAAATAATGCTTCATCCAGCGAAGGGAATGGCAGCTCTTCCAAGACGTCAGGGGCAGACTTAGACGAGTCAGATATGAGCCCTGAGGGAGGAATAACCGTTGACGGAATCCCATATGGTCCTGCAAAGGGAAGGATCATAAAGAATAAGACATACAAATTCAAGATAACTGCAAGAGCTAAGGGTACGGAGGCAGGAACAGTAAGCATTTTTGGGTTTGCAAATAATTCTTTGAAAAAAACCGTGAAGAAGGTGACTGTTCCTGAAGGTGTAACAATAGGCGGATTTAAGTATAGAGTTATATCCATAGGTTCAGCTGCATTTAAGGGCAGTAAGAAGATAAAAAACGTGGTAATAGGTAAAAATGTTGAGAGTATTGGAAAGAATGCATTTTCAGGATGTAAAAAGCTTAAAACCATAACGATCAGATCAAGCAGGCTTAAATTTGTAGGGAAGAATGCAATCAAGGGAATTAACAAAAGGGCTGCCATCAAGGTGCCAAAGAAGAAGCTGGCAGCTTATAAGAAGCTTTTCAAGGCTAAGACAGGATATAAGAAGCCTATGCATTTTAAGAATTAATTAAGACTTGTCAGCTTGTATTTGCATAAATGATGCTCTATAATTAGTCATATATTGTGAAGGAGGGACACACTAATGATTTTGTATGAGATACTTAAATATTGGTGGATTATTCTTATTGTAGTGATAGTGCTTGTGGTTCTGTTCACAAGCTATGTTAAGGCACCGCCGGATGTGGCTTATGTTATTTCAGGTATACGCAAGGAACCTAAGGTGCTTATAGGCCGGGCGGGAATCAAGCTTCCGTTTTTCGAGAGAAAGGATGAGCTGCTTGTGAAGCAGATATCCATTGACATTAAGACGGATGACTATGTGCCTACGCTGGATTTTATCGGCGTTAATATTGATGCGGTTGCCAAGGTTCGTGTTATGACGGATCAGGAGGGTATACAGCGTGCCATGAAGAACTTCCTTAACATGAAGGAGGAGAGGATCATTCAGGCGCTGGTGGATTCACTGCAGGGTAATATGCGTGAGATCATCGGTACTGTTACCTTGAAGGATCTGTGTAATGACCGTAAGGTATTCGGTGACCAGGTGCAGGAGAAGGCTCAGAAGGATATGAACAGTCTGGGTATCGAGATCATTTCATGTAATATCCAGCATGTTGTTGACCAGAATGATCTTATTCCGGCTTTAGGTCAGGATAACATGGCTGCAATCCAGAAGAATGCTTCCATCGCCAAGGCTAATGCTGACAGGGATGTGGCTATTGCACAGGCACAGGCTAAGAAGGAATCTAATGATGCGGCTGTCCAGTCAGAGACAGAGATCGCCATTAAGCAGAACGAGCTTGCCATCAAGAAGGCAGAACTCAAGACCATAGAGGATACCAAGCGTGCTCAGGCGGATGCGGCATATAAGATTCAGGAGGAGGAACAGAGAAAATCCATCGAGGTTACTTCTACTAATGCCAATATTGCCAAGCAGGAGCGTGAGGTAGAGCTTAAGATGCGTGAGGCAGAGGTTCAGGAGCAGACCCTTAATGCCAATATCCGCAAACAGGCTGATGCTGAGAAATACAAGCAGCAGCAGATGGCTGATGTGGAGCTTTATAAGCGTCAGAAGGATGCTGAGGCTAAGAAATATGAGCAGGCACAGGAGGCAGAGGCACAGAAGATTCAGGCTGATGCAGTGAAGTATTCTATGGAGCAGGAGGCTGCTGCGATACGTGCGAAAGCGGAAGCAGAGGCTGCCGGTATCAAGGCAAAGGGTGAAGCGGAGGCTGCTGCAATCCAGGCTAAGGCAGAGGCAGAGGCTGCCGGTATCGACAAGAAAGCGGAAGCTATGCAGAAGTACGGCGAGGCTGCTATTATTGAGATGCTCTGTCAGATGTATCCTTTGGTTGCCCAGGCTATTGCCACACCTCTTGCCAATGTTGACAAGATCACCATGTATGGTTCAGGGAACACTGCCAGGATGACAGAGGATGTGACCACATCACTTAAGCAGGTCATGGATGGAATAGGTGACAGTCTTGGAATCAATCCCAGCGTACTGCTTTCAAGCTTTGCAGGAACTAAGCTTGCAGGTCTTACCGATGGTGCTAAGGCAGACGGTGAGGCGGCTGCAGGCGTTGAGGAAAAGGAGAAATCGCAGCAGGCTGCAGCAGGTGATGATAGCGAGGAAGATGAATGATTTTTTAATTTAATACCATAAGTAATCGAAAGGCTCACTCTGGTGGGCCTTTTGATAGTAAGAACACTTGGATTTATGGTAAATAAGTGTAATTTAAGAAATTCAGGGTGACAGGCTGTATTTATACGATTATATACATTAAGAGGAGATAGCATATGTTAGATAAAGTGGGAAGAGATGAAATGCACTATAAAATCGCACATATTAATATAAAAGAGATTGAGAATAAAGAAGATGTATTAAAAGCTATGAAGAAAATAAAAAATCCAAATTTTCAAGATAAGCAAGGAGTTTCATATTTACATATGGCATGTCAGGCACATTCCATTGAGGCTGTGAGTTTGTTGCTGGAATTAGGTGCTGATCCTAATATTAACGATGATAAAGATTTTTCTCCAATAATGAGTGCAATCGGAAGGATAAATGAAAATAATAGCGCTATATTTGAATTATTGCTGCAACATGGATTGGATTTAGATAAAAAAGAAGGGAATATGACATTAAAGGAAATGATAGAATCATTTGACGAAGAAGAACTTAATAATATTATGAGGAAATATGCAGTAAGTGAAGAATTAAAATAAGGTTGTGAAAATAATGTGTATTTATTGAAAATAATATTTCTATGTGCTAGTATAATTATAATAGAAACGATAGATATAAAGAAGGGAGCTGATTATAATGGCAACATCAAGTATTTTGGAAAGTGTAAAACTGTCATCACCGGAAGCAGTTTCTATGTTCATTGATGCATTGGAAGAATCTGCAAATATGCCAAGAAAAGCACCGTCTGAATATAAATATCATGTGGAAAAAAATCCTGAAGTGATAAAGAGGATTCTGGATAAGAATTTGGCGAAGGTGCAAAAAAATGATCAGTAATGTATTAAGTATACCGGAAAGTGTTAATATGATTGGTGAAGATAACACAAAGAAAGTGTTATCGACATATTCCTGTGTATTAAATGGTATTCAATTAAACGAAGAAGTAGAGCAATTTGTAAGAAATAATGCAGTAGATTTTTACAAAAGAAAAATGTCGGTTACATATCTTGCATTTAATGAAGAAGATGAGCTTTCCGGTATATTCACTTTGACACACAAGGCAATAGATATCCCGGCTGCGGATATGAGTAATTCACAAAAAAGAAAGATTAATAGATTTGCTCTTTTAGACCAAGATTCTAATTTGTTTCGGGCATCTGCATTTCTGATAGCTCAATTTGGGAAAAATTATGCAGTAAATGATGGATTGAATATTAGGGGAACTGAGCTTATGGAAAGTGCAATGAGTGTACTTCATGATGCACAGGAAATGGTTGGCGGTGGTCTTGTATATTTGGAGTGTGAAGAGGATAATAGCAAAGCATATGATTTTTATATTAAGTGCGGATTTAAGGAGTTTGATAAAAGATATTCGGAGTCAGATGAAAGATATTATATATTGATGATGAAGGTATTTTAATTTTTTAAAGGTAATATTAACTACAATTCAATTGTTTTAACCGGTCTTCTTTGATATTCTATATATGTAGGAATATTGAATATCAAAGGGGACTTTTTATATATTAATAAACTTTATGGAGATTCTATATTTTTTGAAACGGTTCTATTGTATTAGATTGGAGAAAGATCATGTTAGGTGAAATAATAAGGCAAAACAGAAAGAAAATGGGATTGACCCAGGAGGAGATGGCAAACCGCCTTGGAGTTACGGCACCAGCTGTTAACAAATGGGAAAATAATAATTCGACACCGGATATACATTTGCTTGCACCCATAGCCAGACTTCTTAATATTACGCTGGATCATTTATTGTCCTTTCAAGAGGAGCTTGATGTGGTTAAGCAGATGCTTGATAATGTGGACACAGTGCTGGACTTTAAAAAGTCATGGATGTATCGCCATATGCAGTTTTCAGATGTAGAGCCGGCATTTTGTAAAGGACTTGAAAGTAAGCTTCTGGAGCTGTTTCGGGATGAGGAAACATTTGGTTATATGAAGGGAAATGATGAATGGGAGAGGATTATAGGTAACAATAAGGGATAATTATCAGTACAGATGATCAGAAAAATAATCTAAAATGAGGAAATATATCAAAAAATAAAAAAACCACTTGATTTTTTCTTTAGTATGGTTTATATTAACAACTGTTAAAAGAAATATTGCTTTTTAAGAACAAGGGTGTTCTCGTCGGGAGAATACCCTTTCTTCGTATAAGAGGTATAAAACAGATTCTTCTGGCAGGAATCCTTGGAAGTCATGAGCAATTTGCATTGTGAACTAACTCGAAGAAAAGCTTAAGGGTATTAGTTTGCACTATGTGATGCTTGTGAAAATATGTCGGGAAAGGAAGTATGAGGTATGAGTGAGAAAGTTAATGTAGCAGAAATTTTTGGATCCAACGTGTTTAATGATGCAGCAATGAGACAGCGTCTTCCCAAGGCTGTGTATAAGGAGCTTAAGAAGACCATCGAGCTTGGCAAGGAACTTAATCCTGCCATTGCAGACACCGTTGCCAATGCCATGAAGGACTGGGCGATTGAGAAGGGTGCAACACACTATACCCACTGGTTCCAGCCTATGACAGGTATTACAGCGGAGAAGCATGATTCATTTATCAATCCTACAGATGACGGTAAGGTAATGCTTGAGTTCTCAGGTAAGGAGCTTATCAAGGGTGAGCCGGATGCGTCTTCATTCCCGTCAGGAGGTCTTCGTGCTACCAATGAGGCAAGAGGATATACGGCATGGGATTGTACATCACCTGCATTTATTAAGGAATCACCGGATGGAAGCTCAGTGCTCTGTATACCTACAGCATTTTCTTCATATACGGGTGAGGCACTTGATAAGAAGATACCCCTTCTTCGTTCAATGGAGGCGGTCAATGTTCAGGCACTTAGGATTTTGAAATTATTTGGTAATACAACATCCACTAAGGTCACAACATCAGTTGGACCTGAGCAGGAGTATTTCTTGGTTGACAAGAAGGATTATGCAAAGAGAAAGGATCTTATCTTTACAGGCCGTACTCTTTTCGGTGCAATGCCTCCTAAGGGACAGGAGCTGGATGACCACTATTTTGGAACAGTAAGAGAGAGAGTTCTTTCATACATGAACGATCTTAACATAGAGCTTTGGAAGCTGGGAATCACAGCAAAGACACAGCACAATGAGGTGGCACCGTGCCAGCATGAGCTTGCACCGATATACGGAACAACCAATGTGGGTACAGATCACAACCAGCTTGTTATGGAGACCATGAGACGTGTGGCTGAGCGTCATGACCTTGCATGTCTTCTTCATGAGAAGCCCTTTGCAGGTGTAAATGGTTCTGGTAAGCACAACAACTGGTCTATGGGAACCGATGACGGAATCAATCTGTTAGAGCCTGGCAAGACACCTCATGAGAATGTACAGTTCTTATTAATACTTACTGCAATACTTAAGGCGGTGGATGAGCATGCAGATCTTTTAAGACTTTCAGCTTCATCAGCAGGTAATGACCACAGACTTGGTGCAAATGAGGCACCTCCGGCTATCATTTCCGTATTCCTTGGCGAGCAGTTAGATGATGTGTTAAAGCAGCTTGATACAACAGGAGAAGCAACCAGCTCTATCCAGGGCAAGACCTATGAGTCAGGTGTTTCCACCCTTCCTTCATTTATGCAGGATGCCACAGACAGAAACCGTACATCACCATTTGCATTTACAGGTAACAAGTTCGAGTTCCGTATGGTTGGTTCAACCCAGTCTATCGCAACTCCGAATATTATACTTAATACAATCGTTGCAGATTCGCTCTGCCAGATAGCAGATGAGCTTGAAAAGGCTGACAACTTCGAGATGGCTGTTCATGACAAGATCAAGGAGCTTATTGCAAAGCATAAGAGGATCATCTTCAACGGTGACGGATACTCTGATGAATGGGTAGCTGAGGCAGAGCGCCGGGGACTTCCGAATATCAAGTGTCTTGTGGATGCGGTTGCAGCATATAAGGACGAGGATAACATTGCAATGTTTGAGAAGTTTGGTGTTCTTAGTAAGGCAGAGCTTGAGTCCCGTGCAGAGATATATTATGAGAACTATGCAAAGCAGATCAATATCGAAGCAAAGACAATGCTTGATATGGCTAAGAAGCAGATCATACCTGCAGTTATGAAGTATTCTGCTGATACTGCCAAGGGAGTAAATGATCTTAAGGCGGTGGGAGTTGATACATCCGTACAGGAAGAAATTCTTTCAGATATAGCTAAGGAGCTCAAAGAGCTTACAGCAGCCTGTGAGAAGCTGGCAGAGCTTGATGAAAAGGCTATCGCTTTGGAGGATGATATGGAAAAGGCAGCCCACTGTTTCCATGACGAGGTGTTTGCAGCAATGACAGATGTAAGAACTCCTGCTGATAAGCTTGAAGGTCTTGTAGGCAAGGAATACTGGCCATTCCCACAGTATGAGGATATTCTGTTCTATGTGTAAGGCAGACCATAGATTTTGCAGTTATGTGTAATTAATTAAAAAGGCTATGTTACAGCTTATGACTGATATGCATGTTGTGACAAAGCCCCAATAATTAGAAATAAGACCGGTTATGAATATATTTCGTGGCCGGTCTTATTATGTCAGATGTTATATGTTTAATATATATGTTGAATCGTTTGATCTATATATTCAACCGTTCAATCTATATGCATAATCGTTTAATCTATATGGTTATTTTAACAGAAATATGTTATAATATGATACATTGGGGATTGAATTGGGGAGAATGAGCTTATGTTAAAGAATATTAAGAATGAACATGACACTTCGGAAGGAAAGAAGTCTTCAAAGCAGAATAGAAGGAAAATGAGGCTGCCTAATACTATAGGAATGGCTGTCTCATTATGGCTGATATTCATGATCTTAGTGTTTAGTATGAACGATATCAGCTCCACCGGCTTTTATGCGCTGCAGGATTCCATGTCTGTAAAGGTGTATTATAGGGATGGAAGCTCCAAGCTTTTTCCTGAGGGAGATTTTGGCTCAATTAATAAGGGGGATCGTATAGAGGTTAATATAAGACTTCCTGAGAAGCATATTGATAATGCAGAGCTGTATATTCCACTGTATAATGCCATAGTCAACGTATATCTGGATGGTGAAAGTATATACATGGATCAATATGATCCTTCGAATATTTCAGGACATTATGGAAATCGCATATATGAGGTTGATATTCCGGATGATTATAGTAATAAGGAGCTTATGCTGGATATTACATCTGTTGCCAGTATGCCTTTTTCAGATCTTCAGGGAATAGGAATTGTACCTGCCAATGAGAGCTGGAAAAGAATTTTACAGGGAGAAAGCCTTATATTTTCCACATCATTGGCTTTGATGATCCTTGCACTGATTAGTGTGTTCTACTTTGTAGTAAGGAGCATTAGTCTTAAGAGGGTACAGCTTGGTCTCCCGATTGCTTTGTTTGAGCTTTTGATAAATGCATGGTTCTTTGGAAGTCTTAGGATGTTCTATCTGATATTCGGAAACACAGAGATATGTGCCAAGGCTGAGTATTATGCACTTTATCTGGCACCTGTTCCGCTGGCTGTTTTCATCTATGCAGTACTTGATGTTCCGTTTGTTAAGCGTGCTGTCATTGGGGTTTCCGGAATGTATGTGCTATATTATGTGGTGGCAACAATAATAGAGATATCCCCAATACATAGAAATTATTCTGAAATGCTTTCAAGTATGCATCTGCTGTCGGGAGCTACGATACTGATTTTGGTAATTGCTTTGTTCACCGGAGCTAAGGATAAAAGTAACAGATATATTTTCATACTGCGGTATGGGGTTTTCATATCTATGCTATGCGGAATTCTCGAACTGTTAAGATTCAACATTACAAAATATGTTCTCAACAAGTCGTGGGTCAGCACTCATGGTGTCAGTGCCGTGGCTATTCTTGTGATTGCTGTGTCACTGGTGATATACCTCATATCTGTATCCGCAGATGAATATACTGCTAAGGTTGAGAGAAAACAGCTTATGGCACTTGCTTATAGAGATGCCCTGACTGATATGCCCAACCGGGCAGCATGTTACAAGAGTATAGAAGAAATGGAGGCTGATGATGTCAAGGTTTATACAATGGTCTTCATTGATGTTAATAATCTGAAGACTGCCAATGATGTATATGGACATGAGATGGGAGATAAGCTTCTTAAGACTACAGCAGGATTTATTAAAGATATATTTACGGAGAACGGGTTCTGTGCAAGGTGGGGCGGAGATGAGTTTGTGGCCTGCGTATTCGGGGAAGAAGGTCTTGCTCTTAAGCATATCGAAGAATTTAAGCTTAAGATGGCTGAGGAGGACGCAAGCGGGACATTTCCATTCAAAGTTTCTGCGGCATGCGGATGCAGATATATTGATGAGGAGACTTATATCGCACCATTAGAAGCTATACGTGAGGCTGATGCCATCATGTATGAAAACAAGAAGCTTATGAAGGCAGGACGAGAGATGTGAATAACTGATGGAAATTGATTTTAATAAGGGTGGAGAATAATGGAGAACAAAGAGATTATGTCTAAGAAATCAGGCAACAGGTTTAATAGAAAGAAGATGGAGCTGCCACTGACTATAGCGGCGGCAGCTTTGTTGTGGTTTATAGTTATGGTATCATTTTTTGCAAAGAATGATATTAAGCCCACTGCTTTCTATCCTGTAAGCGGCTATATGAGTACATATGTATATTTGACAGATAGTGGTGAAGAGTATTATCCGGATGGTGATTTCGGATGGCTTCTTAGAGGTGAGGAAGCGTGGATTGAAATTGATGTTCCTGATACGGTTGACCTTAATGATGCGGAGCTTTATGTACCTCTCTATAATGCGGTGGTCAATGTATATTATGATGCCAGGCCCCATATAGATGATGGTCATAAACCTGATGTGCTTTATGAGGACGAGTATGATGAGAACAATCCGGCATCCCATTACGGAGGAAGGATTTACTGGGCTGAGCTGCCTTCTGATTACAGGGAAGGAAAGGTTATATTAGATATTACAGCTATTGAGAATATTCCATTTTCAGATCTTAATAAGGCAGGTATTATACCAACCGGTGAGGGCTGGAAGAAGATTATTGAGGGAAGAAGCGTAATATTTTCCACATCACTTGCACTTATGGTGATGGCCCTTATATGTATATTCTATTTTGCCGTCAGAAGTATAGGGCTTAAGAAAATGCAGGTGGGTCTTCCCATAGCTGTGTTTGAATTTGTAATAAATGCATGGTTTTTTGGAAGTCTGGGTATGTTCTATCTTCTGGTAGGCAATAAGGATTTCTGTGCAAAGGTAGAGTATTATGCACTCTATTTTGCAACAATTCCTCTTGCATTTTTCATTTATTCGGTTCTGGATGTTCCGGTTATGAAGAGAATTATATTGGTACTTATGCTTATATATACCTCATTTTATGTTGTTACTACAATTATCGAGCTGTCACCCCTTCAGATTAATTATTCCACCATGATGTCGGGAATGCATATCCTTGCAGGTATAACTATCATTATGCTGGTGGTTGCCATATTTGCGGGAACAAGGCATGAGACCAACAGTTATATATCCATACTTCGATATGGGGTTCTTATTTCAATGCTCTGCGGTGTGGTGGAGCTGGTGCGGTTTAACCTTACCAAATATCTGCTTAGAAAGACATGGTTTGCAACCCATGGACTAAGTGCTGTGGCAATTCTTATAATAGCAGTATCCCTTGTTGTATATCTGATCTCCATATCAGCTGAGGAATACACTAATAAGATCGAGAGAAAACAGCTGATAGAACTGGCATTTAAGGATGCATTAACAGATATGCCTAACCGGGCTGAATGTTACCGTCAGATTGAGAAAATGGAGGCAGATAAGATCAGGGAATATAGCATGGTATTCATTGATCTTAATAACTTAAAGACTGCCAATGATGTGTACGGACATGAGACAGGTGACAGATTATTGAAAATGACGGCAGACCATATCAAAGCAGTTTTTTCTGACAATGGTTTCTGCGCAAGATGGGGCGGAGATGAGTTTATTGCCTGTGTGGTCGGTGAGGAGAGTCTTGCCCTTAAATGCATTAAGGAATTCCAGCTGCTGATGAATAAGGAGAATGAGAGTGGAAGCTTTCCCTTTAAGGTGTCAGCGGCCTGTGGATGCAGGCACAGTGATGAAGATAATTACCTTGAGCCCATAGAGGCTATACGTGAAGCTGATGCAATCATGTATGAGAACAAGAAGATGATGAAGGCGGGACGTTAGAGATGAATTGGGTGGATAATAAGAAGCGTTGAAAAGGAGATATGGTAATATGACGCATAATGATTTGAGAGAGACATTACATAGAATAGATCACAAGGGATATCCGGCATATAAGGATACAAGGGGAAGGTACGAGTTTACAGATTATGTGCTTTCCATCGACCATGTGCAGGGGGATCCCTTTGCGGCACCCTCTAAGCTTTCGGTATGGGTTAACGGAAGTAAGGCTAAGTTTGATAAGAGCTTATATGATACAGAGGAAAAGCGTATAGCGTTGCAGGATCATTTACTAAGGAATATGGCAAGGCAGGTAAGAGATTATTCATTCAAGGCTAAGGGTTCAGGAAAGAGCGGTCTAATAAGCGTGACCAATCCCGGACAGGAGATTTTGGAGAGAACGGCATGTCAGATAGACGCGACAACCGGTGAGGTGGTGCTCAGGCTTGAGGTTGGTTTCCCTGCAAATGGAAGGACTATCAATTCTAGAGAACTTGAGAAAATATTGTTTGATTTTCTTCCGGTGTGTGTTAAGAAGACCTTGTTTGCTTCGGCATATAAGCCGGAAAGTCTGAAGGCAGTTGCGGATCTTGCAGTAGACCAGAGGTATATCAGAGACAGGCTTTCAGATATGGGGCTGGTGGCATTTGTGGCTAATGGTGCGGTGCTTCCAAGAAAGTCAGGAGTATCAATGCTTCCCATGAAGGAGGGGGTTGCATTTACTTCTCCAAGGAGCATGGAGGTGACTATAGAGCTTCCGAATAAGGGTAGTATTACGGGAATGGGAATTCCTAAGGGAATAACCCTTATAGTTGGCGGCGGATACCATGGAAAGTCAACACTTCTTAAGGCTCTGGAGCTTGGAGTGTATAACCATATTGCAGGGGATGGCAGGGAGTATGTCATCACAGATGAAAGTGCTGTCAAGCTTAGAGCAGAGGATGGCAGAAGTATTCAGAAGACGGATATATCCATGTTTATAAGGAATCTGCCTAATAAGAAAAATACAAAAGAGTTCTATACCGAGGATGCCAGCGGAAGTACCTCCCAGGCAGCCAATACAGTTGAGGCCATAGAGGCGGGTGCGAATGTATTCCTTATGGATGAGGACACATCAGCCACCAACTTCATGATAAGGGATGAGCTGATGCAGAAGGTTGTGACAAGAGATATGGAGCCCATTATTCCGTTTATTGACAGGGTAGAGGAATTATACAGCGAATATGGAATCTCTACAATATTGGTTGCAGGAAGCTCCGGCTCGTATTTCTATAAGGCGGATCACATCATTCAGATGAAGGAGTATGTGCCAATAGAGATTACAGAGATGGCGAAGAAGGAGGCGGAAGATTACAGGACGGAGCCTTATGTGGAAACGGATGGGACAGCTGCCGATTATAAGAGCAGTAAGCCTTCATTTAACCGCATTGTAAGACATGACGTCCCCTTTGCAAAAAATGACAGGATAAAAATGAAGACCATGGGAACAGAGAGCATATCCATCAACAAGGATATGGTGGATCTCAGATATATGGAGCAGCTAACAGACCCGGAGCAGTTGAATGCCATAGCACAGATGATAAAGCACTTAAAGCTTAATGCATGGAATGGAAGGCTGACGGTAGGTGATGCAGTGGAGCAGCTCTACAGACGGATAGAGGAGAAGGGCTTTGCTGCATTTATTAAGGGAGACTTACCGGGCAATCTGGCACTTCCAAGAAAGCAGGAGTTATATGGGGCAATCAACCGGTGCAGAGGGCTTATTAAGATTGACTAATGAAAGGTGTTGACCTATTGGTGTGGTGTGTGGCTTGTACTTAGGGTTAAGAAAACTTTTGAGAAAAACAGGGATAAGAGTGATGGGCAATAATATATTTAACATAAAAAAATGTGTCAGTATTATTCTTGCATGTCTGATTTTGATATTGGGATTGGGTGCGATAAGAATAACAGATGATCATGCAATGAAAGCCTGTGCGGCTGAGTCGGATTCATCTGCAAAGGAGGCTTCGCCACAGACAGAAAGCAGCACTGATAAAAAATCAAAGAAGAATGAGACAGTTGCCATAACCATCAGTGCAGCGGGAGACTGTACCCTTGGGGTGGACAGCCGTTTCAATTCCACATTTAATGAGTATTATGATCGGAAGGGTGCGGCTTACTTTTTGAAAAAGGTGAAGCCGGTTTTTTCTAAGGATGACATTACCATTGTTAATTTTGAGGGTACTCTTACAGAGTCAAGTGCCAGGCAGGTTAAGGCATTTACTTTCAAAGGACCGGCAAAGCATGTTAAGATATTGAAGAAGGGCTCTGTTGAGGTGGTCAACCTTGCTAATAATCATACGTTGGATTTTGGAAGTAAAGGCTTTTCTGATACAAAGAAGACTCTCAAAAAGAACAAGGTAAAATACTGCTATAATTCCACCATTGCATATAAGAAGGTCAAGGGTGTCAAGGTTGCATTTATCGGTTTTTCGCAGCTGGCAGGTGTAAGTGAAAGTCAGGTAAAAGCAGCGATAAAGACCGCTAAGAAGAATAAAGCAAAGATAATAATTGCCAGCTTTCACTGGGGCATAGAATATGATTATTATCCGTCAGGCAATCAGAAGTCACTTGCAAGATATGCAATCAGTGAAGGAGCGGATCTGGTGCTGGGACATCATCCCCATGTGCTTCAGGGTGTAGAAAAATATAAGGGAAGATATATTGTATATAGTCTCGGTAATTTCTGTTTTGGCGGTAATGTCAATCCAAGGGATAAGGATAGCATGATCTTTCAGCAGACCTTTTATGTGAAGAAGGGAAAGCTTACAAAGAAAAATGATGCAAGGATCATTCCGTGCTCTCTTTCAGGCAAGTCATATACTAATGATTTCCAGCCGCGCATATTAAAGGGAAAAGGCAGGAAGAGAGTGCTTAACAGAATAAGGAGCTTCTCTAAGGGTATGAATGTGACTATTAAAAGCTCTGGAAGGATAAAGTGATTTTTACTGATATTACTTCATTGATGATAATGAATGCAGGGTAACATGATTAATGTTTTATGTAGTACAGGGCAGAAACAGCATAAGTTACGGCATGCATAATAAAGGTGTTTTATGTTGTAAAAACACCATATTTGAGTTAAAATAATAGTATCATTATAAATTGTACATACGGGAGGTATTATTTATGGGGTCAAGTGGTATGGAATTGTATAGCAGCTCTGAGATGCTTAACTGGGTGGGGAATTTTGCGGACAGAATGGGGGTCAGTCCGGAAAAAATTAAAATGCTCAATATATGTGGCAAGAAGAAGAATGTTCTTCCCACCATCGAGACCCACAAGCGTGTTATGATATTTGCGGATGAGAGCCAGCCTGATCTCTTCTATGAGCTTTGGGAGGGAGATTACGGCGATCTTGACATGTGGATAGGATACGGTGCTTCCGCAGACAATAAGGTGGATAACTGTAAGGTCAAGGAGTTTATGGACAAGAAGATAACAGAGCCGGTTGTGATCTTCATAATAAATGAGAACACAAGGGAGGCTTCCCGCTATGGAATCAAGAATGAGTTCTTTACAAAGGGTTCCGTTAATTACGTTGGACATGAGATAAGAGCTGTCATTATGAATATGCTTTCCTGTGATGTGGGTGATACCATCTGTATTGTATGCGGTGAAAGTATTGCCATTGAAGCTGCGATTGAGGCAAGTGAAGGAACGATCATTGCTGTAGAACCGGATTCAAGGGATATGCGGGCTATGCAGGACAATGTGAGCAAGTTCGGTGTTCATAATATTGAGATCATAGATGGAGTAACGGAAGAGAACCTCTCCAAAGTGCCTACGCCAAGGTTATCATTTATTGTTGCATCTAAGCGTCTTGAGGATGAGATCAAGGTGCTGCTTAAGGTCAATCCTAAGATGCAGTTCATCATATACACATTAGAGCTCGATATGGTGGTCAATATTAAGAATATTTTTGAGAAATATAATATCAACCAGACAGAGGTTCTGCAGATTTCCGTTTCGAAGAGTGATAAGAGAAGTATCATGGTGTCACAGCCGTCGCCGTGGATGATATCAGGTACTGCTGCTGAGTGAATAAAAATGAATAAATAAATAAGATTTGCAAATACTGTAATCAATGAAAGGTGTTACTTAAATGTAGCACCTTTTCTTTTTAAATTATATATATCTTGTATGATTTAAGGACGATAAAAACCAATTTGAAAGCGGGTGATTTTCATGAAGAAAGGATTACAGATTGGAAAGCAGAGCCTTTCCTTTGATAAACCGGTGTATATAATGTCATCGGCGTCTATTGTGGGACCAAAGGAGGGTGACGGACCTCTTAAGGATACATTTGATAAGATAGTAGAGGATGCTACCTTTGGGAAGGATTCATGGGAAGAGGGAGAAAGTGAGATGCTCAAGGAGACAGTGTCTCTTGCGCTTATGAAAGCAAAGCTTAAGGCGGCAGATGTTAGGTATCTGTTTGCAGGAGACCTTCTGGGACAGCTTATTGCAACCACATTTGGCGTAATGGATCTTGAGATTCCCTTGTTTGGGCTATATGGTGCCTGCTCTACCATGGGTGAGGCATTGTCCCTTGGGGCTATGACAGTGCATGGTGGCTATGCGGATACGGTGATTGCTGCTGCATCGAGCCACTTTGGAGGAGCAGAAAAACAGTTCAGATTTCCTCTTGAATACGGAAACCAGCGCCCTATGTCATCCACATGGACGGTGACGGGAAGTGGTGCATTTATTCTTTCAAAGGAATACGGAGATGTAATGATTACGGGAATCACAACAGGTAAGGTTGTGGATTATGGTGTTAAGGATTCCCTTAATATGGGAGCCTGCATGGCACCGGCGGCTGCTGATCTTATATATCAGCATTTACAGGATTTTGAAAGAAAGCCGGAGGACTACGACAAGATTGTTACAGGAGACCTTGGAATAGTGGGGAAAGAAATATTATGTAAACTATTGAATGATCAGGGCATTGATATATCAAAGGTTCACATGGACTGTGGAATGGAGATATATGATGATGTGGAGCAGGATACCCATGCAGGTGGCTCTGGCTGCGGCTGCTCTGCGGTGACACTTGCTGGAAAGCTTATGAATGAGCTTCGGAGTGGTGAGATCAAAAGGATATTGTTTGTGCCTACAGGCGCGCTTCTGTCAACTGTCAGCTATAATGAAGGCCAGACTGTGCCTGGTATCGCACATGGAGTTGTCATTGAGACGAGGGTGTGAAATTACTGTTTAGTTAAGAAAAGGAGAACAAATCATGGATTATGTAAAAGCATTTATTGTAGGCGGCTTGATATGCATGGCTGCCCAGATACTCATGGAAAAGACCAAGCTTATGCCTGGAAGGATCATGGTGCTTCTTGTTTGCACCGGAGCAATTCTTGGAGCCTTGCAATTATATGAGCCTTTGCTTGATTATGCGGGAAGTGGGGCTTCGGTTCCCCTTACTGGATTTGGGTATAATCTGTGGAAGGGAATTAAGGAGGCTATTGACAGTGATGGACTGATAGGGGTGTTTAGAGGAGGATTTAAGATGGCTGCAGTAGGGACTTCAGCAGCCCTTATATTTGCATATATGGCTTCTCTTGTATTTCAGCCTAAGATGGCAAAGTAAGTTACAGGTATTGATATGATACAACTATCAAAGATAAGAGAAATTGAATTATTTTGTGTTATGTCATAATACAAAAAATAGTGTCAGGTTTATATTTCTGACACTATTTTTGATATATCATGTGATCTAAATGCTTCATGTGTGCATTGGTAAAAGTGGTCAATTAGTTCATTTTTTCACGCGAGCTGAAGGTGTAATATGGTCATTCGCAAAAATGTTGATTATATTAGGCCGTATAAATGATAGTGGTTTTCCAATAGGAGCTGGTTCTGCATCAATATTTTCATCTGGTACAAAGATGGCGATAATAGTATGATCGGATGAAATGTTTTCAAAGGTGTAGGTTGGAACAGCTCCCTGAGCAACACCATCCACAACAACATTTGCAAGCACATATCCGGTATTGGGTGTAAAGGTAAATGTGACACTTTCAC
Source organism: Lachnospiraceae bacterium (assembly GCA_017470935.1). Classification (GTDB taxonomy): domain Bacteria; phylum Bacillota; class Clostridia; order Lachnospirales; family Lachnospiraceae; genus CAG-590. Next base: position 35,819 of record JAFUXG010000006.1, read on the forward strand.
CGGCGCTTGCAGTAAGAGGTCCTGATATATATCCGTCACCATCAACATTAGCTGTAAATGTATATGTTGTGTTACTCAGATCTTCCTCGTCATCACTGGATGAGTCATCCTTTTTATTGTTTTTCTTCTTTGTATGTTCGGGACATGTGGTGTTCATAAAATCATAAGGAGGATTAAAGTTTGCATCCTCAAGAGTTATGTCACCATTATCATTTACCGTGTAATGATAGGTGGTGGTATGAGGACAATATTTTGTTGCCTTGTAATGAGTTTCATCGCACAGTGTAATATCCTGATGCAGATCACAGGTCTTGGTAGGAACTGTATCCTTTGCAAAATACTCTGTAATAATAGTTTTGCACAGATCAGGAGAAGGGAGAAGGCCTGAGCTTGCACATACCTTCTCGGTGACAATATTTGCTGGCTTTTCAAAGGTTGCTGAGGTGTCCTGGCCCTCCTCTTCAACTATTTTGTCCATAATCTTACGCCAGATCACCTTGTGAAGATTACTGTTTGAAAAATCAGTATTAGAGTCATATCCCATCCATACACTGGCGGTGTAGTAGGGGGTTGAGCCACAAAACCAATAGTCATAATTGCTTGATGTGGTACCAGTTTTTCCTGCAACAACCATACCACTGGAAAGCCTTGCTGCAGTTCCAGTTCCAGATGTGACAACATCCTGCATTGCATTGTTGATTAGCCATGCAGTGGTTTCCTTCATAACCTGTTTCTTTTTTGGTGAGTTATCTATTAATACATTGCCATCATGATCCAGCACCTTTGAGTAAAAGGTAGGCTTGATGTATGCGCCTCCATTGGCAATGGAAGCATATGCCCCTGTAAGCTCCAGGTTTGTAACACCCTCTGTTAGACCGCCAAGACACATTGATTCGTTAATATCATTTTCTGCAATTCCGTTAACTGATACTGACCCGTTTCTAAGGGTTGTTATTCCCATGTTGCACAGGTAATCGTATCCCACCTGAGGGGTAACCTCCTGAAAGCATTTGACAGTAATAATATTCATGGAATCCTTGATGGCCGTTCGAATAGATTGATCCCCTCTATAACCGCCATACCAGTTGTTGACTGGTGTACCGTTGCTGTAATTCAAGGGCTCGTCCTTAAATACTGTTGCAAGTGTCATTCCTGCATTGTCAAGAGCCGGAACATAAGCAGCCAACACCTTAAATGTAGAGCCTGGCTGGCGTTTGGAGTCGGTTGCTCTGTTAAGAGTAAGGTTTCCCTTCTTTTCTCCACGCCCGCCGCATATGGCTTTGACCTGGCCTGTGTGCTGGTCTAGAACCACAAAGGAGGTTTGAGGCTGGATGGTAGTAGAAAATGATTCCGCAAGCTCCTTGTAGCCGGTTTTTTCAATCATAGCAGCCTTGAATTCATCTGCAGCTGCACGTGCAGTGTCTTCACTGGAGTAGATTAAGTTGTACTTTGCATTGCCAGTTTTCTCAGCATAGTAGTTGATCAGATGACCGCTTGAGTAGTTAATAAGATCACCGGAAGCAGGATCTGTAAGAGTAAGGGCATAATTAAGTGCAACACTTGTTGTGGCAGGATAGTTATCAGGATTATTGATTTCTTCGTCGCATATCTTTTGAATATTGGCATCCTGATTAATATAAATGGATAGTCCTCCAGAATAAATAGTATTAAACGCCTGGGTTTCTGTATATCCCAATTCCTCAACAAGCTGATTAGAAAGGGTTTTGATAACAGAGTCAATATAATAGGTATTGTATGTCTTTTGTGAGGCTTTTTCCTCCTTGTGATTAGAAATACGTGCATAGACATTATCAGCCATTGCAAGGTCATATTCGTCCTGGGATATTAGCTGTTGTTCCAACATTTTCTGTAATACTATGTTTTTCCTTGTCTGGTTATTATCAGGATTGAGTACAGGGTCGTACATTGTAGGACTCTGTGTAATGGCCGCAATAACAGCACATTCTGAAAGGGAAAGCTCATTGAGATTTTCCTTGCCAAAGTATGTTTCTGAGGCTGTCTGGACACCATTAGAGCCCTGTCCCAGGTAGATGGCATTCAAGTAAAGCTCAAGTATATCCTTTTTATCAATCTGCTTCTCCAGTTCTATTGCCAGATATTGCTCCTGTATTTTTCTCTTTAAGGAGTCCATGAAGGTGCTTTCATTTAATCCCACATTAAATACCTGATTCTTGATAAGCTGTTGTGTTATAGTTGAAGCACCCTCTGAGAAATTACGGTTTTTGATTCCTACGAAAAATGCACGAAGTATTCCCTTGGCGTCAACACCGTTGTGTTCCCAGAAACGCGCATCCTCAATGGCAACAAACGCATTAATAAGATTGTCTGGTATGTCCTCGTATTCAACATATATTCTATTGGAATTGGCAGTGGACAGGGTAGTGATTTCCTTGCCCTCCTGATTGTAGATGGTGGTCTGAAATCCCTCAAGCTGAACGCTGTCTTTAATATCAGAAATATCAGGGGCAGTATCTATAATAGAAGTAAACATACCAAGTCCTGCACCTATCCCCACCACAATGCATAATAAAAATGCGAATATGAACAGCTTGTATATAAGGTAAACAAGCTTTTGTTTATTTTTGGATCCTTTAGAAACCAGCTTTTTTTGTTTTTTTGCTATATTATTCCTTGAATAATTCATGGATAGCCTCCCAGATTAATATCAATAATGTACCATTATATCAAACATGGACAAAAAATGCTATATTTATTCACGGGTACAAACGAGATTAGTGTTTTGTTCTATTGACAAACAAAGGGAAACAAGTATAATAATTGCCTAGGGAAAGTATTTTTGAAAATGAGGGAAACTTATGAATAAGGAATACAAGACAGTAATAGAGCCGGGTACTGGGGAATATGTGGAGAAGAAATCCCGGTTCATTGGATATATACGCCATGTGGAAAGTGAAGAAGAGGCGGATTCATTTATTACAGAAATTAAAAAGAAGCACTATGATGCCAGACATAATTGTTCTGCATACAGTGTGGGAGAGGACAAGGTGATACAGCGCTTTTCTGATGACGGAGAGCCTGGTGGAACCGCAGGGAAGCCGATATTGGAGGTCATAACAGGCAATGGTTTGCATAATGTATGTATTGTTGTGACCAGATACTTTGGCGGTACTCTTCTTGGAACAGGCGGGCTCGTGAGAAGCTATACAGAGGCTGCCAAGGAATGCATAGCAGATACTGAGACTGTTACAAAGAAATGTGTTATTCCACTTAAGGTCTGCACAAGCTATAACGATTTCGGAAAGCTACAATACATTTTCAATCAGGAGAGCATTAATATACGGGATACTGATTACGGGGAAAATGTGGTGCTTACGGCAGAGGTGTATGTTGATGACATAGAGCGTATCGAGAAGAAGATTACTGAGGTGACGGCTGCAAGAGCGGAATATGAGCGGGGAGAGACAGAGTTTGTAATCCAACAGCTATATTAAGAAAGGAAAGAATTCATGATTTCAAAATTCAGTGTTAAGAGAGCCTACACGATAGTTGTAGGAATCGTATTGGTACTTATATTGGGTGTGGTTGTGTACACCAGAATGACGGTGGATCTGCTGCCTTCCATAGAGCTTCCCTATGCAGTGGTCATGACCACATATCCTGGAGCAAGCCCGGAATCAGTGGAGACAGGAGTTACGAAGCCCATTGAGCAGGCAGTGGCAACCATTGACAATATCAAGACTATTCAGTCCATTTCCTCTGAGAATTATTCTATGGTGGTGCTGGAGTTTAATTCGGATACCAACATGGATGCGGCGACTATTGATATGCGTGAGAAGCTTGATCAGATCAAGGGATACTTTGATGAGTCAGTAGGCAATCCCATAATACTTAAGTTAAATCCTAACATGCTTCCGGTAATGATTGCTGCAGTGGATAAGGAAGGCACTGATATTGTGGAGCTTTCTGAGTATGTTAATAATAACATTACCTCACAGCTTGAGGGAATTGAAGGTGTTGCCTCTGTTACGACAATGGGTGCTGTTGAGGAATCAGTACAGGTCATTGTCCGTAAGGATAAGGTCAAGAGGGTAAATGAGGACGTTGTCAAGGCGTTGGATGATAAGTTTGCTGAGGCAGAGGATGCCCTTGCAGACGGCAAGGATAAGATATCAAGTGGAAAGAGCCAGCTAGAGAGCGGGGTAAAAACTGCGGGCAAGGAATTCGCCAAGGCTGAGAATAAGATCAATACTGCCAAGTATGAGCTTATGGAGTCAGAAAAGGATGTTACAAAGGCTAAGACTGAGCTGGATACTCAGGAGAAGGAGCTTAACAGTCAGAAAACACAGTTAGAGTCAGCTATAACTTCATTGAACGAGCTTCTTACAAGCTATCAGACCCTTTCGGGACAGAAGGAGCAGCTGGAGATGGCAGTTGCCATGAATCCAAGCGACGTGGCGATGCAGGCACAGTTAGAGACGGTTAAGGGTGCCCTTGCCACAATGGAGCAGAAGCTGGCTGAGCAGAAGGATGCAGAAGGGAATGCATTGACCTTTGCCACACTCCCTGCTTACATTACATCCCTTCAGGGCTCTCTCGCACAGCTGGAGGCAGGACTTACAGAGATTGCAAAGGGCAAGAAGGAGCTTGCAAAGGCTTCTAAGAAGATAACATCAGGTAAGAGTGAGCTTGATAAGGGATATACCACATTAAAGGAAAAGGAAAGTGAGACCAGCGTGGAGATGGCTGCTGCCAAGGCAGAGCTTGCCCAGGGTGAGAAGGAGCTGGAGGCACAGGAGGATAACCTGGAAGATGCGAAGGATGCAGCCTATGAGGGTGCTGACCTCAATACAATAATCACTGATGAGCTTATAAAGGGAATACTTACAGCACAGAACTTTGACTATCCTGCAGGATATGTGACAGAGGATGATGTGGATTATCTGGTGCGTGTGGGTGAGAAGTTTGATGATGTGGAAGGCTTATCCGACTTTGTTCTTCTTGATATGAACATGGATGGGGTGGATCCCATAAAGCTTTCTGATGTGGCAGATGTATTCATAGAAAATGACAGTGACAAGCTGTATACAAGGGTTAATGGAAATCCCGGTATAATCCTCTCTATCGCGAAGCAGAACGAGTATTCAACAAAGGCTGTATCCGACAGGATCAAGAAGGAGTTTGACAAGATAAGTGAGAATGATTCACAGGTATCATTTACCGCCCTTATGGATCAGGGAATATATATTGACCTTGTAAGTAATTCTGTAATCCAGAACCTTTTGTTTGGTGCCCTTCTTGCAGTGTCAATACTGCTGCTATTCCTTAAGGACATCAGGCCAACAGGAATTATCGCAGTGTCCATACCGGTGTCAGTAATCTTTGCGGTGGTGCTGATGTACTTTTCCGGAGTGACATTAAATGTTATCTCTCTGTCAGGTCTTGCCTTAGGAGTTGGAATGTTAGTGGATAATTCCATCGTTGTCATTGAGAACATATACCGCCTTAGAAGTGAGGGGCATTCGGTCAGGGAGGCTGCCATTAAGGGAGCTAATCAGATGGTTGGGGCTATTACAGCATCGACACTTACAACGGTCTGCGTGTTCCTGCCTATTGTATTCACAAGCGGTATAACAAAGCAGCTTTTCACGGATATGGGACTTACCATTGCTTACTCGCTGTTTGCCAGCCTTATAGTTGCCATAACCTTTGTGCCAATGGTTGCTTCTAAGACCTTTTCTAAGATTTCAGAGAAGGAGAACAAGCTGGTAAGCCGCATAAGTAACTGGTATGCAGGGATTCTTCCGGGGATATTGAATCACAAAATTATTGTTCTTCTGCTGGCATTGGTGCTATTTGTGGGTATGACAGTTGTTGAGATCGGAAGAGGATTTTCATTCTTCCCGGATATGGATTCCCCACAGATGGAGATGACGCTGACCATGCCTGAGGAGACAAAGACACTTGAAGAGACGGCAGAGGTTTCTGATAAGATCATAAATGCAGTAAGTGAGATTGATGATATCGAAACGGTAGGAGCAATTCTCGGAGGCAGCGGATTGTCTTTAGTGGGACTTGGCTCAAATGATAATATTTCAACGGTATCTTATTTTATAGAGTGTAAAGAGGATAAGAAACATACCAATGAAGAGATAGCTGATATGATCAGGGAAAAGACTAAGGATTTTCCAGGAGAATTGGATGTTCAGGCTTCCAGTATAGATATGAGTGCCCTGTCTGCCACGGGTATTGTCATTCAGGTCAAAGGAAAGGAGCTTGATAAGATAGAGGAGATTGCCCAACAGGTGGGTGAAAAATTAACCGAGGTCAAGGGTCTTACTGATATAGAAAACGGACTTGAAGAGTCAACGCCGGAGTACAGGATGGTGGTGGATAAGACCAAGGCTGCGTCCTATGGCCTTACGGTAGCCCAGGTATATCAGGAGGTGCAGAAGAAGCTTGCGGACAGCACTACAGCAACAACTTTGACAACAGATACCAAGGATTATCCGGTGTATGTAAAGCTGGAGGACAGTGAGACCTATAACCTTAAGGATATAGAGAACATTGAATTAGACGGCAAACAGGGGGAGGAAGAGAAGAAGGTTAAGGTAAGCAGACTTGCGGATGTTAAGGATGCCAGCTCCCTTTCCTCCATCAATCGTCTTGATCAGGTAAGATACATTACTGTGACTGCACAGGTTAAGAATGGTTATACAACAACAGCAGTATCTAATGAGGTCACAAGGCTTGTAAACAGTATGTCGCTTCCTTCCGGTTATTCCATTTCCTATGATGGAGAGAATGAGACGGTTATGGAAGCATTAGAGCAGGTAATGCTTATGATGGTACTTGCTATCGCATTTATGTATCTTATTATGGTAGCACAGTTCCAGTCGCTTAAGAGTCCATTTATTATACTCTTTACCCTGCCACTTGCATTTACGGGAGGATTCGCAGCACTGTTCCTGGCAGGAAAGGATGTCAGTATTATAGCCATGATCGGTATGGTAATGCTTGCGGGAATCATTGTTAACAATGGTATCGTGTTCGTTGACAGTGTGAACCAGCTTAGAGAGGATGAGGGAAAGCTTATCCGTGAGGCAATTGTGATCACGGGCCGTAACCGTCTCCGCCCTATCGTTATGACAGCTCTTACAACAATTCTCGGTCTTTCCACATTGGCAGCGGGAATCGGTATGGGAGCGGATATGGCACAGCCTATGGCGCTGGTTGTTATTGGCGGACTTATATATGGTACACTGCTTACACTTATTGTGGTGCCATGTATATATGAGTTGTTCAATCGTGACAGGAATATTGACCGGAAGGATGACGCTTCGGAGATTGTTGATGGTCCGGAAGAGGTTGCGGTACATGGTGATCTTGAGCTGGTTGATGTGACAAAGGTCGAAGACGAGAAGTAATAATTATTAACTTGACATTTTATATAGGTTATCATATTATACTTTCTTGAAAGGTCTCTATTAACCATAGGTATGATCCGTAATGAGATGAATGTTGAGGAATGGGAAGCGGGAGCTTCCCATGTTTGTTATGTGAGGTTTCAAATCATGTATGCTTTATTGCTGGCAGTAATATATCTTGCTTTTATTAGTCTGGGTCTGCCTGATTCCCTGCTTGGAGCAGGCTGGCCGGTGATGCATGAATACTTTGGTGTGTCTTTGTCTTCAGCGGGAATTGTTTCTATGCTTATATCCGGCGGGACCATAGTGTCAAGCCTTGCATCAGAGCGGATTACAAAAAAGCTTGGAACAAAATATGTGACATTACTAAGCGTTGCTCTGACTTCGGCAGCGCTATTCGGCTTTTCTATATCCACAGGTTTTTTCATGATATGTCTCTGGGCAATTCCCTATGGTCTTGGTGCCGGCTCCATTGATGCTGCGCTCAACAACTATGTTGCGCTGCATTACAATTCAAGACACATGAGCTGGCTTCACTGCTTCTGGGGTGTTGGTACCATTATAAGTCCTTATGTCATGAGCTGCGCATTGACTTATTCCAACTGGCAGACAGGATATAAATCTGTTGCAGGCATACAGTTATGCATTGCGGTTGTGCTGCTTGCGACCTTGCGGTTGTGGAGGATAAATGAAGGGGAAAATATTTCGGAAATCGCTGTGGGGAAAGTTAATATTACTGAGAGGAAGAGTGATAATGATTGTGCAAATGACAGGGAAAGTGGTAATATAGCTGAGAGTACAGATTCTGACGACAGGATTCTTGGTTTATCAGGCGCGGTGAAGATCAAGGGTGTGCCAGATATGCTTACAGGCTTTATGTGTTACTGCTCTGCTGAGAGCACCTGTATGCTGTGGACGGCATCTTACCTGATTAAGATGAGAGGCGTGAGGGCTGAGAAAGCAGCCGCATTTGCATCACTTTTCTTTATCGGAATGACGGTTGGAAGATTTCTTGCAGGATTCATAGCCACACGACTTGGTGACAGAAACATGATAAGACTTGGAGCATGTATTATGGCAGTGGGTATTGTGCTTATAGCGATTACTGCATTGCCGGAAATGGCTGTTCTTGGTGGCTTTGTTATAATCGGACTTGGATGCGCACCTATTTATCCCAGCATTATTCATTCCACACCGTCTAATTTCGGGGCAGAGAACTCCCAGGCAATAATAGGAATTCAGATGGCAAGTGCTTATGTGGGTTCCACACTGGCACCGCCCATATTTGGTCTGCTGTCTTCTGTAGTTGGAATGTGGATCATGCCGGCTTACATAACACTGTTCGCAGTGGTGATGATCGTGATGTTGGAGAGGACATTTAATATTACAAAAAGTTAATATAGATAATACATTATGAAAATGAAAAGACCTGTGTTCAGGAGGAGAACAATATGAAGCTGATATCGTGGAATGTGAATGGGATAAGAGCCTGTGTAACTAAGGGGTTTGAGGACTATTTTAAGGAGACGGATGCAGATATATTCTGTATCCAGGAGTCAAAGATGCAGGAAGGACAGTTGGAGCTTGATCTTGAAGGATATCATCAGTATTGGAATTATGCTGAGAAGAAGGGATATTCAGGGACGGCAATATTTGCGAAAAATGAGCCCATAAATGTCACTTACGGAATCGGCATAGAAGAGCATGACCATGAGGGAAGAGTCATAACCTTAGAGTTTGACGATTTCTACATGACCACAGTGTATACGCCCAATTCACAGAATGAACTTAAACGGCTTGACTACAGGATGACATGGGAGGATGCTTTCCGTGAATATCTTAACAGATTAGCTATGGATAAATCTGTGATAGTATGTGGGGATATGAATGTGGCACACAATGAGATAGATCTTAAGAACCCTAAGACAAACCGTCAGAACGCAGGGTTTACCGATGAGGAAAGGGCAAAGATGACCAAGCTGTTGGACAGCGGTTTTGTTGACACCTTCAGATATTTTTATCCTGAGCAGACAGACATCTATTCATGGTGGTCCTACAGATTCAAGGCGAGGGAGAAGAATGCCGGATGGCGTATTGATTATTTTCTCGTGTCGGAGGATTTGAAGGATAAGCTGATTGATGCTAAGATACATACAGAGGTGATGGGATCGGATCACTGTCCTGTTGAACTGGATATTGAGCTGTAGAAAGGGTGGAGTCAAATGAAGAAAATATTAGAAAAGAAAAATTATTATTCACAGATTGGATCAAAGCTGATATTAGTTTTCTCATTAATTCTCATAGGAGTGGCGGCATCCGGTAAGCCGGTTGTTAATGCCGCACCTACGGTTCTGGAAAATGAACTGACTGTCCCTGGAGAGGGCAGCCTTAACGTGGGAATAAGAGGAGAGTATATGGCAGAACAGCAGGCAGCCCTTGACAGAATCAATGAGATTAGGTTAGAGGCCTGTCAAAATGGTTATCCTGACCCGCGTGATAAGTCGAGAAAACTCACCGTGGATGACTATGTTCCGATCAAATGGTCCTATGAGCTGGAGCGCTATGCAAGAATCCGTGCGGCGGAAGCCACTATTTATCCTGGCCATGGCAGACCGGGAAACAATGTGTATAAGGATAATAATAACCGGTATGAGACCGGTGGAGGAGAAGTGCTGGCATGGCCCGGAGGTACGCTTAAGGGCGGTGTCAATCAGTGGTATGGCGAGAAGGAGACATGGATAACAGGCGGAAGCGGTGTGACAGGCCACTACACAAGCATGATAAGCCCTTCAAACCTATATGTGGGACTTGGCGGATTTATTGCAGCTGATGGATTGGGATCAAGCTGGGGAGCATGTGTAAGCGGCAGATTTGCAGGTAAGGGCTGGATAAATGAACCGGTGGATGAGAAGATGGCACCGGAGCTTAAGGATATTATACAGGTTATATCTATAAAACAAGAGTATCTTTCTTCCCCTATATTACAGCAGATGGAGTATGACACTTCGGAAAATGAAACTAAGTATCTTTATGTGGGAAATAAAACTGGGGTTAATGTTGTGAGGAATGTATCATTTGATGCAACAGCTATAGGTGTGACGGAGGCAGTGGTGCTGGATCTTGGAAGCTATACCTATTCGTCCGCTGATCCTTCTGTTGCATTGGTTGAGGCAGATGGTATGGTGACGGCAAAGAAAGCAGGCAAGGCAGTAATTACAGCGGTAGAGAGTGGCGGAGCGTCGTACAGCACTACGATAAATGTAAAGAATTATCTGGATACCCCTAAGATTACTAAGACAGTAAGGAATAAGAAGCAGATAAAGGTAACCTTCAAGGTGTCGGAGGATACGGCATACAAGTCTGTAAATTTTCAGGTTCAGGCTGCAAAAAACAAGAAATTTACTAAGGGTGTGAAGAAGGCCACGGTAAAGCCTAAGTTTGTGTCATGGTACCAGATTGCCACAAAGTACACTAAGAATGTTACCAGGTTAAACGCTAAGGGAACATATTATGTGCGGGTAAGGGCATATACTAAGCGGGATGGTAAAAAGTATTATTCTGAGTGGTCAAAGGTTAAGAAAGTAAAGTAGAGCAGAGGCTGTTAACTTGGAGATGGGTGCTTATTGTCTATGTGACCGTTTATCCCTAAAACACATACCGTTTGTCTGATTTTCGTTGTAATGAAGAACTTCCTGTTCTAGAATGAACACAAATTTATTTTACAGGGAGGTTTCTTATTATGAGGAAGACAGATGATGTGTTGAAAAATGTAGCAGGAAAAATCTATTCAAATGTATGTATGCTTGTGTTTGCATTTGTCCTTATGATGTCGGTTAATTCGATAAATGCAAAAGCGCAGAGCAATTCCTTCAAGGATGCACAGGAGATCGCACTCGATCAGGAATATACACAGACCATTGGTGACAGCGAGGAGACATGGTTTAAATTATATCTTAAGGAGACATCACAAATAGCATTTAATGCAACTTATGACGCCGGGCAGTGGGTAATATATGACAGCAAATTGAAGAGTGTATATAAAGGAGATTCCGATGATGTGAGAACAGGGGAGGTATGGTCCCTCAATAGCGTTTTGGTATTGAAAAAGGGCACATACTATTTCAATTTCTATGCAAATGAGCCAAGCAATACAACAAAGTTCTCAGTTACAGATATGACAGAAATGGTAAGACTGGGTGAACCGAAGATTACCAAGGTACAAAGGAAAACGGGCATAGTACAGGGGAAGACCTCTAAGAAGGTATCTGTATATGTTAAATATGGCAAGAAGACATATAGTGCAAAGTCTGATAAAAAGGGCAAATTCAAGGTAACGGTCAAGAATTTAAAAAAAGGAAAGACGCTGAAGGTCTGGGTTAAGTCCAAGGACGGAATTAAGGGACGCGTGCTGGACTATAAGGTGAAATGATATATTCTGCAAAGAAGTATAGGTGGTCAAGGCTGCTTATGAATAACGCCGAGAATGATTAAACGCGAAAAAGATCGCTAAAGGGATTCGAAAATGAATATTGCACATATTGATAGCATATGCTATAATATGCCTAGGCAAAGGAAATAAGTATTTAAATGCCATCACAAAACGAACCCCCGGTAGCGGCTACTACCGGGGGTTCTTGCTCATCAAGGAGAGCTATTCCTTTTTAGGCTGATTGTCTTCGGAATTTCTGTCCAGCCGTTTGCAGATATAGTGGCAGGCTATACCTGCTGCGACAGAAATTAAAAAGGAAATAAGTATCTGTAACAAAAACCACCACTCCCTTTCTGTTGCCAGATTGGGAAAGACAACATATGTATTATGATATATGTCAATGGAATACGCGATCGTTTAATTATAGAACTGAAAACAATAAAAGGGAATATAGAACAGATAATGGATAATATTATGGAACACGACAATATAATTAATCAAAACAGCATAGAAAATGATTCCGGTATTTGTATCATTTCCAACTGGGATGTATGGCTTAGGATTGCCGTGTGCGATGACAGTCCTGAACAGGCGGGCATGCTTGGATCTGATTTTCTTAAAGCCTCGCAGGAGCTTAATAAGGCAGCAGGAGTGGAGCTTTTCACTTCTGCTGCCTCCTTATGGGAAAAAATTGAAGAGGATAACAGGAAAAATGCACCCATTTATGATATTATAGTGATGGATATAAAGATGCCGGATATGGATGGTATTGAGTTTGGAAAGAGACTTTACAGGCTTGGGATTTCAACATCGTTGATACTTGTGACGGCATATCCTGAATATGCAGTGGAGGGTTATTCTGCCCATGCATTTCAGTTCATGGTAAAGCCGGTAACTGCTGAGGCTGCTAAGAGAGTATTGCTGGAAATCTATGCGGATAAGTCGGATGACCGATATATAGAAATCAGATCCTCAGGCTATACAGAGCGTATCAATATAAGGGATATTGAATGCATTACCGCCGAGGAGAAATACACAAGAATTACATCAAGACAAGGGGATTATCTGACACTCACTTCATTGGGTGCATACGAGGAGAAGCTTACTGTCTATGGCTTTTACCGCGTACACAGGTCGGCGCTGGTTAATCTTGCTTACTACGTGGCATTGGAGAAGAATACCATAATCCTGAAAAATGTTAAGCTTTCCGTAAGCAGGCGGAGAATGACAGGACTTCGTGAGGCGATTAAGTTAGAGATGGAAAGGAAGCTTGTGTGATAAAGGATGCTTTGGAGATAGAACATAATGAATGATGAGATATTACTATGCATACTTAATATATTAATGAGTATCAATGTGCTTTTTATTACGGAGATCTTATTCGGCATCATGCCCGAAGGGAATCGTATTGTCAGAAAGCATATCGCTTTGTTGTGCTTTTTCATTATTGTAAATATTTTTGTGGAGATTATCGGAATATCGGATACTGCTCAGTTTGTTATAATTTTTCTGTCAATGGTGTCTGCATTATTCTATACTTCGGGCTTTAATTTCCGCTCTGTATTGTATGTCATTCCTGCGATACTTATAGACACCGAGTTTTCCACAGTGGCAGGCCTGGTTGAAAAAGTCATGGGTATTGACAGGTACACAATATTCTGCGAGGGGAAGGACAATCCGGCATTGAGCTATCTCTTTGATATTCCCCTTTGTGCTGCATTTGTCATAATACTTTATATTATGTACAAGAGAGGCACTTCTATAAGGTTAAATGTGGGGGAGACGATTCTGGTTACCGTGTTCATGTTATTCATTCCTGTTATTGACGGGGGAATGGATGAGATTATTAAGAGCTCAGGGAAATACACAATGATGCTCGGCTGGACAGTATTTATTGTAATCATCAATATTGCACTGTTCTACGGTATTATACATCGCAGTATTGCAAGAACATATAAGGAGCTCTCAAAGGAATATAGAGAACAGTATGAGCTGGCGGTGAAAGGAGCAAATGCAAGGAAGCTTATAAATGAAAATGATATACGAATCGGACACGATATGAAGAATCATTTTATCGTGATTAGAAGGATGATTGCAGACGGTGAGTTTGAGGAGGCAGGGCGTTATCTGGATTCCATAAAGAAACAAGGCTATGCAGCGGGTGTCAGTACAACGGGAAGCCCCATTGCAGATATAATTATTTCGGCAAATATGGATGAAATGAGGGAAAATGATATTGCATTTGAGACCATGGGGGATATGTCGTGCTTTGGTTTTATGGATGATATGGATATGACCTCAATGTTTGCTAATCTGTTTGACAATGCTGTGGCAGCCTGTGAACGGATGGAGCATAGAAGGAAAAGATATATACTTATTCAGAGCATTAAGAGTGGAGACATGATCATGCTGTCTGTGAAAAATTCCTATGATGAGGATGCAAGCGGCGTGAAAACGGACGGTGTGAAAGCAGACAGCGTGAAAACGGACGGTGTGAAAGCAGACAGTGTGGATTATGAGTTGGATAGGACAAATAACAGTGATAAAAAATATTCGAAAAAATATGAGGATAAAAAACTCCGTGATTCCGGAAAGGGGATAGGGATACGGCAGATAAAACAGGTGGTGGAGAAGTATAACGGAGAGTATGAGGTCATCAGAAAAGATGGGGAGTATAATGTAAGAATCCGGTTTGTGATATGATTTTGTCACAATTCCGGATTCTTTTTGGTTATATATAGTGAAAGCACAAATCGTACGATGAAATATATGTGCTGATTATTGGCACAAGGAGGTATAGTAATGCAGCAGATTAAGGCGTCGATCAGGTTCATTGAGAAATGCTACAAATTATATGAGCAGAAAATGTATCAGGTGGCATTAAGTATTCTGCGTGATCCGGGACTTGCCGAGGATGCGGTGCAGGAAGCATTTATGAAGCTGATGAAAAGCGATGCATACTTTGAGGATGCAAGGTCGGATGACTGCAGGAGATATATGATCACCGTGATAAAGCACGCTTCGATTAACATTTACAATAAGAAAAAGAGAGAGGCTGAGGTCGTATATCTTTCTGACAGAGACAGTGACTTTGAGGATGGAACCGGCGGACAGGCAGGCTTTGCGGCAGTCGGAAATGATGACCATGACAGGGAGGAGCTTATGGCGATGATCAACAGACTTCCCGAAAAGTATCATCAGGTGACGGAGTGTATTGCGATAGAGGAACTGTCTGTCAGGGAAACGGCGGCAAAGCTTGGCATATCCGAGGCGAATGTGAGAAAGCGGTATGAGCGGGCTAAGGTGCTGATGAAGGGCATGGTGAAGAACGAGGATTTTTTTCAGTATAATGTGCAGTCGGTATAGGAAAGGAGAATTGCTATGAATAATTATGATGACTTTGAAGGCATGCTGACACCGGATATGGTGGATATTTCCCTTGAGGATTTTGACGGTTTAGATGGTGAGCATGAGTTTTCAGAAGAATATAAGGCAGCGAAAAAGCAGATGTTAAAGAATTTGAGAAAGAGCAAAATGATATCAAAAAGAGCAGGGATTGCTAAAGTGGCGGTGGCAGCCTGTGCGGTGATCATAGGAACGCCGTTTGTTGTAAATGCTGCAACGAACGGAGAGTTCTTCGCAAGAATCTGGGGTAATATGGGAAGGGAAAGTATAGCCTCACATGATGAGGAGATGTATGATTATTCGAAGGATACCACCTATACCGTTACCTATCCCCAGGTTGATTATGAGGAGGCTGATCCGGAAAAGGCACAGGAGCTTATTGGAGAAAATGTTTCTTTTGAACCGGTTGAGTACACATTTAATGACGGTACAAAGCTTAATATATTATCCACGGTATCTGACGGCAATTCTGCGGTGGTGGAATTCACACTGGAAAAAGAGGGCGGTGTTGACTGTCTGAATTATGGTCAGCTGGAAAATGAGTCCAAGGGTGCATGGTTCAGTGACGAAGGCAGCATTTATTTTCATTTTGATGAATGTGCTGAGGATATATTTGTTGATCTGGACAAATCAACAGATGACAAGCTGTATTGCTATGACTATATGGTGGTGGACGCCTGGGGAGAAGGATTTAACGGACTTACTCTGCTTACAGAGAATTATCCTGTAAGCCGTGGTGAGTATTATGAGGTGGGGGAGACAGACCCTGAAAAATACAATGAACTGACCAATCAGAAAAGAGGGGATAAAATATCAGTTCCACTAAAGGAAGAGGTTGCCAAGGCAGAGTATGTATGTGACGGAGATGGAAGTGTGGTCATATCACCGTTATCAATGAATGTTGATATGGTAAATGGTCTTGATTTAGTACATGATTATGATGGAGGAACTTATGTTGAAGATGTGTACTATGTTGAGATTTTTTATAAGGATGGCAGTTCGTATGTGGTTAGGGACAAAGCGAAGGAGGGAGTACATTCCTGTGATGTGGAAATCCACAACTCCGCCTATGAGTGCGGCACGCTTGATAACCATATGATCTATGTATTTAACCGTCTGGTGGATGTGGGTGAGATTGATTATATCCAGGTTGATGAGGTTAAGTATAGTGTGAAATAAGAAGGTATTTGATTATAGAAAGATGCTTGGTATTGTCGAGCAGATTGGCAGACCGTTGACTGCTCAGGAAGCAGAAAAATATAGAATTAGATAAATCAAGTGATTAGGAAAAGTTAGTTCTGTAAATTGATATATTTTTCTGATGAGATATCGGGAATATTGACTATAGATAGAAAAAGCTCTGCGTATGCAGGGCTTTTTTGAAAGCAGTGTTTTATTTACAATTCGTTATCTACATCAGCTTGTAATTCACATATTCATGAAATCTTGGCAGAAGTATGGAGATGTTGCCATATTCGGAGGTATCAATCAGTCCTTTTCTGCTTAGACGGTCTCTGTAAACTGAGAATTTTTGCGATGACATATTGAGAGTCTTACGGATATCTTTAACCTTTGCTGTATCATGTTTTGCCAATTCACATATTATCTTCTTGTCTGTGTCTGACAGCTCCGACCATATCTTATCATATGAGTATTCACGAAGTGCGTAATCGTATTCGGGAAGTATTTCATCAATTTCTTTTTCACAGTTATTGTCCCAATACAGATAGCCTAACATTTGAAAAGCAAAGGAGTACCCCATTGTCAGGCCGGCCATTTTAGTTGCCGATGAGAGAGAGATAGGTAGTACCTTTTTATATACATCGGCCATAAGCTGATGATCCAGCGGTTTTAGAATAATCTTTGGGGCGCGGTACAGAAAGGTTAACTGTTTATCATTTTGAAGATTGTATATCTCGTCATATAAGCCTGTCATTATAAGATATATGGGATATTCTTTTCTGATAAGATTTTGATATATGGCGGCAAAATTCTTAATGCATTTATTATTAGTTACCTCGTCGATCGTGATGAGAAGCTTTTTGCCGGTCTTTTTAATAACATCTAGCATCTGTCTTAAGATGGTCTCATCATTAACTGTCGGTGTTTCATTTTTAGCACCGATATTTATTCCAAGTAATGATACATTAATGTCGGCTTTTTTGAATATATCCTTTAAACTGTTCTCACCCGAAAGTCTTGATATAAGACCTCTTATAAGATCAGAGGTTGGAACAAGGTCTATTACAATCCATTCCCTGCTCTCAAAATACTCAGATATATCGGTGAGAAGGACAGTCTTACCTGAGCCTCTTATTCCCGTTATCATATATACCGAGGTTGGGGAGGGTGCTGCCTCAAAGTCATTGGTTATCCTGACAGTTTCAGCGAAACGAGAAACATAGCATGCAGGCTTTGTTCCAAATAATATTGTAAAAGGGTTGTTCTTGTTCATAATACATGTCTCCTTGCAGATATTCGCTATACTTTAGAAATTTTATAACTCTTTTATAACTTTGAAATTGTTTTATAACTCTTTTATAACTTGGGATATATTTTATAACTCTTTTATAACTTTGCAAATAGATAATTAAAAAATGTTGGGATTGTATTTCAACTGCTGATTTGACAGTAGGCGTTATTGCGTTTAATTAATGAAGATAGTTTTTGATGATGAACAGTGGAATTTACTTATATATAGAAAGCAGTATGTTATGAATGGAGATACAACGGTTGAACTATCTGGCATACTGGACTGTATAGGTATTGCCGGGATATCGGAATACCGACTTCGGTTAGTATAAGTGATGAGAGTTTGTTCTCTGTATCCCAAATTAACGGAAAATGGATGGTTACAGCACATCAGGCATTCCATACGGAAGAGTGGATGAAGGTTACACTAGATGGAGCAGAGTATGAGATTGTTGTGACGTATGATGAGACTTATAATATCTCTTGTTGACCAAGCCTATACTGCTACGACAGCGAAGACTATGACTTATAATGGATCATATCAAGAACTTGTTAATAGTGATAGTGTTACAACAGGTGGAACGATGGAGTATGTATGTGGATCTAATAATACAACTGCGCCGACCAGTGGTTGGAGTACCACTGTACCTACAAGGATGACTGCAGGAAACTATTATGTATGGTGGAGGATCAAAGAACAGGGCATATATAATGCTGTTGCTGCAAGATGTCTAACGTCTGCCATCAACCGTGCTGACATTAGCCCTAATGTTACCATGTTCGGATGGACTTATGGAAGTGCAACAAATAACCCAAGTGTATCAGGAAATAGTGGCAATGGAATTACTGCATAAATTGTATGTGCTTCTGGATCTGGAGCTTCCAAGCTTTGTACTTGGGAGCTTTTTTGCTGGTTGATAAGATGAGCAGGTAAGAGATTTGTATGAAGAAAATGCAGGTATGATTCCAATGAGGATGTAGATTTTGGGTGTTGATATATATGATGGAATTGTGTTATAATTCAAATTAGAGTTTTTATATTCATTTATAGTTTTATCTGCATATACACTATAAATATTACAAACTTAGAGGAGGAAGTAGTAAATGAAGAAAATTAGTCTCAAATTTGTTCTTATCTGTCTTGGAGTTCTGCCATTATTGGTAGGGGCATTGATTATCAACCTGCGGGCAGTATCGATGATCAATAAGCTTACAATGTCCGAGATAGAGGCGAAGCTGCATACAACAGTGGATGTTGCAGCACAGCATTTTGATGAGATGGCTGAAAGTGGTGACGGATCATGGGTAGTGGGGGAGGACGGAGTGTTGACTATCGGTGGTGTTGCCCAGGTACAGGAGGATGATGATTATTTTGGATCTGCACTTTCTGAGGATGTATATCTTACATTGTTTATGGGGGACACCCGATACGGTACATCCATTAAGGATCAGAGTGGTAAGCTTGTTATAGGTACTAAGGCGTCTGATGCAGTAATAGCTGAGGTTCTTAACGGTGGACAGAATAAATTCATTGATCATGTTGAGATTGTCGGCGAGGACTTCTCAGGATATTATGTTCCGCTTAAGGATGGAAGCGGACAGACTATTGGAATGATGTTTGCAGGAGCACCATATACTGATACACAGAAGGAGATTAACAAGAATGTGTACAGCCTGTTATTTATTTTGGTTCTCAGCGTTGTTATATTTGGTGCAGTTGCAATACTCGTTGCAACAGTAGTTAATAAGAGAATTAATACCATTGCTGCTCATATCAACGACTTGTCTGACGGTGATTTTGCAACACCTGTTATTGAGCAGAATAAGATCAAGGAGCTTGCTGACATAACAGATAATCTGGAAACTATGAGAGGCAAGCTTGGTGAGGTTATTGGAGATATCATTGATCATGCCAATGCGGTTGAAGCCAGTGCCAATGTAACGGAGGAGAGAATTGCTGATTCCCAGAAGATGAGTGAGGATATTAACAACGCCGTGTATGGTCTTGCCCAGGGCGCTTCATCTATGGCAGAGAATGTTCAGGATACATCAGATCTCACACTTAACATTGGTAATTCGGTTAATGAGGTGCTTAATTCAGCACAGGCCAATATTGAAATGGCAGATGCAGTATATCAGCATTCTATTGATGTACAGCATCAGTTAGAGCATCTTAAGGATGAGGATAAGGAGACAGATGCAAAGGCAGGAGAGGTACAGGATTCAGTTAACGAGACTGCCAGGGTTGTTGATGAGATTTCTACTGCTGCAGAAGCTATTATCAATATTGCAAGCCAGACAAACCTTCTTGCGCTTAATGCTTCAATCGAGGCAGCAAGAGCGGGCGAGGCAGGAAAGGGCTTTGCTGTAGTTGCAGACAGTATCAAGGAGCTGGCAGCACAGTCTAATGAGTCAGCTAAGGAGATTACAGACATGCTTGCCCGTATCTCGGCATTATCTGAGCAGAATAAGATGCTTACTCAGACTATCAAGGAAGCAACAAGTAATGAGTCAGTTGCATTTGACCATATGAGTGATTCCTTTGACGATATGGAGCATCAGTTGGAGCAGACTGAGGAAGGTAACAAGGCAATTGCTGCTTTGGTTGAATCTGTCAACAAGGATAAGGATGCCATAATGGATGCCATTGAAAGTCTTTCAAGCATTTCTGAGGAGAATGCAGCATCTACTGAGGAGACAAGCGCATCATTGAGCCAGCTGACAGACAATATGGAATCAATTGTTGGTGAGGCAAGAGAGCTTAAGAATATTGCAGGTAATCTTAAAAACAGTATTTCTTTCTTTAGAGTATAATAGGAAACCTACAAAAAATGTTTGCGTTTACCCGGTAGATTCAAGTCTCGCCCCGCGAGACTTGGCGTGGGATTTGCGTCGGCGAAGCCGGCATATTTCATATGCAAATCCCTGCGCATCATCGCGGAGCGTATATCTCAGACGGGGATTGAACCCCGCCTGAGATATATACAATGGTACATAGATAAAAGAATGGGTTGCGAGGTTTGGTGCTTTGATTACGCAGACAGATTTCATTAGTGTAAAATATATAAGGTTTATGATTATAATATTAACGCTGGCGGTTCTTACAGGCTGTGGGACTGTCGGCGTTAATGTGTCTATGAGTGGAGATAAGGAGATCGATGTGGCGGAAAACGCCAGCACATTATCTGAAGGCAGTGCGTCAGAAGATGAAAAGAATTTTAACCATGAGGAAGACAAAGAAATATCTGAGGCAAGGACATCTGAAGACAAAGGAACTACCATAAGTGGGAAAGCTTCTAATGGTGAGGAAACATCTCGAAGTGAAAAAACAAATGAAGATGACGGGTCTTCAGAAAACACAATCCCTGCCTCTGGTAAGACAACCAGCAAAGAGCTGCAGCTGGAATATGAGCTTCGAAGCAAGCTTGCATCTATGACCTTAGAAGAGAAGGTGGCACAGCTTTTCATTGTTTTCCCGGAATCCCTTGTGCCTGGCGTATCCAATGTTACAATGGCCGGTGATGCCACGAGGGATGCTATAACTAAGACGCCTGTTGGCGGAATCATTTATATGAATGAGAATATTCGAAATCCTGAGCAGATAAAGACCATGATAGAGAATTCTCAAAAATATAGTATGGATAGGATTGGTCTTCCTCTTTTTATATGTGTTGATGAGGAGGGCGGACAGATCGCAAGAATTGCTAACAATAGATCCTTTGGAGTCTCAAATGTTGGCTCTATGAGTGATATAGGTGTTAAGGGTGATACGGATATTGCTTTTGTCGCAGGAGCCAATATGGGAGCCTATTTGTCTGAGCTTGGGTTCAATCTGGATTTTGCGCCAGTGGCAGATGTTAAAGCTGACGGTTTTAATTCAATGTTTTCGGAAAGGTCTTTTTCTGAGGATCCGAAGGTTGTCTCGAGTATGGCGAATGCGCTCTCTAAGGGGTTGGAATCTAAGGGGATATTGAGTGTATACAAGCATTTTCCAGGACATGGTTCGACAACAGGAGATCCACATAAGGGTTATGCATTTACTAATAAAACAATGGATGAGCTTAAGAGCGTTGATATTATCCCGTTTAAAAAGGGGATAGAAGAAGGGGTACCTATAATAATGGTTGGACATATATCCCTGCCCAATATTATCAGTGATGGTACACCGGCTTCGGTATCTAAGGAGATTGTGACAGGTGTTCTTAGAGAAGAAATGAATTATAGTGGAGTAGTAATAACGGATGCAATGAATATGGGGGCTATAAAGGACAGGTATGAGGCTGATGAAGCTGCATTGAAGGCAATAAACGCAGGAGTGGATATTGTGCTGATGTCAAAGGATTTTTATAAGGCATATGATGGAATATTACAGGCAGTGGAGAGTGGAACCTTGACTGAGGAAAGAATTGATGAATCTGTTACAAGAATATTGAGACTTAAGCTGAAAAATAAGTAGAAAATACTTGTACTTTTACAGTACAAAACTTATAATAGATATGTATGGGTAATTGATGATTGTTGCTTTATATATTATGTATATAATGAGCAAAGTAGCCGATTTGCACACTTGTGTGCAAAATCGGATATTTTGCGAATGTCCTCATGGAGCCGCTAGGCGACATGATATAATGAGCAAAGTAGCCGATTTGCACACTTGTGTGCAAAATTGGATATTTTGCGAATGTCCTCATGGAGCCGCTAGGCGACATGATATAATAATTTGGTGGTAGGGAATATGGTACGTGAACAGAATGTAAAGCTTATGAGTAAAATTGCAATATATGAGAATAACAAAGGCAGGACAGAGATACCAATGAGCAGCTTTTATAAGGGGGACTATGTGCGTATTAATGCCCTGAAAGCAATAGTTCATGCAACAATAGCATTTATCCTTATCACTGCGATAGTAGTGGTTTATAAGATGGACTATCTGCTTGCAAATATTTTGAAGGTGGATTACAAAAGGATTGCAATGCTGCTTGCGATCATATATGGCTGCTGGATATTCATATATTGGCTGATAGCACGGATAGTATATTCAAGGCGTTATGAGAATGCAAGACCTGATATTATTATATATAACCATGACCTCAAAAAGCTTTTTGAGATTTCCGAGAAGGAGGTTGTGAAATCTAAAGGAGGAGTTGTGATAAGTGACGACTTTATTGACTTTTAGGGATAATCTCAAGGGGTTTTACAGCCGTTTTGATTTTATTTTAACACCTATTTTAAAATTTATTTTGTCTTTTGTGATTTTCAGATCATTAGATATGCAGCTTGGATATTGGCAGATATTTGGAAATGTATTAATAATTTTTGTACTTTCCATTATATGTGCATTTCTGCCGTCCCAGGTTATAACAGGTATAAGCGCAATTGTTATAGTAATGGAGTCTGTTAAGGTTTCCCTTGATGTAGGTCTTTTATGTGCTGCATTGGTTGTTATTTTCTATTGTGGATATATGAGGTTTGCACCAAGAACAGGAATTATAGTACTCTTGGTACCTATTTGTTTTTCCCTGCATTTAACCTATGCACTACCCATTATACTGGGGTTTCTGGCTGGACCGGCAGCTATTATTCCTGCTGCCTTTGGTTTTATTCTGTATTATTACGAGCTGTGTCTTAGTGATCTTACAAAGGTGCTTGCGGCTATGACTGATGAGGATGATGCTGTTTCCGGATTTCAATACGTAATCAATGCACTGATGGAAAACAGGAAAATGTTGTTAATGATTGCTGTTTGTTCTCTGGTTATATTGATTACATATTGTATATACAAATTATCCTTTGAACATTCATGGGTTGCAGCATTTATCACAGGTGGTTTTTTGAATGTGGTATTGTTTTTGGCTGGGAATGTTATGTTATTAGTGGATGTGGATATTGTATCTGTATTGCTTGGCAGTGTGGTTGGTATATTGCTTGCCTGTCTGGTGCAGTTCTGCAAGGGTGTTGTGGATTACCAAAGAACAGAGCTGTTACAGTTTGAGGATGATGATTATTACTATTATGTCAAGGCAGTTCCCAAGCTTTCTGTCACAGGTACCAATAAAAATGTAAAGCATATTAATTAGTTGATTTATTATAAAGGGAGATTGAAGGTTGGAGCAGTTTTGGAATCAGATAATAACATATTTTGATTGGTTTTATATTCCAAGAATGAAGGTTACGGATGCTATTGAGATAGTGTTCATTGCTGTGCTGGTCTATTATATTATGGACTGGTTTAAGAAGACAAGGGCATGGACACTCATCAAGGGTATCCTTATTTTGCTTATTTTTATGGCTATAGCGGCTGTTTTTGATTTTAATACACTTTTATGGATATTTAAGAATACCATAAGTGTGGGCGTAATAGCGATCATTATCATTTTCCAGCCTGAGTTTAGAAGAGCATTGGAACAGCTTGGTCGTAAAAGGATATTATCATCTCTGTTTGATTCTAGCGATTCCGGCACAGGGAGAAAGATCGACAGAAAGGTGATGAATGAGATCACAAAGGCCACCTATGCAATGGCTGAGGTTAAGACTGGTGCGTTGATCGTTTTAGAACAAGAGGTTAAGCTTGGTGACTGTGAGAGAACAGGAATTGGAATAGATGCGGAGATAACAAATCAGCTTCTTATCAACATTTTTGAGCATAATACCCCTCTTCATGATGGAGCGGTGCTTATAAGAAATAATCGTATAGTCAGTGCAACCTGTTACCTGCCCCTATCAGATAATCTTGATATCAATAAGGAATACGGGACAAGACATAGGGCGGCAATTGGTATCAGTGAGGTTTCTGACAGCATTACTATTGTTGTTTCGGAGGAGACAGGCAATGTTTCTATTGCTCATAATGGAGTGCTTTACAAAGGGTTGACCAGGGAGGAATTCATTGATAAAATTGATGAATTGTCAAAAAATGAACCTATAGCCCGTAAAATAAAATGGTGGAAAGGTCGTGGTGAGAATGAAAAATCGAATCTTTGACCATTTAGGATTAAAGCTGTTATCGCTGTTAATAGCAGTTGTGATTTGGATTGTTGTTGCCAACGTGGATGACTATAAAACCACAAAGAAGATAACAGGTATAGAAATTGAGTTTATTAATGGCGAGGCCATTACTGATAATAACATGGTATATGAGGTGCCTGAGGGAACTACGGTAGATATTATAGTAAAGGGGCGTCGAAAGATTGTTGAAAAGCTGACTAATACAGATTTTAAGGCAGTGGCAGATCTTTCCAAAATGTCAGTTACCAATGCTGTGAATGTGGTTGTATCAGCTACGAGCAGTGTTAATGCAAAGGAGCTGACCATAACCTATGCGGATAATGATGCAGTTAACGTTACAGTAGAAAAGAAGATTGAAAGCCAGCTTGCAATAACAGTGCGTACCACATCTGATGTGGCAGATGGGTATGCCATAAGAAGCAAGACACCAACCCCCAATCTTATCACTGTCAAGGGGGCAGAGAGCGTTATAGACATGATTGATGAGGTTGTGGTGGATGTAGATGTTGCAGGCACCAACAGTGATCTGACAGCAACCTCCGCCCCTGTTTTCTTGAGTAAGAGTGGAGAGGTTATCGACTCTGCCAAGTTTGAATATGATGTAGAGACAGTGGATGTAACAATTGAGGTGGCAAAGACCAAGGAGCTTGCTGTTAAGGTTAAAACCTCAGGAGAGGTTAAGGAAGGCTACTCCATTGCAGGCTTGGATTATCAACCCACAAGTATTTTAGTGGTTGGTGACACAAGTGATCTGGCCAAGGTGGATGAGATTGTTATTGATGATATTGATGTTTCAAATCTAAGTGAGGATATGGAAACCTCTGTGTTAATAGCAGATTATCTCCCATCAGGTATTACAATTGCAGATAGTACAGAAGAAATAATGGTTAAGGTTGCTGTCGAGGAGCTGATAGAGAAGAATATGTATCTTACCAGTGATGCTGTTAATATTGTTGGTAAGAATAGTGATTATTCCTATAGCTTTTTAAGTGGAACCAGTTATCTGCTTAAGGTCAAGGGCTTAAAGGATAAGCTGGAAAACCTTAAGGTTACAAACCTTATTCCAAGCATAGATGTTACAGGCTATTTACCTGGTAAATACACATTTACCGTTAATATGAAGGACATAGCTGGAGTAGAGATATTGGATGATGTTGAGGTTGAGATAGAAATTACGCAGAATTAATAGTGGGGGGGTTGCTATGATTACCCGGAGGGTTGTGGTTACTGAGCCATTGGGCTTACACCTTCGCCCCGCAGGAGTTTTCTGCGAGGAAAGCTTGAAGTATGAATCAAAGATACAGATAAGAAAAGGGACAAGTCTCCTTAATGCAAAAAGTGTTTTGGGTGTCCTTGCGGCAAGAGTGCAGTGTGGAGATGAGGTTGAGCTGATCTGCGATGGACCGGATGAGGAAGAGGCTATTACAAGGCTCGCAGAGATTCTTACAGGGGATAAGTATAATTAATGGTATTCAAACGGAATTAGATTAAAATGTTAAATAGTTAGATAATGAATCAATATCAGGATAGGAGGGGCTGTTATGTTGCATGAGGAATCAAAGGAAAAGATTGAGAGGCTTAAAAGAATTGTTGCTGACAGTGACAATATAGTGTTCTTTGGAGGAGCAGGTGTATCCACAGAAAGTGGTATACCGGATTTTAGAAGTGTTGATGGGCTTTATAATCAGAAATATAAGTATCCGCCGGAGGTTATGGTAAGCCACAGCTTCTATGTTAATCACACAGATGAGTTCTTTGAATTTTATAGAAATAAGATGCTTGCATTAGATGCTAAGCCAAATGCAGCACATCTTAAGCTGGCAGAGCTTGAGAAGCAGGGCAAGCTTAAAGCAGTTATCACACAGAACATTGATGGCTTGCATTATGCAGCAGGAAGTAAAGAGGTGCTTGAGCTTCACGGAAGCGTACATAGAAACTATTGCACAAAATGTGGAAGGTCTTATCCTGTTCAGTATATTGCTGAGGCAGAGGGTGTGCCAACATGCGAGTGTGGAGGTATCATCAAGCCGGATGTTGTGTTATATGAGGAGGGCTTAGATTCTCTTACGATGCAAAAGACCATTCAATATATTAGTAAGGCGGATGTTTTAATAATAG
This sequence comes from Lachnospiraceae bacterium, assembly GCA_017470935.1. Lineage (GTDB taxonomy): Bacteria > Bacillota > Clostridia > Lachnospirales > Lachnospiraceae > CAG-590. Next base: position 62,654 of record JAFUXG010000006.1, read on the forward strand.
GAGGAACTTCCCTTGCAGTCTATCCAGCTGCGGGTTTTATAGATTATTTTAGGGGAAGCCATCTTGTTGTTATCAATATGGATAAAACTCAAAGAGATGTAAATGCTGATCTACTGATAAATGAGCGTATCGGAGAGGTGTTTGAACAGCTTTGATTCTTCGGATAAGCATATGGGGCGATAGTTATTATAGCTAGAAAATGATTATGGTTTAAGCATGGATACAAGAAATGGTGTTTGATTGTAAATGGCACACAAGATATAGATAATACTAATGCGAGATATAAGCGTTGATTATACCTCGCATTTTTTGTTACATTATTTGGTTAAAATGTCATATTTTGTGGTTTTCATTTAATAAAAACACAAAATATTCGACAAATTTAAAAAAAACCTCTATACAAATACGAGAATATATAATATAATGCTTTTATAGAAAGTCTGTAAGGTATAAGGAGAGATTATAATGAATATTAATCTGGAATACTACAAGATTTTCTATTACGTAGCCACCGAGCTTAGCATTACTGGAGCAGCGAAGAAGCTCAATATATCACAACCTGCCGTCTCCCAAGCTGTGAAGCAGCTCGAGCAGGGATTAGGGATAGAGCTCTTTACCAGACGTGCTAAAGGTGTAAGTTTGACCCATGCTGGAACTTTATTGTACTCTTATGTCAGAGATGGCTATGAAAGGTTTTTGGCAGGAGAGAGAGAATTGGCTAAGATGATGAATCTCGAAACCGGAGAGGTAAGAATCGGAGCCAGCGATATGACATTACAGTTCTATCTTCTCCCCTATCTTGAACAGTTTCATCAGTTGTATCCTGATATTAAGGTTACAGTTACTAATGCCCCCACGCCGCGGACAATAGACCACCTGGAACAGGGAAGAATTGATTTTGGGGTCGTGACCAAACCACTTAAGACAGATTCTCGTTTCGATGTATCATGCGTGCGTCGTATTCAGGATGTGTTTGTGGCTGGGGATAAGTTCCGATATTTAGAGGGCAAGCAGCTAAGCTATAAGGACTTGGAAAAGCTTCCATTGATATGTTTGGAGGGCAATACGAGTACAAGATCCTATGTAGATAATTATTTACATAATTTGGATGTTCATGTAAAGCCTGAATTTGAATTGGCAACCAGCGATATGATAATTCAGTTTGCAGCCAGAAATCTGGGAATAGGCTGCGTGGTTGAGGATTTTGCAGACAAGCTTTTGTCAGAGGGGGCTTTGTTTAGATTGAGCTTTGACGAGGATATCCCAAGCCGGGAAATGTGTCTAATTATTGATACCGGAGCTACAATGTCTGTTGCAGCAACAAAGCTAAAGGATTTGCTGGTGGTAGCGGATGAATAATGAAAACTGCTATGGATAATGAATTTCGAGCTTACTTTTCTGAATATTGGCCGAATTATTATCAGAGACTATTTTCAAAGATAGGAAGATTACATGATCTTTCAAGAATGAATGTCAGGAGGACAAATTATAATGGAGTTGAATAACACATTTAAGTTGACCAATGAGAATGGTGAAGAGATTACATATGTTGGATTAAGCGTTGTGGAAAATCCGGAGAATGGACAGAGATATTTGATATACACAGAGGCAGAGAATGCAAAGGAGCAAACTGGTAAGAAGATTGATCTTTATGCATGTATGTATGGCAAGGAGAATGGACGTATCATTCTCGATCCAATTACAACAGAAAAGGAAAAGACATTAATCCGTACATTCATTGAAAAAAATCTTAAGGTTGCATAGATTCCTCTCTTTTCACGCCCCGCCCTTCAATAAGAAGGTGTCGGGGCACTTTTTGTTATGTAGAGGATGTAATATATATTTTTTATAATTTGTATTTTAATATGTATAGTTTATTAATATATGAATTATCGGCATTGAGATATAATGAAATATAATGACATTCATTAGAAATATTAATTTTACTTATATCTTCCCTGGTTGTATAATAAAAATATATTTGATACATATATTAATTTATATTAAAGCAGGAAAGGATCAAGATAATGGTTAAAGCAGTAGTTGGGGCAAATTGGGGAGATGAAGGTAAGGGTAAGATAACAGACACCCTTAGTAAGGAAGCAGATATAATCGTACGATTTCAGGGTGGTGCAAATGCAGGTCATACAATAGTAAATGATTATGGCAAGTTCGCATTACATACACTGCCTTCAGGCGTTTTCTATGATCATACCACAAGCATTATTGGTAATGGGGTTGCTCTTAATATTCCGGTATTATTTAAGGAGATAAAGGATATTGTCGACAGAGGAGTTCCAATGCCCAAGATTCTTGTGTCTGACAGAGCGCAGATCGTTATGCCATATCATATTCTGTTTGATGAGTATGAGGAGGAGAGACTGGCAGGAAAATCCTTTGGCTCTACAAAATCAGGTATAGCTCCATTTTATTCAGATAAATATGCCAAAATAGGTTTCCAGGTTGCTGAGTTATTTGATCCTGAGGGGCTTAAGGAGAAGCTGGAAAGAGTGATTGTTAAAAAGAATATATTGTTGGAGCATTTATATCATAAGCCCTTATTAAAGGTCGATGAGCTGTTTGATACCATGATGGAATATAAGAAAATGGTTGAGACATATGTATGTGATACCTCTGCCTTTCTTTATCAGGCTATAAAGGATGGAAAGAATATTCTTCTTGAGGGACAGCTTGGCTCCTTGAAGGATCCTGACCATGGTATCTATCCTATGGTTACGTCTTCATCAACACTGGCTGCCTATGGTGCTATTGGTGCGGGAATACCACCCTATGAAATCAAGAAAATAATTACAGTTGTCAAGGCATATTCCTCTGCTGTGGGTGCAGGAGCTTTTGTAAGCGAGATATTTGGCGATGAGGCTGATGAGCTTAGAAAACGCGGGGGCGATGGCGGAGAGTACGGAGCCACTACAGGAAGACCTAGAAGAATGGGCTGGTTCGACTGTGTTGCAACTAAGTATGGATGCAGGATACAGGGAACTACAGATGTGGCATTTACTGTGCTTGATGTATTAGGATATTTAGATGAAATACCTGTATGTGTTGGCTATGAGATTGATGGTGTGGAAACTACTGATTTCCCGACAACAGCAAAGCTCGAGAAGGCTAAGCCTGTAATAAAGGTACTTCCAGGCTGGAAGACAGATATCAGGGGAATCAAAAGGTATGAGGAGCTTCCGGAAAACTGCCGTAAATACATTGAGTTTGTTGAAGAGCAGATCGGTTTCCCGATTACTATGGTGTCTAATGGGCCTGGTCGTGAGGATATTATCTACAGGTAATTTTTAGTGATATTGATTCTGATAATGTGATGTATTGCGTTATTGATATAAAGTATAAAACATGTCACAACATATGGCTGTTATTATGCCACTATCCCTAGGCAGGTACATGCTGTCTGATGGACATTGGTTCTGTGTTAGTTGTTATAGTCGTCTTGTGGATGATAATATTGCAAGGCAGTTGGGGCAGGCGGCTGAAGAGTGGCTGAGAGGCTATTGAATATAGGGTTATTGTAAAAGTTAATTGGTTAAATATGTGATAAATTGCCAAAAAACATTTTGAATAAAAATGAGGGGTGACTGAAAAGTAATAGTTATCCCTTGATTTTATTAGAAAATAAATGTGATATTTGTTTTTGAATATGTGAGGAAAACCTGCTGGCTGAAGGAGGGTAAAGTAGTTGGAGCATACGGTTCATAAAAATATTCGCAACAGAATTGCTATGAGAAGCTTAGCATTTATATTTATTATAGTTGCAGTTATGAGAGTTGGTGTTGTGGTGATTCGTCACGAAAAGAGCAGCATTGTGATAACCATGTTATGTGCAGGCTGCCTGGCATATGGTGTCATTTTGCTGATACAAACTTTAAAACCACAGGCATATGATATTACATATGTGTTTGGAGATAAGACCATGACTCTCAAGATGCACAAGAAGGAGCGCACTATTTCTTATGATGAAATAACAGACCTTGGCTATGTAGTACCCAATCCTAATATGGATTATAGTCTTGTTCAGATATATATAGGAAAGGAACAGTTTGTTATTCCATTTACTGAGAAATCAGATGTTGGAAATGCTCTTTATGGAATGTTAAAGATCAAGAAGGAAGAAGCAGAGCAGACACATGCTGCGGAAGAGGAATAGTATGGCTGATTTAAATAAAACAGAGAAAACCACAAGGGACAAGATAATAGACATGCTTAAGGGTGAAAAGGGCTATGTATCAGGACAGGAAATGTGCGATAGACTCAGTCTTTCAAGAACTGCTGTATGGAAGCATATTAAAGCCCTGAAAGCAGATGGATATGTAATTGATTCTGTTAATAACCGTGGATACAGGCTTGTCTCCCTGCCGGATATTATTGATGAAGCTGCTATACGCAGTCATTTACATACAAAATGGCTGGCAGGGGATATAGTATATTTACCTGAGACTGATTCTTCCAATATCCAGGCAAAACAGCTGGGCGAAAAAGGCGGTAATAATGGAACGGTAGTGGTGACTGATAAGCAGACAGCAGGACGTGGAAGAAGGGGAAGAACATGGATATCTCCTGCCGGAAATATATATTATTCCATACTGCTTTATCCTGATGTAGCGGTGGAAAGAGCTTCAATGATCACATTAATCGCAGCAATGGCGGTTGCCAGAGCGGTGAGGGATGAAGAGAAGCTTGAAGCTATGATCAAATGGCCCAATGATGTTGTTGTCAATGGAAAGAAGATATGCGGTATTTTGACAGAAAGCAGTACGGATATGGAATATATCCAGTATGTGGTGGTGGGAATAGGTATTAATTGTAATCAAAAAGAATTTGATGATGAGATAAGTGATACAGCAACGTCCATAAGTCTTGAGCTTGGCAGAGACGTGGAACGGGCAAAGCTGCTGGCTAAGTTTTTTGATTATTTTGAAGATTATTATGATATTTTTTTGGAAACAGAGGATTTTTCAAGACTGTCAGAAAAGTACAACGAGCTTCTTATTAATAAAGAAAGAGAAGTTAAAATAATTGAGAAGGGGCAGCAGCGTGTATTGAGGGCTGTTGGCATTAATGATATGGGCGGACTTATTGTTGAGGATTCAAAGGGAAACAGGGATACTATCATATCGGGAGAGGTATCAGTGCGAGGGCTGTATGGGTATGTATAAGATAACGGGAAACTGAAGGTTTCGAGAGTGTGAGAAGGTACGTGGTACTTCTCATAATATATAGTATTAGAATCTAAATGGTTGATGTATATTGGAATAAATGGTGGATGTTATTGATTTATAATATGAATGTTATAAAGATTTGTGTCATTATAACATTAAAAACTTAATATTGTTAAGTGCGATTTGTTGGTTGCTTAATAATATTAAGCTGATACATAATATTATTAAGTGCAAATGTTGTTTTGCAAAATATAATTAAATATAAACGCTTATAACTTGATAAAATTAAGTTTCTTATGTATAATATCCTAAGGCAAAGGTGTCGGAGTAAAAGCACTTGTCAAATAAAAGTGCTTTTTTCTATGGGATGCATTTTATTTACATTCTTCATCACAGTAGTGATAGGATATCATTTATAATAATGCATTATTATAGAAGGAAATCGACCCTTGCAATAGAATAATAAGGAGGTTTTAGTAACATGTCATACGTTGATGAGGTATTAGAGAAGGTAAAGAAGAGAGATGGTGACCAGCCGGAGTTCATTCAGGCTGTAACAGAGGTGCTTGATTCGCTTCGTCCGGTTATTGAGCAGGATGAGGAGAAGTATAGAAAGCTTGCAATCCTTGAGAGAATCACAGAGCCGGATCGTCAGATTATGTTCCGTGTTCCATGGGTAGACGACAATGGTAATGTTCAGGTTAATCGTGGTTTCCGTGTTCAGTTCAACAATGCTATCGGACCTTACAAGGGAGGACTTCGTCTTCACCCTTCAGTAAACCTTGGTATCATCAAGTTCCTTGGTTTCGAGCAGATTTTCAAGAACTCACTTACAACACTTCCTATCGGTGGTGGTAAGGGTGGTTCTGATTTCGACCCGAAGGGCAAGTCAGACAATGAGATCATGAAGTTCTGCCAGAGTTTTATGACAGAGCTTTCAAAATATATTGGTGCAGATCAGGATGTACCTGCCGGTGATATCGGAACAGGTGCAAGAGAGATCGGTTTCATGTTCGGTCAGTACAAGAGAATTAAAGGAGTTTACGAGGGAGTTCTCACAGGTAAGGGACTTACCTACGGCGGTTCCCTTGCCCGTACAGAGGCTACAGGATATGGACTTCTCTACTTAACAGAGGAGATGGTTAAATGCCACGGCGACAAGATGGAGGGCAAGACTATTGCTGTCTCAGGTTCAGGTAATGTTGCAATCTACGCTACAGAGAAGGCTCAGCAGCTTGGCGCTAAGGTCGTAACACTTTCTGATTCAACAGGCTGGATCTATGATCCTGAAGGAATCGACGTTGCACTTCTTAAAGAGGTTAAGGAGGTTAAGCGTGCCCGTCTTTCAGAGTATGCCAAGGCCCGTTCTTCAGCAGAGTATCATGACAAGAAGAATGCCGATGATCACGGCGTATGGAATATCAAGGTTGATATCGCACTTCCTTGTGCAACACAGAATGAGTTGAATCTTGATGACGCCAAGGCACTTGTAGCAAACGGTGTTCAGTATGTTGCAGAGGGTGCTAACATGCCTACAACAATCGAGGCAACAGAGTACTTCCAGCAGAACAAGGTCAACTTCGTTGGCGGTAAGGCTGCCAATGCAGGTGGTGTTGCAACATCAGCTCTTGAGATGAGCCAGAACTCAGAGAGACTTTCATGGACATTTGAGGAGGTTGATTCTAAGCTTAAGAACATCATGGTTGGTATATACCACAACATTGATGATGCAGCTAAGGAGTATGGCATGGAAGGCAATTATGTTGCAGGTGCTAACATCGCCGGCTTCAAGAAGGTTGTAGAGGCTATGATCGCTCAGGGAGTATGCTAATAAGATTTTAATAACAGGAGAGCTCCAGCCTTAAAGTGGAGATTTAAACAACGTGTAAAGCTCGCATTCATATAAAATGAGTGCGAGTTTCTTTAAATTACAAGAGTTTGTCAAAGTTTTAAGGATAAACTTTAAGGATCAAAAAGGAGGATATTTGTATGACAACACCTGAGTTTTGTGCATAGCATTGGCTATAGCGATTTGTAAAAATTGAATAGGTTCGTAATAGCCGATGCTGCCTATAAATGAAATATATTTTTAGGAGGCACAAAATGGGCTATTTAAGAGCGGAAGAAGTACTTCCGCGTGAATTAATAAAATTGATCCAGCAATATACTGATGGAACCAATATATATATATTCCTCGCAAAGAGGAAGTAAGATCTGGCTGGGGTGAGAAGAACAACACCAGACAAATGCTTTGTGAAAGGAATAGTAATATATATATGGCTTATCAGTCGGGTTGTAAAGTGACTGAACTATCTGAAAGGTTTTGTTTGTCAGAGAAAAGTATATGGCGTATTGTTGGTCAGGAAAAGAAAAAAGCAGTATGAAATGATTTTTTATCCCTGGGATTTGACACTATATCCCAGGGATTTTTTCTCAAGTTTAATTATAAAATTTTTTAAGGTTTTAAGATAGAAATATATCATATATGATAAAGGCATAAGTGGTTATTGAAAAGGAGCAGAAATATATGAAAGAGATAAAATATGTAATACTTAGAGAAAAACCTGAAATAAAAGATGAGGCTGCTGCATGGTTCAATGTTAAGTGGGGCGTTCCGAAAGAAGCATATCTTGAGTGTATGGAAGCATATCTTAATGGTGAAACTGAATACGGATGGTATATTGCGATGGATGGTGAAAGAATCGTAAGTGGTCTTGGTGTTATCGAAAATGATTTCCATGACAGGAAGGACTTAAGCCCGAATGTGTGTGCAGTATTTACGGAAGAAGAGTACCGCTGTCAAGGCATTTCCGGTAAGCTTCTTAACATGGTTGAAGAAGATATGAAATCAAAAGGAATATTGCCAATTTATCTTGTTACAGACCATATAGGTTTTTATGAGAGATATGGCTGGGAATTCTTCTGTATGGCGCAGGGGGATGATGAGCCTGAGATGACCAGATTATACATACACAGATAAAACGCTTTTTGAAGATTGCCGGGATAGCTGTCTGGTGTGTGCTTATGGTTGTAACATTATAAGTAAAGTATTGCATGTAGAAAAATGGTAAATACTTAAAATGTGCGTGACAAATAAATAAAACAGATATATAATAGGAGGTGATTATTCCCCAAAAGTCTTTAAAATATTTTTTTGGGGAATAGAGAGGACGGATTATGACGATAGAAAGAAAAAAGTACATTGATTTTTTGTTAAAGCAGAAAGATAAAGATATTGTCAAAATTATTACCGGTATACGTCGCTCCGGAAAATCTACTCTGTTATTTGAACTTTTTTATGAGGAAATTAAGAAAATTGGTGTGCCTGAAGATCATATTATAAAGATAGCATTGGATAATATTCGAAATGAAAAACTGTTAGATGCAAAAAATCTTTATAACGAGATTGAAGAAAGGATTAAGGATGAAAACTGTTACTATATCTTTTTGGATGAGATTCAGTTGGTAGATAAATTTGAAGATGTGGTAAATGGAATAAAACGGGATTTTAATTGCGATGTATATATTACCGGCTCTAATTCAGAGTTTTTGTCGTCTGATATTAATACAAAATTCAGAGGCAGAGGTATGGAGCTTCATGTTCAACCATTCAGTTTTAAGGAATTATATGATTATTATCAGGGGGATAAATATCAGTTATTTAATGAGTATATGTTATATGGTGGGATGCCGTATTTGCTGCAGGAAGAAGATTCCGTTCTAAAGAATAAATATCTGAAAACTGTTGCAGAGTCTGTCCAGATTAACGACATCATTGAACGTCATGGAATTCGAAACAAAGAAGTGTTTCAGGCATTGGTAGAGTTGCTGTGTTCTTCCATAGGGTCGTATGTTTCAAGTAGAAAAATAGCGGATACATTAAAAAGTAATGGACACGCAAGTATTGATCATAAAACAATCGGTAATTACTTAGAGTATTTGTGTGATGCTTTTTTGTTCTATAAGGTACAGAGATATGATATCAAGGGTAAGGCATATCTAAAAACTTTGCACAAGTATTATGTATGTGATATTGGTATTCGTAATGCCATATTGAATTTTAGGCAATTGGAACCAACACATACGATAGAGAATATTGTATACCTTGAATTACTTCGCAGAGGTTATATAGTTGATATTGGCAACAATAGTGATAAGGAAATAGATTTTATGGCGAGGGATATGAACAATACTTACTATATTCAAGTATCATACTCAGTAATAGAGCCATCTACAAGAGAACGGGAAATAGCATCTTTTAGGAATTTAGATGATGGATACAAGAAGCTGATAATTACTATGGATAATGATCCTTTTATCAATCTGGAAAATGGATATAAGAAACTGAATATGCTGGATTTTCTTCTGGATGAAACTTCATTAGAAAAAGCATAGCACCTTAGGTCTTCCACAAAGAGAGAATTCATCATCTGCGGTATAGGCCCCGCATTCACATCTCCACACGCCTGCCTTCATTGCTGCTTCGTCTGAAACCTCGAAGAAGTCGTAGGGTTTACCGACAAGTGCTGCGGCATATTGCACATTTTGAACCGTGCTCATATCATGCGGGGTTATTGTACCTAATGCCATCGATGCAATTTCTATCCCACTTAAAGAGCACCATTTGCCGGAAATCTCCTGTTTCAATATATCGCACAGTTCATTGGCTTATGCGGGAAGTTCGCTTGGACGGACGCCGGTGTTAGTGAGCGTGTATACTGCATATTGGAGTGAAGTCTTCATTTCAGAATTCATCTTCGTATTCAGATATTGGTTGTTCCATGCCTTTAAGGCCGGAGTGCTCCGAATCTTCGAAAGTATGCTCTCCAGGTTCTGTGTATACGGAAATAACCTTACCCTGGGAAACAACAATAGCAGCTTGCCCTAGTGCATACTAATTATTGGCAAAATCAATATAGTAATTGGTAAAAATGCGGATAAACACAAAATTACCGAAAGAGAAACAAGGTGACAGTGGGATTTTTTTTTAAAAGAGAGATGCTTTATGTAATATTTCCACAACTGTTATAAAATGTAGAGTTATGGAAGAAATGAGGTACGGTATGGTAGGACGGGAAGAAGAAATTAAATATCTAAAATAGTTAAAACTAGTAGTAATTCCAAGTATGCTATTCATCCGACACTTATAACGACATATGGAGCTGTAGAAAACACTTATTCCGGGGAGGTGCAATCTGTTATAACCGAGGAGGAACTGTTCAAGTAGTTTATGGATCTCATTGAGTTTTTACTACCCCAATATCATATGTAATATCAGAACACAATGAATTTCAAGGGCGCAAAAATTCTTTGCGTCTCTTTTTTTGCCTTTGTAAAATGATTATTGCTGGATTTTATGAAACTAATGACATATACTCTCATTTGTGAAGGCCTTTACAAATCATTTTCGGTTCTTGGCGTAAAGTGCGTTATAAAACTAGATTTATTTAAAACAGATTAAGGAGAACTGGTATGAAGGTAGGTGAATCTATTAAAGCAATAAGGGAAAGAGACTATTTTGATCTGTTAGGCGTTTTTTGATTATATAAAATCTATTCACGCTGCCAGATTGTCTATTCACGCTTTTACCGTAAGAAACCCTTTGCAGTATTCCGATATTATGATTAAATGTAAAATGTAAGTTTTTGTGGAGGCATAGAATGATAAGAATAGCAATATGTGATGACGAACAGAATATACGGACTTATCTTATCACCTTACTCAAAAAGCTGGATATGGAATTTGATATAGATATTGCCGAATATGCTTCTGCTGAAGGATATATTTCAGATGATAAAGAGTACGATATATTATTTTTAGATATAGAACTGAATGGCAAGGATAATAAGAAAAATGGAATGGAGCTTGCAAGAGTAATCCGTAAAGGTAATAAGAAACAACCTGTCATTATATTTGTTACAGGATATGAAAAATATGTGTATGATGCCTTTGATGTGTCCGCGTTTCATTATTTGATTAAGCCTATATCTGAAGATAAGTTTACAGAAGTATATAAAAAGGCAGTAAGTAAGGTTTTGTCACAGAGGAATCATAGAAGGCAGATGATTATTGTTCCATATCATAATGGAAGTAAGTCTATTACAATAAAGGAAATTTATTATGCAGAGAGCCAAAATCATAACATTATACTTCACACATATAGTGGAACCATAGAGTATTACGCAAAGATGGAAGATTTGGAAAATAAATTAAAGAACAGTTTCTTTCGCATACACAGGGGATACCTTATAAATTTGGAGCATGTAGAAGAATATAACAAAAGTGAAGTGACTCTTTCAAATGGAGAAAGCCTTTTGATTTCCAAATATAAATATACAGAGTTTGTGAAAGCGTACCTCAGATTTATAAAAAATGAGGACGAGGGTATGTGATATGACAGATGCAGAATTTACAATATTTCAAACAGTAGTTGCTTTTGTATTAACGTTTATAGATGCCAGATTGCTGACAATACTGTTTGTACCATATTTACCAGCATATAAGCTGCATAAAAGCAGGAGAATCATAAAATGCATAAGCATATTTGCGGTTTATTCTTTTATATCGGTCATAGGAATTTTTATACCACATTTTGAAATGGCGGGGATGATAGAGGTTGTGATTCTTATGGGACTGATCGCTTCTGTGCTGGAAAATAACAGGCTTTTCGTTGTTTTCCTTACAATGGTATTTTTCTGCTTTGACTGCTTAACCCAGCTTGCAGGTAATAGCCTGCTATATTTACTCAACACTAATTATGTGAATAATGTGTCAGTGGAAACAGCCTTGCGAAATACCGCCTGCAATTATGCGGGGGTATATTTTATCCAAAGTATTATTTTGGCAATATTGGTTTTTGTTATTAGGCGAGTTGTAAAACAGCCGCTTCAGCTAAATATTAAGGAATGGGGCTATTTGTGCATTCTTCCGCTTATAGGAATTATATTTAAGGGGATTGTAGACCGATTACTGTTTGTCGTGAAGAATCATGTTGTTTTTGGAATATATAATGATTATCCCGCCTTTTTGGTATTTGTTCCAATGATTGCTGTGTTGTTTTGTGTAGGAATTGTATTGACAATCATTTCTTATCAGGAAATGAAACGGATGGAAGATGATAAGAAAAAATATTTTGTTCAGGAGCAGCAGGGAAAGGCGTTGCAGGAAAGAATTGATGAAGTGGAACAGTTTTATAATGGTATTAGGAAAATGCGTCATGAAATGAAAAACCATCTGACGAATATAAAGGGACTGGTGGAAAGCAAAAATTATGGAGATATAGATCAGTATATTTCAAAAATAGATAGTGAGTTAGATTATTTTGAATTGTCTGTGAAAACAGGGAATCCGGTTTTGGATGTGATTATAAATGACAAGAAAAATCTTTCAGAAAAAGAAAACATTCAATTTGAAACAGATTTTCTGTATCCTGTGTCAGACAACTACAATCCATATGATATAGGCATTATTGTAAACAATCTTCTGGTAAATGCAATAGAAGCATGTGAGAGGATGAAAGGAGGCGATAGGTATATTTCTATATCAGGCAAGCAAAAAAAGAAGTTTTATATAATAGAAGTAACTAATTCATGCGAAGGGGAAATCCGTATGGATGAGGGCAGCGGACTTCCTGTTACAACGAAAGACGGAATAACTGATTTGCATGGTATAGGCTTGTTAAATGTAAGAGATGAAGCATTTAAGTATATGGGTGATATTGATATTAAGAAAACAGCAAACAGTTTTTGTGTCACAGTGCTGTTGCAGGAAATAAATAAAAAGGAAGGCGGAAAAGAATATGATAGTTGATGGAATAAACAGGAATACAGCTAATAACACTGGAAGTATGGGTACTAATGAGGAGGCAGCAATACAAAAGAAAATTCAGATGTTAAAGAAGCAGCTTGGAGATTTGGTTAAGAAAGATGAACTGTCAAAAGAGGAAGCAAAAAAGAAGAAAGAATTAGAGCAGGAAATTGATAAGCTTGAGCAGAAATTGCAGCAGATCGATACAGAAAAAGAGGAAGAGAAGCAGGATGAAAATGAGGACAATTTTGTAAAATTAAAAGAAGCCGGGAAGGGTGAAAATATTGATGAAAGAGTGTAGATTAAGTGAGATAGGATGATACTAATTTTATCCGTGATTTTGGTTATGAACGAATTCTTATGATATAATTACTTAATCAACTGAACTAGGTAAAGCAAGCTGATCTGCCGGTGAAAAGCGGTTTTATATGGCATTATTATACAGCTATCAAAATAAGAGCAGTCTTTTTATGCTGTTTTACGGGCTGTTTTGCCGGAGGTACTTGACGAGAGGGTAAAGATTGACGATACTTTCAGTAATGTATTACCATTTATCAATGCTGTTGTAATAAATGAAAAGGATTTCACTAACAAGTAAACAGGCGCAGAAAGCGTCACATAAAGCAAAGGAGGGCAACACTATGAGTACAAAAATTAACACATCGTACAATCCGGTATATGCGGTTAATGCTAATTCAAAGGGAAATACTGCGGGCAATATTGTGCCGAACACATCAAATCCTGCAATGTGGCAGGAAGAACCCGCAACGGTAGAGATTTCATCGGACGGCTTGAAAATCTATAATGACAGCATGGCAAAGGATTTAGAAAGTGCAAATGGTTCGGGATCTAAGATAATTTCACAAACAAGACAGCAAGTAGATGAACAGCTTAGAGAGAACGGCGCAGTAGGGTTGGAAGTATATCGGGATGTGCCAAGATGGGTTGGTACAAATGATGAGATTACAGGATATGCACTTTCTTTATATCAGGATGCAAGGAAATTCATGATAGCAATGGACAATAGAGACTATTCATCAATAGACAGTTCAGATGTGATGAAGAAATTACAGGATATATATGATGGACAGAAGAAATCAATTTCCGAGCAATATGCAGGGGAAGAACTGGAACAGGAGATGTCAAAGCTCAACGATGATTATAAGGCGATAATCGATAATTATGTGGTAAAGCCTATGGATCGGGCGGTAGAACATGAGAATGCATTAAATAAGTTTAGAGCAAAGTTCATGGAGATGTATAAGAGAAGTGCGGAAAGACATGGCAAGGCTTTTGCCAATCGCGAGTTCATGGGTGATCTGTCCGTTCTTGCAAAGCCGATTGCCGAGAACGAAAAAGAACTTTCAGGACTTCGAAGCATGGCGGATCAGTTAAAGAGTATGTTTGACGATCTAAATGATGATACTCGTGATAAGACCGAAAATCTGTTTGACAGTCTGCTCAAGGGATTACAGAGCGTAGCGGGTAGGAATAATATTTTCATTTCATAACAAAACGATTATGGAGTTAAGGCAGGCGAAGGCAGCGTCACATGAGCAAAGGAGGGCTTTATATGGGTGTGAAAATTGATAATGGAATTTCAGCAGCAGGCAATTCAATTTACAGCAGTAAGCTTGGTACGAATCGGATTCAGATATCCGATGATAACATTTCGGAAACGCTTACATTTCCTGATGATGCAGTTCTTATGAACATCAGTCAGGAGGGGAAAATGAAGGTTGAGGACAGCTCGGCGATTGATAAATATATCAAGCATTTTGACAAGTCGCTGAATCATATGCCTGAATATTGCGGTGACTTTAATATTGACAAAACGATTGCATCAGCATTGGAGAATTGCAGCAAGGAAGAACAGGCATTTGCCTATGATATCATCCGAAAGAATTTTCTTGTGAAGAATACGAATGGTATGACTGAGGATGAGAGACAGGCTAATATATCTCTTGGCATGAAAAAGGCAGAATATGCGGCGGAAAGCTTCATTTCTGAAGACAACAGACAGTCATTCATGAATGCCATGGAAGCTATAGCAAAGATGGCTTCTGCCGGAAAGACCGATGAAAATGGAAATGTGGATTACGGATTGCGCAAGGCGTCATATCTTGGACATGGAAGCGGACTTGTATATACCACCAATGATGAGGATGTAATGCGTGTCATGGCACCTGAAGCCTATGCGGAGTATCAGAGGCTTGCAAAGGAGAATACTGCGGATGCGGGTAGAAACGCACAAAGGTATCAGGCAATGTGGTATGCACAAGCCGTAACGAATGATCCTACAATGATCGAACGGTATGAGCAGCGGTTCAAGGATAATATCGCGCGTATTATCAGCGGACAGAAGATTGATTCGACATTTAACCATATTAAGACGGACAGCAAGACCTCATTTATTGAGGGACTTATGGCGTTTCAGAGCGGGAAGCAGGGTTTTCTGGAAAATGTTATACGGGCTGAGATCGGACAGAAGTTCTGGAGGTAGATAAGTTCTTGCAGGCTTTTGGGTGATATTATATGGTATCCTGACATTTGCTATTAAAGTGTAATAGCAGATGTCAGGATCTTTTACTTATATCCACAAATACATAATGAAATTTTACAAAAACTTTGCATTTATATATTTATTCAATCGTCAGACCAAAAACTAACGATTGGAGATCGGTATTTTTATTGCAAATATAATTGCAGTAACATAGAAATGATCCATAGAATTATGGTAGAATTCCGGTAGAATGTCAATCTACTTAAGGTCGGTTGCACTCTACCGGAATATTATTTATGGTTGAAAGCAGGGAGGTAATTATGCTGGAACAGGAAAAAATCGGGAAATATATTGCAGAAAAGAGAAAGGGTATTGGACTTACACAAAAGGAGCTGGCGGAGCGTGTCGGACTGACAGACAAAGCAGTCAGTAAATGGGAGTGCGGAAAAAGTATTCCTGACCATGATGTAATAGCGAGGCTTTGCGAGGTGCTTAATATCAGTGTAAATGAATTCTTATCAGGAGAGGATATCGTGTCTGAGAATTATTCCGAAAAGGCTGAGGAAAATATGATAAGTCTTATTAAGGATAAGAAAAATACCAGGTATGAGTTTTTGATCAGTATGGTCATGCTTATATGTGGAATCCTATTTGTCCTGCTTGATATGTATTCTATGTCTAATATGATAAATGATGATTCTGTATTGGTTCATTTTGTGGACTTTCCTTCATTGTTATTTGTGGCTGGGGTCACTGCTGTTTTGCTTGTCGTAACGGGTATGGGGATGGACTTTATTCATGCAATTGCAAATGTGTTTGGAATTAGTAAAAAGCATATAGGGAATGTGGAAAGCGACGAACCTATTCAAACTACATCAACGAATGATATACCGACGAATGATATGTCAACGAATGAGATGAAGACCTGTACGAAAGATTATAAGTTATATGATATAGAACTCACTCGTGAACTGATGTCACTTAAGCTTGCTGCCGTGACAAACATACTTGCGGGTATCATACATTTTGTGAGCGGCATTATTATTCTGTTTCCAAATTACGATAATGCACCGGATATTAAGTTCTGGTCTATACTTTCTATTCACCTTCTCTCTGTGTGGTACGCATTAGTGCTTGATATAATTCTTGTTCCCATTTACTTCAAATTGAAAAGCAAAAAGGAGCCTGATACTGTTAACGAATGCGAAGCATGAGTGTTACGGTATCGGCAGCCGACCGGATATGGTCAAATATAACATAAGTTTATAGAGGAGGAAATATGTGGACGGGAAGAGGATGTCAAAAAACAGTGTGTTAACGAAGATAACACTGTTTCTGAAGCTGTACAGAGGCAAAAAGGCAGAAAACATTATTTTATTGCTTTTGTATACCTTACTGTCATCGGCTATATCCATGGTGCTGTTAGTACAGGAAAACAACAGTGTACTCATAGCTGATGGAATTTCAAAAGGCGGTTTTTCGGAAACGGAGAAAATGTCCATGCTCTATGATAGTACGGAGAACATTTTAGGAATAATAGTGGTTATCACTCTGTTTGCCGGGGTGGCAGGAGTGATGTGTCTTATTCATTTCCGTAACCATGAGCTTATGAAATCTATGGTGATTCTCCGCACATATGGGATGAATGAGAAGGATATTTTATATAAGGCATTGGCGGATGCGTTAATATACGGAATTATTTCATGCTTTTTTGGATATGTGATAGGGTATGGACTTTTTAAAGGGTTTTCGAGAGACATTCTTGGTGCAGGCTATATTATGGGCGCTGTTTCAGGGTATTCAGTATTAATATTTGGAAAGCTGTTAGTGTTCATGCCGGTTCTCATAATCCTTTGCAATCTGTATACAGATCTTGCTATAGTTAACAGACCGATAGTGGAGGTCTTGTATGAACGAAATGCAGAGATAAGCCGAAGGCGCTTGAATGGCCGTACTGATGATGAAGGTAAACTGGCAAAATATATTATAGATTCAAGGTATGCTGCAATTGCGCTATGCGTATTCATTATGCTGTATGCTTTTGCTGCATTTCATATTGATGGGGCAGCATTTAAGGCGCTGATGATTATGGCAGCATTTATTTTTGCATTCTCATATATATTATTCAAATTATTTTTCAGGCTGTTTGTGGACAGGGTAAGGAATAATAAAGCACTGCATACCCTGCGTGACATAACCCGCTGTTTTATGTGTGCGAGAAAACGGAGGGATATACTTCTGGCATGTGTGATTTCCATGGGGACGGTGCTTATATGCATTGTTTCTAATATCCGGTTCAATATCAGCGGGATATTGAGGAGTGCTTATCAGGATAACATGGGTTATTCCATACTGGTACGCTGCGATGATTATGAGGACAGGGTAAATGTGAGAGAAGCCCTTAAAGAAATGAAAATTGGTTATACAAGTGCTTATTCTAAGCTGATGGATTATTCTGATCTGGCAGGCATTGAGGAACCGGATGATGGCGGTAAATTCTGGGCTCTGGTTATAGATGAGGGCACAGATGATAACACGCATTTTCGTGTCCCGGAGCATGGGGTAGTAGTGGAGAGTTATTTTGCAGGAAGATGCGGGCTTATGGAGCAGGGTGGTTCTTATGGTGATATACAAGGCAATCAGAAATACAATGTTCAAGCGAATAACGGACAAATAAGTGACGAATATTTTAATAGCGAACAAGGGAACAACAGACAAAAGAAAAGTGAACAAGGGCAAAGCGAACAAATGAATATCGAGCAGGATATTAAGCTCTTTGGAGGGCACATTTCTTCATGGCAATTATCAGATACAGATCAGTATCTAAGTCTGGTTAATTATAATGTCATGATTAACTATAATGATTGGAAGCTTGGAATTGATGAGGAATGGAGCCCCATTTTTCTTATTGATGCGTCAAAACTGCAGGAAAAAATGATAGCTGATGCTGTTTCGGATTATGATTGCCATATTGAATCAGCGTCAGGACTTATTGATGAGATCAGTCAGTTGATGAAGGATTATATGAGGATAATTGCCGTTACCGCGGCGACCTTGATACTTGTGATATCGTCCGTATTCTATACACTGATAAGAAAGGATCTTATAAGCAGAAGGACAGAGCTTTATATGTACCGGGTATTTGGCGCCACAGGTTCACAGGCAGACATGGTTGTTTTTGGCGAGTACATAATAATTGCGCTGGTTTCATCTGTGGTTGTTACAGTAGCGGTGCTGATTATTGGAGAACTGTATTTTTATTATGGACTGCATAAGCATTTTCCGTTTTCTGTTCCTATTTTGCTGATAACTGCAGGAACTGCCATGATCTTCATATTTGTCTGCTGCAAGGCAGCGGGATTTATCAGTAGAAAGGGTGCAGGAGTGCAGGTGATAAGGGATGAGTGAATATATATTGGAAGTCAACAATGTAAGCAAGATAATATACACAGATAAATGCAAGAAAAGCAAAGGTGTATCTGATAAGCCACAGGGCACAAGCAGAATACTTGATAATGTATCATTTACACTGGAAAGAGGAAAGATTACTGCCATTGTTGGGAAAAGCGGAAGCGGAAAGAGTACACTGCTTTCAATAGTCAGCGGTATTGATGCGCCTACGACGGGAAATGTAAAGCTTATTGGGGAGAATTATTATAAGCTGTCAAAGCGAAAAAAGGCTGAATTCAGGAACAGGAATATAGGAATTCTTTTTCAGAATTATCATCTGATACCGGAGCTTACATGTGAGGAAAATATAAGAATGCCGTTATGCTTTTCTTCAGATAGTAATGATAATCCGCGTATTGATGAATGGATGAATGCTGTGGGACTTTATGACAAGAAAAAGCTGTTTCCAAGACAATTATCGGGGGGAGAGCAGCAAAGAACGGCGATTCTTCGTGCATTGGTGAATAAACCGCAGATTCTTTTTGCCGATGAACCGACAGGAGCATTGGATTCCAAGACCGGAAGGCAGATCATGGAATTTCTGGTTGCATATACACACAGAAGTAATATGACCATTGTTCTTGTAACGCATGATATGGAGATTGCCGGAATGTGCGACAGACAGATCGAGCTTGCGGACGGGAGCGTGGTCGGGTAGTGCTTGGGAAGAAATATTTTATACTACAGCTATAATGACAAATATATGATAAGGGGTTATGATATTAGCAGATCAAGATAATCAAAAATGTTTGATTATTATATTGACTTATTAGACTAATGTGTTATTATATTAGCTAAGGTGAGTCCTACCTTAAGTGGAAGTTGTAAAAGCGATGGAATTGCTTGAGGGTGATTCCACAAAATGTGGTTGTGCGTCTTGCATGACCACATTTATTTTATGGGAGTATATATGGAACAAGAGAGACTTAATTTGTATATGGTAGATATGAAATATATTAGGAATCTACATAATATAGATGATCGTGTTTAGTCCGTTTCACCACAGATTGGAAAACAAAAAAGAATATATGTTGGTGTTGTAGTAATATGCAATGACAAAAAATATCTTATACCATTATCTCATCCGGTAGAAAAGCATAAGAAAATGAAACCGAGAGCTGATTTTGATAAGATTATTGATAAAAAGGGTAAGCTTATTGGGGTGCTGAATTATAATCTTATGATTCCCGTTGAGGACGAGCAACTGATTAAAGTATCGTTAAAGACTGAAAAAAGAGATTCCTCTAGTGAACATTATTACAAACAATTGTGTATAGATGAAATTAGACGGTAATTTTTCTTGTTTTGAAATGTTATAAATGACATGTAATCTGAAATAACATGGATTTTATACCACAGGTTAAATGCAAAACTCATATAGCTATGATATCATTTTTTGACAGGTAAGTCTGAAAGAATGATTGAAGGGAGATTTTATTTATGGGTATTTGCATTCATTTATCGATATCGAAATCGGTAAAAAAAGAAGAATGGCAGAAAGTATATGAGGAAAGTCTGAAGATGGTTAAAGCTTTTCCTCTTGCGGGAAAGAGAAAGATAAATATTGATGGAATTGATACTATCTGTCTTGTGGAGACTGAGGAACATGAAAAAACATATGGTTGGCATAATGAAAAGACAAGAGTGGGCTGGGATGCAGTGGGCGATTATATGTATATGCGTACTGCTGAGGATTATCATCTTTCAAGGGATCTTGTAGATGACAATGAATATATTGAGAGATGTGAGGATGCAATGTTTGGAATGCTTCCGACATATCTCGATTATGACTGGGAAGATAAGCGATTTGATATTACATATGATATTTGGGGAGCAAAAACTCAAGGAGAGCCATATCATATGTATCTGCTGGCTATAGCCTGTATGATTGAATCGAGGCTATCTAATAAGGCATTTATCTATGGTGATATAACAAGGGGACAGTGCATAAGAGCTGTTGAATTGGCTAATGAAGTATTGGATAATCCTATTGAAATACCTGCCAGATGTAATTCCGACAGATTATTTGAAAGAGTTTCTGCTATGCCATTGACAGAACCAGAGAAAATAAAAGCATTTGAATGCTTTTATCTAGGTAATAAAGACGCAGAGTTTGGAGAGTATATAAGAAAATGCTTTTCAGATGATGCATTTATTGAATATTGGGAAAAAAGGTTCAGCTATTATAGTGTGAACCAATTTGGTTTTCGGGATATTTTCAGTGATTATATATTATGGGGATTCAATTTGTCGGATGTATGCAGATATGTGAAGTTTGAAAACAAAGATGGAAAGCTGCTCTATGAGGATTTTGTGAAATATGTAATGGATACAAAACTTCATTTATTGAATAAGGATTGTAGCGATCCTCTTAAGATTGACGAGAATGAGAGCAAACCTTACAGTGTATACACTTTATTAGCACAGTTTGCATTTATGGGTGCTAAGAATAAAAAGATTGATAGATTTATTCCTGTTGAAGAAATCAGAAAAGCACTTACAGCAAGTATTGGTGATAAATGTGATGTTAACAATATTATAGATAACTATCTGAGTAAAGAAGCAGAGCAGAAGGATATAGATTTATCAGAAATTTCAACTGAAGAGGAATATAAAAAAGCCTGTGATCAGGATTCCTCTGAAGTATTTAAACAGTATATGGATATGGAAGCGGAAAAAATTGAAAAAGCCCGTGAGGCATATGATATTGCTGATTTTGATAATTTACTTTTTTATGAATCAGGAGATACCATAAAGCCGGTTATTTTAGAATCTTTAGGAGAATCATTTGTATTTTATAGAAGTATTCTTGAAGAGGATACATATAAAGAGCTTATGGGAAAAGGATACATGTCTCGTTGCGGTTTTTTGGCTGATAATAATCGCTCCATTCTCATCAGAGATAAAGACTGGAGAAAAATATTCAAGGATATCAGAGAAAATGATGAGGCTTTCGCCAGATATTATCCAATGGTTAGAGTGAGTGTTACCAGTGAAAACATTGCACATATGATTAAGGGAATTGTATTAAATGATGCGTTATACGAGTATTGTTTTGAATTGGCTCCGAAGTATGAAAAAGAATAGAGTGAGATTCCTCATAATGTAACGCATGATAGGGAGATTGCAGGAATATGTGACTGACAGATTGAAATTGCAGATGGGAGAGTGGTTGGGTAGTGCTTGGGAAGAAATATTTTATACTACAGCTACAATGACAAATATATGATAAGGGGTTATGATATTGGCAGATTAAGATAAAAAATAATTTAATAAATGTATTGTATTTCGTGTCTAATTGAGTATAATATAAGTAGAGCGGAGACGCCTCGATGAAAGAGCATCGTTAAAAGTTGGGCTGCAGATGGAGCAGGGTAAAATTTCCATCTCTTTAGATGTCTTGACTGGGCATTGAGCCTGGCAGCAAGGATTAAAGCTGTAGTCCATGTGGGGGACTTAATGATTTCCACACCGTAATAGGTATCTTGACTGGGTACTGAGGCTGACAACCAGCATAAAACTCTTTATTAAGAAATCTTTGAGGAGTGCGTTTTCGCACTCCTCTTTGTGTTAGGGGTGCATATGAAAAAGAAAGATAAAAAAGAATTAATAAGACAGGGCATCACAGATGCTGCACAAATATATAGTAATGAGCTTGCAGGTAAGTCATTTCTGTATGTATATGGAAAAGATTTTTTTGAAGTGTTTTTTCCGGTAGATCATTTTCAACATTTGACTGGAGTTGAAACAAATCTTTCTAAAAATACTTTCTACAGAAATGCAAAAAGAGGAAAATTGTCCGTTAAACAGTTTTATTTTTCTTCAAGGTATCCATATAAGAATGCAAAGAAAAAGTTGCCATGCTTGAAGAGACTACCTGAATTAACAAATAGCATGGTATGTATTTTAAAGGATATGACAACATCAACAGTTGTTTATAAATTGAGCGTGTCTAATTTGGAATTTACACTTGGTTTGACAGAGGATTTAGATAGTAACGGTAATAAGCTTAGTGATTGTTATTTACCTATGTCACTGAGAGTGGAAGATTCTTCGGTTGAGAAAAGTAATGATGGGGAGATAGTTGATTTCATATTTTCTAAGGATTCAAGCGATGGAATATATAATGAATTAATGTTTAAAGATGATGAAAAAAAGGTGCCTGATTATTTGAAAGCGTTGATTAGTAGAGAGTTGTTGGAAATTGGTATATAAATGGGGATGCTGAGAATGGATGCTTGTTGTCCGGCGGACATTCGTTTAGCTGTTAGTTTGTTAATATAGGCAGTTTAGATTCATATGTCAGGTCAAACAGATTAAAGATTGTAAGTACTTTATATCAAAAACAACTTGACGATAACAAGAAATAATGATAAGTTATTTAATGTATTATAGGTTTGACGAGCAGGAAAGGCACCCTGCACTCCAGTAAGTGGAACCTGATATGATGGATACGCCGCCCATCCGAATCCTATAATACTTTTTTAGGGAGATTTTATCTCCCTTTTGTTGTATTTATGTCAGAAATAATACTTTAATTTGAAAAATATTAGGAGATAATTATTATGCAGAAAAAATATCCGGTTATAGATATAATTGCAACTGGTAATAACATTAAGAGTATTATGCAATCAAGAAATATTACCGTAAAAGATATACAGCAATTTTTGGGACTTGAAACACCTCAAAGTGTATACCATTGGCTGAATGGAAGAAATATGCCGACGATTGATAATCTATATGCATTAAGTGAGTTGTTTCAGATGCCTATTGATGCAATAATTATAGGAAATCGAAAGTATACTCCGGATCAAAATAAATGTAATATAGAAATATATGAGAATTACAATTGTCGCAGTGATTTATATGATCGCATGAGATTTTATCTGTTACTATATTATTTCTATATTTCAAAGAATAGAACGAGCAAGGTTATTAGTTAGTCAAACGGTTAAGAAATGTAATTAAGATATGATGAATTTGATAATCCATTGGTAATGGGCTGTCGCATTAAGTGAAAGCGATAGCTCATCTTTGCGTGTAGAAATATGTTAGTTGAAAACTTACAGGCGGGATGTGTTTATCAAAAAGCTTCTATTATGCGATATTCAATTTGTCATTTCTATCATGTGGGGATTTTGCCATTACAACAAAAAGTGCAATTGTTTTATTTGCTCTTATAGGTTTTCCCATATATTGGGTGTTTATGGCAAGGGGATATTTGCGGCATGAGATAAAATAATAAATAGTATAATATTTTTATTGAAAAACATAGAAAGAAGATAAGATATGTGATAAAATCATTTATTATATTATGACAAAAGTTTAGGTGATTGTTTAAAAATATAATTGATTTATAAAAAAGAAGGTGGAACAATGAACGATACGATTATAGAGAATGTCATGAAAGAATTTGTAGATATGGTTCGTTCACGGATTGGTAAAGATATAAAACAATGCAGACTGTATGGATCATGTGCTCGTGGAGATTATGACGAATACTCGGATATAGACGTTATATTGTTGACCGAATGTAATCGGGAAGAATCAGAAAAATATACTGATGTTTTGATTGATATAGTTACTGAATTAGCGATGAAGTATTTTGTTGTGATTAATACTTTATGTGTTCCACATACTGAATATGAACAAAAGAAGTCGTGGTATGATTTTTTTGCAAATATTGAGAGCGAGGGGCGGGTGTTGAATGGATAGTGAAAACTTCAAGGATTTATCCAATGCAAGAATTGTAAGAGCAATGGAATTGTTGGATGATGCAAAGCTATTGTTGTAAAAGAACTATATTAATATAAATTCACGTTATTTTAGAATATCGTGAATTTTTCGTTGTATAGGAAAAATAATGACAGGCTAATAAACATTAGCTATAATGAAGCTAATAGTTATTTCTGCAACATTTATATGCGATAAAGATGTGGTGATATGTCAAAAGCATTGAAGAAAATATATATTAGTGGATTATAGTATCAATATTTTACCGGAGGGAGAATTATGAACAATACAGGAATACTTGAGATTAAGCACTATTCAAAGTCTTACGGAGGAGAGAAAAAGGCGGCAGATGATGTGAGCCTCACCGTAATGGGTGGAGATATATACGGGTTCATCGGTCACAACGGTGCAGGTAAATCAACCACGATCAGAGCAGTGGTGGGTGTGCTTGACTTTACCGAAGGAGAAATATACATTGACGGTCATTCCGTTAAGGAAGAACCTATGGAATGCAAGAGGGTGACAGCTTATATTCCGGACAACCCGGATCTGTATGAGAATCTGACGGGAATCCAGTATCTTAATTTTGTGGCGGATGTTTTTGACATCAGTGCTGCCGACAGGGAAGAACGGATTAAGAAATACGCTGACACATTTGAGATAACAGAAGCTTTGGGAGATCTTATCAGTTCATATTCCCATGGGATGAAGCAGAAGGTGGCTATCATTTCGGCACTTATCCATGAGCCTAAGCTGCTTGTACTTGATGAGCCGTTTGTCGGTCTTGACCCGAAGGCAGCATTTACACTTAAGGAGATCATGCATGAAATGTGTGAAAAGGGAACGGCGATCTTCTTCTCAACCCATGTTCTGGATGTGGCTGAGAAGCTGTGTAATAAGGTTGCGATCATTAAGAAAGGTAAGATCATTGCATCAGGTACAATGGAGGAGCTTACGGAGGGACATTCACTGGAAGAGGCATTTCTGGAGGTAGAAAATGAAAAGTAAAATTATACTTCTTAAAACCATGCTAAGATCCACAAGCCTTAGCAATATATATAAGTATACAAAGGATAAAAAGAAGAAAAAGAAAGTGATCGCAAGCTGCATAGGTCTTTTTTGCCTGTATGCCATGCTTATGGGATACAGCATAGCAATGTGTGTCGGGTATGGGAAGCTTAATATCATTGATGGGGTACCTGTGATGTGTGCTTTGATCATAAGTGCGTTTTCCTTCATATCCACCATATTCAAGACAAACGGATATCTGTTCAACTTCAAGGAATACGATATGCTGATGGCACTTCCCTTTGAGGCAAGGACTGTGGCGGCCTGCAAGTTCATGTATATGTATATGAAGAGTCTGCCCTGGTATCTTAGTATATCCTTTGCTATGATGATCGGGTACGGATATTTTGCTCGTCCAAGTATTATTGGTTATGTTTTATGGATCATATTAACTTTCTTTTTGCCGATCATTCCCATGCTTTTTGCTGCATTTATCGGATTTTTGATAGCAAGGGTAAGCTCGGGATTTCGAAAGAGCAATTTTATTCAGACGGTGCTGACATTTATTTTTGTTATATTCTGCTTCTCACTTCAATACATTATAGATGCCATATTTGAAGATGATAAGGTGGAGGTTGTTCTGACAAAGACATCTGAAATGATGGACCAGGCGGGAAATGTGTATTTTCCTGCGGGATGGTTTTCCGGTGCGGTTAAGGAGTTTACTGTTTCAGATATTCTGCTTCTTATCGGTGTAAGTGTGCTCCTGTTTTCCGTAGTGTTCCATATCGTGGGTAATTCCTACAGGAGAATTAATTCCAGTCTGAAATCCCATGCTGCCATGAAAAAATATAAGATGACCGGACAGAAGAAGAGAAGTGTGGTGAATGCTATTGCATTCAAGGAGTTCAGGAGAATGACCGGCTCCACCGTATATATGACAAACGGTGCAATGGGAGAGGTTCTGGCAGTGTTGCTTGGAATTGTAACTCTTGTAATCGGATTTGATAATATTATTTCCCTAATCACAAAGGGCGCTCCCGTTGATTCTGCAATTCTTCAGCCTGCGATACCCTTCATTGTTTACTTTTTCATAGGCATGGTGGCTACTACTGCATTTACACCTTCATTGGAGGGGAAGAATTACTGGATACTTCAGAGTCTTCCCATTGATAAAAAGACTGTTGCCAAGGGAAAGATGCTTTTTAATATGTACCTGACGGTACCGTTTATGACCTTCGGAATACTGTGTCTTTGCATATCCGCAAAGGTTACGGTTATAAATACTATATTGTATATAATTCTTGGTGCGGCTCTGTGCGCCTTCTCCACGGCATGGGGATGCGTGTGCGGAATCAGGCACATGAGGCTCGACTGGGAGAATGAGATTGAAGTGATCAAGCAGAGTGCGGCGGTTGCAATCTATATGTTCCCGAATATGTTTGTTGTAATGGGACTTATCGTGCTGGTGGTAATACTTGGCATGCATACGGATCACAGGGTGCTGACACTGATATTTATATTGATTGCATCCATACTGGCTGGGCTAAGCTACTTGAGGGTGATGGCCTTATCGAATAAAAAGGGCTGGTGATGAGAGGTTATTGACAGGCTGATAGTCGTTAACTATAATATAGCTAATATTTATTAGCGGATAAAAGATGATGTGAGCAGGATCATTCCTGCTCATTTATTTTGGTTGTTTTTTCCTAAAGTTTGGGTATAATAAAGAATAGGCATCTGTATATGGAATCTAAACGAAGTTTTCGAGATTATGAGAATGTACGAAGTACTTCTCATAATATACGTTATTGCTGAGTTTCGCAAATGATTGGAGAATGAATGAAAACAGGAGGTTTTGTGTGAGAGCTTCAAAATTAAGAATAAAAGATATATATATGTTTATTTGCTGTGGGGTGTGCTTAGGTGTGATGGGTATCGTACTTAGCGCCTGCGGGCAGGAAAATGGTGTGCAAAATAGAGAAGGCCAGGATGTGATTGAAGTACCTGATGAAACAGAAAGCACTGATGGCAGTGAAATGATTGATGGTAACGAAAACAGTGATAACCCAGAAGCTTCAGGGGATAATGGTTCTGACAGCAACAACAGTGGTGACGGCCTGACAGATGACGGCAATGTAACATACGGAGAGCTTTCCGAGGGTGATAAGGCACCGGATTTTGCTGCTGAGCTTGCTAGTGGAGATAAGTTTGTTCTTTCAGAGAATTCCGGCAAGGTGATTCTTCTTAACTTCTGGGCGACATGGTGTGGTCCGTGTGTAGAAGAAATGCCTGCATTTGAGAAGCTTAACAATGAATATGGTGATGATGTGAAGATATTATGTGTTAATTGTGTTGAGAGCAAGAGTACGGTGGATGGTTTCATTAAGGAGAATGGATACACCTTTCCAATTGCCTATGACGAAGAGGGTATAGTAAATTACCGCTACCCGACACAGGGAATTCCGTATACCCTTGTTGTCGGTAAGGATGGCGTTATCAAGAGCATTTATCTTGGCTCTGCGGGAATGGAGCAACAGTATGAGGCATATAAGGCTTCCATTGATGCAGCCCTTGCAGAGTAATGGTGTAGTGGTCTTGTGAGACGCAGGGTAACAATTGAGCAATTATGATATATCAAATAAGAGATAAAGATAACCCATCGAACTAATAAAGGGTGAATGTTAGCGGGGCAGTATAAGTGAGTGAAGAAAAGATAAATGACAAAGAGATATCAGATAAAAAGAATATGGCAGATGGTGCAAAAACACAAAGGAAAACTGCAGTAATACCGGCACTTCGTCTCTGCCTGCTGGCAGCGGGACTGGTGCTTATGGTCGTTGGAATCTGCAACAAGGATCATATTGATGTAATGAACAAGGCAGTCAGAATATGCTATGAATGTATCGGCATAGGCTGAGGGAATTATGCCGATGCTATGGGATTGGCATATGGTATTGATCATGCTGGTTGGGCATATAAAGATTAGGATATAGAACCGGGGGCACAGTAATGAAATTGAGCAGTTATAAGCGCAGGATTACCCAGGTTGTCTGTGCTGTATTATACAATTGTAATTTTACCGGCTTTGCCAAGGGAAGAATTTATCAAGGTGATATCAAGGGTGCATGCGTGCCTGGACTTAACTGCTATTCATGTCCGGGAGCCATAGGCTCCTGTCCTCTCGGAAGTCTTCAGTCAGCACTTGTGTCAGCAAAATATAAGTTTAATTATTATGTTCTTGGCTTGCTGATATTATTTGGAGTAATATTTGGACGGGTCATATGCGGCTTTCTATGTCCCTTTGGACTGCTTCAGGAGCTTACATATAAGCTTAATACTCCAAAGCTTAAAAAGGGAACCTGGAGTCAGGTGCTTTCTTACCTGAAATATGTTATATTATTAGTGTTTGTAATAGGAATACCACTTGTAAAGCATAATCCGGGATTTTGCAAATATATTTGCCCGGCAGGAACCTTAGAGGGAGGGCTTTTTTTGACTGCAGTGCAGGAACAGCTTAGAGCACTTACAGGCTTTCTTTTTTCCTGGAAGGTTTTTTTACTGGTTATTATAGCAGCATCCTCGGTGTTTGTGTTCAGATGCTTCTGCCGTTTTTTGTGTCCATTAGGTGCTATTTATTCATTGTTTCACAGGGTCGCACTTTGCGGTGTAAGGGTTGATGATAATAAATGTGTGGGCTGCAATATATGTGTCCGTGAGTGTAAAATGGATGTAAGCAGGGTAGGGGACAGAGAGTGTGTGCATTGTGGTGACTGTATCGGACACTGCCCGGTATCTGCTATTTCATTTAAAACAATTAATATAAAGGATGATGTAGAGGCTGTTGACAATGATCCTTCAGTTTGAGGAAGCTGTAGGAATGAACATATGGAGCCTGTAGTTGACATGATGATCATATTATATAGGGAGGAAGGCTTATGATAGGTAATAGATATTTTAGAAATATAATACTTGGAGCTGCAGCTTTATTGGCTGTCCTTTCTTCCACAACTGTCAGTGCCAGGGTTAAGGAGCATGATGTAAGGGAGCTTGATAGTTTCAATGCCATAAGCTATGTGGAGACACCCCAGCCGGATAGTTCTGTTACCCTTGGGGCAGGTGTTAAGGCCGGACAGACTATAGGATGGAAAGCGCCGGATGGAAGCGCTGGTGATAGGATACTTGTAACAAATGTGGATTATAAGAATAAGACCGGAACAGCTACTGTAGTATGGCATAAGGAAGCAGGGAAGACTATTGAGATCAAGGATGAATACGAATATTACGGACTGACACTTAAAATTACTGCTATTGCCGATGGTGCCTGTAAGGCTAATAAGAAGGCCACCTCAGTCATAATTGGCAGGAATGTGAAAAAGATCGGAAAGAAAGCCTTCTATGGACTTAAGAAGTGCAATACCCTGACTATTAAGAGCACAAAGCTTACAGCAAAAAATGTTGGTAAGAAAGCATTTGGCAACATGAAAAAGAATATTAAGGTCAAGGTTCCAAAGAAGAAATATAAGGCATATAAGAAGTGGCTCTGCAAGAAGGGATTATCAAAGAAAGCAGCCTTAAAAAAGATATAACAGGCAGCTGTAGGACTTTCCTGCACTGCCAGGAGAATTGCTGCAAAAGCTGCAAGATTTAATAAAATACGAGGGGAAGATTAATATGGCAAGAAAAGGTTCTAAAAAACTAAGAAGGATCAAAAAGACCCATTCATGGGTAGTTATCCTGTTATTTCTTATAGTCCAGGCTATGGCGGCAGGCTTGATATTTGGATTTGGCAGTGTTTTTCTAAGTTATTTTGTTGAGAGCAGGGTTGAGTCTGAGCTTCAATCGGTCTCTTATCTGGCAAGATTATACGAGATCAGTTTAGAGGATGAAAAGCAGGAGGACGTATATAAGTTAATTGATGAAAGCGGACGGGACTACATCATAAGAGATGAGTCTGGCAATGTTATCCATGATAAGGGTAATATAACGTTAGGAGATACAGGAAAGATTGTTTTGTCAAATGTGAGTTTAAGTGTGGCAGAACAGTATGATGACCCCAATGATCCGGTGGACAGTATTATAATGGGTGATGAGCGCTATGAGATAGGTTTTAATGATAATGCTAAGGTGTATGAGGATACAGAATATGATTATGTGTATGTAAATGATGCAAATGAAATAGATATAAGATTCAAAAAATTATACAATGACATTACTAAGTCGCCCATTTCAAATGTAGAAATAGACGAGAATATGTCTAAGGAGGATATTGATAGGCTGGTTACCGGCAAGATAGCTGAAACAAAAGAATCCACAAAGGGTATTATAGCCCTTGAGGCTGATTCCACTGTTCATCTGCCATATTGGGTATCTCTGAGTGTTAACGATGGCAAAGAGGAATTTATTGGGAAGGCGTATATTAATTTTGCAATTACGGATCTGGGTTTCTTTGCAATTTTTATTATACTGCTTGTATTATTAGCATTCCTTATATTCGTAATAATGATTGTATTTATAATAAGCAATTTTATTAACCAAAGGAAGACCATCAAGCTGCTGTTTACCGATATTGTCACAAACGGTCATAACTGGATGTGGTTCCTGTACAGAGGGGAGCATTTTCTTAGAAGATGGGGCAGTGCCAGAAGTACGTATGCAGTTGTGAATATTGTATTTGTAAAGTATAGAAACTACTGTGTGTGCCATTCCATAGAGCAGGGAGAAAAGATGCTTAAGAAGGTGTATGACCATATTGGCAAGCACCTTGAAAAGAAGGAAATGATCGCCCATGTATCCAATTCGAACTTTGCCCTGCTGTTAAAATATGAAGATCCGGATAAGCTTAAGATGAGACTTCAAAGTATTATATTGGAGCTTGAAAAGATAGATGCTGACCATGTATTCAGCTTCCAGGCAGGAGTGGATCTTATTGGTGTCTGGAAAAATGAAAATGGAAGGGTTATAAGAAGAAAGGACATCGATTTAGAGGTTGAGTATAATAATGCCTGTACAGCAAGAGCTACCCTGGCAGATAAGGACGAGTCCGGAGTGGCATTCTTTGATGACAAGCTGATAGAGGATCAGAAATGGATCGATAAGGTAACAGAGAGGCAGCGCTACGCCATTGAACACGAGGAATTCATGGTATATTACCAGCCCAAATATGATCCAAGTACCAATAAGCTAAGAGGCGCCGAGGCGCTTATCAGATGGCAGAATGAGGAAATGGGCTTTGTTCCGCCGGGAAGATTTATTCCAATATTTGAAAAGAGTGGATTTATTACGGAGATAGACCATTATATGTTAGAGCATGTGGCAAGAGACCAGAAGGCATGGCTTGATAAGGGCTTTGAATGTGTTCCTGTTTCAGTCAATGTGTCCAGAGCACATTTTATCGAGAGTGATCTTGCAGAGCAGATAAGGGATATTGTGGATAAGGCGGGAACGCCTCATAAATATATAGAGATAGAGCTTACAGAGAGTGCATTCTTTGATGATAAAAAGGCATTGATAGCCACTATTACAAAACTTAAGGAATATGGCTTTGCTGTGTCAATGGATGATTTCGGATCAGGCTATTCATCTCTTAACTCCCTTAAGGATATGCCTCTTGATGTATTGAAGCTTGATGCTGAGTTCTTCCGGGGAGATTCCCAGGGCGATAGAGGCGAGATAGTCGTATCAGAGGCAATCAAGCTTGCAAAGAGTCTTAACATGCGTACCGTCGCAGAGGGCGTTGAGGTTAAGGAGCAGGTTGACTTCCTTGCCAGCCAGGGCTGTGACATGATACAGGGTTATTACTTTGCTAAGCCTATGCCAAAGGAGGATTATGAGCAGAGGATGAAGGGAATAGAGTAAAATACAGGGCGCTGTTACAACACATGGCTGTGACAGCGCCTTATACAATAAGCTGATGGCTGTATCGGATATGATTACCGATACAGCCATTTTTATGCAAATATTACAATTCTTTAAGAAAGCAAAGAAGATAATTCTGCTGGGATGGGTTCAATCTGCTGATAGCATTGAGTAATTCAAGCTGTGTATCATTAAGTAAAACAGTTTTATCGTTGTTATCAAGAAAGAATTGGGACAGCGTGATACCGTATGCATCACAGATTTTTTGCAGGGATGGAATAGAGGGCAGTGTGTTTTTGCGATACCAGGATGATATTGTTGACTGAGTTAACCCGGATTGTTCTGCAAGCTGATACTCACTCCAATGACGTTCCTCTCTCATATTACTTATTTTGTCTAAAATTCCCATAAATACCTCCTATTATTACTTTAATTTTGCGTATATTTTAGATAAAAAAGCGTTGCAAATTAATGCGCAAAAGCGTATAATAAATACGCATTTAAATAGTAGTATATGCAGAATATAAATCTGGTATTACAGATTTGTGCTTTATATGTTACTTGAATAATGCGTATATCTATATTTTATAAGGAGGATAAGGAAAGATATGAGGAAAACAAAATCATTAGCTGCAATTGCGTTATCCATGGCAATGCTGCTAACCATGGTTCCGGTTGTTCCTGCAAAGGCTGCCGTTAAGGTGTCAAAGGTTGCAGTCGCCAGTGCTACTTCAGGAAGCACAAAAAAGGTTGTTGTTGCTAAGGGTAAGTCAGTTAAGCTTACAACAACAGTGACAGTAAAGCCTAACAAATCAGCTAACAAAAAGGTATCTTATAAGAGCGCAAATTCGAAGATTGCATCAGTAAGTAGTAAGGGTGTTGTTAAAGGTAAGAAAGCAGGATCAACAAAGATCACTGTTACATCAAAGAAGGATAGTAAGAAAAAAGCAGCTATTAAGGTCACCGTTAAGAAAGGTGCGGTGACATCTGTTGCGTTAGATCAGACAACAGGTACTATCAATGTGGGTGATACGGTTGCCCTTAAGGCTACAGTTAAGGCAAAGAAGGGTGCTGATAAGACCATAGCCTGGAAATCATCAAGCGATGCAGTGGCAACAGTAAGCAGTAAGGGTGTTGTTACAGCAGTAGCTCCAGGCTCTGTAGTTATCACAGCACAGGCTATTGACGGCTCCGGTAAGAAGGCAACATATACAGTTACTGTATTACAGCCGGTTAACCTTGCATCTATGGAGGTGCAGAATGCACAGTCACTTGTATTCGCCCTTGATAATCCATGCGCACTTGATATGTCTCAGGTTGAGGTCAAGATAAGACAAAATGCAACAGGTACATTTAATAGAAAGCTTACAGTTGATACACTGACTTCTGCTGACAGTGTTAATTACAGTCTTGTTATTAATTCAAAGACCAGAATCAATGTTGGGGATTATGTTCAAGTCTCAGTTCCTTCTCTTACTGGTACAGCCAAGACTATTGAGAAGCAGTATATGGATCAGATATGTGCATTTACAGAGGATAGTGTTGTTTCTTGGAAAGTTAACGAATATGGTACACGCTCATACTCTTTTGATGAAAGAGGTTATGGTGCCCTTCAGATTATCGGTCTTCCTGCCGGACTTACAGCTGAGGAAAAGAATGGATCTTTGATTGTAAAAGGTATTCCTACAGCAACAGGAGTAACTAATGCAACCTTAACTGCAGTTGATGAGATTGGTAATACACTTACACAGACAGTTAAATTTGTTGTATATAAGAATAGTGTATATGACAATGATGGAAATATTACAGAACAGGGAGTACTTGTAGGTGCTGCAACTGAAAAATATGCACTTGCAGCTACAACAGACACTAATAACTTATCATTTAGTTTCAATTCCATATATGGTGGTAGCAGTAATTACTATTACTCAGTAATCAATGATGCAGCCACAGGTCTTGAGGTTAGCAACAGTAAGGTGACAGGATCTGATGGCAAGGACTTAAAGCTTGATGGATATATATGTTATAATAACAGCACTTATTATTCAGGTTCAGGTCTTTATTCATATGCAAAGATAACAGCACCGGGTACATATGACATAGTTATCCGTGCATATGATAAAAAAGATGTTGACAATTATATAAGTGATTCTAAGAAGTATCCGGTAAATACTATCAAGAAATGTGATGTTACTGTAAGGGTCAATGTTGCACAGGGTGTTACTGTTGCAGGTATTGTTAAGGATGCTGCAGGTAATCCGATTCCAAACGCAGACCTTACATTTACTAATAAGAATCGTGCAGATAAATATACTACAAGTAGATGGGCATATTCAAGTTCTTCCACGACAGGTGTTGGTGCATACTCTGTTGTACTTTCGCCGGGAACATATGATATTGAGGCAAGCTATTCTGCAGGAATATCTGACAGCTCAGAGGCAACTAATTATCTGTATAGTCAGGCTCTTACAGAGACAAAATCCGGATTTGATATCGCACTCAACCTTTACAAGGTGTCTCTTGTAGGTTCGAAGACACAGGTTATTGGTCAGGATGGTAATGAGGATGATGTTACTATGAAGGACGTTGTGGAGAGTCTTTCATGGAAGAGCAATCATGAATCTGTGGGTTCTGGAGATACCTTATACTTGAAGGCAGGTACATATACATTAGAAGCTGAGGAAATTATTAGAACTACTGATTATACAAAGAGTCCTTCAACTACTACATATTCTAAGGCCTACTATACGGCTACAGTTACAATTACTAATGCAGCTGTACAGGTTAGTGTAGAAAAGCCTAGAATGGAAGCTCTTAAGAGCTCTTCATCAAATGTTGACAG
This sequence comes from Lachnospiraceae bacterium, assembly GCA_017470935.1. GTDB lineage: Bacteria > Bacillota > Clostridia > Lachnospirales > Lachnospiraceae > CAG-590. Next base: position 98,037 of record JAFUXG010000006.1, read on the forward strand.
ATATTTATACATTTATTAATTGACAATCTCGAACTGTCAGCAATTTTGAGGAATCTTAAAGCACTCCTTAAAAAATAAATGAGAAACTGCAATCCAATCTTTTCTCTCATTGCGCCTGGCTGGCAGTCGATTTTGTAGCCCTCATCCGTTTATACGGATGGGGGCCTTTTTAAGTAATTAAAAAAGGTGTCATGATTACATATGACTATAGCAAAGCCTTTTGAATTATTACTCATACAAATATTTGAACCAAGGAATAGTGGAATTTAAAAATTCATTTTAGGGTTGCAAAAAATAATATTTGTTAGTTGCATTATTACAAAAAATATGATATAAAATAACTGAGGAAACTGTTCTCGAACCTCTTGTCCAGTCTGTTTCAAACTGTTGACTGGTTCTATGGATGGTTTCCTCGATTATTTTCTGTCATAAACTTTTACTATTTCCCTATTTCGTACCAAAACAATTTTCCTTACGAAACCAACCTGTGGTGAAGTATATAACCCCATAATCTGCCTATTTATTTCTTCTAAATCCAACGGACAATCCGAAACATCTATAACAAAGTTATCAGCTTGTTTTCTTTTTTTCGCCATCAATCCCTTGATTAAATATTTTCCGCTTCCAGTAGGTGATTTTAAATCAAATCTTTCACCATCAATCAGATAATCAGGTGTTTGTATGCCGGGCGGGAACATGATTTGTGGTACAAGTTCAACCTTCTTTCCGTATTTATTAGCAAGCATTTCAGCAATTGCCAGTTCCGCTTTTGATGGCTCAAGAACAACATGGTGACCATCAACTATATATTTTGTTCCTTTTACAATATATTCCTGTTTCTTGATGACTTGGCCTGTATTCTTTTGTGTAGCTATCCAATCCTTTGTAATATCCATGAAAAGTAGTATAGCATCTGTTTTTTGTATTTCAATCATATTTGAAAATAAAATGAAAAATGGGTATTTATTCATTTGTTGAATAAAAGTCTTTATATAAGGCTATATGAAAGCCTGATATATATATATTAATTCACCCTGATATATTGACTTGAAGATACAGTTTGATATTGATATAATGAGCAAGTAATATATTAATACATTAACTATTAAGATAGATGTGCCTGGCAGCTGTAGTGGCAGAGACAGGCAAGGAATGGGAGCTTAAGCATGGAATTACAGCAATTACAATACTTTCTTGTGGCAGCGAGGTACGGACATATTACAAAGGCAGCTAACTCCTTAAGGATAGCACAGCCTGCATTGTCCCAATCCATCAAGCGTCTAGAGACAGAGCTTAATGTTAAGCTGTTTGAAAGGAGGAAGGGCGGTATTGCCCTTACAAACGCAGGTAAGCTTCTAGAAGAGGAGATAAAGCCGGTGATGAAGACACTGGATAATCTTCCAAAGAAGCTGGCAGAGGCAGATAAGAAGCAGAAGCAGACGATTCATCTTAACGTGTTAGCCGCGTCTATTCTTGTGACCAACTGCATAATTTCATATAAGGCAAAGCATCCTGAGATTAATTTTGAATTTGAGCAGAGTCCCAAGGCAGAGGATTATGATCTATGTATAACAGCGTCTCTTCCGAAAAATAATACAGCCTCTGATCAGATCACTCTTGAGGAGAAGTTCTTTCTTGCAGTACCTGCCTCCTCTAAGTACGCCGGATATTCTGGGATAAAGCTGTCGGAGGTGGCTGACGAAGGCTTTATCATGATGGCAGACACCAGACCCATTCGTAATATATGCGACCAGTTCTGTCTTGAGGCAGGCTTCTCGCCGAACATTGTGTTTGAGAGTATGAATTTCGAGTCTGTCAGAAGCCTTATAAGTGCAGGACTTGGAGTGGGCTTTTGGCCTGAGTATTCATGGGAGAGCGCAAAGCCCTCTGAAAATGTTGTTCTGCTTCCCATTGTGGGACAGGAGTGTAAGCGTGATATAATAATTGCCTATGGGCAGCAGACCTCAGGCAGTAAGATTGTAAGACAGTTCTATGACTTTTTGATAGAGTTTGCAATGGAGTGCAGGGACAGACATAACAGAAGTCTCGGCTCAGCATAATTAGCAATAGGGGTATATACTTTATTGTGTAGTTCTATAAGGATAGAATAATGAGTTTTGTACAGAGGTATAGTTAGATGAGCTTTTCATGGGAAAATGAATGGAGATTACAGAATTTAAAGGAGGAATCCTTTCTTACAAAGCACATCATGGATAAGACACCGGGGTGGGTGCGGTTTGTGAGGCGTAAGGTTCCGGCGTCACTCAGGCGTACTCTTGAATCTGCATTTGGCAAGGCATTTTTCATGGTGTTCCAGAAGGGGACAGGCATAATTGAAAAGACATATAAGAAGGATGAACAGCGGCACACTTATAAGACTTCATCGAAGAAGCTAAGAAGAGAGGGCTTTAGTGCAGCGGGAGTAAGGCGGTTTGACAGACAGGCGAAGCGGACAATTGTTAAAAATTCTATAATCTCACTTTTTGAAGGGCTGGTGCTTGGGCTTGGGGGAATGGGCATTCCTGACATTCCTGTTTTTGTGTCGGTGATGTTAAAGAGCATTTATGAGATAGCCATAAGCTTTGGTTTTGATTATACGTCGGATGAGGAGAAGCTTTTCATACTCAATATTATTGATACTGCCTTGAAAAGCGGAGATGAGCTTAGGGGTAAAAATGAAAAGCTTAACAGGCTTATTGATGCAATGTCAGAAGCAGATGATGAGGATATGGATGAGCATGTGATAAAGCTTATGATCTCCAGACAGGTTGATTCATCTGCAGAAGCCTTATCAAAGGAGCTTTTGTATGGAAAGTTTATACAGGGAAAGGCTATAATTGGTATTATTGGGGGTATGAATGACGTTACATGTCTTAAGAAAATAACAGATTATGCGGTGCTTAAGTATAAGCGGAGGTTTTTGATTAAATATAAGGAATAATGATCAAATATTCACAACACAATATATGTTATTAATGAGTTTCGCAAATGGTTAGGATTAAAATTAAGTGAGAGGATAAGGGAAAGTGAAAAAAGAAGATGAAATAAAAGTAAAAAACGATGATAATGTTGGCAATACTGCATTTACGGTTTTATTAGAGGATATGATGACCCTGCGTAATGCCGAGACTAAGGAGCATATATGGTATGTAAAGGAGTATTCCAGGGTTATTTCCAGGGCTTATGCAAAGCATTTTCCCAGGTCTAGAATGAGTATGCGTAAGCAGGAGCTTATAATAGAGGCGGCAGGTATCCATGATGTGGGAAAGCTGATCATGCAGGATTGTCTGTTGTATAAGCAGGGAAGAATGTCGGCTTATGAATTGGAATTATATAAAAAGCATACCATAAAAGGCGGACAGATAATAAAGTCACTGTCTTCAGGCAGGGACAGGGATTTTGAAAGAATATGTTATAATGTATGTGTGTATCATCATGAAAAGTATGATGGTACTGGCTATCCCTATGGTCTTAAGGAGGATAAGATACCGATTGAGGCTCAGATAGTGGGGCTGGCAGATATTTACGATACCTTATTAAGGTGCAGGAACAGAGAGTCATTTACAAAAGAGAAAGCATACCAGATGATAATGAATGCAGAGTGTGGTCTGATATCTCCAAGACTTACAGAGTGCTTTGAGGCTGTAAGGGATGAGCTTGAAGGTATTAATTATGTAGTCAGATAAAGAAGAGGGGCGTTGTAATGAATATTGGTTTGTTTACAGACACATATTATCCTGAATTAAATGGAGTTGCCAATTCAGTGTTTCTGCTGAAAAAGGAGCTGGAAAAGCGGGGGCATAATGTATATGTTATCACTACAAAGACCCCGGGAGCACCTGCTTCAGAAAAGGGTGTTTTCAGGGTTCCTTCCAGGGCGGTATCATTTGTTCCTGAAAGAAGGCTTGGACTTTTCTATCATCCAAAGATTGCGCTTCAGATACACAAAATGAAGCTTGATATAATACACACCAACACAGAATTCGCAATAGGGGTGTTCGGGCGGATAATGGCACATGAGCTGTTTGTGCCTGTGGTGCATACCTATCATACAATTTACGAGGATTATGCACACTATCTTAAGCAGTATATATCCAGCGAGAAGAGGGCAAAGCAGTTTGCAAAGATGTACAGCAAGTTCAGTGTAAGAGGGGCTGAGGAGCTTATAGTGCCTACAGAGAAGGTTGCTGAGCTTATGCGCAGATACAAGGTGAAGCCGGATATAGATGTAATTCCTACAGGAATCGATATCTCCAAGTTCAGGGACAGGGATAGTGATTCAAATAGGGCAAGGCTTAAGACATCCCTTGGTATTCCTAAGGACAACAAGGTGGTTTTGTATCTTGGAAGAGTTTCTGAGGAGAAGAACATCGATGAGCTGATGGATTACATGGATGATTATATGGATGAGCATGATGATGTAACATTTCTTGTGGTGGGTGACGGACCCCATAAGAGCACATTGGAAAAGAAAGCCAAGGGTCTTAAGAATAAGAAACAGATGATATTTGCAGGCTCCAAGCCATGGGATGAGATCAATCATTACTATCAGATCGGGGATGTGTTTGTATCTGCCTCAACCAGTGAGACCCAGGGACTTACCTATATCGAAGCCCTTGCCTCCGGGGTTCCTGTTGTGGCAAGAAAGGACCCATGTCTTGACGGAGTGCTTTTCCACGGAGAGAATGGGTACGAATTTGAGGATGAGGAATCATTTATTTCAGGAATCAATGCTGTACTGTTAAATGGGGAGCACATTGATTACAGAAAAAGGGCTTTGGAGAGCGTTCAGAAATTCTCCACAGACCAGTTCGCTGCAAAGGTGGAGAATATATACTATCATGTCATAAAGAATCACAGAAATATGCTCATCCGCATGGCCAACAAGGTGGCTGACAAGATAGGCTATGAGCGGACGGGGGTTAAGCCCCTAGGCGGAAACATGGCGGTGGCCCTTGGCAATTCTGATATGGATGCAAGCAAGATCGCTCTTACCATGAAAAATCTTGACAGGCTATCCTATACTGAAGCAGCAAGGCTTATTGATACGGCACTTGAGAGCGGCATAACCATGTTCGACCATGCAGCTATATACGGAGATGGCAGATGTGAGGAGCTGTTTGGCCAGGTTATATCCGAGAATAAGGGTATGAGGCAGCGTATGCGTATCCAGACCAAATGCGGATGCTATCAGGGCTATTACGATCTGTCCGGGGCTCATATACTTTCCTCTGTTGAAGACAGCCTAAGGCGGCTTCAGACAGACTGTATAGATGTGCTGCTGCTTGGAAGACCGGATTATCTTATGGATATTAATGAGGTTGCTGAGGCTATATATCAGCTTAAGAAGAGTGGCAAGGTAAGACAGTTTGGTCTTTCACATTTTGACGGTGAGCAGATAGAGCTTCTGCTGGCATCCTGCAAGGAAACATTTCTCATTAACAGAATATCCTGCGGGGTTGCCTCTGGCGCAAAAATAGATGAAGCTTTAAAGCTTGTGAATAAATGTGGTCTATACGGGATCACTGTTCAGGCGACGGATACCCTTCCCACAGAGGAGGTCTCTCCGGAAACAATAGCTGTGATCAGGAGACTTTCGGAGGAATATAAGGTGTCAGAAAGGGCTATTGCAATGGCATGGAGCCTGCGGCTTCCTGCAATGCTGCAGGTGGCAGCAGATATTACTGATGCTGATGATATCAATGCAGTCTGTCAGGCGGCGAACATTAACATCACAAGGAAGGAATGGTACGAGATTTTCTTTACAATTTCACACAAACATGATAAAGTTTTATAGATTTTGTTAATATAAGAATGAATAATAAGCATAAGGAGAGAAGGATGAAGAAGTATATAAAGCTTGCAGCTGCATTTGCCTTCATGGCGGCATTTGCCACAGGCTGCGGAAAAGACTATGTGAAGCTTGGAGAGTACAAGGGCATTGAGGCAGAGAGAGTTGTATGTGAGATAACAGATGAAGAGCTTGCAGAGGCTGTTGATGGAATGATAGATGATTATGTCACGTATGATGAGGTTACCGGCAGGGCGGCAAAGGAAGGCGATTCTGTCAATGTTGATTATGTGATAGCAAAGCTGGATGGAGAGGCTTATGAACCGGAGGATGATGATTACTATTCAGGCTATGGTGAGGACGTGGTTATCGGTGAAGAGTATATATATCCTGAGGTGGAGAAAGCACTTATCGGAATGAATAAGGGCGATAAGAAGACCGTTACTGCAAAGCTTACGGATGATTTTGTGGATGATGATATGGCTGGTAAGACAGCAGAGATAGAGGTTACGTTAAATGAAATCTCTGTTGAGAACAGGCCGGATTACAATGATGCATTTGTTAAAGAAAATCTTGATTACGAGACAACTGCGGAGTATGAGGCAGATTTAAAGGAGCAGCTTCTTAAAGAAAAGGAAGAGGAATATAAGTACGAGACTGTATCGCAGATCATGCAGACCATTATTGATAATTCCAAATTCAACGGTTACGATAAGGAAATGTATGCAGACTGTGAGGAGGAATATAATTCAGGCAATGAACAGATGGCTGCCATGTATGGAATGGAGCTTTCAGATTATGAGGAATTAGCTGGTATAGATGAGGATACAAGGAAGGAAGATATTCTTTCTATGGTACATGAGCATCAGGTTATTGAAGCCATAGCCCAGGCAGAGGGTATTACAGTGGCAGATACTGAGGTTAATGAATTTGTTGAGGGAATATATGAAGACTATCAATACGAATCAGCTGATGATTTTATTGAGGACTACGGTATGGAGTATCTGAAGTACTATCTCCTGTCGGATAAGGTGTATGATTTCTTATATGACAATGCCAAGCTGACTGATATTACAGAAGAGGAGTATAATGAAAGGCTTGAGGCTGAATATGAAGACTACGAAGAAGATGAAGAAGCAGATGGTGAGGAGATAGAGCTTGAGGAAGAGGATGAAGAATAAGGAAAAGAAAAACAGATTAGGCATGCTGCCTAATCTGTTTTCTTTAAGTGGTTTCCGATTATCTCAGACACATCAGTGATAGTTGTAAATGCATCAATATCGAGACTGTGGATAAGCTTGCGCATCTCATAAATCTCCGCTCTTGTTATGACACAGTATATTATGTCCTTCTCTGAATTGCTTACAAAGCCTTCACCCTTCATAAAGGTTACTGTACGTCCAAGATTAGCGTAGATGGCGTCTGCAACAATCTTACCCTGGTCAGTGATTATCATGACAGCCTTGGTCTCATCCCAGTCTAACTCTACAAAGTCAATAACCTTGGAGGTTATAAAGTACATGAGTATCGAGTAAAGTCCTCTGTCGATTCCAAATAATGCACCTGCAACTGTATATATAACAATATTGATTATTAGAACGATCTTCCCGATTGACAGGTCACTTCGGCGGCTTACCAGAATTCCCACGATCTCTGTTCCGTCAAGACATCCGCCTCCCCGAAGCACAAGACCCACACCGACACCTAACAGGGCGCCGCCAAATGTGGTTGCAAGCAGCAGATCATCCGTTGCATCAGCCATATTGCGGAATACAACAAGCAGGACAGAGAACAAGAGCATGGAATAGCCTGCTTTGATAACAAAGCTGTGTCCTAACTGCTTGTATGCCACTATGAGAAAGGGAAGATTCATAAGAGCCACAAGTACACCCAGTGGAATTGGAAGGTAGTGCTCAGAGATCATCGCAACACCGGCAACACCCCCGTCAAATATGCTGTTGGGTACCAGAAATTCCTCCATTGCAAAGGCGGCAAGGGTTGCACCAACCGTAAGCATGAGAAAGGATATTGTTTTTTCTTTGTTTGTTTCCATATATGTAAGGTCTCCAATATCTGTAATACATTATTATCTTAACAATTTTGAGGAACTATTTCAATACGTATATGGAAATTAATTCAGGAATAAATTCAGGATGTTTTCTTGTCTTTTTTTCGCAGAGTATATATAATGAGCGATAAGCGGCGAATCATAGAACGGCTAAGAGCTGATGGCTGCTTGCTTATAAAGGGAAAACATAGAACACGAAGGAGAATACCTATGACAAAGAAGCAAAGAGCACTGGCGATAATAGACCTGCTTAAAACTGAATATCCGGATGCTGACTGCACCCTTGATTATGATGATGCGTGGAAGCTGTTAGTAAGCGTAAGACTTGCGGCACAGTGTACAGATGCCAGAGTAAATGTAGTAGTACAGGGACTATATGAGAAATACCCAACATCTAAGGCGTTATCTGAGGCAGACGTTAATGATATTGAAAGGATAGTTAAGCCTTGTGGTTTGGGACACAGCAAGGCAAGAGATATATCTCTCTGTATGAAAATGCTCCACGAACAATATGATGGAAGGGTGCCTGAGGATTTTGATGAACTGCTTAAGCTTCCGGGTGTTGGCAGGAAAAGCGCCAATCTTATTATGGGAGATGTGTTTGGCAAGCCTGCAATTGTAACGGACACCCATTGTATAAGGCTTGTTAACCGGTTCGGACTAGTGGATGGGATCAAGGAGCCTAAGAAGGTGGAGATGGCACTTTGGAAGCTTATACCGCCAGAGGAGGGAAGTGATTTCTGCCACAGACTTGTGTATCATGGAAGAGAAGTATGCACTGCAAGGACTGTACCCTCCTGCGATAAATGCTGCCTGAAGGATGTATGTAAGAAGGTAGACGTGAAGAAGAAGTAACGCTGTATAAGCCTTCCCCATTCAGGGGGAAGGTGTCGGCAAAGCCCACGGATGAGGGTTACAGTGGTGGTTATCAATCATGTACCGCAATAAAGCATAAAAAAGGCCACCAACAATCAAGTCGGCGGCGCTTCTGAATTATATGATCATTAACCTGATGCTTACTGTACCCTGAACTTAGAGATGCTGTCCTGAAGCTTCTGGGCAACATCCTTCTGTTCAGAGGCCTGTGTAACAATTGTCTGCATATACTCGGTCATCTGATCGAGTACTGCTGAAGTCTCCTCTGTAGAAGCTGCATTCTGCTCTGATATAGCAGAGAGAGAATCAACAGATACCATAACGGAATCCTTATCAGAATTGAGTGATTCCACAAGATCTAGAATATTCTTGTTGGCATCCTCTGTCTGCTTCAACAGATCCATCATATCATCGAAGGAATCAACCATCTTCTGAAGCTCAACAGCTTCATCCTCTGTTGCCTTCTGAATCCTCTCTGTAAGCTTCTTATTGTTATCTGACAGTGATACTATCTTTGAAAGCATCTCTGTGATCTGTTTTGCTGTCTTATCAGATTCCTCTGCAAGATTCTTAATGCTTTCTGCCACAACTGCGAAGCCTTTGCCTGCCTCGCCTGCACGGGCAGCCTCTATCGAAGCATTGAGTGCAAGAAGATTGGTCTGGCTGGCAATGCCGATGATTGCCTCTGCGGCATTGCTGATCTCGTCAACAACATTTGCTGTCTCACCAACTGATTCAGCAACCTCCTGTGCCATGCTGCTGGTAAGTGTTCCTGCCTCCTTAACGCCCTCAAGCTGCTGCTTAACCTTCTCTGATGTACTGTACACAACCTTCCCGTTCTCATTGTTGCTCTCAGTAGAGTTAAGTACTGATTCAACGGAATGTCCTATGTTAATAGTAAGCTCTGATGTATTCTGTACATCCTCTGCCATTGAGGTTGCACCGTGGGCGATATCCTCAACAGCCTGGTTGATGTCTGCTGACATCTTCTGGCTGTCTGCAACACTTTTCTCTGTGTTAACTGCACCGTCATTAACATCCCTTGCATAGGAGGTAACATCAATAAGTGCTGCCTGCATTCTAAGACGCATCTCGTCAGCAGCGGTGGCTATCTCTTCAAACTCCTTAATAGGACTGGATCTGTCAATGCTTGATATGAAATCTCCGTCTGCCATAAGATCGATGGAGCCTTCAACACGTCTGATTCCTGTTGCCATAGCATTAGCAGTTGCGATTACCAAGAGGACAACAACGACAGTAATCACAATGAATATTACGCTTATTACAAGTATATTATGGTGAATCTGGGAGGTCATAAGCTTATCTTCCTCGCCGGCCCATGCCTCAACAATATCAGTCATGTCTGAAAGATAGCCTCTTGCAGCTTCAAAGTCGGATTCATATTGTGTCCAATTACCGTTATTAGAATCAAAATCATATCCTGAAAGCCAGGTGTCGTAAGCTTCTAAGAACTCGGTATATAATGTCTCGTAATTATCACCGCTTGGACTGGTCATCTCTGTGTAGAGCTTTTTCTCATTCTTGACTATGTTAGTTGCTGTCTCAATATTGTCAAGCACCTGCTGGCGGTTCTCATCATAGCTTGCACGCTGTTCTTCCTTAAGCTCTTTGTTCTTAACGCCTCTGAAATTGTTGTGGTATATTGTTGCCGCAAGATGTGCCTGATAGAAATCCCGGTCAGCATTGATCAGAGATGTATTGATCTTATAAAGTGTGTCATAATATAATTCCTCTGTATCCTGATATGTATTGTTGAGCTTTAGGCTGAATACAGCGATACTCACAATAAGACATATAAGCAGCGGGCTTACAAGTGCCAGCTGCGAGATAAGGAAGGATAAATGTGCTTTTTCAAATACTTTTCTCATAACAAACCTCCTAAGCTGCAATAAAATTATATATTTTGTATAATAATTCATAAAAACATACTATGTAAAATTATATCATTTTTAATCTCAAATGCAAGCATCCAAACCTTAAATCCTGTAAAAAACATATAAAAAAATAATAAAACATTTATTTAAAAATTTATGCGATTTTTATATTGCGTTTTACGGAAAAATACAATATAATTTTATCTTGCACAGTATGAATATTATTGAATACAATATTAATGCATATAATATTATCGGATGCAAATGCGGAGACTATAGGCAATGTGATAGTATTATTGATTAAGCAGATAGTTGTTTTTGCAGAGAGGAAGTGTTGCAGTTGGGTGAAATTACCAGTGTGAAAACATCTCTTGGGGAGCTTCGGTGCTACAAGAGCGAAGATGCATCATATCCAGGCTTTTCCATATATTTTGTACCAGAAGGAAGTGATACGGAGATCAATATTGCAATGATTCAGGTGCCGGAGAATCAGGAGGTCAGTGAAACCTCAGTTATAGCGTATCTTAACAAACAGTATATCAGTCCAAGAATGTACTAAAAAGATGATGTGGTTGCGATAACACATCATCTTTAAATTTTCTGACAAATTTAGCACTCACCTCTTGACAGTGCTAACAAATTGTGCTATATTCTCACTTGAAGATAGAAAAATGAAGCAAGGATACGGAACTCTGATAGAAAGGTGGGATTTATCATGAATGCAGAGAAATTTACTAAAAAATCATTGGAAGCAGTAGAGAATTGTGAGAAGCTTGCCTATGAATATAATAATCAGGAGATAGACCAGGAGCATATTCTTTACAGCCTTCTTACTGTAGATGAAAGCCTTATAGCAAAGCTTATTGAGAAGATGGATATTGACCTTACTCATTTTTCAAAGGAGTCAGAGAAGCTGTTAGCCTACAGACCTAAGGTGAATGGCGGGAACCTGTTTACCAGCTCTGATTTTCAAAAGACCTTTGTTCATGCTGAGAAGGAAGCAAAGCAGATGGGAGATGAATACATCTCTGTAGAGCATATATTCCTTGCTTTGCTTAAATATCCTAACAAAGCTTTAAAGGGACTCTTTATGGGATATGGCATAACCTCGGAAAGATTTCTTAAGGCACTTGCAGAGGTAAGGGGTAATCAGAGAGTGGAGAGTGATAATCCTGAGGCAGTATATGACAGCCTTGAGAAATATGGATATGACCTTGTAAAGCGCGCAAGAGAACAGAAGCTTGATCCTGTTATAGGACGTGATGCAGAGATTCGTAATATTATAAGAATCTTATCAAGAAAGACAAAGAATAATCCGGTGCTTATCGGTGAACCCGGTGTGGGTAAGACTGCAGCAGTAGAGGGACTTGCCCAGCGTATAGTCAGAGGTGATGTGCCAGAGGGACTTAAGGATAAGCAGATATTTGCTCTTGATATGGGAGCGCTTATTGCAGGCGCTAAGTACCGTGGTGAGTTTGAGGAGAGGCTTAAGGCTGTACTTGATGAGATCAAGAAGTCTGAGGGCGAGATCATTTTGTTCATTGATGAGCTCCATACTATTGTGGGTGCAGGTAAGACTGACGGTGCCCTTGACGCAGGTAATATGTTAAAGCCAATGCTGGCAAGGGGTGAGCTTCACTGTATAGGTGCCACTACCCTTGATGAATACAGAAAGTATATAGAGACAGATGCTGCTCTTGAGCGCCGTTTCCAGCCCGTCACTGTCAATGAACCAACGGTGGAGGATACCATTTCAATCCTTCGTGGATTAAAGAACAGATATGAGGTATATCACGGCGTTAAGATAAATGACAGCGCCATCGTGGCTGCAGCTACACTGTCTAACCGTTACATTTCAGACAGATTTCTTCCTGATAAGGCTATTGACCTTGTGGATGAAGCCTGTGCCCTTATTAAGACAGAGCTTGATTCAATGCCGGTAGAGCTTGATGAGATTCAAAGACGTATGATGCAGTTAGAGATCGAGGAGGCTGCCCTTAAGAATGAAGAGGACAGGTTAAGTCAGGAAAGGCTTGTCAAGCTTCAGGAGGAGCTTACAGAACTGCGTGATAAATTTGCTAATTTAAAGGCCGACTGGGATAATGAGAAAATGGGCGTTGATAAGGTTCGTGAGATAAAGGAGCAGATCGAGGAGGTAAACAACGAGATTCAGATAGCCCAGAGAAATTATGATCTTAATAAGGCTGCGGAGCTTCAATACGGAAAGCTTCCTGAATTGCAGAAGCAGTTAGAGGCGGAAGAGATAAAACAGGGCGGCAAGGAGAATACCTTGGTGCATGAAAACGTATCTGAGGAGGAGATTGCTGCCATTGTATCAAAATGGACGGGAATACCAGTGTCAAAGCTTACGGAGAGTGAGAGGAATAAGACACTCCATTTATCCGAGGCTCTTCATGAGAGGGTTGTGGGACAGGATGAGGCAGTGGAGCTTGTGTCTGATTCGATCATCCGCTCAAAGGCGGGAGTGAAGGACCCTACAAAGCCTATCGGATCATTTCTTTTCCTTGGACCAACTGGTGTGGGTAAGACAGAGCTTGCAAAGACTTTAGCCCAGGCGTTATTTGATAACGAAGCCAATATGGTGCGTATTGACATGAGTGAGTATATGGAGAAGCATTCAGTGGCAAGGCTTATAGGAGCTCCTCCGGGATATGTGGGATATGACGAGGGAGGACAGCTTACTGAGGCAGTGAGAAGAAAGCCTTATTCAGTGGTGCTTTTCGATGAGATCGAGAAGGCACATCCTGATGTGTTCAATGTGCTTTTGCAGGTGCTTGATGACGGACGTATTACGGATTCCAAGGGCAAGACTGTGGACTTCAAAAATACCATTTTGATCATGACCTCCAATATTGGTTCTTCATACCTGTTAGATGGTATTAATGACAAGGGCGAGATCACAGAGGATGCAAGGAATCAGGTATTAGAGGATCTTAAGCTTCATTTCAGACCGGAGTTCCTTAACCGTCTTGATGAGACAATAATGTTTAAGCCACTTACAAAGGATAATATCGGTAATATAATCGATCTGTTAGTGGCTGATCTTAATAAGAGACTGGCAGAGAAGGAGCTTTCTCTTGACATCACTGAGAATGCCAAGACCTATATTATGGAGCACGGATATGACCCGGTATACGGTGCAAGACCTCTTAAGCGTTACCTCCAGAAGAATGTGGATACCCTGGTTGCAAGGAAGATCCTTGAGGGAAGTGTTGGAGCAGAGGATGTAATAACCATTGATGTTGATGGCGACAGGCTTGTGGCAGGAAACTGAATTGATTTTCCGAGGGACTCTACTGACGGTTTAGTCGGTAGAGTCCCTTTTCTACTTATGGGTGGTGTGATTTTTGACATGATGGGTTTATGCTTGAAAACATGGAGCAATTCATCTTATCGGGGGAAGGTAACGTATGCACCTCGTTTGACATTACTTTTCTTCCGATAAGATATGCAATGATAACGGAGGAGAGTACAAATGTCAGAAATTATATTTTCAGCAAAGAATGTAACAAAGCAGTACAAGGTAAAGTATAAAAGCTATAAGTTAAAAGCCCTTGATCATTTCAACATGGAAATCAGGCGTGGAGAAATCTATGGCTTTGTTGGGCGCAATGGCGCAGGAAAGACAACTCTTATGAGGATTCTTACCGGACGTGCCAGACAGACATCAGGGGAGATAAAGCTTTTTGGGCAAAGTGATGAGGAAGGAATGTGTGCTTTGCGGAAGAACATAGGAGCTATAATTGAACAGCCGGCACTTTACTTAGGTATGACAGCATATGATAATCTTAAGGTGGTTTCACTCCAGAAGGGTACAAGTGATTACGATAAAATAGATGATATTCTTGAGTTAGTTGGACTTGCCGATGAAAAATGGAAGAAAGCAAAGGATTTTTCTCTTGGAATGAAGCAGCGGCTTGCTCTTGGCATTGCACTTATGGGTGAGCCTGAATTTCTTGTGCTTGATGAGCCGATAAATGGGCTTGATCCGGAAGGGATTGTTGAATTTCGTCAGCTTATTAAGAAATTAAACATAGAAAGAAATGTTACCGTTCTTATATCCAGTCATTTACTTGGTGAGCTTGACCAGCTCGCAACCTGCTATGGCTTTATAAAATCCGGAAAAATGATAGAGGAAATATCAGCGGTCACACTGCATGAAAGAATTAAGGGAATGCAGAATGAGACTTCGGGACTTGAAGGCTATTATATGTCTTTGATTAAGGGGGCAAAGTGATGAGGAATTTGATAAAGGCAGAGTGGTTCAAACTGTTAAAATCAAATGTGTTCATTTGGCTATTAGTGTTTAATGGTATGACGGTATTAAGCACAGCATTTTTACTAATAATAAGATTTAACTACGGTTTTAATGGCGTTGCCGGGAATGGATGTGATATGTATACGATAAGCATGAGTTATGTGCTTCATCATACACTTGTAGGTTATGTTCTTACATCTGTATTTTTGTGTGGAGATTTTTCTAACAGAGTGTTTGGAATAAGTTTGTTAAGTGGATATACGCGAAGTAAGATTTTGCTGGCAAAGGTGATTGTATTGTTAATTGGATTAGTGTGTCTTTTCATAGAGTATGTGACGTTGACAACGGCTGTCGTGACGATTGGCAGTGGTGGCTTTGGAGTAGAGATAAATACAGATATACTAAAAGAAATGATACTGCTTATGTTATGCGGCATAGCGGGTTGTATTGCATCAGGATCATTTATGGTGCTTATGGCAGTCGTATTCAAAAAGCCTGTCAGGACAATTGTTATTGGAATGGTACTTATGTATATAGTAGGTCAAACTGAAAACCTGACAAGAGATAACCCGCCATTTTTTCTAAAATACATATATCAGTCACAAATGAATAATATAAGATGGTTAGGGGATGCGCGGGGGTCACTTAAAGAGTTCTCACCTGGAATGTGCTTGGCGGTTATGGCGGGAACATTTATTATATCAATGGTGATGGCGGTGTATGCGTTTAACAGGGCGGAGCTGAAATAAGTAAATGTCGAAAATTGCCATTGATGGTGCTATTTAAATTGTTTGGTATAAAGTGATTTTGTGTTGCAAAGAAATATAATTGACGATATAATTAATAATAAACGTAAGAAAGGGGTTTTGTATATGGCAGTAGATGTTTTGATTAATGAAGCACAAGGGTTGCCGGAAGACAGTATTAAAAAGGTCGTTGAATATATACATTTTCTAAAATATGAATTAAATAATAATGTTTCAAATAATAAGAAGAGAACTTTGGGACGTCTCGAAGGAAAAATGACATATATGGCAGATGATTTTGACGCAACCCCGGAGTGTTTTAAGGAGTATATGTAAATGATTTTGTTAGATACGCACACTTTATTATGGGCATTTTTTCAGATGGAAAATATTCCAAGGCAGACTCAAAATCTAATAGAGGAGACGGATAAGGCTTATGTAAGCATAGCGTCTCTTTGGGAGATTGCAATAAAACAAAGCATAGGGAAACTTAATCTGAATTGTTCAATTGGAGATATCGTTCGAATATGCGAGGAGGAAGGAATTGATATTTTGCATATTAGATCTGAACATCTTGATCAGATAAAATTGCTTCCCATGGTGCATAATGATCCATTTGACAGACTGATTATTTCTCAGGCAATTGTAGAGAACTTGTCTATTGTTTCAAAGGATCATGTGTTTGGTGATTATGATGTTAAGTTGATTTGGAAATGATGAGGAATATAATGAAATTATAGGGATTCTACCAATAGGATAGTTGGTGGAATCCCTTTTCTACTGTTAGGAGGTGTGGGGGATTGGTATTGTATGATATTTTAAAAACGCAGACATTAGAAATATAATACCAAATGCGGGGGCGATAAGAATATGAGAGAATTAGTAAAGGCGGAGTGGTTTAAATTAAAAAAGTCAAGGAAATTTAAAGTTTTAATTATAGTCAATTTGTCCGTATTTCTTGTGCAGTGGTTTATGTGTTCTATTAAGCTTTGGCCGCCTCCATCGCATCCGAAATCAGGGTATATGGATTTGGCACGGGGGTTACAGTATATTTTACACCATGAGGTGATTGGGTATGTGTTGGCAACAAGATATATATGCGAAGAATTTTCAGAAAGAACATGGGGAACAAGTTTGTTAAGCGGTTACTCAAGAACAAGACTGTTATTAGCAAAAATGCTTGTCTTTATTGGAACTAATGTATTTCTTGTGTTGGCCTTTACCGGAAGTCAAATGCTACAGACATCTATTGACAGTGGCGGCTACATAGAGACAGTAGATGCTAAGATGTGGGAATGTACAATAATGTTGTTGCTATATGGAATATTCGGTTATGCAGTGTTTGGTGTTGTGATGGTTGCAACTGCAGTAGTTATAAAGAAGAAGGTTGGAACAATAATATTCGGAATGGTGAGTTCATACGTTATGACGCAGACGGATATTATTACGAGAGATAACCCATTACCATTCACAAAATACACTTATGCATATCAGTTAAGGCATCTCAAATACAAGGACTGGACGGGACCATGTTACTGGGGAGGACCATTTGAGCCGGGAGTGTATATTGGTGTGATGGTGATAACATTTATCATATCAATGGTAGTGGCGGTGTATGCGTTTAACAGGGCGGAGTTAAAGTAACGCCATATTTGGTGGGGCATAAAAAGCTATATTAATTTGCAATCAAACGGTCTCTTGTTTTGGCAGCCAATTCAAAAGCCTTTAACATAGCCGGCGTAGATTCCGGTGAGTCATCGTCATAAACAATGGGTACATTTTTTAAATTATCTAATTGCTGCAGTTGTTCCTCTGATAGAGGTGATATGTCTTTAACTATAATCTACGCCATAATATATTCTCCTCTCTTGGTTTGTGGCTCTTCTTGCAGAAATAAGTCTATTCAAGTAGTTTTTGTTTGAGTCCCATGAGAATGTCAATGTGTATATCCCTTTTGCTTATGTACATATGTTGTCTGTGATTATCTTAATTATACTATTATTGTAAGTGTAAAGTCAATTATTTATACAGAATATAAAAGGCGGTTGTCAAACAAAATTGTGGGGCTGTTAATGATAGATACTGATACTTTTGAAATGCAGGTATTAGAAATATAAATATCAAATGTGGGGAGTGATATAAAATGAGGGATTTAATAAGGGCGGAGTGGTTCAAATTGTCGAAGTCAAGGACATTTAAGGTTTTGGTTATACTTAATCTGACAGTGTTTTTTGTGGATTGGATTATGTATTCTTTTAGGTTATGCAATCCACCGCCACGACCAAAGTTAGGATATATGCTTTTGCCTACAGAACTACAGTATATTCTTCATCATGAGGTTATTGGGTATGTGTTGGCAGCTACATATATTTGTAGTGAATTCTCCCAAAGAACATGGGGAACAAGTTTGTTAAGCGGTTACGCAAGAAAAAAACTGTTGCTATCAAAAATGATAGTTTTTGTTGGAGCAAATGTATTTTTGGTGTTGGTTTATACCGTTAGTGGAACACTTCTTACAACTATATACAGTGGCGGCTACATAGAAACAGTAAATGCAGAAATGTGGGAATGTACAATAATGCTGCTGTTATATGGAATACTCGGTTATTCAGTGTTTGGTGTTGTGATGGTTGCAACTGCAGTGGTTATAAAGAAGAAGGTCGGAACAATCATATTCGGAATGCTGAGTTCATATATTATGACGCAGACGGATATTATTACGAGAGACAATCCATTACCATTCACAAAATATACTTATGCATATCAGTTAAGGCATCTCAAATACAAGGACTGGACGGGACCATGTTACTGGGGAGGACCATTTGAGCCGGGAGTGTATCTTGGAGTGATGGCGGTGACATTTATTGTATCAATGGTGGTGGCGGTGTATGCGTTTAATCGGGTGGAGTTGAAGTGATCGGAATGCACGTCAATACATTAATAGATTATTGATGAAGGTAAAAAAACAGAGCAAGGCGGTTATAAAAATATAGGAACTAATAAGCGAAATTTTAAAATAGAATAATTAAAAAGGGATTCTACCAATAGGATAGTTGGTGGGATCCCTTTTCTACTGTTAGTCGGTGTGAAATTTGGGTAT
The DNA here is from genome assembly GCA_017470935.1 of Lachnospiraceae bacterium. Classification (GTDB taxonomy): domain Bacteria; phylum Bacillota; class Clostridia; order Lachnospirales; family Lachnospiraceae; genus CAG-590. The sequence continues at coordinate 116,792 of JAFUXG010000006.1, forward strand.
TGTGTGATATTTTTGAGATGCAGACATTAGAAATATAATACTAAATGTGGGGAGTGATATAAGTATGAAGGATTTGATAAAGGCGGAGTGGTTCAAACTGTCAAAATCAAGGACATTTAAGGTTTTGATTATACTTAATTTGTTAGTGCTTATTATAGATTGGATTGAATATTCAGTTGGTTATTATACACCGCCTGCACATTCGAAAGAGGGATGGAAGATGTTGGGAAGTGAATTACAATATATTCTTCATCATGAGGTTATTGGATATGTTTTAGTAATAACATATATATGTAATGAGTTTTCATATAGAACATTTGGGATAAGCATGTTAAGTGGTTATTTCAGAATAAAGCTTCTTCTTGCTAAAATCATTGTTTTTGTAGTTGCAAATGTTTTTTTAGTGTTAATATATTCTGTTAGCGGAACTGTAGTTGCAACTTGTTTTAGTGGCGGCTACATAGAAACAGTAAATGCAGAAATGTGGGAATGCACAATAATGCTGTTGTTATATGGAATACTGGGGTATGCAGTGTTTGGTGTAGTGATGATTGCAACTGCGGTAGTTATAAAGAAGAAGGTTGGAACAATCATATTCGGAATGGTGAGTTCTTATGTTATGACACAGACGGATATAATAACCAGAGATAACCCATTGCCTTTTACAAAATACACTTATGCATATCAGTTAAGGCATCTCAAATACAAGGACTGGACCGGACCTTGTAATTGGGGAGGACCATTTGAGCCGGGAGTGTATCTTGGAGTGATGGCGGCAACATTTATTATATCAATGGTAGTGGCGGTGTATGCGTTTAATCGGGTGGAGTTGAAGTGATGGATAATCGTACTTAGCATTTGATAATTTTACCAAAGGTTCTGTCGCAGCATACAGTTGTGGCAGCGCCTTATAGAATAGATGTGATATCAAATAGAAAATTCGCATGTAAGGAGATAGGGTCGTGAGAGATTTGATAAAGACAGAGTTGTTCAAGCTTAAAAAGTCGAGAACATTTAAGATTTTGATTATCATTAATTTATCGGTAATAATTACTTTTATACTTGGAGTTGGAATTGGATATTATGATGTTGAGCCACATTCGTTAGTTGGTTATAAGATGTATAAAAGCTCCGTACAATACATATTGCATCATGGGCTTGTTGGTTACATACTGGCATCAGGCTTTATATGCAGCGAGTATTCGCAAAATACCATTGGCAGCGGTTTGGTGAGCGGTCATTCACGTACAAAGCTTCTGCTAGCGAAAATGATAGTGTTTGTGTGCGGGGTTGTAATTCTATTTTTAATATATCTGGCGGCATCAACATTTATTACATCATTTTATACAGGTGGATTTGTTGAGAAAATGACATTGCAGATATGGGAATACATAGTTGTTTTATTGTCATATTCTGTTATTGGCTATGCCGTATATGGCGTTTTGATGGCATGTGTTGCGATAGTGATTAAAGGGAAAATAAAGACTATTGTGATTGGTATGGGTATGGAATATGCTATGACACAGACTGATATAATAACAAAAGATAATCCACTGCCATTTATAAAATACACTTTTGCCTATCAGTTAAGGCATCTGCGATACAAGGACTGGGTGGGCCCGGGGTATTGGGGAGGATCATTTGAGCCGGGAGTGTATATTGGTGTGATGGTGGTAACATTCATTATATCAATGGTGGTGGCGGTGTATGCGTTTAACAGGGCGGAGATGAAATGAAAACAAAAGAAGATTATAATTGAGGGATGATAAGACTATGAGAGACTTGATAAAGGCAGAATGGTTTAAATTATTGAAATCAAAGACCTTTAGGGTGCTTATAATACTTAATTTATCAGTATTCTTTGTCCAGTGGTATATGTATTACTTTGAGTTTTGGAATCCTCCACGACGTACCCAATTAGGATATATTGAATTGGGAGCAGGATTACAGTATATCTTGCATCATGAAGTGGTCGGGTATGTGTTAGCGGCAACATATGTGTGTGGCGAGTTTTCAAATAGAACGTGGGGAATAGGATTGTTATGTGGTAAATCACGAGCCGCAATACTATTGTCAAAGATGTTCGTGTTTGTTGTAGCTAATGTATTTTTGGTGCTGGTTTTTACTGGAACAGAAATCCTTCAGACATCTATTTACAGTGGCGGATACATAGAAACGGTAAATGCAGAAATGTGGGAATGTACAATAATGTTGTTGCTATATGGAATACTCGGTTATGCAGTATTTGGTGTTGTGATGGTTGCAACTGCAGTGGTTATAAAGAAGAAGGTTGGAACAATCATATTTGGAATGTTGAGTTCATATATTATGACGCAGATGGATATAATTACCAGGGATAACCCATTACCATTTATAAAATATACTTATGCATATCAGTTGAGGCACCTCAAATACAAGGACTGGACCGGACCATGTTATTGGGGTGGACCATTTGAGCCGGGAGTGTATATTGGTGTGATGGTGGTAACATTCATTATATCAATGGTGGTGGCGTTGTATGCGTTTAATAGGGCGGAGTTGAAATAATAAGTATTATACTGAGTCTCTACCGATGGTAGAGGCTTTTTCTACTTATAAAGGGTGTGTTTTTCATTTTCTGTCATTTATGCTATTATATGTAGAAAGGCCATTCTATAAAAGTATCTATGCAAAGATACTGAATTTTAAGATGACGGAAAGGATGATGACATGGATCAGCAAAAAATCGGAAGGTTCATTGCGGAAATGAGAAAGAAACAGGGGTATACCCAGAAGGAGATTGCGGAACAGCTTGGTATCAGCGACAAGGCAGTCAGCAAATGGGAGACAGGCAGGAGCATGCCGGATAATTCCATAATGCTTCCCCTTTGTGAGCTTCTTAATATCAATGTCAATGAACTGCTGTCCGGGGAATCCCTTTCCGTCACGGAATATAATAGAAAGGCGGAAGAGAATATGATGAATTTGATGAAGGACAGTGATGAGAGAAAGAGGCATGCAAGAAGGACAAGAATATCCATGGTAATATGGGTAGTAACGCTTATGCTGCTGATGATTATTATGATTTCCAATGTTGAAACATCGGATTTGGCAAACCTGCTTTATTATATTGATGTGCCGGGAATTAACTATGTGGTATCTATAGTGTTGATTTCTCTGGCGTGTTCAGGGCAGATAAATGATTTCTTCAGGGCATTTTTCTATGTGGTGCATGGAACAGAGGACGAGCAGAAGATGGAGATGTCCATTAAGGCGGTTCGATTTGCAGAAAGGACATTTCTTGTGGGTGGTGCTTTTGTGACGGTTTTCTTCGCCATTTATGTATTAAGCCATGTGGATGTGATAGCGAAGACAAACCAGGTTTTATGTGCTAATCTGGCGGTAATGCTGACGACAATGGTCTATGGATGTCTTGGGGCGTTGCTGCTTGCACCCATAAGAAGCAGACTTGAGAAAATGCAGATTATGTGAGTGGCGGAAGGCAAAGAGTAGATAAAAAAGAAGCTCCGGCATTGAGTTTTTCCGAAATAAGTTATATACTTTATGTTGTTTGGATATTATTAAGAAACAACTAAGAGGATGAACTTACTATGGAAACTAAGATGGATATGCTGCATGGTCCGCTTCTCAAAAAAATATTGATATTTGCATTTCCGATTATTGTCGGAAGTGTGTTGCAGCAGCTTTTTTCTGCAGTGGATATTGCTGTGGTGGGACTTGTTGGAGACAGTAACGGGCAGGCGGCAATCGGGGCCAACACCAGCCTGATTGCCCTGTTCGTTAATTTCTTTGTGGGACTGACTGTGGGAATCAATGTGGTCATCGGCAACTATATTGGACGAAGCCACAAGGAACGTATATCAACGACGGTTCACACCGCTGTTTGTTTTGCGGTTTTTTCCGGTATTGGCTTATTACTTCTGGTTGAAATGGTGGCGCGCCCCATGCTGGTTATTATGGCTACACCGGATGAGGTGATTGACCTGGCGGTGACTTACTTGAGAATCTATGCTCTTGGCATGCCATTTATTCTTTTATATAATTTCGGAGCTGCGGTGCTAAGAACGGTGGGAGATACAAAGAGACCCTTGTATGCACTTCTGGCAGCGGGATTCATCAATATGCTATTGGACGTGCTGCTGACAGTATGTCTTCATCTTGGTGTTGTTGGTGTGGCTGTAGCCACAGCCTTTTCCAATGTTATCAGTTCATCATTGGTCATATGGTTCTTAACACATGAAGATGGAGACATCAGGCTTGATCTGTCAAACCTTCATATCAATGGTGGGGACCTTATTAAACTGCTTAAAATCGGGCTGCCGTCAGGATTTCAGACTATGGTTTTTTCAATTGCAAATCTATGCATTCAGACTGCAATCAATTCTTATGGACCGGCTGCGGTTGCCGGCAACGCCGTGGCGCTTATATTCGAGGTGCTGGCATATTATGTTGTGACAGGTATCAATCAGGCTGCTGTAACATTTACCAGTGTGAATTACGGCGCGGGTAATCTGAAAAGGTGTCTTAAGGTGTTCTTAATTTCTATGGCTGTTGCCGTAGCTCTTACCAATATAGTTAATTATTCATTTATCTTTGGTGAAAAGTTCTTTGTAGGTCTGTTTACCTCAGACACGGCGGTGGCAGAGTGTGTATATGAGAGATTCAGGGTAGTTCTTGCGGTACAGTTTCTTATATGCAGTTATGAGATAAGCGGGTCGGTGCTCAGGGGCTTTGGGCATTCCATGCTCCCTGCGGTAATCACTATCTTTGGAACCTGTGTTCTTAGGATCATATGGGTCAATACTGTGTGTGTAAAATTCAGGGACATTTCTTATGTATTTGTGGTGTATCCGATGTCATGGATTGTGACCGGAATCGCCGTAGTAACGGCATTTGTCATCACCTTCAGAAGATTATATGATAGCAAAACAAAAAGATATTAGACAAATTGTAAAATATACTTGACATTATTCTGTCGGGGTGGTATTATCATTACAGAAGCTTACAGGGGAAACATTTCTGCAGGATGTTTTTCTGAAGTTATGAATGACCTACGGGTTGTTCGCAAGATGTAATGAGAGTATCACCCTATACTTTTAAGCTTCCGGTGACAGAGGAACAATTAGGATAATAAACAATTGATAAGCAGTCAAATTAATGTGAGTATTATATAAAGAAAGGATGATTGATTATGACAGCAAATACAATGGGTATAATAATAGGTTTGGTAGCAGGTCTTATAATAACGGCAATATTAATTACTATATTTAACCAGGATGGTAAGTTAAAGACTCAGTTTGATGAGAGACAGAAGATTGTAAGAGGTAGGGCATACAAATATGGCTTTTATGGAATGGTTATCGCAAATGCAATAATGCTGCTTATTTTCACATCAGATGTTGATCTTAGTGTACTTGGAATGGCACAGTATTTTATTTCGATTCTTGTAGGAGTCGCAGTTCAGGTGACATATTGTATTTTTAACGATGGGTATGTAGGTCTCAACACTAATATGACAAGATTCATTCTTATTATGGCAGGTGTGGCAGCATTTAATCTGTTTGTGGGATTAGGGGCTCAGGCTGACGGTGAGCTTTTTAAGGATGGAGTTTTGCAGGGGCCGTTTTGCAACCTTTTATGTGCAGCGCTATTTTTGATAATGGCTATAGATCTTATTATCAAGAAGATCATGGATGGAAAGACTGGAGAGTGATCATTATGAAGAATCTTAAGCTTAAAGCAGCCCGTGCCGGTCTTGATATGTCCCAGGACGATCTTGCCAAGAAGGTGGGTGTGTCAAGACAGACCATAAGCGCAATAGAAAAAGGAGATTATAATCCTACTATCAATCTGTGCATCAAAGTCTGTAAGGCGCTTGGGAAGACATTGGATGATCTGTTCTGGGAGGAGTAAATGATAATAAATGGGAGACGGGGGACGGTTAATATATTCTGGATCAACAGGAGAAAAGACCAACAGTGGTTCCAACAGTCATTTCGATAATATCACTTGCGTTTTCATCATTTGCAATAATCTGTGCTATACTTCTTTTACTTGTAGTCAATGTAGGTTCGAAAAGTGGAGATACTTCTACAGCGCTGACCAATGAGGCTGTGCTTACAGTTTCCGGAATGATTATCTTAATTTTAGGAACATGGGGATTTGCAGTCATAGGTGGATTGATGGATTTTATTATGACTATAATTGATATAGCGATTAAGAGAATAAGGATATTATGGATGCCCGTATTGGCTATGGTCATGGGAATTGTTGGCATTGTGATGTGTTGTACGGCACTTTGAACACATTTAGTTCTTAAGTAAAATAGATTGACACATTTAAATTATTATGATATGTTCTAAGTGGGATATCCCACAATAAGAACAAGGAGGTGTTTGTAATGGATGCTGCCTTAAATGAGTATGATGCAAAAATTGATACAAAGAAAAGAATTACACTTAGAGGTTCATTGTTTGAATATTATCATGTTACAGAATATCCAAGCGGGGAGATCAGATTAGAACCGCGGGAATTAGTTCCGCCATTTCAAATTTCTGAAAATTCATTGGAGATGATGGACCAATCAATGAAAAATCTAAAAAAAGGAAAGGTTTCTGATCCTATCGACTTATCAGAATTTGAGGATTAAGAATGTACAATATACGAATGGGACAGCCTGAGATGGAAGAATTCTGGAATAATCTTAAGAAAAAGGTTAGAAAGAAAACAGCTAGTAAAACAGAAACAAAACTTTTTCATAAGATTGGAAAGGCTTTAAAGCATATTTCAGAGAATCCAAGATATCCGGGTTTAAACACACATGAAATATCAGTATTAACTGAACGATATGGGCAAAAAGTGTGGGAATCTTATCTGGAAAATAATAAACCAGCGGCAGGCAGAGTGTTTTGGACTTATGGACCGAATGAAGGAGATGTTACAGTCATTGCTATTGAGCCGCATCCTAATGATAAATCAAATGCGTATAAAAAGATAACTTTGTCAAAGATGGAAAAAACTGATGAGGATAAATAAAAAATACTTGCAAAGGGACACAGTTGTGTCCCTTGCAGACAGCCTACAGTAACAATGTTGTTACTGTAGTTTTTTTTTATTGTCTGTTGATCATTATCTAAAGATATATAAATAATATTTATGAACTTCCTTTTTACTTATGCGAATATATAGATAGAAGGATGGAAAAATTTCTGGGGGGAATACATAAATATACTTTAATGAGGGGAGAAAAACCGGATGAAAGCATCGAAGAAAGACACATTGATTGGTCTGACAAAGTATCAGGATTATATAATCTGTTTGAAGATGTGTATAACGGACAAGTATATCGAGGAATCGGTAAGGTTGTGGCAAATGAAATAGAAAGTGATGATGAGGTATTAGAATGTGCATGTGGCACAGGGGCTATCAGCATTAAATGCCGTGTGCAGTTGCGGTGATACACAAATAAGCATAAGACAGCATCTTGAAAAAAGAATACAATTAAGTATAATAAAAGAAATTGCACTAGATTATTGTCTTGTGCAGCTTATAAAGGGGGAAAACAGATTGATGGCATATTTTTATGGAGGTATATTTATCGCCACGCTTATATGCTCTGCCATATATATACAATTGGCACAAGCATTTTGAAATAAATATCAGCCTGATATTTGCATTTATTCCAATAGCATGTCTCGGATATGTGATGTACTACTCTTCCCAAACAGCGAGCGAAGCTATACTTGCACAAAAGGTTGTTTATCTTGGAAGCAGCTTTCTTCAGCTGTTCATACTGCTAAGCATAACAAATGTATGCTTGAATAATAAACCATTTGTCATAGCGGTATGTGATTTCAATGCTCTTAAGATGATAAATGATACAAAGGGACATATGGCAGGGGATGAGTATATCATATCCTCGGCAAAGTTTTTATGCAATATATTTGATCACAGTCCTGTGTTCAGGATCGGTGGAGATGAATTTGCCATATTTTTAAGCGGACAGGACTATGATTCAAGGAAAAAGCTTATAGAAAATCTTCATACTATTGCTCTGAAGAACTGTGACAGACATGAAGGTCCCATCAGCGTAGTGGGTATTGCAGAATATGATCCGGCAGGGGATTCTAATGTTGACGGAATCTTTGAACGGGCAGATAATATGATGTACGAGGATAAGAGGGAGCTTAAACGTGCTTGGCATTTTGATTGTAGAAGACAATAAAGAGATAGGTGAGTTACTTCAGACTTTACTTAGAAAGAATAATTATGTAGATTTGTCACTCCTGATGCGACCAATTTCAATCATTAATGTGTTAGTATAGCTGTATACAAAATAATCAGGAGGTTGATTTGATGAAGGTATGCAATCTTGCTATGGAAGAAATTAAAGTTGGTACAGGACAGCTTGTTTTGGTCGGTGGCAGGCCAGCCATAGGGAAGACGGCATTTGCTATCAGCATTGTGCTTGAAATGGCTATGAAGGGATATAAAACGGTTTTTTTTTCGATGGAGATGTCAAAAGAAGGATGGATCGAAAGGGCATCCAAACGAATGCATATTATTCCTGATGATCTGCCGATTTCTAATATTGATATTATTGATGAAGCTGCAATCAGTGTAGACAGAATTGCTGAATTAAGCACGGTTGAAAACAGGTATGATCTAATTGTTGTTGATTATCTTCAGCTGATAGACCGTGGAGACGGAAGTGTAGTTGATGTGTTGAATGATCTTAATGCATTATCGGTAAAATTGAGATGTCCGATTATGATCCTATCTCAGCTAAACAGAAGTATAGATGTAAGAGATGATCACAAGCCAATGATGGATGATCTGGTTTTAGCTAATATTAATATTGATCTTTTTGGTCAGGTGTTTTTGCTTTATCGTGACTATTATTATAATAGAGATGCTGATGAAACAAAGCTTATCGTGATAATGAAGGATAAAGAAGTGCTATTAAAATGGGATTATCAATCTATTTCTGTTGTCTAGGAGGTGGCAAAAATGATTGATATGGATCTGTTTGAAAAAATGTATAGAATTCGTGAGGATATGAGAGGAACCTTTCATGATGTTCTTTTTGATATTATCGATGAAAGGGGCCTATCAAATAAAGAAGTATATACCATTTGTAATATTGACCGCAGACAATTTTCAAAAATACAGTGTAATTCCAATGTTAAACCAAGTAAAAAATACATTCTTGCTCTTTGTGTGGGGGTGGGATTGTCTTTGGAGGAAACCAAAGATCTATTGAGCAGAGCTGATAAAGCATTTAATCCAAATGATGAAAGAGACCAGTTTGTTATAGGTTTTATTAAGCAGGGATGTTGTGATGTAATGCTCGTTAATGATTTTTTGGAAAAAAAGGGATTGGAATTGCTGGGGTCATAATAATAAAAGCAACTTTTAACATATAATTAGCTGGCATATATATTTTGCCTGGTGAAGGTTAAGAAATGATCTGTTTCGGATTTTATTGTGGAGGGCTTTGAATATGCAGTATAGAAAGGATAAGCAGGGTAACGATATATCCATTCTCGGCTTTGGGTGTATGCGCTTTACCAAGAAGGGGAATTCAATTGATATCGATAAGGCAGAGAAGGAGATAATGGCAGCATATAATGCGGGAGTCAACTATTACGATACCGCTTATATATATCCCGGTAGTGAGGTCTGCATTGGTGAGATATTTGAGCGCAACAATATCAGGGAGAAGATCAACATTGCTACAAAGCTGCCCCAGTATATGATCTCAAGCAGAAGCGCCATTGATAAGTACTTTGCTGAGGAGTTGTCAAGGCTTAGAACAACCTATGTTGATTATTATCTTATGCATCATTTAACTGATGTGTTTATGTGGGAAAAGCTTAAAGCAATAGGGATACTTGAATGGATCGAGGATAAGAAGGCTAAGGGTGAGATCAGGAATATCGGTTTTTCTTATCATGGCAACACGGAGAATTTTCTTAAGATATTGAATGACTATGACTGGGATTTCTGTCAGATTCAGTATAATTACCTTGACGAGAATACCCAGGCGGGAGCAGAAGGGCTTAAGGCTGCTGCGGCAAAGGGAATACCTGTGGTCATAATGGAGCCCTTAAGGGGCGGAAAGCTTGTTAACATGCTTCCGGATAGTGCAAAGAGGACCTTTAAGGAAAGCGGAAGGGATTGGACACCGGCGCAGTGGGCATTCAGATGGCTATATAACCAGCCGGAGGTTACCTGTGTGCTTTCGGGCATGAATTCAGTTGAAATGGTGGAGGATAACTGCAAAACTGCTGACGAGGCGGTGGCAGGACATTTTACGGATGAGGATTTCAAGACTCTTGAAAAAGTAACAAAGCAGATCCACGAGAATGAGAAGGTGGGCTGTACCGGCTGCAGGTACTGCATGCCATGTCCGAAGAATGTTGATATTCCGGGAACATTCAGATGCTATAATGCAATGTATATTGAATCCAAGAATGAGGGACGGTTTGAGTATGCCCAGACTGTAGGGCTTACAAAGGAGCCGGCATTTGCTTCCCAGTGTATTGAGTGTGGCAAGTGCGAGAAGCACTGTCCCCAGAACATACCAATAAGAGAGAAGCTCAAGGAGGCGGATAAGGCTTTAAGACCGCTGCCATTTAAGGTGGGAATCAATGTGGTGAGGAAATATATGTTCAGGAAAGCTAAGAATAAGTAAGTGTTGGGAACGAGCTTGTGCAGCATGTACAAGCTCGTTTTATGTTAATGTGTTTTTTTCTGTGAAAAAATATTAGTTGCAAAGAATCTGTTAAGTGAATCTAACAGCTCATCCCTGCACATGGATTTCAGCAGATATCCATCCGGTTTAAGCTTCAATATACTCATAACGCTTTCCCTGTCATTTTTTCCTGTGAGAAATACGATGGGAATATTAGAGGTAATAGGACTTTTTCTTATCTGGTCAAGCAGCTGATATCCGTCTGATTCAGGCAGTTCATAATCAAGCAGTATAAGATCGGGACGGAAGCTGCCTAAGTATTTGATGACTTCCCTGCTTGATCTTACAGCATCAATCCTATAATCGCATTTCAGCCAATTATACATCACCTGTATAAAATCATTGTCATCATCAATAATGAGAATAGATTTGGTACGGTTAAATTCTGTATATGAATTAGAAAGCGTAAGCATTTTTTGTACCAGGCCGTCTATGTTGATGGGACGCTGGTAGGTGGCATATATAAGATTATTGCTATCCTGCTTCTTTGCCTTTGCCATGTTAAATGGTTCACCTGCAAGAGTAAGGGTTTTGTGTTCATTCTGGCAAAGTTCAAACAGGTACTGCAGTGTGCGCTGCATATGTGCACTGTCAGAAGAAAGATAATAGAAAATCATATCTGCAGAATTTCTGTTTTGTGTAATCTCATCAAGGGTATCATTTATACATATTAGATTAAATCTTGCGTCTTTAAGCTTTTTAATTATAGCCTTGGGAATAAAGCCGTCACTTCCCTCAATAAAAAGTATAGAATTCTTCATTGCTTATCCTCACTCATAATTAGTTTTATAATAGATTGCGCAGTGCTTCCCAGTCAGAGCTGTGCAGCGCTTTGTTGATAGAATCCATTTTGATTTGATCTGAATCAGGTAAATGATAGTTATTAAGGGAATTTAACACCATCTGTATGCTTTCTGTATCATAGCAATCAGCAAAATCTGATATTGCTGTATATGCATCTGACAATGTTGTCTCGGAGATATCAGGAAGAGTGGAAGCTGTTGTTTTGTAATCATCATTCGTATCAGGTAAATGTTCAAGCAGTGGTGAAAATGCCTGATATTCCTTCAGTAATTCAGGAGTTCTGGCATCGATTGCCTTTATATCCTCATGTCTGCCCGCATATTCTAATTCTTCTGCTATATCTGCTAATGAGTTTGCGCCTATAAGCTGTGACATGCTTTTTAGAGAGTGAACTCTAAGAGTGTACATCTTCCAATTGCCCTCCTTTGCAAATTGACGTATGTCTTCAGATTTAGCAGATATTGAATGGACAAAAACTGAAAGTGTATCAAGAAAATCTTCTGATGTTTTACAGTGCCTGATACCTGAATGTGTATCTAGTCCGTTAATACCTGATACCCAATCCGGTAGATTACTGATTTCTTTGAGAATTCGCTGTTCTTCCTCGGATTTCTTTGTGTTGTCAGCAACTGCGCCTTCAGGAAGATATGTCAAAAGAATATCTGAAAGCTGCTGTGGGTTGATTGGTTTAAGCAACACATCAGCAAAGCCGGCTGCTTTATAAAGATTAATATTCTTTTCAGCATCATCTGTTGTATGGCATATAACAGGAATATCCCGCCCCTGTGTCTCGAATATTTCTTTCAGTTCTATGAATGTGTCAATGCCATCTATGTCAGGCATTCTGTGGTCTAACAGAATAAGATCGTATGTATTCTTCCTGCACATATCAATACATTCGCGTCCGCCTTCTGCCAGATCTGAAGCGATACCGTTAGATTCAAGAATTGATGCGAGAATCAGTCGGTTAACCTTTGCATCATCTACGATTAGAACCTTTGAATGTTTTTCATTATTCATCTCATGTTCACCTGCCTTTAAGGTATTATATATAAATGAAAAAGGACTTTAATTAATATTATGTAATATATTGATAATATAAGTTTATCAATCAGGTTGAGTATATCATAAGGAGATGAAAACATCAATAAAGTGATTAACTTGTTCATTTGCTTTTGATAAGAAGTTATGGTACTATATAGAAAGTTTAAATGCTAGGAAGGAGTATCACAATATGAAAAAATATAAAGAGATGACAAAGGATGAATTAAGGGCTGAGCTTGAAGTACTTAACGAGAAATATAAAGAGTATCAGGGCATGGATCTTGCACTTGATATGAGCCGCGGTAAGCCCTGCAGGGAGCAGCTTGATATATCCATGGGGATGATGGATGCACTTAATTCCCAGGTTGATCTTTCCTGTGAGGATGGTACAGACTGCCGTAATTACGGACTGCTTGACGGTATCCCGGAGGCAAAGGTGCTTATCGGTGACATGATGGAGAACCATCCGGATAACATTATCATTTACGGTAATTCTTCGTTAAATGTTATGTATGATACTGTTGCTCGTGCTATGACACACGGTATTATGGGGCATACGCCATGGTGCAAGTTAGATAAGGTCAAGTTTTTGTGTCCTGTTCCGGGATATGACAGACATTTTGCCATCACTGAGTATTTTGGAATTGAGATGATTCCTGTTCCCATGACCTCAAAGGGACCGGATATGGATATGGTGGAGAAGCTTGTGTCAGAGGATGCAGCAATCAAGGGTATATGGTGCGTGCCTAAGTATTCTAATCCACAGGGGTATTCGTATTCTGATGAGACGGTAAGAAGGTTTGCAAGATTGAAGCCGGCAGCACAGGATTTCCGTATCTTCTGGGATAATGCATACGGTATCCATCATTTATATGAGGACAAACAGGATTACATAGTAGAGATTCTTGCTGAATGCAAGAAGGCAGGCAATCCTGATCTTGTGTACAAGTTTGCTTCAACATCTAAGATCACCTTCCCGGGAAGTGGAATAGCAGCTCTTGCAACCTCCCTTAACAACATGGAGGATATCAAGAAGCAGCTTAAGAATCAGACTATCGGACATGACAAGGTTAATCAGCTAAGACATGTGAGATTCTTCAAGGATATTCACGGCATGACAGAGCATATGAAGAAGCATGCAGACATTATCAGACCTAAGTTTGAGGCTGTTTTGGAAATCCTAGACAGTGAGCTTGGGGAATTGGAGATTGGCACATGGACCAAGCCAAACGGAGGATACTTCATCAGCTTTGATTCCATGGATGGCTGTGCAAAGGAGATCATATCTATGGCTAAGAAGGCAGGAGTTACAATGACTGAAGCTGCAGCTACATGGCCATACCACAAGGATCCGCATGATTCTAACATCCGTATTGCACCGACATATCCTCCGATTGAGGATCTTAAGCTGGCAACTGAGCTGTTCACGCTTTGCGTCAAGCTGGTAAGTGTGGAGAAGCTTTTAGAAGAAGCGTGAAATAATTAAACAAATAATAATAAGGCAACAAAAAGCTTCGACGCATAGTTACATGTAGTCGGAGCTTTTTGTTAATGTTAATTAATAGAACTATTGATAGTTAAGTATCGGATAGAATATAGCACACCTGATGGTTGACATAATATTAATGATTTGTTATAGCATAGGCGCATACAGTCGGAGAAGAGACAGCCACAGCCTGTATGGCTTATTTAATTTCAGGCAATATTCATAGGTCATTTCCTCAGATTCATCAATGGTATCTAATATATCTTCCTTTATTTCTGTTATAACTCTGCAGCGGTATAGATATGCCGCACACTCAAAATGCAGATAAAGGCTTCTGTAATCCAAATTGATCGAGCCCACCACTGCATATCTGTCGTCTGCCACCATCATTTTGCAGTGGATGAAGCCGGGAACATATTCATATATTTTAACACCTGCTTTTGTAAGGGGCTCGTAGAAGGAACGGGTCACCATGAATACAGCTTTCTTGTCGGGTATTCTTGGGGTTATGATCCTAACGTCAACACCGCTCTCTGCTGCTAATGTCAGGGCAGTTATCATTTCGTGATCCACTATAAGGTAGGGTGTGGTTATATATACATAGTTGGTTGCACGATGGATTATATTAAGGTACACATTTTCTGCCACAACTCCGTCAAAAAGCGGATTGTCAGAGTAGGGCTGTACAAAGCCGTTGCCGAAGCTTTGTGCATCATCTGAGTAGGGCTTGTCAAATTCCTCTAAAGACTCAGCGGTATCAGCAGGGGTAAGCTTGTCATCATGATCGTTAACAGCCTTTTCAACTCTGTATTTTTCATAGTCGATGTTTTTTTCAGATAAATGCTGCCAGAACTGCAGGAACATAACGGTGAAGCTCCATGTGGCATCACCCTTTAGCATGATTCCGCTATCCTTCCAGTATCCACCAAGACGTTTTCTTTTGTTGATATACTCATCTGCCAGATTGATTCCGCCTGTAAATGAGGTGACACCATCAATGACCATGATCTTTCTGTGGTCACGGTTGTTAAGTCGAAGTGACAGGGTTGGCTTAAAGGGATTAAAGCAGTAGCACTCAATACCAAAATCACGAAGCTGTTCAGGGTAGTCAGATGGAAGAGTGCGGATACATCCCATGTCATCATATATAAGCTTAACCTCAACACCATTACGTGCTTTTTCCTTAAGTATATTCAGTACGCTGTTCCAGAAAATTCCATCATGGATAATAAAATACTCTAAAAAGATAAATTTCTTTGCTTTTTCCAGCTCGTCAAGCATTGCAATAAACATTTCTTCTCCAGAAGCAAAGTAAGATACCTCAGTGTTTTCATGGACCGGGTAGCCGGCAAAGCTGTTAATGTACCTTATCTGTGGAGCTGCGTGGCGGCTTAATGCTTCCACGTGGCTCATTACCTTGTCATCCTGGTGAAGGTGCTTTTTGGACTCGATAACTGCTTCCCGTACACTTTTTCTGAATTTTCGCCTTGTGTTATTGACCGAAAGAATAAGATAGAAGAGTCCGCCAAATACCGGAATAAACAGTATTGTTATACACCATGCCAGCTTATATGCAGGATTGATGGGCCTGTTGATTATATATATAACAACGATAATGCTTACGAAGGACATAAATGCCTGTATTCCAATATAGTGCTCGCGAAACTTAAGATAGGCATAGATAAGAAAGCCAAGCTGTAAGAGTACAAGAAAAATAACCCATGCCAGCTTGTTGGTAAAAAGTGCATAGTCTCCGCGTTTTCGTTCTTTATCAATGACCCTTTGATTGCTCATGATGTTTCTCCTGTAATTTAGATATCAGCCTGCCATCTTCCCGCCGCACCGCAGGGAAGGATTAGTCCGTTTGAGGATACAGGAAGTCCCACCTCATCTGAAACTACTGTACCTCCGTGGTGTGCAATAACTTCTGTTGAAATCATATATGTAAGTACTGCAGGTGCAAGACCTGTTGTATAGGAATTCACAAGGAAAAATAAGGGCTTATCCGATAGAAGCTGTTGGCATAAAGCAATAAATGGGTGGATTTTTTCTTCGATTTTCCAGATTTCACCCTTAGGGCCTCTGCCGTATGACGGAGGATCCATGATTATGCCGTCATAGTGGTTGCCGCGTCTTATCTCACGTTCAACAAATTTGACACAGTCATCCACTATCCATCGGATAGGTGCTTCTGAAAGACCAGAAGCTGCTGCATTTTCCTTTGCCCATGTGACCATACCCTTTGACGCATCAACATGGGTGACCGAAGCACCTGCTGCAGCGGCGGCACATGTGGCACCGCCTGTATATGCAAAGAGGTTAAGTACCTTGATAGGACGATTTGCATGCTTTATCAGATCCGAAAACCAGTCCCAGTTAGCAGCCTGCTCAGGGAACAGTCCTGTGTGTTTGAAGCTGAAGGGTTTTAGGTGAAAGGTGAGCTCCTTATAGTGAATAGACCATTGTTCAGGGAGGTCAAAAAATTCCCAGCTTCCTCCACCCTTAGCACTTCGGTGATAGTGGGCATTTAATTTCTTCCAGGAGGGATGCTTTTTGGGAGTGTTCCATAAGACCTGAGGGTCCGGTCTTAAGAGTATATATTGCCCCCAGCGCTCAAGCTTCTCACCGCCGGAGGTATCGATTACTTCATAGTCTTTCCAATTATCTGCAGTCCACATATTAATTAGTATGATCCAATTATCCATTTAGGATGATCAGATTTCCTTTCCTAAATTCATTTTACATTTTATGTTTAGTATATGTAATAACTATTGTAACATTCATTATATATGTAAGCCTGGATTTGTCAAATATCACTAGCTATATATTGTCTGCATACATAATATAATATTTTGATAAGAATCGCAAAATAGTTAGCGGGGTGAAATGTTATAGCATGCAGGATATCATCTTGACATGAAAAAATCTCATATTTATAATATTTTACAAATCAGTAAGGATAAAAGAAAACATTTACAGAGGAGCATATGAACTATGGGATTACAGTTAAAAGGCGGCAGCAATGAAGATAATAAGACTCAAAATTTAGAAGTAAGTGCATTAGATAAAAGACATGAGGACCCTTGGGGGAATAAGGATATAGAAGATAATTTTTATGAAGTGAATATGAAAGCGATGTCTGCAGAGAAGAAAACAAAGGATATGTGGGCTCGTAGAAGTGTATTGGGTAGTATGTTCCGCATAGCAGTGGTGGCAATATTAATAATTGCAGTAGTCCTTGCAGGAGTATTTGTGAATAAGAAAATGCACCCTGAATATAAAGAATTATCACCATATATAGGATGTGATGAGACAAGCCTGTCAAAGGAGCTTGGGGTTGAACTGGCAAAGTCAGATACATGGATGTCAGACATATTTTGGTGGGTATCTAACAGAGAGATTAAAGCATACTGTAATGAGGATGTAGGTGTATTCTACTTTGATAATAGGCTTATGGGACTTCATGTTAGAACTGACAAATATAAGCTCTTTGGGATTCAGGTTGGGATGGGTGATAAGGCGGCTATGGAAATATTTACATATAACTATGACAATTATTATTATCTTGATAAGGATTTGGAAAATGGTAAAAAAACGACCTATTACTACTATAACAAGGATAACAATGACTGCATAGGTCTTACGCAAAATGATACCACTAACCTTATTGAAGGAATAACCTATATTAATAATTATCAATATCTATTATCGCATATTGATGAAGATGACAAGTAGGATTAGTTGGCCGGCTGTGCTTTGATAACAGACTCATCTGATGAGGAGCTATCATTGTCGCTGCCGGTTTTGTTTTTAAATTTGGTATCGGCAGCCGCTTTAACAAGGATTGCGTTAGGCATATAACGCCCACGGCCCGTAACAGATGATGATGATGTAATGAACTGCCCCTTGTAGTACATAACCGATGAGCTTCCGCCATCAAGATTCATACCCTGATAAGCATGATAGCGCAGCATAATATTAGCACAATCCTCCATAGTACATCCGATGCTATGGGCCTGTCGTCCATCCACAACAAGCAAAAGCATGGAGCCATCCTTAGTCTGGCCCACTGTTGAACGGGGCTGGATTCCCATACCAAAGGTACCATCAACAACGGATTCACCATCAATTATTAATGATGGATAGAATTCCATTCCCCAGCGGTATTCCTCCTGCATGCCAGGTGTAAATGAGGATATATACATTCTTTCATCCTTTTCCTTAACACCAAAATACTTCCATGCATATTCCTCGTGATGGGAACCATAATCAACACCATCAATAACAAGACATCCCTTGATCTCTGATCCAAAGCCCTCACCCTTAGGGTCCACAAAGCCGCTGGCGTTAATTCCCAGTATGGCATCATTGGTTTCACAAAATGAATCGATCTCCTGTCCGAAGGAGCCAAGGGCATTGGACTTAGCCATGAATACCTGTTCAGATTCCTTCACAATGGCAAGCTTTCCCTGATACCCTGTGCCTCTGACGCCAATAATGATTAGGTTGTTTGGAATATCTACCACAAGGATATCATCACCTTCTGATGTCTTCAGCTTCAGCTTCTGGTAGAAATCCTCGATAACAAGCTTACTGCCGCCATTTTCCAACAGCTCAGGATTTTTCTTAAGATAGTCTATAAATGAATTACTTTTCAATTCCCAGTATTTATCAAAGAACTCATTATCCTCCAGGTTTTCCTCGGGAACAATATCCTCCCAGGTGCTTGCCAGCTTCTTCTGGGATTTCTTGCCCTTTTTGTATTTGGACATAACGTCAGCTATAATATTATCGGGCAAAAACCATGTGGCAAGCCACTGGTGGGAGTTGGTAGTCATTGCTGTTTCGATATAGATAGTTCTCCATTTAGTGATAAATGAATTACTTGAGTAGACAAATGTGAGATACATAGCTATAATAACTGTTAGAGCGATAGCAGACCGCAGGAAGTGTCCGCGAAGCCTTTCTCCTTTGGTTTTATTATTACGCTTGGACTTTGTCCTTTGATTGTCAGTTGAGGTTGAAGTCTCTTTCCTGCTATTGATTTGAGAATCAGATGCTTGTTTCCCGTTATGAAAATCTTCAAAGGAAATAATATTGGGTTCCTTATCATTGTTTTTGTTATTCATCAATAATCCCCTGTCTTATATACAATATATAGCTATTCGCAAACTATATATTGTATAATAGCAGATTATTACATAAAATGCTACATTTTTCGACGAAATGTAAGAAATTACATATTATTTATATTTGATGAAGAGGGCGTACCTTCATTAGTTGGATCAGTGTTGCCATTATCAACTGAGTTGGTTTGTGCATTAGAAGAAGTGACAGATTCAGAAGAATCGATTATGGTGAGCAATTTTGGCTGCTATAAAATATTACTTTATAGCACAAATATCTTGACTTTTATTTATCTATAGTATACGTTAACTATGTGTGCATAAAACGATTTTATTTTTTTATATCATTTCTTGGTAGTTGTTTGAGGATATCAGACATCATAGGAATGGTATGCCATTTAATGCAGTTAATTTCTGCAATTATTAAGGAGATAATCAATGAAAAATAAAAGAGTGAATAATGCACCGATACAGAAAGAGTACAATGGCAAGGACAAAGAGAATAATCATAAAAAATGGTCTCATCCTGCATTTTGTGCGTCTATGGAATTAGAATTACGGGAAGACAGGGATAGTCTTATATTTGAGGATGAATATAATTTGAATACAAAGCCTAATGAGATCGATCTAATGATTATTAAGGCTAACAATGACACAAAGGTAAAAAGCAGTCTGGGAGCAATATTTAGAAAGCATAATATATTTGAGTTCAAAAACTTTCGAGATAGTCTTGACAGACGGGCATATCACCGCACAATGGGTTATGTTCATTTGTATATCGCTTATGCAGATGAAGATGTTTTTCTTGAGGATATTACAGTATCCTTTGTGCGAGAGGGATTTCCCAGAAAGCTCATGAGTTATTTTAAGAGCAATGGTTTTGAGATAAGTGATTACGAGAATGGTATATATCACATCAAAAAGTCAGGACATGTAGATATGCAGATTATTGTGACAGGAAGACTAGGGAATTCTTATGTATGGATCAATAAGATAACCAATAAGCTCAAGCCTCAAGATGTATTTCAGATGGAAGATGAATACGCCAAGCTTGATAATGAGATTGACCTTGTCAATGCAGAATCAGTAATGGATATGAGTATATCGCTTAATAAGGACAAAGAATTTGTAAAGGAGATGATAGGAATGGGAGCTTTAAGAGATTTGTTAAGGGAGAAAGCAATTGAGGAGCTTAAAGATAAGTCGAGCGATTTGCGGAGGGAGATACTAAAAGATGAGCTTAACGATAAGCCGAGCGATTTGTGGAGGGAGATAGTGAAAGAGGAGCTTAAAGATAAGTCGAGCGATTTGCGGAGGGAGATAGTGAAAGAGGAGCTTAAAGATAAGTCGAGCGATTTGTGGAGAGAGATAGTAAAAGAGGAGCTTAAAGATAAGTCGAGCGATTTGCGGAGGGAGATAGTAAAAGATGAGCTTAATAATAAGTCGAGTGATTTGTTAAAAGAGATAGCAAAAGAGGAGGTTGATAAGAAAACAAACGATTTGAATAAACAGTTGAAGGATAAGGATGAACAATTAAAGACAGAACAGAAAGAAATTATTAAATTGCGTAAGGAGATAGAAGAACTCAAAAAGCTGGCAGGAAATAAGATCGCAATGCTTTAATTAAGACAATTGAATTATATTATAAATGAGAACAAGTCATGAGTATTTCAAAAAAATGCCCATGGCTTGTTTGTAAAATAGCAATAAGTTATATTAGTTTTCAAATAGTTTAATAATCTCTAAAAAATCATATTGAAAAATCACTGGAAAAATGTAAAAATATAACTGCAAAAGTAATTACAAGGAGCAATATATAATGTCGCAATACAAATACTTTGCAACTGTATATGACAGGATGATGGATAATATCAGAGCAAGAACATTGTAATTACTCAGCAAACAGATCTGTAAATCTTTTAAATGCTGTGCGTCCCTCATCTGTTCTCTTGTATACACCTGCATCCTCTAATACATGGGAGAATACATCAGCAATCTCATCCTGGACAATCTTGTGAATATTGTCTGCGGTCAAATTGTTGTATTTCTTAATCCATTCCTCTGCCCAGTCTGCATGGGGAGCGGTCTGCTCGTCTGCGCGAAGATCTTTGCCTGCAAGGATTGCATCCTCTAAAGCAGCCATTTCCTTTTTCAGTCTTGCCGGAAGAACGGCAAGTCCCATGACCTCTATGAGTCCAATGTTCTCGCGCTTGATGTGATGGTACTTCTGGTGTGGATGATATACCCCAAGAGGGAATTCCTCAGTAGTTATATTATTTCTAAGTACCAGATCTATCTCATATAAGTTGCCACGCATTCTTGCAATAGGAGTGATGGTGTTATGAGGTGTGCCATCTGTTTCTGCGAGGATAAATGCTTCCTCATCCGTATAGCTTCTCCAAAGGCTTAATATCCTGTCAGATGCGTTCACAAGATCATCTATGTTCTTTGCCTGAAGCCTGATGGTTGAAAGGGGCCATTTGATTATTCCGGCATGAACATCAGGGTAATCCTTAAGCTTTAGCTCTGTTTCATAGGGTGCTCGCACCATTGCAAATTCATAGCCGCCGCCCTGGAAATGGTCATGGGTAAGAATAGAACCGCCGACTATTGGAAGGTCAGCATTAGAGCCTGCGGTATAATGAGGAAACTGTCTTACAAAGTCAAGAAGCTTTGCAAATGCTGCCCTGTCTATTTTCATCGGTGTATGCTTTTCGTTAAAAATAATGCAGTGCTCATTGTAATACACATATGGTGAATACTGCAGATAATATGATTCCCCTGCTAAAGTTATTGGTATTATTCTGTGATTCTGTCTTGCAGGGTGTGAGAAATGTCCTGCATAGCCTTCATTTTCATGGCAAAGAAGACAGGCAGGATAATCGGATTTCTCAGTATTGATTCCCTTTGCAGCCTTTGCAATGTCTCTGGGATCCTTCTCCGGTTTTGAAAGATTGATAGTGATATCCATTAATCCGAATTCAGTGTCTGAGGTCCATTTCTCATCCTTTATTATTCTGTCATTGCGGATGTAGTTGGTTGCGCGGCTGAAATCATAGTAATACTTTGTTGCGTCTTGGGGGGAGATGTCATAATGTTTTTTGAATTCACTTCTGATAACTGATGGGGCAGGAGTGAGAATTCCCATAATCTTTGTATCAAAGAGGTCACGGTTGGTAATGGTATCCTCTAAAAAGCCTTTTTCTACTGCATAGTCCAGCATATCCTTAAGTATGAGATGAACTTCACGATATGCAGGCACATCCTCCTTCTTATATGAATTTAATTGAAAAAGCTCTAACAGACGGTTTGTAACATAGATGACATCTGCCTTGTCTACTAATCCTTTGTCTATTCCGTAGTTAACTAATTCAGTGATGAGATTGTTAATATTCATGATCTGACCTCCTGGTTTATAATTGTATTTGTTTACATAACTTTAACTCCGCCATATTTTCTTATCTTCAATACATTGCATGAGCCCTCGCCGAATATTTCATCCATTTTCTTCTTATACTCTGCAACAGCCTCGTTCTTGACAAATGCCTGTATTGTTCCGGCGAAGCCGCCTCCGTGTACTCTTGCCACGCCGTTTTCTCCCAATGTCATCTCACTTAGCATAAGGGCGATTGACATGTTCTGCTTGTCTACCTGGTGGTTTGTGTACACGTTCTGCAGATATTTGTAGGATGAATTGCCGGAATTATTAACTGTGGTCAAAAATGTATCTATATCATTATTGTTAAGTGCTGCAACCTCATTCCTTACACGTTTGTTTTCCTCATAGAAGTGGATAGCACGAAGGAAAGCCCTGTCGCCACATTTCTCTCTTACAACAGAAGCGTGGGCGATAACGTCCTCCTCAGGAACCTCGTGAAGTACCTCTTTGCCAAAGCATGCTGCAACAGCCTTCATTTCAGCCGGAACAGCAGCATAGTCAGGTGTAAGATCAGCGTGTGAACCCTTTGTATCTGTGATACAGAGGCTGTAGCCTGCACCGTCAAGGTCAAAGGTGATCCTTTCAACAATTGGGTCGGAAGGGTCTGCAAAATCAATATGGCAAAGGCTTCCAACAGAGCATGCCATCTGATCCATAAGGCCGCAGGGCTTGCCAAAGTATACATTCTCTGCATACTGCCCGATGATGGCAATTTCAATTGCTGAGATGGACATGTCATTGTAAAGTCCTGATAGGATTGTTCCAACTAATGTTTCAAATGCGGCAGATGAGGAGAGTCCGGAGCCTGAAAGTACATTGCTTGTAACATATGCGTCAAAGCCCCCTATAGAATGTCCGTTAGCCTTGGTCTTAGCAATAACTCCTCTTATAAGTGCGTGGGTTGTGCCCTCCTCGCTTTCCTTTTTCTCTAAGTCATCCAGAGATATTGTGATCATATCGTAACCCTTTGATAATATGTTGACCTCATTTTTGCCGGTTCTTGCAACAACAGCAATGGCATCATCATTAATGGAAGCTGCAAGTACCTCGCCGTGCTGATGGTCTGTGTGATTGCCTCCAATCTCACTTCTTCCGGGGGCAGAGAATATTGCTTCTGCCTCATCACCAAAAAGCTTCTTGAATGCTTTAAGAGCTTCAATATAGCGCTCCTTTTGGTAACTGATCTTATCCTTATCTACATAGATATCAAGTAATCTTTCATTGAATTCATTGCCTTCCAATCTGTTAATAAACGTGTCTACCTTTTCCATGTTGACCTCCTTATTGATTATTTGTTATTGTCTTTTGACTTTGTTTAAATCTTTTGTTGATTTGCTTATATTTAAAAAACACAATGTATCATCTATGCTCTGCTAAAATCTTAAAACCACAGTGTATCATCTATGCTCTGCTAAAATCTTAAAACCACAGTGTATCATCTATGCTCTGCTAAAATCTTAAAACCACAGTGTACCATTTATGCTCTGTTAATATCTTCAAATCATATTCTATACCTGATTGGCATTATCTTCTTCAACAATTACAAGATTCCATGGTCTCAATGTTATCTTTTCTCCCGCCTTGACAGCAGTATTGCCTATAAGCTCTGTGCCATCATTGCCGTCATATATAAATTCCTGATTTCCTGATGAGTAATTAAAGAAGTACTGTACCCGTTTTCCAAGATCGTTAGTGCCTTCCTTGCGGATGATCGGGAACTCATAGTTCGGAAGTGTTATGCCGGCGATTTCGCACAGCTTTTTGATAACTGCCTTAAGCCCCTTCTTTTCAAGATAGCAGCCAAGATAGGTTGCGCTGCCCCTGGCATGCCGCTTGTGGGTTATGGCAGAATAAATGTTCCAGAAATCATGCTTATAGCCTGCCCATACCTCCGCATCTATTGGCCTTACAAGCTCCATCCATTCTGATACCTCGTATGTCCTCCCATCGAACTCTAAAGTAACATTTCTAGGTATCGTATACTGGTCGTAGGTTGCGCCGATGCATTCTGTAAGTAAATGTGGCTGCGCATCATGGTATATCTTGATCTCTGAATCAGCAAAACCACTTCTGAAGCCTAACAGCATATTACCGCCATTTTCAACATATGCGTTAAGCTTATGCAATGTATCCTCTGTGGCAGAATATAGTGCCGGAACCAGCAGAAGAGGGTACTCATCAAAGCTGTCATCTACAGACACAAGGTCACATTCCAGATTCATCTCATAACAGCAGTCATACATCCATCGCAGTATGTGGTTGTAATCTAATGTATCACTTATAGGAAATTCGTCAAGACCTGTAAGACTGGCATTATCAACTATTATGGCAGCCCTGCATTTCTTTGTAAGGTTGCGCAAATGCTCCTCGATACCGAGCATTTCACTTCTCCAGGCTGAAAGCTCTCTGTATGGGGCATTTGGAAGCAGGTCATGGCTTAATATACCCTTCCAGTAAGATTCAATGGAGTTATGTATTGAGTGCCAGTGCCAGTACATAACACTGTTGGCACCGCTTGCAAGGTGGGAGTAGGCCTGTAGTCTTAACTGTCCCGGATATGCGACCCAGTCATATCTTCCCTGAGCTTCGGTCTCAAGAACAAGATAATTATCCTTCTTAAGTGAACGTCCCACAGCACCGCCAAAGGCAATCATCGCTCCGTCAAGCTTGTCCTGGGATAAATGATATATGTCAACGCCTGCTACGTCCATGCATTTTGCCGCATCAAACTGGTTGACCTCAGGCTGTATGCCAAAGGAGTAGGCATCAGGCCAGGAATAATCAAAATTATGTGTGATAAACTGACCTTCACGCATATACTCTCTGACAATATTAGACTGCCAGGTGAGAAAATGAGTTATAACATCCCTCAAAAAGCGTTTGTACGCAGCAGACAAACTTCCGTTAATGGTACCTCTTATATCGGGAAAGTCATCCCATGAAGCAATGCGGTTGCTCCAGTAATCAAGACCGAATTCACGGTTAAATTCTTCTATATCAGGATACTTCTTCTTCATCTGCGCAACAAAAAGCGCCTGGGTTTCAGGGGATGCAGCACCGGCTGAACGTGTCTCATTGTCTAGCTGATAGCCTATGACCTGTGGATGATCCCTGACCTCATCCATAAGACATCTAATGATTCTTTCCGCATGCCTTAAGTAGTCTGGATTGGTAATATCCGTGAGCTGCCGATGACCATAGAGCTCCTGGCCGTTCTTATTAAATGAAAGTATTTTCGGATATTTTTTTGCAAGCCAGGAAGGGATTGCATAGGTAGGAGTTCCGATAATTACCTTAATACCATATTTTGAAGCCGCGTTTAACATTCTGTGAAGATGGGTGAAATCAAACACGCCGTCCTCCGGCTCCCATGTACTCCAGGTGGATTCAGCGATACGTATAACATTAAAGCCTGCATCCTTCATCATCTGAAAGTCAGTTTCTATGCGGTCATAGGGCATATATTCGTCATAGTAGGCTGAGCCGAACAATATGGAATCTACATGCATGAGATGTCCTCCTTTTATATTACATTGTGAATTAATATCTTTGCTTATTCAGTATCATAAATACATTTACGATTTTTTTACAAAAATATTATAATTTTCCGTTGACAAATTGCGCAACAAATGTTAATCTAAACATGTCGATACGCAACCGATTGCGCAAAGTGTAACATAGTTGAAAATATTTGTCAAGCAGACAAGTGCAAATATATTTTTGAATATGTTCAGGGTTGCATATATGTAGATGGATATATTGCTCAAGTTCATGTATATAGATATTGTTCAAGCTCGTGTAGATAAGAGCTGCCTGGCATGGGAGTGTGGAAATAGTGAGTAACGATAATGTTCAAGAGAAGATTACAATTGCAGACGTTGCTGAAGCTTTAGGCATTTCTAAGACAACTGTTTCAAGGGCAATCTCAGGCAAGGGGCGTATCGGTGAAGAGACAAGGAAGCGTGTACTTGACTTTATAGAGGAGAATAACTACAGGCCAAGTCCCACAGCCAAGGGATTAGCTGAATCCAAGACATATAATATATGCTGGGCAATACCCCGAGACTCTAACGTTACAGCACTTCCCTTTTTTCAGAGATGTATGATAGGAATAAGTGATGTGGCGGTTTCCAAGGATTACGATATATTGGTTTCTATGATATACGAGGACAGCAATGCCCAGCTGAAGCGGATTGTGAATAACCGTAAGGTTGACGGAGTAGTTTTAGGACGTACCCTTGTTAAGGATGAGAATGTAAGATTTCTTAAGGAAAGCAGAATCCCATTTGTTGTAATAGGAAGTACATCGGAAAAGAATGTCATTCAGATTGATAATGACCACATCAAAGCCTGCAGGGAGCTTACATCTATTCTGATAATGAAGGGTACCAAAAGATTTGCCCTAATAGGCGGGAGTCTTGAACATGTTGTGAACAAGACAAGGCTTAGAGGCTTTGAGGAAGGTCTTAAGGATCAGGGGATAGAATTAGATAATGAGAATGTTTTCATGAATTGTGAAAAGGAATCAGACGTGGAAAGAGCAGTTGAGCAGGCGTTGCGCAACAATGTTGACTGCATATTGTGCATGGATGATCTTATATGCTATGAAGCTATCGGGAAGCTCCATAAGGAGAATGTAGCAATACCGGATAAGATCAAAATAGCTTCCTTCTATAACAGCCAGATGTTAGAAAATGTACAGCCGTCCATCACATCGCTTCAGTATGATCCAAGAGAGCTTGGGGCGGTTGCAGCCAAGACGCTGTTTGACTATATTGAAGGTAATGATGTGGAAGAGAAGGTTTTGTTAAGCTATGAAGTATTATTAAAAAATTCGACACAGTAATTTTTTAATTTTCTTATACCCTCCCTTTTTTAAAAGCCGCAGGAATCTCACAGCCTGTGGCTTTTTCTGTTATTGCAGGGGCGGCGTATGGAATTTTGTTGGTTCGCATAGCTTATTTTCATTAAGAGAATAGATTGATTAATAATATTATATGTAATATTAAGTATATATTTTTGGTATAAAAAAGTTGCGAAAAAGTGTTGACATCATGGTCAGGCTATGTTATATTACCAACATAGAACAACCGATTGCGCAAATCAAGAACGCACATGAAAACTGCAGATGATCAAGCTGGCAGGAATCATTTATAACATTGCGGATTGAGCGCGGTGGTGAAGAAAAATAACATTTTATATCTTTAAGGAGGATGTAATTATGAAGAAAAAAGGTTTAGCTTTATTGATGGCAGCAACACTTGCCTTCGGAGCACTTGTTGGATGCGGCGGCGGAGACACATCTCCTGCAGCAGAGGACAGCACGCAGGCAGCAGAGGACAGCGCAAGCTCAGATGATGCATCATCTGATTCTGCAGCGGCAACCAATGATGATGCAGTTGCTAATCTTGTGGCTGCTACAACAGATACAGTTACGATGACTGTATGGGCATCAGAGGAGGATCAGGAGTTCACACAGGGACTTCTTGACAGCTTCCAGTCACAGTATTCAGATGTAACATTTGATATCACACTCGGTGCTAAGTCAGAAGCTGATGCAAAGGATGATGTACTTGCTGACGTTGAAGCAGCCCCAGATGTATATGCATTTGCTCATGATCAGATCAACGAGCTCGTTAACGGCGGTGCACTTCAGGAAGTAGTTAACACATACACATATGATGTTAAGAGTGAGAATCTTGCAGGCTCTGTTGAAGCAGGAACTGTTAACGGAAAGCTTTACGCTTATCCTATGACAGCTGATAATGGTTTCTTTTTATACTATGATAAGTCAGTATTCACAGATGTTTCTTCATTAGATGCAATGATCGAGCAGGCAAGCGCAGCTAATAAGAAGATTGCAATGATGGTTTCAAATGGTTGGTATAATTACTCATTTTTCAGAGGCGCAGGCTTTGAAGCATATCTTGCTGATGACGGGCTGAATACTGTATGTAATTGGAATGCAGCAGGAGGAACAGATGTTGCTCAGGCAATTATTGATCTTGGTAAGACAGGTACATTTGTTGACGCTAAGGAAGATGCAGATGTTGTAACAGGAATCACAGACGGAACAATAGCAGCAGCAGTTTCAGGTGTTTGGAACGCAGATGCAATCAAAGAGGCATGGGGTGACAATTACGCCGCATCTAAGCTTCCTACATTTACAGTGGCTGGTGAACAAAAACAAATGTATTCTTTCTCTGGTTTCAAAATGATCGGCGTTAACCCTCATTCAAAGAATGTTGGCTGGGCTATGTTACTTGCAGAGTATCTTACAAATGCTGATAGTCAGATTGCACGTTTTGAGGCAAGAGGACTTGGTCCTGCCAATATAGAAGCAGCAGAATCTGATGCTGTCAAGTCGAATCCGGCTATCGCAGCACTTGCAGAACAGGCAGAGTATTCATATTCAGGTACTGTTGGTGGTAACTACTGGGATCCTGCAGCAACACTTGGTCTTACATTGATTTCAGGAAATCCTGACGGAACAGATCTTCAGGAATTACTTGACAATGCTGTAGAGGGCATCACAGCTCCTGCAGAGTAATCAGAATATAGTTATAGTAGTTGAATAACAACATATCGGGCAGTATGTAATGTGCTGCCCGATTTTTGTAAGAAAATGAGAGGAGATCTTATGGATAATCAAGTGGAAAAGAAGAAAAAAACAAATCCATTTCTGACATATTTCAAAGATCTGGGAACAGCAATCGCAAAGGGTGATGTTTCTGTCAAACTCTCCATGCTTTTTATGGGTGCGGGCTATACATTTCATAAGCAGGTAATAAAGGGCATCCTTGTAACTCTTATTGAGATAGCATTTATTATTATGTGCATATTCTATGCAGCTCCGAATCTTGCAAAGTTTGGAACATTAGGTACAGTTCAGTTTGAACAGGTGCTTGACCCGTTGACATTGCAGACAACGGTAAATGATTACGATAACTCATTTACAATTCTGTTAAATTCAATAATTGCATTATTCCTGATTGTTTGTTTTATTCTGTTTTGGATTTCTAATATGAAGTCAGTATATCGTCTTCAGGTGTTGGATAATGAACCGGAATCACTTACGAAGAAACATATCAATACATTTAGAGAGGATGTTAGATCCTTATTCTCGGAGAAGTTTCATCTGACACTGCTCTCACTTCCGGCATTAGGAGTTATTCTTATGAATATCATTCCTATATTTGTGCTGATAGCGATAGCATTTACAAACTATGACCAGGCGCATATGCCGCCTAATGCATTGTTCACTTGGGTGGGAGTTTCCAACTTCAAGAGTCTGTTTGCAAACTCATTGACCGTAACCTTTGGCTATGCATTCAGGAAGATTCTTGGCTGGACCCTTCTCTGGGCAGTACTTGCTACACTTACGACCTTTATCTTTGGAATACTTCTGGCAATGCTTATCAATTCAAAGACCACCAAGCTTCCAAAGATGTGGAGAACACTTTTCATTGTTGCAATTGCTGTTCCCCAGTTCGTGACCCTGCTTTTGGTAAGATACTTCTTTGGAGATACAGGTATTGTTAATTCAATATGCTCCAATATAGGTGTGACTGAATTTCTTAAGAGCGTAGGACTTGTGAGCCAGCACCTTAACTACATTCCATTCCTTTCATCTGAGCACTGGGCAAAGTTCATGATCGTAATGATCAATATATGGGTGGGTGTGCCTTATCAGATGCTTATTGCAACGGGAGTGCTTATGAATATCCCAAGTGACCAGATCGAGAGTGCCAAGATTGACGGCGCAACTAACTTCCAGGCATTTATACACATTACAATGCCTTACATTCTCTTCATTCAGGGACCGTCACTTATCACTGATTTTGTAAAGAATATTAATAATTTCAATGTTATTTATCTGTTAACTAATAATGCATTTATTACACCGGATCAGAAGCTTGCCAATTCAAATGCGAAGGAGGTTGACCTTCTTGTAACATGGCTTTTCCGGTTGACCAATGATTATTACAATTACAAGATGGCTTCGGTTATCGGTATTATAGTCTTTGTAATATGTGCGGTATTTACTATCCTGTCATTTACAAGAATGATCTCAGGAGATAGAGAGGGGGATTATCAATAATGAAGAAGGTTATAAAGGGTATTTTTCATCATTTGTTTTTGTTAATCCTTGTAGTTGTATGGCTGGTGCCTATTCTCTGGCTTGTAGTTACTGCATTTAGCGGATATCCGGGAATCAATAAGACACATTTCTTCCCGGAGACATGGACCACAGCTAATTTTGAGAAGCTGTTGCTTCATCCGGACTCAGTTGTCCAGTATGGTGCATGGTTTAAGAACACTTTGATAATTTCAATATTTACATGCATCATTTCAACTGCATTTGTCTTAATGGTAAGCTACGCATTTAGCTGTACAAGATTTAAGGGAAGAAAAGCACTTATGAGCTTTTCCATAATCCTTAACATGTTCCCCGGCGTGCTTTCCATGATCGCTGTGTACTTCGTGCTTAAGTCGCTTAATCTTACTAACAGTCATCTTGGAATGATCATAGTATATTCTGCAGGCTCTGGACTCGGATATCTGATAGTTAAGGGCTTTATGGATACTATCCCCATATCCCTTCGTGAGGCGGCAAGACTTGAAGGAGCCACTGAGCTTCAGATATTTACAAAGATAGTAATCCCGGTATGTAAGCCCATCATCGTATATCAGGTCATCAATTCCTTCCTGATACCATGGGGCGATTTCGTATTTGCAAAGCTGATGCTCAATAAGGGTATCTCAAAGGATTACACTGTTGCAATCGGGCTTTACAACATGCTTGACAGATCGCTGGTCAACCAGTATTTCTCAATATTCTGTGCAGGCGGATTCGTGGTTTCAATTCCTATATCGATCCTGTTTATCATAATGCAGAAGTACTATGTTGAGGGCGTAACAAGCGGATCTGTTAAGGGCTGATAATTATATTCGTTTTTAACATGCTTTAGGCATATGTGCAGACAAGGGATATATTAATATATGTTTATTGATTAAATGACCCGGCTTATCCGTATCTTTATGATACAAGCTGCGGATAAAGCCGGGCTTTTTATACCCATTTATAGCAGAAATGGGTGCTTATAATTACAAAATGTTCGAGGCAATAGAAAGCCTTTTGGTTTGGTGATTGAGAAACAGTTTAGATACTCAAGAGGATATAGAGTTTTGCAATTATCTAAAAAAGATATTTTATAAGGAGAATGACGATGGACAATACATTTGTTGTTAATATTATTCACCGTCCGGAGATGGTACCTGAGTATGCGGAAAAGGTTACCGGACAGGGTAAGGCTGAAGATATCGGCAGAAAAGCTTTGCTGACAGAGTCACTTGATATCTTCAAGTTTCAGCAGGAGACTGCTCATAAGAACGGATTAAAGGTTACTATTCAGATGACCTATGCAAGCCTTTTTAATGACGAGGCATGCGAGCTTGCAAAATCTGATCATGAGAAGTACGGAGATGAGATAGCACTTTCTTTGTTAGGACTTCCATGTAAGGAGTTCCGTGAGAAGTATAAGACTAAGGATTTCTGTATATGGATGTTCTCTATGGAGGACAAGAAGAGCATTGTAGATGATGTGTTTGGAAAGTTCCATGACCGCTTCGGATTCTATCCTGAGTCCACCGGTTCATACTATATGGATGCAGAGCTCACCAACTATATCAAGGAGAAGTATCCTATGGTTAAATGTGCGGTCGCAACCTGCTGGGAGGAGGGACCGAAGGCATACCATACCTGTAACAATTCATGGTACACATTGTTTGACGGAGGCCCATGGAATCCATGGATTCCTTCAAAGCAGAATACCCACGCACCTGCCTCTAATGAAGCAGAGGACAGCGGTATCGTGGCAATCCCTCATTTATCCCGTGACCTTCTGGCATGCTATGACGGCAACGGCTCGAACTTTGGAACTCACCCACAAAACGTTCTGCGTGGAATGATCTATGACACAAAGACATGGGAGTACCCATATCTCTATAACCTGATAGACCAGTACAGATACCTGGCTAAATTCAATAACGGTTACTCATATAATATGATGTTTGTTGGCCCCGGCTGGCTCAATAAGATGGGAAGATGGGAGCAGCCCTATGAGCTTCTCAAGAAGTCTTACGAGGATGGAATGGCATACTATGGCGAGCTTAAGAAGAAGGGTGAGCTGATAGATATGACCATGGCTGAGTTCGCAGATTTCTACCGTGAGAATAAGGGCTACGAGGAGCCTGAATGTGCCCTCTGGAAGGATA
This sequence comes from Lachnospiraceae bacterium, assembly GCA_017470935.1. Lineage (GTDB taxonomy): Bacteria > Bacillota > Clostridia > Lachnospirales > Lachnospiraceae > CAG-590. Next base: position 149,725 of record JAFUXG010000006.1, read on the forward strand.
TTCTATATGGCTCTGATAAGCAGCTTTTCTGGTATGTGGATCCTTACATGAGAGCCTGTGTCAATATGGATCAGGGCGGTGCCATTGTAGACTTAAGACCTTATGCCTCTAAGATTAAATGGGAGGTGGGAATCGGTACAAAGCATGTGCAGGATGCCTCATATCCTTTCCTTATTCAGGAGAAGTACAGGGCAGGATACTTTACCCACTATGCAGGTGAGGGAACTGTGCGATCTGCAAAGGTATCATATAACGGCGAGGAGGTCGACCTTTGTCTCTGCAGAACCCATGCAGCCTTCTCACAGGAGGGAAAGAAGAGAATCCTTACTCTTGATCCTGTTGATATTGAGTTCTACGACCTTACAGTTAAGATTGGAACAAGGATTATTTTTGAGGAAGGCTCTTCTAACATACAGCATGAGAGAACGATCCTTGAAATGAGTAATCCTGATGCAGAGGTTGAGCTCAACGAGTATATCGTTGCATGCTATGGAACAACAGAGTATCCTGAGGATATGACAGGGATCACACTTGGAGTTGCAGGAAGCAGCAGCGAGAAGACCATTGATTATGCATATAAATGCCGTGAAGAGAAGCTTGATGGCGCATCTAATGCCTACGCAGTTATTCCTGCAATCGACACAAGGGTTTCACTCTCAACTGATGCAAAGGACGGCTTTGGCTACATAGAAGAGGGATATGCATTTTCTCCTATGTTCAAGCTTGGATATAAGAAACGTATTTCTGATAAGGAGGTAATTTCCACATGGCTCAATCTGGAAAAGGCAAATTAAACTATCGCTGTCCCCTCTGCTTTATGAGGGATTTGGATATTGATATGTTCTACGATAAAGACAAGAAGGAGTATTACTGCCTGCGCTGCCAGTATACCGGAGACGAAGAGGACGTGCTGGCAAAGAATGAACTTGTGCGCATCAAGTACCGCAGGATGCATGAGCGCATAACGAACTTTGAGTAAATTACTGTTTAGTGCAGTTTTGTTTTCGTATGGCGGACGCAGGTAAGCTGGCAGCATGGTGCGTTTTGTATGACTTTCTGTACGGTGATAAGAGTTTCTAAGTATCCCGTTAAAGCTTTGATGACGTACGCGGCAAGGTGCTTAGTCGCCATCCATGGCTCCGGCGCA
>JAFUXG010000007.1 GCA_017470935.1 Lachnospiraceae bacterium
ACAATCAGAATTCATAGTCATTGTGATTACATGTCACCTGACGAATATGAAAAGTTGTACGAAAGGGTAATGTCTCTTCCAGCAGCTTAGCTGACAGAACATCTCATTTTAATTTGTACTAAATCTTGACATAGGACCATCTCCATAAATAATGATTCATATGATGATATACAATACCGAAGAGAAACACTCTTTTCTTCTCTATTAAAATCACCCTGCTTTTTCTTTATAAAAACCATAACATCAATAAATGACTGTACAAAATCATTTAACCTAAATGCAACAATATCTATACAATCGCATTGAACATCAGCATTATCTGATGCTAAATATAAATCACTTTTTGCTATTATTCGCTCTGAACTTTCTTTCATAAAATCTAAGATATCTTTGCATGACAATGCGTTAACCTGTATTCTTGTCGGCTGTATGTCCAAATCCATAGATTTTATTACTTCAGGATCTATTTTCATGCAGTTTCCTCCCTCATTGCCATTTGCATATTCTTACAACTATGATAAAAAGTTTTCAAAGTTTCGGGATAATAATCGGTAAGACATACCGGCGATTCCAATGCAGCACAATAAATCGGTGCAGGTATTAAAGTATTAATATAAAATATATCCTGCTTAATACCTAATTTATTAAAATAATCCTCAATGAAAACTGATACCTGTAGATATTTTTTGAAATCATCAGAATATATCGCTATATCAATATCGCTTCTGCCTTCAACGTATGAATGTGTTATATAGCTTCCAAAAATGAATACATTATAATCACTTTCCCCAAAACTATTTACTAATTTTTCCTGTAAATCCAATAATTTCATTAAACGTTGTCTATCTTTGTCCATACAAATGCACCTCAGTATAATTAGTATACACGTATCCATGTCATATATTCATCCAATATGTTTTTTCAAAACAATAGTTAATTTTAGAAAAAAAGAGGGCCCGCAGGTCCTCCCCGGTCTCAGTCATCGCAAGTATCCGAAACCTAATCGCTGTACACAGTTTACTCCGCACAAATAATTGTGTCAAGTAGAAAACATCAAGAAACATTACTTATCCAAATCTCATATTTTTTCACACTTTTGGATAACTAATAGCATTCACAAATGTCATCAGTATCACCAATCATTGGCATCCATCAACTTACCTATATCAACGGTGTCATATATATCGGTAAATACTTTATCCCTTCATCGACCTTCAGATCTCCTTGATGAATAACATATGGAATATCGGTATATTCTCCGAAATGTGATATATATTTTCTAAGGGATGTCAACGTATAATTCTTTCCCGACTTAACCTCTATCGGAGATACGTTATGTTTGCTTGTAATTCTTTTTTTTGAAACAAGAAAATCTATCTCCATGCGTTTATCTCTGTCCTTCGAGGCCTTTGAATAGAAATACAATTTGTGTCCTGACGACGTAAGCATCTGCGACACAACATTCTCCACAAGCATACCCATATTAACATCTATTTTATCATATAATATCTTCTTATAGATTTCCTCACTGATTAATCCATTTTCATCAAAGGCATGGCTTATGAGCAGACCTGTATCCGCCATATAACATTTAAGCGTGACCCTGTCTCTATTCAATCTAAGTCCGACATTAGGCTCCTGAGTATTATAGGCTATATTGATAACTCTTGAATCATTTAGCCAAAAGAAGGAGTCCTCATAATCCCTATATCTGCTGCCCCTTCCTAATGATGATAGTTTGAATCTGGTTTCATGCTTTGATAACTGTGCAGGAATATCATCAAATATACTTTCAACTTTAACTGAATACTTTCCTGCATATTTCACAATATCCTGTCGATAGAGATTAAGTATATCCCTCTTGACCTTATCCACCTCTTCAAAATCATTCGTATCCATATAGCACTGAACAGCCTGCGGCATACCTCCCACAATCATATATTTTCTAAATAACGTCATTGCCTTTCTATGCATCGCCTGCCCCATAGCTTTATCTTCTTTGAAGCATTTCCCCATCCATGCAAGCATGGGTTCTTCACCAAGTGCAGCTACAAACTCGAAAAAATCAATCGGATACATATTAAGATGTCTCTCTTCGGAAGGAATTACTATGTCTGATACATTTTCTTTGATCGACATAAGTGATCCTGTCTCAAGATAATGATATCTTCTATCTGCAACAAGGTGCTTTATAGCTTCCCTTGCGCGCGGAAACATCTGCACCTCGTCAAATATGAAAAGTGTGTCACTTTCATAAAGCTTTGTATTATAATAACCTGACAAATACATAAAAAAATCATCAAGGTTCTCAAGATTATTTACAAAAACATCCTTCACATCAGCATTCGTTTTAGAAAAATCAATCAATATATATGATTTGTACTCATTCTTCGCAAAAGCTTCTGCGATATAGCTTTTCCCTACTCGTCGTGCCCCTTCGAGCATTACAGCAGTTTTACCATCCGAAATATTCTTCCATTCCAGCAATTCGTTATATATCTTTCTCTTAATCATAATAAGTACCACCTCTAAAACCAAAAATATCACGTTTTTTAGTTTTTTTCAAGTTGATTCTCGCACTTTTTTTAGATTTTTAGAGGATTATTTTCGCACATAATCGAGAAGTTTGACGTAAATACTAAAACAATAAAAATGATATTTTTAAAAAACTTTCATCAATGCCTGATAAAACCATTTTTCGGTCGGTTATCTGCTGTCCGCCAACGTCCGGCTCTCGAAGTCCGGATGAAACAATCGGATTATTAAAATTACTTATCCAAATCTCATATTTTTTCACACTTTTGGATAGGTAATTATTATCACGCTGATTGTTCAAACTGCGAATTATACAGCTTTGCATAGAATCCCTTCTTTGCAAGCAGAGTTTCATGGTCGCCCTGCTCTATGATCTTACCGTCCTTCATCACAAGGATCACATCCGCATTCCGTATCGTTGAGAGGCGGTGCGCCACAATGAAGCTGGTTCGTCCCTTCATCATTTTGTTAAATGCTTCCTGAATCTGCACCTCGGTTCTCGTGTCGATGCTGGAGGTTGCCTCATCAAGAATAAGCATTGGCGGAAGCAACAACATTACGCGGGTGATACACAGAAGCTGCTTCTGCCCCTGGCTTAAGCTGTTGTCGTTAATAACCGTATCTAACTTCTCCGGCATACGGCGGATGAACTCCCAGCTGTGGGCTTCCTTAGCCGCCTTAATGATATCCTCATCCGTTGCCTCCGAATTGCCAAAGGCGATATTATCCCTGATAGTTCCGTTTTTAAGCCATGTCTCCTGAAGTACCATGCCATAATTTCTCCGAAGCGAATGGCGGCTGACATCCTTAATACCCCAGTCATCCACCTTGATCTGCCCGCTGTCCACATCATAGAATCTCATAAGAAGATTGATAAATGTGGTCTTGCCGCAGCCCGTAGGACCCACAATGGCAACCCTTGTTCCCGGCTTTACATCAAGGGAGAAATGCTCAATAAGCTTCTGATTCTTTGTGTAAGAAAATGATACATCATCTATAGTAACACTTCCCTTCGCCATATCCATTATCTGAGGCGAATCCTTCTTCTCCGGCTTCTCCTCTATAAGTGCGAACACTCTGGCAGCACAGGCAAGGGCATTCTGAAGTTCAGTAATGACACTGCTTATATCATTAAATGGCTTCATATACTGATTGGCATAGGCGAGTAATACTGAAAGTCCACCAACAGTAAGAGCACCTGCCATAATCCTGTTGGCACCAACCAAAGCAACCAAAGCATATATCACATTATTAACTGCACGGGTGCTTGGATTTGTAAGGGAGCTGTAAAACACTGCTTTTCTAGAGTATTCCTGCAATTCCTTGTTAAGCACATCAAAGCGTTTCGCCGCCTTGTCCTCGTATCCAAAGGCTTTCACCACCTTCTGATTGCCTATCATTTCCTCTATGAGCGCGGTCTGCTGACCTCTTGTATGAGTCTGCTTCTGAAACATCTTATATGTGTGTGTTGCAATGAAACGAGCCACTATGAAGCTTACAGGAGTTAAGGCAATAACCATAAGGGATATGATCACGTTCTTGCTAAACATGAAAACAATCGTCACAAGAATTGTTATAATACCTGAAAACAATTGTGTGAATCCGAGCAAGAGCCCGTCCGAGAGCTGATCAGTATCCGCAATCACTCTTCCCACAATATCTCCCGTACTATGAGAATCGAGAAATGCAAGGGGAAGATGCTCGATCTGTCTGATTGCCTTAGCCCTTATATCCTGTACCACGCGATATGCAAGCCTGTTGTTAATAACATTCATTATCCATGTTGCCACAGAAGTTATAATAATAAGCAGAAGTGTCTTAGATAAAAATGTTCCCACCATATCAAAGTCCACACGCCCCTCTGTGATGATTCCATCAATTGCATCTCCAAAAAGAATGGGAATGTAGAGCTGGAGCACCACCGTTACCGCAGCCAACACTATACTTAAAATCAATAATATCTTATATCTTCCGATTATCCCCAGTACCTTTTTCATAGTTGGCAGACTGCCGGCGTTATTATTACTTTTGTTTTTATTATCTTTTAAGGGATTCCCGATCTCTGTTTTATTGTTTTGTTTTATCTCACTCGATTTTCCTACTATGTTATTTGTTTTTTTGTTAACTGCATTTCCGTTATTTCCATTTTTCTTTCTGTTATTGTTACTATGTGTCTTTCTCTTTGTTTTCTTCTTGCTCATGCCAGCACCTCCTTTCCGGAAGTTGTGACATTATTGCTTTCTGCACTCTTATCATCTTTTTCAGACATACTAATATCTTTTCCTTTTTTATCGTTCCCATTGTCGTTACCGTTTGAAGTCTTTTCCTCAGGGAACTGGGAATAATATATCTCCTGATATACATCACATGAGTTCATAAGCTCATCATGAGTGCCCTGCCCCACGATCCGTCCATCATCCATTACCAATATATTGTCAGCATGCCGTATGCTGGAGGTTCTCTGAGATACGATGAATACCGTCATATCCTTATCAAGCTTTCCTATGGCACTGCGAAGCTTTGCATCTGTAGCAAAATCAAGTGCACTTGCAGAGTCATCAAGGATCAGTATACTTGGATTCTTGATCAATGCTCTTGCAATAGTAAGCCTCTGTTTCTGGCCTCCCGAAAGATTACGGCCATTCTGTTCAATGTAATAATCCAGCCCTTCCTTCTTTCCTTTGACAACCTCTGTTGCCTGGGCTGTATCCAATGCTTTCCAAATCTCCCTATCTGTAGCAGCCTCATTGCCCCAGAGCAGGTTATCCCTTATTGTTCCGGCAAACAGAACTGCCTTTTGCGGTACAATTCCAAATTTGGAAAGCAGCTCATTCTTGTCATAATCCTTAACATTTTTACCGTCAACCATAACTTCTCCCGAGGTCACATCATAAAATCTGGGAATCAGATTCACAAGGGTTGACTTGCCGCTTCCCGTTGCCCCTATAATACCAATTGTCTGGCCACGCTTCACAGTGAAGTCAAGCTCAGACACAGCCTCTTCACCGGATGTATTATATGCAAGTGACACATTATTGAATTTGACTGCAGTTAAATTATCGTCTTGTTTTTTATCTGCACTTCCAACACCTGAATTTGAACTATAAGCATTCCTTGAAGATATATTGCTCCCTTTAAACTCCATCCCCGGCTTTATCTCAAACACATCTGCAACACGATTGGCACCGGCAAGCCCCTTGTTAATGGTTACAACCAATGAGGCAAACTTAATAAGCTCTACTATCATCTGAGCCATGTAGTTATACATTGCCACAACATCACCCTGCTTAAGTATTCCAAGATTAACCTGAATGGCTCCCTGCTTGATCAAAAAGATCGTAGCCACATTTACCATGAGAAATGTCATGGGGTTCATAAGGGCAGAGATTCTTCCCACAAACTCGTTAAGTCTTGTAAGCTCCTTATTCCTCACATCAAATTCAGCTATCTCATCCTCTTCCTTGCAAAAAGCTCTTATCACACGAACTCCCGTAAGATTCTCCCTTGTAATTCCAAGCACATTATCAAGAGCCGCCTGAGCCTTCTTAAAAAGGGGAATGGTAACATACATAATTCCTGCCACCACAAGAGAAAGCAGAGGAATTGCAACCGCAAATACAAGTGCACACTTCACGTCAATGGTAAAAGACATAATCATTGCACCTACCACAATAAATGGGCTTCTAAGCAAAAGTCTTAGTGCCATGTTGACCCCACTCTGCACAAGATTAACGTCACTGGTCATTCTTGTAATCAGAGTATCAGTTCCTGCTTTATCCAATGCTGAATATGAAAATGCTTGAACATGCGAGAACAGGTCCTTGCGAAGCGCAGTTGCAAAACCCACGCTGGCATTGGCAGCAAACCACTGGGCAGTAATGGAAAATGCAAGACCTAATGCCGCAAGCAGAATCAGCAGCCAGAAATATTTCCATACATAAGCGCTGTTTCCCATGGCAATTCCGTTATCTATTATCCTTGCCACTACAATGGGAACCAGCAGATCCATAAGTGCTTCAAATAACTTGAACAAAGGTGCTAAGATGCTCTGCACCTCATACCCTTTGATATATCTCATTAATCTTTTCACGATCTTTCCTCTTTCATTTTTCTAATATCCTTTGCTCTGTCATAATACTGCTCCCCCCTTAGGCAATGAAATGGTCACTTCTCCAGGAGGATAATGAAGCGTATCATGATCATTATCAACTAATATGATGATAACATATATTATACTCATTTCAAATATTATTTTCAGAGAAGTATCTGTAACATATATTTCTTAATTTTTTAAGACTGTCTGCATTTCTTCAACATCCCTTCTTCAGGTAACTCTCATAGTAAATTGCTCCCCATCAGAATGGCCGCCCCAAAAATTAAAATCAGTTGCCTTTTATATATTTTTTACTTATAATGTATATATATTTTTTTGATCACTATATTATAATTTATCATATTAACAAGGGCAGGTGAAGTTACCCCATGAATAACGAAAAACACTCAAGGGTTTTAATAGTGGATGACATGAAAGTCAACCGCCTGATACTTTCAGAACTCCTTGAAGCATCAGGTATTACCTCAGATATGGCAGAGAGCGGACAGGAATGCATTGATCTTTGCAACCGGAATACTTACGACCTCATTCTCTTAGACCATAGAATGCCAGAGCTTGATGGTGTGGACACTCTTATTCAGTTAAATAAGATATTTGAATCCCAGGGTCACCAAATTCCTGTAGTATGCCATACCACAGAGGATGCAAGAAATAATGCGAATCTGTATAAAGCTGCAGGATTTGCAGATGTTCTATTCAAACCAATTCAGCCAAAGCTTCTGTCAGAGATACTTATGCGTTATCTTCCTGAAGGAACGGCTATAGATGCTGAAAAAAAGGCCGAAGAGGTCCGGATTAAACAGGAGATAGCAAAGCTTCCTGACTGGATAAGGGATGCAGATGGAATCAATCTCTACTCTGCCATAGAGCATTGCGAAACTGCCACGGATTATCTTGATACATTAACTATATTCATCAAATCCATTGAAGAAAAATCTGATGACATAGAAAGATACGCCAATGAAAATAATCTTAAAATGTACACTTTGAGAGTTCATTCCCTTAAAAGCATGTCACGCCTTGTGGGAGCTGACACTTTGGCAGATATATCCTCAGATCTGGAAATTGCAGGCAAACATGAGGATATTGATACAATAACCAAATACACACATTTATTATTGGAAAAATACCGTTCCTTCATCTCCTTAATGCCTATGCTTGAGGAATCACAGCATGACAATACGGCATCTGCTAATACTGCTGATTTGCATCTGCCGGAGATTTCTGCCGCTACTCTTTATGATGCATATTCTTCAATAAAGGATTTTATCACCTGTTATGATGCTGACAGCATACAAATGGTAATTGATTCACTTAAAGAGTATCATTTAGCAGAAGACGATATGAAGAAAATAGATGAGCTTGAAAATGCCCTCTCTTCCCTTGAATGGGATAGACTCAGAGCCGTCATGAATATATAGTGGAGGTATTGATATGAAGAATTCAATCTTATTCATTGAGGGCTCAGATGGATTCATTCCAAAAGCGATAATTAAGAAGCTTAAGGAAGCCCGTTTCGAAATTACATGCATTCCTGACAATGTAGATGACATAGCAAATAACCGCAATAAAGCAGAAATGATAATATACTATGTTGCAGATGACAGTGAACAGGTATTAAGGAGTACAGAATACCTGTTAGAGCTCATGAAAACCGAGCACAAGTCACTCTGTCTTGCCGGAGATCCTTTTAATATGTCAAAAACAAAAAAACTCAACGGCTATGAACTTATCAATGGTCTTTTCCCAAGACCTATTAATATTGACAATCTGGTTATAAAGATGCAGAAACTCACCGATTCCCACAGGGAATTTCACAGAGAGAAAAATATACTTATTATAGATGATGACAATGATTTCCTTAAGGTAATGTTCAACTGGCTGAAATATACATATAAAGTGGATTGTGTCCATTCAGGAACTGAAGCCTTGAAATTTCTTGAACGCTTTCGTCCTGATCTGATCCTGCTGGACTATGAGATGCCTGAGTTTGACGGTTATCAAGTACTTGACCAGGTAAGGCGCAATCCCTTGACCAGCCAGGTACCGATAATCTTTCTGACAGGGAAAAATGACAAAGAAAGTGTTATGCGTATCATAAAAAGGAAACCCGACGGCTACCTGCTTAAGTCAATGCGGAAGGATGAGCTGTTATATTCACTGGATAAGTTTTTCAAAATGAGCATCTTTCCTCAGCATGATAAATAAAAGATTTGTAATATGACATATAATAAAGGACGCAGTTTTGCTTACTGCGTCCTGACATTTTATTGTAATCAGTTAATCCCTCAAAAGCTTCTCAATCTCAGGAAGAAGCTTTTTCTTTCCAAGACTTTTTGCGAGAAAACCAGCCGGATTAAGTTCATTAAGCTCCTCATTTTCCATACTTTCCATCCCTGTCAAAAAAACAACCTTAACATCTGCAATGTCCTCATTTGACCTGATCTCCCTAAGTGTTGCAGGTCCATCCATCTCAGGCATGGCATAGTCAAGAAGCACCATGTCCGGTCTGTCATTAATAATACTGTCAATTGCCTCCTGCCCAGATAATGCAACAGTCACTCTATATTCTTTCTTAAGCCACCTTTCTATAAGCATCAGCATATCATTATCATCATCTACTAACAATATATGTTTTTCACCTGTCATAATACCTGTCAAGTCCTTTCTTAATCTCTCTGTATTCCGAAAGCAGTTATCGCTCATACATTATAACCCCCGTTGTATTTTTTCTATTATCCCATGTAATGATGTGGGTGTCAAAGGTTCCTTTTGCCGCCGATCACCCGACAAGCTCGGCAAGACTCTCTCCAAGACTTCTGTATATTTCCAGAAGCTCAGGTGTCTTTTCCTTTATCAAGTCAATATTGCCGGTTCTTCCGGCCTGCTCCAGTGTAAGTGCAAGCTCTGACAGTTGTTTTGCGCCTATTGCTCTGGATGTACTTTTAAGTGAATGTACCATCGTAACATAAGACTCGTTATCTTCTCTTTCATAAGCTGCCGCAATATCATCTGCCTTAGACTTTACTGAAGCCTCGTATATCTCAATAGCAGCCATATAATCCTCGGCATCACCACAGAATTCAATCCCTGCCCTAGGATCAAGTTCCTTAATGTCAAATATCCCTTTCGGCAGTAAAGCAAGCTCCGCATCCTCCGAATCATCCCCTAAAACAGCACTTTCAATCTTGCCCTTAGGAAGATACTTCCGCATCATGCCTTCCATTTTTGATATATTCACAGGCTTTGACAGATAATCATTAAAGCCTGCAGATATCATCTTCTCCCTGTCCCCGGTAACTGCACTTGCAGTAAGGCATATAATCGGTGTTGCCGAAGCTTTATCAGGATATAATTCGTGAAGCTTATTAAGAGTCTCTATACCATCCATCTGAGGCATTCGATAATCAAGAAAAACCATATCATAATGCTTAGCAGCTCCGAACTTCTCAATACATTCTCTTCCGCTTGATGCCGTGTCGATCTGTACTCCTGTCCTCTTCAAAAGACCAACAATGACCTGCAGATTGAGCGGAGTATCGTCCACAATCAGTACATGTGCATTGGGAGCCATAAAATAAGTACTCTCCTCATGAATGGCAGCATTTTTTTCCACTACGGCTAAGGGATCAAATTCTCCAACCTCTGTATCATCGACAATTTGCTGTCTCACGGTAAAGAAGAATGCAGACCCCTTTCCATATGTACTTTCCACCTGAAGCCTGCTATCCATAAGCTCTAACATCTTTGATGTAATGGCAAGTCCAAGTCCTGTCCCCTCAATACTTCTTGTCCTTATTACATCAAGCCTGTCAAATGCGGAAAACAGCTTTCCGCTCTCTTCCTGTTTGATACCAATTCCGGTATCTGTAACAGAAACAAATATGTCTGCAGTTCCATTTTCTATACCTGCCAGCTTCATAGCAAGAGTAATGTTACCCTTCTCAGTATATTTCACTGCATTAGACAGCAGATTAGTTACTATCTGCTTAATTCTAAGCTCGTCACCATTAAGCACTGCTGGAAGCTTAGGATCTATTTCAGTCCTAAGTATCAATCCCTTTTCCTCAGCCCTGAATCTTGTGAGATTAATAAGGTCGGCTGCAAGATCACATATCTCATAATCAACATTGACAAGCTCCATGCGACCTGCTTCTATCTTAGAAAAATCAAGTATATCATTGATTATTCCAAGCAGGCTTGTTCCTGCTTTTCCTATGTTATTAGAATATTCAAGTACATTTTTGTCTTTGCTCTCCCGTCTTATCAGCTCGTTCATACCGAGTATTGCAGTAATAGGCGTACGTATCTCATGACTCATATTTGAAAGAAAATTAGTCTTAGCTTTATTGGCTTCCTCAGCAGCCTGTAAAGCTTCTCTTAGGCTTTCACTCTGCTCAAGAAGCTTCTCCTGCAGGGAAATCTTCTCCTCCAGTTCCTGATGCTTGATTCTTGCCTCTGCCTCAGCAGATTTGATTCTTGTCATCTCCGTTACATCCACACACATCCCAAGTGTACACAGTCGGCCGTTTGAATCAGTAAATTTCATTTTGGTGGTCTGCAGGTTTCTTAGTGCCCCCTTTGCATCAGGAACATCTTCAAAGAAAATATAAGGCGAATCCATTGACAATGCCTTCTTATCGTCCTCTACAAAATGTGCCGCTGTAACCTCATCAAATATCTGGTAATCAGTAAGCCCTATTACTTCTTGCGGATTCTTCTTATGTGCATACTCGGCAAAGGATTGATTGCATGCCATATATTTCCCCGTCTCGGCATCCTTTGAAAAGCTCATGGCAGGCATATTGGTGAGAAGTGATGCCACTGACCCCATAAGATCTGCGAGCTTTGCGGCTGACTCTATCTCCTCCACAAGCCGCTTGTTTTCCTCTTCGGCTTTCTTAGCCTCTCTGAGAGCCTTCTGTATAGCCTGCTGTTCTCTAATCTCATCATCTACATCCCTGAAGCCGCACACTACTCCAAGCTTACCGCCGGGCATATCCACCTTGGCAAACTCTATCCTGAAATACCTCTTGCTTCCGTCATCCATGACTCTTAGATAATTAATGATAAACTGGGGTTTTTCTGAAAGTCTTTTTGCTATTTTCTCAAGTGCAAGTTCTTCACTAAGCCTTTCCTGATCCTCCGGTGCCACCATAGTCTTAATGTAATAATCCTTTGCCATGGGATACTTCATCTGATTAAGTGCATCCCTTATTGGCAGTGCATGAATTGTATTCCCTTCCACATCTCCACGATAAAGAGAAAATGATCCCGTCTCCACATCATTAATAAGCCATACTGTATGATAGGACTCGCTAAGTGCCTCTATCACAGCCTGTCTAACGGCCTTATCAGTCTCCATCCGCTCTCTCTTCTCAGTAATATCAGATATAAACACATAATATATTCCACCATAAGCCTCCGTTTCAGTGAAATGCCCGAAATCGTCAACCCATCTGACAGCTCCATCCTTTCTGATAATACGATATTCCACATAGTCCATATTATCATCATTATTATCTATCTGTTCAACAATGGAGCCTGATATGGCGGCATAGTCGTCAGGATGCAGCATCCCCTTAAAGGTATATCCTGTAAGCTCCTTAAATTCTTCAAGATCCTTACATCCAAATATATCAAAAACTGCTTGATTGGCATATACTAATTGCTCCGGCTGCATGGCTTTATATATGAAAAATCCACCGGGCATGTGTCTTCCGATCTGTTCTACAATCCCAAGCGTTTTCTCATTAAACTCAATTTTCTCTCCAAACATCTTTGCTTCTCCTTTATTCTCTGAGGCGGTTCCTCATTCTCCGGTAATCTAACAACCCTCGTAGCGTCGTATTTTCATTATTATAACAGTATATAGTGATAAATTCCATATAGCTTTTTAAGATTGAATATGTGTCTATATAACCTTCTAATACTTATAGTATTCTCTTCTTTTTGCCGTCCATATTATGCTCCACTATGTATTTTCCTCTTTCTAATTTTACATCGTTACATACAATAATAAACCATTTATTCATGTCGACTGTCGTCTCCATGCTTTTTTCGCGTTATATCGATTAGTGCGAGCACAATCGCTGCAACGCTCATTTTTTCACACAGACCGCCGTCTCCGTGTTTTTTGGTTATACAGACTCATTCAAACAAGTCCTCCACAACGCTCATTTATTCACCAAAATCTCTATCTCAAATCTATTCTCCGTCACCTTCGCTTTCACATCTGCCCCAATACATTCGGCCAGCTGCTTCACAATATAAAGTCCAAGTCCGCTGCCACCATAGTTTCTGGCATCTATCTTATTCCCAACACTATTCTCTGTGCTGCCCTCATACCATATATGTCCTATTCCATTTGCACTTCTATAAAAGGGCTCAAACACTCTGTCCGCATCAATTCTCATGTCCTTATCAATATCATTATCCACTATCATCCTGACACAGTCCGTATCTTCATCAAGTGACACAATAAGCTCCGATACCGCATACTTCCTTGCATTAGAGAAAATGTTATCAATCATTCTCTCCAATATATGCTCATTACCGATAACAAACATATTCCTCTCTTCCACTTCAGTTCTAAGATCAATTCCCGAATCAGATATCCATTCATACTGTGCCAAAAGCTGTTCGGACAAAAGACGGGAAATATTGACCTGCTCCAAAGTAATCTCTTTATTTCTAGCACTTATTGCCGACACTTCAAAGAAGTCATCAGACAGCTTCTTCATATACAGTGTTTTCTCACCGGCTATCTTAAGATATTTCTTCTCCTCATCATTTAAATCCGCACTCTTATCAAGCATCTGCATGTATCCAAGCGCCGAGGTCAGCGGCGTACGGAAATCATGGGATATCCCTGCGATCACGTTCTGCAGATGTTCGCGCTCTTTTCTAAGTTCCATGCACTCGCTGCGCATACTCTCCCTATATTCATTCAACGCATTGGCCAGATCTACAATATCACGATTAAATGTTTCAACCGTCACAGGGGAGTTTACCTGCGATATCTCTTGATTCTCAGTGCTTGCTACGGTATTTCTGATATATTTTGAAAACACTCTTAACTGATGCTTGTATCTTTTTATATATAGCAGCAGTGCTGCTATGATTAAAATGCATATTACTGTTATACCAAGTAAAATCTCCATTTATATTCCCAACTCTTTATCAAAATTCTGTAAACTCGAAACTCTATATAACGGCTCCTTATGAACTCTTTTCTTTTTTGCAGCACGAATATAACCCCTCAAGTATACTTGAAATTCATTTAGTATCGTTTCATAATTCTTTGAAATAATTCTGTACTGAGCATTAGGTATTTTTCGTTCTTCCTGCCATTCAATATATTTATCATCATTTACTATTAGCGTATATCTGTAGTCAAGACCTGCGTTGTTTCTTTTATTTGATGGAATGGAATGGACCTATTCGTCCAAATTTTCGTACTGCATCACCCAGATTATTTCTTAATGGAATCAGAAATCTGTTATTATTATTCTCAATACACAAACAAAGATGTGTTCGCTTTGATTGTTTATCTGAATCACCTGTATCCAACATATTAATAAATGTTTTGTTTTCAATAAAATACTCTTTTCTAATAAAACAATATTTTATCTTCATTTGTAATCACCTCACATAAAAAGGGAGCCGAAAGGCTCCCTTAATCTCTTCAGCTTTTTTTAGACAGGTGCATCTGACGAACCCCTCACAATTTCTTCAGTTTTTTATGCCGGATACTTCTGACAAACCTCCCAAAGAAGCATACGCTTCTATAAGAATAATACTTCTTATCCCAATCAAAGTCAAGTGTAATTTTTTAGTCATCTGTACCCTTTCCTCTTCATCTTAGTATAAGCAATTATATACCAGAATACCACTTCCAACAAGAATGTTAATATACAAGGAATTACAAATGATGGAAGTTCTACACCTGCCTCGGCAAGCTCAGCCGGTGATGTCGCAGGTACGATCACATACCTTAATGCAGACAGATTATGAAGCCGAAAATTCCACACTTCATCGTAGACAAATGCGTTCACAAGCATTGCGAACAATCCATCCACAAACATAAATCTGACAAATGCCAGCACTCCCGCTGCCGGATGCTCGATGATTTCCGCCATTAACACTCCCGAAATCTCCACTCTGAGTGCTGCGAGCGTCACCAATGCAATACGGATCGGAATATTATCCAAATCATCCACTCCATTAACCATACCATAATATGTATAGTAAATGAGCAGGCTTAAAACCCATATCAATGACAGAAGCACACCGTCAATAAGTATCTTTGAAAGAAGTATATGCGATATCTTATGTCCGCTTATAACCTGATAATATCCGGTCTTGTTGTGATAGAGCATAGCCACGGACACCGCCGTTATCACCGAAAGTACAATGATAATCGAACTCAAACTGAATTCCGTTAAATGAGCAAGCTTATCCGTAAAGGTTACAAACTCATCATCACCAAATTCCCACATGGCAAAAAGCAATGTTTCAGCAAGAAAAACCACATACCATATCCACAGATGTGAACTGCGCCAATATCTGTACCACTCTGCCCGTAATAATCTAGCCATAATACTTCACCTCGTCTTCCTTTATTCATCATGTTGTTTCCTGTCAGAATATTTACTCTAATTTTCGCTACAATGAAAATCCCCAAATGCCGGCAGGCTCATTTTATTACCGATACATTTTACGTTTAATTGTAATGAACGCAATACTGTACCAGAGCATTACCTCTATAACCGCAGTTACGCATATAGTACAAGCAGTTTCCACATTGATCGGTTCAGAAAAAACAGCCTGTACCTGCCACATTATAAGGCAATTATATATTGAAGTTATCAACTCCTTACTGTCACTCACTTCTATTATCTGCGCCAGCATGAATGCAAACATTCCAACACAGGAACGCATCCACGCAAAAATTGCCGCTAAAGGACTCTTTACAATTTCTCCAAACAAAACCCCGTTACACCCTACCCGCAGCATAATAACTGTAAACAATATAATCCTAAGCGGTATATGTTCCAAACCTTCAAACCCGTTTCTGACACCATCATACAAAAACATACTAACCGCCGCAACTGTCGAAGCAACTGAAATAAACACGCCATCAACACATATTTTTGATAATATTATATGAGAAATTTTATGTCCGTCTATCACCTCGTAATATCCCGTTTTGTAATAGTACAATATACCAACCGACACCGATGTCATTATCGGCAGAAACAAAAAACTTAAATCAGCTGACGCTATGCATATAAGCATAAACATACATAAATATAATCTTAAATTAGAGCTTCTCCAAAAACGGTACCACTCCGCACAAATTAATCTACCCATAAATTCATACCTGCCTTTCAAATCACTAGTCAACTCTCGACAGATAATATTCCTCCAGGCTCTCCCCCTCGGTTGTAAACTTAGTAATTGTAAAGCCGGAATCTGTTATCGTTCTTGATACCAATTCCACCTCGTCAAGCCTTTCATATATTCGAAGCTCATCCCCGCTCACAAGCTTATACTCAGAAATGTCAAGCTTCTGCTCCAGGCAGGCTACAGTTTCGGAAATGTTGTCCGTCTTAACTGCAATGTAGCTTCTGCATTTTTCCATTAGCTCCTCTCTTGAAAGCCAGTCCACAAGACTTCCGTGATTGATGATCGCAAAGTCGGTACAAAGCTCAGAAAGCTCAGATAATAAATGACTGGAAATAAGAATCGTCATTTCTCTTTCATGACACAATTTCCTAAGCATATTCCGCACATCCACAATACCCTCCGGATCAAGACCATTTACCGGCTCATCAAGCACCATAAGCTCAGGTGAGGACAGCAGTGCCATACCTATTCCAAGTCTCTGGCGCATACCAAGAGAGAATTTACTCACCTTCTTCTTACCCGTGTCGGAAAGTCCCACATAATCAAGCACTTCATCAATACGGCTTTCATCCGCCACGCCCCGCACATAACGGATATACTGCATATTCTGTCTTGCCGTCATGCTTCCGTCAAGATACGGCGTCTCCACCATGAAACTCATGCGGTTTCTGTTCTCCACACTGCCCTTTCCCCACATGGAACTTCCAAAGGCACGAATCTCTCCACTGGTATTAGCCGTAAGCCCCGCAATCATTTTCATTATCGTTGTCTTGCCTGCACCATTGGGTCCTATCAGACCGTAAATGTGTCCCTTTTGAAGCTGCATTGTTATAGGGTGCACAACTTCATTTTTTCCGTATTTTTTTGATACTTCTATCAGTTCCAGAATCGGCTGCATTATCATCTTCCCTTCTTTATAAAATACAATATGAGATTATCTTCAAGTATCTCATAATGCTCAAGAATTTTGTTTTCTCACTAGTTATTCTACTTAAATGTTTGTAATAACCAAAACATTTTGTATAACAATATAATTACTATATCAGTTAATGGTTAAGAAAATGTAAAGTACGGAAAAATTTATTGATAATTATTTCACTAATCTTCATTCACATAAAAAAGGAGCCTTACCGGCTCCCTAATCATTTATCTTCATAATGACCTTTACATGAAATAATATTCAATAATCCATCCTGAACATCATATACAAGTCGATTTTTCTCATCAATCTTCCGACTATACCCATGACGGTATTTCAAGCTTTCCGGGTGTCCTTCACCACTTAAAACACCTTCGCGTTCTATTGATTGAATCAATTTGTTAATCTTCTTTAATGTTCTCTTATCCTGCGTCTGCCAATATAAATATTCATCCCATGCTTCATCTGCCCATATTTTCTTCATTCGTCATCCTCGATCAATTCATGTTCTACACCCATACCTGATGCAATCTGCTCAAAACCTCTGTCAAGCTTTGCTATATATTCAGCATTCCTTTTCATTCTCTCATATTCTTCATATTGTTTCTCCGAAATTAATACAACATTCTCATTCTTAGGGCGCGATATTATCATTGGCTCACCACTAAAAACCTTATCACATATTGCCTTCAAATTTGTTCTTAAATCAATTGATCTTACTGCCATCATAATAGTATCACCCTTTCAAAAACGTATCAAAATATGTACATAATTATGTATTATTTTTATTACTTTAATTGTATCATATTAACCCAAATAGTCAAGAAATATTCAATCTTTTTCATTTTTTATAACTTATACTGACTTCAGCTTATACCCCATTCCCCACACAGTCTCTATATATTCCTCATCGTCATATTCCTTGAGTTTTGTTCTTAGATTGCTTATGTGTACCTTGAGGGGAGAATCCTCCGGAACATACTCCTCATCCCACACACTTTCAAAAAGATTTGCCTTAGAAAACAGCTTCTTAGGATGGGACAGCATGAGTTCAAGAATAGCATATTCCTTCGCAGTAAGATTAAGTACATTTCCATTTATCGAAGCCTGCTTGGAATAAGTATCCAGAGACAGATTGCGGCAGGTATATATTTTGCCTTGCGATTTGCCTGCTGTCTTACCATATCCGAATTGATTATCCGAAGCTCCATTTATCGCAATATCATCTTCCAAGCTTCCACTCATGATGCTTCTTCTTAGCACCGCCTCTATCCTCACCAGCACTTCATCCAGATCAAAGGGCTTTGTAACATAATCATCTGCACCCATTCGCATGATATCAACCTTTGTCTGTACCATGCTCTTTGCGGATATCATGATCACAGGAACATTCGATGTCTTACGAATATCGGCAAGCAGCCCGTCACCGCCTTTATACGGGAGCATTATGTCCAGCAACACAAGCGATATATCCCGCTCATTTTCGAATAAATGAAATCCGTCGATTCCATTTTTCGCAGTGACTACCACATAACCGTTCTTCTCCAAAAATGTTTGGAGAAGCAGTCTTATTTCGTTGTCATCTTCTACCACAAGTATCTTAATCATATGCCATCCCTGATTTTTCAAATCAAAATTATTAATTTGATACTATTTTATAAAATAATATTTATTTGATAATATACCTTTTATTTGATAATGTTTGATAGTATTTGATAATATATCATTTTTTTGATAATTCAACAATAATTATTATTTATTTCTTAACGCTCCATCTATATCCTCAACAAAATATGAACTCAAAAACTCCGCAATCCCATCCTCCTCATTACAACCTATCACTACATCAGCAACCTCCTTTACCTCATCAATCGCGTTACCCATGGCAACACCTTTGCCGCATAATGAAAGCATTCCCATATCTGCATAGTCATCACCGAATGCCATGATCTCATCCGCTTTAATTCCACAATATTCACACAGCTTCAATATTGCATTTTCCTTCGTTGCATCCTTCTTCGTGAACTTGTACCAGTTTCCGTCAGAAAACCTGATAAAATCATACTCCGGATATAATTCTTTCAAAGCAGCCGCATGCTCATCACTTAATATCTCAACACATATCTTTAACGAAGGCTCCTTAAAATCAGAGAAGTCCGTATATATGCTCCCGCCCCAGTTCTTCTCATTCACTATCTGATTCCAATAGTGTTCATCGAGTGTGTCAACGGTAATACCCACATCAGCGCCACATACCTTTCTTGCATCGCGAATCAATCTCATCACTTCATCATTAGAGAACTCAGCTATACATACAGGCTCATCATCGCATATAACATAAGCCCCGTCCGAACATATAAGTACATTCGGACAGAGCTTGTCTGTAAATGCCGTAGAATTCTTTTTACTTCTCGAGGTCGAAACTCCTATTAACATTCCCTGCCTTCGACACCTCATGATTTCTGACAATGTTTTATCCGATATTGTCTTGTCATTTCTAAGAAGTGTTCCGTCCAGATCAAACAGCAGTAATTTATATTGCATATGGATTACCTCCGCTAATCTGCAATGTGTCGCTTATGCCTTTTTCATTCCTGCTATTTCTCTAATCTGTTCAACCGTCAGTCCTTCTCCCTCAGCTATCTGTTCATGAGACAAGCCCATAGCAAGCCAACGCAATACACTTTCAACCTTTGTTTGCCAAACAGTTTCATTTCTCATATTCTCCATAACCCTGCACATACTTTCCACTCCTTTCTCATTCTCCTTAAAATACCTGACTTTATCAGCTAATTCCTTATAATACATATCATCCGCATCTGTGCAAAAGAAATCATGCATTAGTTTACCAAGCTCCGTAGAAGCATTTTTATCAGCACCATTCACATAGATTATATGCTCCCCATCATCAAACGGCTTACCTATATTGGTAATCTCTCTGTCTATAGTATATATCGGTACATTTTCACCTATTACATCATTTTCGGTAATAAATATAACGAATGTTTCCGGAAGTTTACTGAAATCTTCATTAGGTTGCAGCAAATGAGCATCAAGAATACTTGAATGGTATCTGGCTCGTTTTCTGTCTGCGCCTTTGTCTGACCGCTGTACTTCAATATTATATTCCAATCCGGAATCATCATTTGCATCAATATCGAGCCATATATCTCTGCCGAGGAGATTCTTCATAACTCTTTGAGTTGTAACATTAGTTACATGTATATCCTGCTTATTAAGAATTATCCGAAGCAGAAGCTCTACACCTTCATTATACCCATCAAAACAGGCATTCATAAAATCATCATCTATCAACCGAAAACCTCTGATTCGCTGCAGATCCTCCTGATGTTGTTTTTCTCTTTCTGCATCATCAATAACTATTTCAACACCAGACTCGGCAAGTTCAAGTTCCTGTATTTGTGCCTCTATCTCAGTCTTTTGTTCTTTTAGTTTCTGTAATGTTGTCAACGATTATACTCTCCCTAAGTAACAATATTCTAACAATTTCATCTCTTATCACTTGTATTCTACCAAAAAAAGCGGACTATTTCAATGAAATCGTCTATTATACGGACAAAGATTAACCCCTAAACCTGTTTATGTCTAGCCATCTTGGTGAGTGACAAGAAAATCAAGGTAAAATACAAAAGGAGCACATTTTGAAATACACCCAATTATAATTTATTCATATTAACATTCCCTGCCTTCTACACCTCATGATTTCTGACAATGTTTTATCCGATATTGTCTTGTCATTTCTAAGCAGTGTTCCATCCAGATCAAACAGCAGTAATTTATATTGCATAATGGTTACCTCCGCTAATTCTTGCAATATTACCACCAATCCGTATTCCGTCAAGCAGACAGGGAAAGCCGCAGTTTTTGACTACTTCATCTCCCTTATCGCCTCATTCATCTTCCCCGCCAGCCTCCTATTATACCGCATAAAGCCGAGCCATATTACAAATGCTATAACAACAACCCCAACAATCGTAACCACACACGCCATAACACCTGCCTTGGAATCAATATTAAATATAAAACAGACACCGCGATGAAATCGTGAAAGCCCACGCATACTCACCACTGTGTCTGTTTTCTTATAATTCTTTACAATATTACTGAAGCTGAGTAATTACCAAATGTGCGGATACAGGTCTTGTTCCTCCTGCAACCGGTGTAATCGTAAGTGCTGCCGCATTTCCGGCAGGATTTCTCACTGTCAGGATCGAATTAATTGATGTAGTTTCTACAATCGCCATGCCCACAATCTGGGAAGCACCTGTTGCCCGCCCAAAAACTGTGTATTCAAGGTCTGCACCATTTAATGTGAGCAGAAGCTGACCAGCCTCATTTACTCCGACCTCAAAAAGTACCTGATATACTCCTATTTCCGCCAAATTAAATGAGCTTGCGTTTACTCTCGCAATACCTGCACCACTGCCCGGACCATCCTGAGGAAAGCTTACATCCGTGCCGGGTGCAACGGTCGCTGCATTATCGGGTGGCATCAAAGCATAGAAGTCTGCATAGTTCAAAACGCCACCAGGTTCTCCCTGTTCTCCTTGTTCGCCCTGGGGGCCTGCCGGCCCTTGCGGACCTGTTGCTCCTGTCTCCCCCTGGGGACCTGCCGGTCCTTGTGGGCCTGTTGCTCCTGTCTCCCCCTGGGGACCTGCCGGTCCTTGTGGTCCTGTCGGGCCTGTTGCTCCTGTCTCCCCCTGGGGACCTGCCGGTCCTTGCGGACCTGTTGCTCCTGTCTCCCCCTGGGGGCCTGCCGGACCTTGTGGTCCTGTCGGGCCTGTTGCTCCTGTCTCCCCCTGGGGACCTGCCGGGCCTTGTGGTCCTGTCTCCCCCTGGGGGCCTGCCGGTCCTTGCGGGCCTGTTGCTCCTGTCTCCCCCTGGGGGCCTGCCGGGCCTGCCGGGCCTGTTGCTCCTGTCTCCCCCTGGGGACCTGCCGGTCCTTGCGGACCTGTTGCTCCTGTCTCCCCCTGAGGACCTGCTGGTCCTGCCGGGCCTGCCGGGCCTGTTGCTCCTGTCTCCCCCTGAGGACCTGCTGGTCCTGCCGGGCCTGTTGCTCCTGTCTCGCCCTGGGGACCTGCCGGTCCTGCCGGTCCTTGCGGGCCTGTTGCTCCTGTCTCGCCCTGAGGGCCTGCCGGTCCTTGCGGGCCTGCCGGGCCTGTCATACCCAACGGACCTGTGAACCCTCTCGGTCCTCTAGGTCCCGGTGGTCCCGGAGGTCCCTGTGGACCGGGAACACAACATTTACTACAATTATCTTCGCAATGAGCGGTACTGCAATCATCCTTCTTGCAGTCACAATTTTCGTCACTAACAATACATCTACGACGAATATCAAATCGTTCCATATAAACATCCTAAACTATTGTTAGTAATATAATATTCTTAAACCCTTTGATATGGCACATTTTATTGCACCAAATATTGATCATGCGCATAACTTATGTACTACTGCACCGATCACTTTCCTCCATCCGCAATAAAATGAATGCAAGCGTCAAATCAGAAGGAAATGAACACAAATGCCGATTTTTCAAATATCACTCCACATCCTGCAGTGCTTCGTAATTCTCCTCACCTGTACGGATCTTAACCACACGGCTTACAGGATATACGAATACCTTACCATCACCGATCTTACCGGTGTAAAGAGTCTTCTTAGCTGTCTCGATAACACTGTCAACAGGAATACCTGAAACAACGACCTCTAGCTTGATCTTAGGAAGAAGTGTGACATCCATCTCAACTCCACGGTACATCTCTCCGGCACCCTTCTGAATACCACAGCCTGAAACCTGAGTGACTGTAATACCTGTAACGCCCAGATTGTTGAGCGCCTTCTTGATCTTATCGTAACGAGAAAGCTTTGTGATTATAACAACCTTATATATTCCTGTATCTGTCACAATGCCTGCATTTGTCATATCCTTAGTGGCATCCACAACAGGAACCGCAGCCTTCTTCTGGGTCTCGCTGGCGTTTTCATACTCGGCAACACCAAGGTTAGTGTTCTCATTTTCACTCATCATCGCACCGTTAATATCCATGATGGCAAAGCCTGAATATGCTGATGCAAGACCATGCTCTGTAAGGTCAAGACCTTCGATCTCCTCTTCCTCGGAAACACGAAGTCCGAAAATTGCTTTGATGATCGTAAATGTTATTATTATCGCAATAAATGTATACGCTGCTGTTGCAAGCATTCCCTCAAACTGAATACCAAGCTGCTTGAATCCTCCACCATATAAGAGACCTTCAGCTGCTATCTGGTTAGCTCCGAAATTAACACCATCACCGATACCTCTTGCAAAGCCCGGAGCATCTGCTGTTGCCACAAGACCTACTGCAAGTGTGCCCCATATACCATTCATGAAATGTACTGCTACCGCACCAACAGGATCATCAATATGAAGCTTGTAATCAAGAAGCCATACACCGAATACCACCAATAATCCTGACACAAGACCTACTATGATAGCACCAAATGCATCACACACATCACAAGGAGCTGTGATTGCAACAAGTCCTGCCAGTGAAGCATTGAGACACATTGAAACATCAGGCTTGCCATATTTGATCCATGTAAATATCATACATACAACCGTTGCAACTGAAGGAGCAATGGTTGTTGTTACGAATACTGAACCCATCTCTTCTACACTTGTACATGCTGCACCATTAAATCCATACCATCCAAGCCAGAGGATGAACACACCTAACGCACCGATTGGAAGGTTATGCCCCGGGAATGCATTGACCTTAGTAACCTTACCATCCTTCTTCTCAAACTTACCGATACGTGGGCCCACCATTGCCGCACCCACAAGCGCACATATACCGCCCACCATATGGATGCAGTTAGAACCTGCAAAATCGTGGAATCCGAGCTGTGCCAGCCATCCACCGCCCCATGTCCAGTGTGCCTCGATAGGGTATATTAGACCTGAAATAATTCCAGAATATACACAGTAGCTCAAGAACTTTGTTCTCTCTGCCATGGCACCTGATACAATAGTTGCTGTTGTGGCACAGAACACTAGGTTGAACACGAAGTTCGACCAGTCAAAGGTGCTGTAGCTTGTGAAAATATCAAAGCCCGGCTTTCCAAGGATACCTGCCACATCTTCACCTAAGAAAAGTCCAAAACCGATCAGTATGAACATTACTGTTCCAATACAGAAATCCATAAGATTCTTCATAAGGATATTGCCTGCGTTCTTAGCTCTTGCAAAGCCTGTTTCCACCATTGCAAATCCCGCCTGCATCCAGAACACCAATGCTGCGCCGATCAAAAACCAGACCGCAAACAATTCACCATCAAGTAAACTCATAATCTCTTCCGTCATAATTATTCCTCCCTTACTTATCCAAACAAAAAAGCGATACATAGATATTTCTTATAACGAAACACCTTTGCATCGCTTACTCACTTGGAGAGATTGATTATTTTGTCTTAGACAACGACTCTGTCGTTTGTCCATGCACTGCCCGAGGGTTGCCATAGGCAGCCATATACCTTACGAGGGCATGTGCAAATAAGAAAAGACGCCTTAGAGTAAATCTCTAAGACGCCCTTGCCTTTACATTTACGGAGTATAGCACCAACAAAAAATGTTGTCAACCTATTTTTCAAAAAAATGTGTGTAACAATTATTTCAAAAAAATAACAGGGTGCTGCAGATTCATCATCACAGCACCCCATATATCATTATAAATGGTAGTTTTTACACATGATCAATATTGTCCACAGTTAAAATATCTTCATACTGCCAGATCCACATGCTGCACCGTACCTACTCCGCCGCTTTCACGAAGGAATATTCCGGTCTGACGGATCATTCCGTTAGTGTTATTGGCTGCATCATTGAGGTGAAAATCAGTAGCGGCACTGCCAAGATATATTGCTCCCACATCTGCATCCTTAAGACTCATGAGACGGTCATTGCCATTCTCGTCCTTAGTCCACAAAGAAAGCTTAGAATAGATATCATCACCCTCATCAATCCATCCGTTTCCATCCTGATCATATGCAGCAAGATCTGCAAAGCCATTCCCTGACTTCGTTCCGAAGAGTTCAGAGCCATCATTGATCACTCCGTCACCATTCTTGTCAAAGGCAAGAAACGCACTTCCCTGGCGAAGACTTGAAATCTCATCCTGCTTTCCATCCGAATCAAGGTCAAAGTAGAATTTCTGATCCGAAAGGCCTGCAGGGCTGTCATCAAGATTAATAACAAGGGGATCCGTCATAACATAGTTGTAGGTTTCAAGACTCTCGGACTCGATCGTTCCGGCAAATGCCCTGGACATCTCAAGATCAAGATTAAATGATATCTCTCTCCCGTCTGCTGTCTTTGCAATTCCGGTAGTTGAAAAAACAGTGTTCTCCTGCTCCATAACAAAGCTGCTCTTAGATGTATACCTAACCCAGAGACTGCCGCTATTTTCACGGCTCAATCTTCTCTCCTCAGCAGTTCTTATGGTATTGCCGGAAACCATGCCATTTGCTCCGGCACCACTAGAACCTGCTGTGCTGCCACCGGTAAGATCAATCACACCAACGCTACCTGCAGGCATCTCCCTGCCAAGCCTTCGCATAGTGTTCTCAAACCCTTTGTCAACAGACTGCATCTCACCAGCCTTCAATTCCTTCCGAAAATCAGAAACACTTCTCATTCTTCCACCGTTCCTAATGCGGCGAAGCATCTCTGTCAGCTGTCTGAGTATGCGGATAATCTGCTCATCCTTACTCTCGGCACGAACATCAGGTACAGTCTGCCTGGTCTCCACAGGATGTTCTTCCATCCATTCTTTCACATCCTTGTTTTTACCATGTCCGATGCGGTCATTATGCCTGCCGTCATCATGGCGCACCTTGCCCTCTTCACCCTTGCTCCTTCTCTTGGCTTCATCCGAAATGGATATGACGGCAGCCGCATCCTTTCTGCCTTCTCCTGCTGCCTGCTCCTGCCTACTTCCAATTTTCTCCTGAAGCGCATTCCAATTAGAAGCAGACATCTGAACAGAAACAGATGATGTCTCCTGATAGTGGCTGTAGCTGGATGACCCACTCATAGCTACCGCACTGTCTGTGATCCTCATAGTAATCAACTCCTTTCTTTCCTATGAGCTATACAGATCATGATGATCTGCAAATTGAATTGTTACACCCGTTCTTCCCTGAACGGTGATATTGCATAAAGAGCCAGCCTTTATGCACCTACCCACACCTGTAATTACCCGCCTAAACCAGCATCTTATTTACAAGTGTAAATATAATTCAATTATAACAGATTACAGACATAAATCAAGTGCTATTTATAACATTTTCCAACACTACAGCTCCACAGTAAATGCCACCACATTATCCTTCTCATTGTGCGCACCGATCTTTCCCTTATGGGCTGTAACAATAGCCTTTGCAATGGAAAGCCCGATTCCATGACCTCCCTTTTCCCTTGTACGTGATTCATCCGGACGATAGAAACGGTCAAAAAGGCGCGGAATCATTTTCTCATCTAATGGTTCACCTGTATTCCTCACCTCTAAGTGCACTGTTTTCCCATTCTTGTATAGCTTAAGGTTGATCTCTCCCTCATCGCTGCAGTACTTAACTGCATTTTCAGTCAGCACTGACACCAGGTGTTCCATTCCGCTGCGGTCACCCTTGATCATTATATCATCCTGTATATCAGTCCGGAACCTCTTATTCTGGCTGACAGCAATTGCCGATATCCTGTCAGCCACATCCTTTGAAATTTGACTTAAGTTAATTTCTTCCATAACAAGCTCATACTTTTCCTCCATTTTTGAGAGGAACAGCAGATGCTTTATAAGCTCTGACATCTGTACCGTCTGCTTTCTTATACTGTCTGTCCACTCACTCTTCCCTGCAGTAAGCTCGATAACATCCACATCTGCTGATATGACTGCAAGGGGAGTCTTCAGCTCATGTCCTGCATCAGTAATGAACTGCTTCTGCTTTTCCATGTTTTGAACTATTGGTGCCAGCGCCTTTCCCGAAGCCAGATAAATGATAACGAACAATATAAGATACAATGAACCTGACAAAAGAATAGACAGCTTTTCTATATAAAAATTATTTTGTATATGCTGATACATGTCAATAAAACCAACTATATATCCATCCTCATTCTCCGAAATGATATATCTGAATGTATCATATGTGCCCCTTGTCCTGCCAAGCACAAACACATCCTTTGCATATTCCTCAGCCTCAGAAGCTGTTATGGCTGAAATGTGATCCACATTTGCATCATTCACATTGCCCTCTTCGTCCATGAACACCGAAAAGTATCTGTTCTCAAAGGGAGTCTCCTTGGTTATCTTAAGATTATACCTGAATATGCTGTTACTGCTCTTTTTGCTTTCATCACTGTCATCATCTATATCCTTCTTCCAGCCATCATAGGCGAACTCTCCCCCGTTGTACACCAATATTTCAAGGAGCTGATCATAATGCTCCGTCATCTGCACTCTTGCAAAAAAGTTGATTCCACCCACAACCACGGCCATAAGAACTGCGATACATGCCATGACAAATGCAACAAACTTCCATTTCATTTTTCTAAGCATACCATTCCACTCCTTCTTACCTATTCTACTGTTCAGTAGAAAGCCTGTATCCTCCGTCAGCCTCACAGATTGAGATGTCAGCATGAAGGGACTCCAGCTTACTCTGCAGATAAGAAATGTAGAGCTTAAGCTTCTCCTGCTCCTTGTCCTCTTCCTTCCAAATCCTCTCGATTATCTGCTTTTCTGTAATGATCCTGTCCGGCGCATTCATAAACATGGCAAGCAGCTGTGCTTCCTTCCCGGTAAGTCTTAAGGAATGAACACCAACCGAAAGCTCCATCCCCTCTGCCTTGAATACAGTATTACCTACACTGTATGTCTGCATTGTATATACGTTCTGCCGCCTTACCATTGCCAGCACCCTTGCCAGAAGCTCTTCCATGACAAAGGGCTTTGCAAGGTAATCATCTGCCCCTGTCTCCAGGCCTTTGACCCTGTCCTCCACCTCTGACTTTGCGGTGAGCATAAGAATAGGTGTGTGTATCTCCCTTTCCCGCATTTCCGCCAAGGCCTCAAATCCGCTTTTCTTCGGCATCATAACATCAAGAATGATTCCGTCATAATCAATGCTGCAGCCATTGTCTACCGCAGCCTGTCCGTCATATACGGAATCCACCTCGTAGCCTTTGATCTCTAATATTTTTGTGAGGGCATTATTCAGATCCCTTTCATCCTCTGCCAAAAGTAATTTCATAGTCTGCATCCCCTTCTATTACATTTCTACGATTGAAGCATCACATGTTCACCCGATATATATTCGGCTGTGCAATGTATATCATAGCTTTAATTATACAAAGATATATTGAAAAAACATTTAATCTAAATGCTACTTAAGCATGCGCCGTATGGTCTGCATGGTAAGATCGGTGGAAGCCATCTCATCAGAACAGCGCTTAAGCTCCTCAGCAAGAAGCTCAGGATTTTCCACTGTCTTCTTATATCTAAGCTCATGTTCAAGGGCAGCCCAGCAATCCATCGCAATTGTTCTTAACTGAATCTCCGCATATAGCTTTCTTGTGCAGTCCGGCAGATGTACAGGAATACTTACTATTAAATGATAGCTCCTATATCCGTTATCCTTAGGATTGGCAATATAATCCTTTTCTTTGATAATCTCTATGTCCTCCTGGCGCTTTAGTATATCCACCATCTGATATACATCATCCACAAACTGGCACACTATACGGATACCAACCGCATCATATACCTTAGTAAGTGCTGATTCCGCTGTAACAGGAAGTCCCTTCTTGGAAAGCTTTTCCATCATGCTTTCCGCAGACTTGATTCTTCCCTTGCAGTGCTCCACGGGGTCACGCCCTCCCTCTAACACAATATATCTTCTTAAAAGCTCTATTCTAAGCATCAGCTCATGAAGCACACTCTCCAGTAACACCTGGGCATCCTTATAAAATCCGACAGAGTCAACGATCTCTGCTTTACTATCAGTCCTGCCTATACTGCTATAGTTATTATCACCATTCATCACAAACACTTCCTGTCTATATTGATACATATATAATATGCTTATAAAATCTGTCACATTTCCTGCATATTTTAACAGACTTTTTTTAATATGAAAAGAAAATACACAAAATTATCATATGATTTTATTTTTAAATCTTTTTCAAGGTTTTTTTAAGATTAATTTTATATAGTATGCTCATACTTGAAAACAGTGTTTTGCGGATGTCTATGAATCATATCAATTAAGGAGGATGGAAGATGAGAAAAGCAAAGAAACTATTAGCAAAGCTTATGGTATTCGCACTTATTATGGCTTACATTCCTGCACCTGCTAACAGCGTATCTGCAGCCAGCAGCAAGGTGAGCACTAAAATGTATACCATATCCAAAAAAGCAGGAACCTATACTTCTGCATTTAAGATCACTATTACAGCAAAGAAGGGTTACAAGGTATATTACTCCACCGGATCAAGCCTCAACATTAAGAAGGTGATCAAGAGTGGCAAGAAAAAGACAATCAAAATTTCCAAGACCACAACACTTAAGGTCTATGGTGTCAAGAAATCGACAGCGATAACAAAAAAGAAACTGAAAACAAGTGCTGTTAAAAAGAAAACAAAATCATACAAATATACCATTAAGACATCTGATGATACTGCAACAGCTGATACGACCGTTACTGACACAACAGCAGCCACAACTACACAGGCGCCTTCGTCAGAAACCGCATCATCAGAAACCACGCCCGGTGCTTCAGGAAATGGAGATAATAATCCACCGGCACCTCCAAATGGCAATAATCCAGGCAGCGAAAGCTCTGAAGCAAAGTCTTCCGAGGCTGTGCAGAGTGATATTAACGAAGTATCAAGCAAAGCAGACGAAGCAGGTACAACTGAGGCTGCTGCCGGCAGTGATTCATCATATAACGGGAATGATATTACATTTACACCGATCGCTCTTGGTTCATTGGACAGTCTTGTAAATGAAAGCGAAGCCTCTTATACATCCGATGATGGCAGCTATACATACAAGCCTGCTACAACAACAGACGGAGTTACCACACCGGGCTCATTGACATTTAACAAACTGTCAGCAGATGACACAGAGTATAACTATGAGCTTAGCGGAACACTTGATAACATAGAAATCAAATTCAACAGCAAGATTGCTTCTGATATTACTTTAAAGCTTAATAATGCTACGATCAATAATTCAGCTATCACCAGCAATGAACCGGTTATCCAGTTCAGCAAGAAGGCAGCTTCTGCAACACTTGTATTAGCAGGGGCTAATACGATAACAGGTCCTTATGAATTTGATCACGGATATGACAGTGATGATAATGAGCCTAATGAGCCATCGCCATTGATAAAGTATGCCAATGCGAACGGCACACTGTTAGTCACAGGCGATTCTTCAAGCTCATTAACTCTTACTGACAGCATGAACTCATCAGCTGTAACATACAAGAGCAAAGCATCAGCAGATGCCACAGAGCTTACCTATGAGGTTGATCCTGTTGACGGAATCAGTACAAAAGGCACTCTGGTAATCGATACTGAGGGAACAATAACAATTGATGTAAATGGAAATGCATTAAATGCCAAAGCAGAAGCTAACATGAACACTGATGATGAATCATTTACAGACTATACCAGTGGCGGTGTTACAATAAGTAATGGTACAGTAAATCTTACATCTAAGCTTTCAAAGGGCATCAATTCAAAATATGGATTGATCACAATTGCAGGCGGAACGACCAATATCACTGCCGCCGATGATGCTGTCAAAGCAAAAAGCTACAATGTCCAGGTAACCGGAGGAACTCTCAATGTTAATTCCTGCGGCGGCGATGGAATAAGAGCTGGCAATACTGCATTGATCGCTGCAGGCACTACGAAGATAGATAAATGCTATGGCGACGGTATCCAGGCAGAGAATATAGAGATCACAGGCGGAAAACTTGATATTGTTACATATTACGAATATGCGGCAACTAATTTCTACTCATCCTCTAACTGGTCAGGGAAGACCAACAGCATAACTGAATCAAATTCAACAAAAACTGAAACCATCAACTATGACACAGGAAGCCACAAGGCTCTCAAGGCAGGAACAAAGGAAAAGACATACTCTTATACCAGGATAACCGATGCCGATACAGGCCTTACAGCAGGAACACAGTATACACAGCCGGCAAGTGGCGGTTTAGTGATAACAGGCGGTACGATAACACTTGACACCCGCAACACAGGAATTAAATATAACGGCGGCTCTTCATCTGGCGGAAGCAGTGGTCCTGGCGGCAACGGCGGCGGAGACAGCAAATCTATAATAGGCGCCCCGGATGATGCAATCCACAGTAACAATACAGCTACAATAAGCGGCGGTGATATTACAATATACTCATCAGATGATGGTATCACCGCAGCTTCTGAACTTAACATCCTAAATAGTGCAAAGATCAATATAGCAACTGCCTATGAAGGAATCGAAGGAGGTACTATAGTAATAGGCAAAGCATCCTCTTCCACAAGTGAACCTGATGTGACTGTTTACAGTAATGACGATGGCATCAATGCCTCTGCAAAGACTAACGTGACATACAAGTACGCTGATGAAAACGAAGAAACATATAAAAAAACATCAACAAGCGGAAGCAATAATACCCTTACTGTCACCGCAGGTACAGTAACTGTTGAGATCGCTGATGATCAAAGCCACAGCGTAACACTTGCCGGTACCAAGGAAGATGGAACCGGAAGCCAGACATATACATTCTCAGCAGATGGTGATGGAATCGATTGTAACGGATCATTCTATGCATATGGCGGCACGATCGTAACAGTAGGCGGAACATCTAACGGCAATGGCGTATTTGACCGTGACGGAAGCTTTGTTATCGGGGAAGGAGTGACAATCTTCGGAATCGGAACAAACGGCATGGTAGAAGGGCCAACTGAGGTCAGCCAGGCATACATAGAATATGGCAATAACGGTTCAGGCAGTATGGGACCGAAAAACGGAGGAGGCAGCAGCAGTTCTTCAATATCCAGCGGTACAACACTTACAATTGCAGACAGCAGCGGAAACACATTGTACACTTATACGACTAAGAAGTCTGCAAGCTATGTGCTATTCTCATCGCCTAAGCTTACTAGCGGCAGCAGCTATACTCTTAAGTCAGGAAGCACAACATTAGGTACTCTGACAGCAACTACAGCCGCATCATCAGAAGGCAGCGGAGCACCACCTGAGATGCCTGGAGGAAACGACAATGGAGGCTTTAACAGCCACTGACAACTGAACAACTGTGTTTAAATAGTGTATCAAAAAAGCAGGAGCAGGCTTCTCAAAAGTCTGCTCCTGCTTATTCACCCTATCTCCTTTGCTGCCTTAAGGGTCGTCTTCGTTATCATGGGACCAAGCAGCTCATATATTACGATTCCGCAAAGCACAACAGTCTGGATTGTATTGCCGTACTGCGGAAGTGTCTGCTTTGCCACAGTAACAAGACCGATAGCAACTCCCTCCTGTGGAATAAGGGTTAGCCCCAGATACTTCTTAACAACTGCCGGTGCCTTTGAAATAGTTGCACCAATATACGCTCCCAACATCTTACCAAGCACACGTACCACCACATATACAACACCAACTATACCAATCTTTGGTATAATAGTTATATCAAGAGATGCTCCCGACAATATGAAAAACATCATATAAAACGGAGGTGTCATCCTATCAAGCGGCTCAAATATCTTATCCGTATATCTTGAGGTATTGGCAAATACGGCACTCATCATCATACATGCAAGGAGTGAGGAAAAGCCCACCATATTACACACGCCAATACATAAAAAGGTCATTCCCACAGTGACTGCAAGTCTGTTGCCGCGGCCGGTATATAACCTGACTAACTGGGTCATAATAAACCCAAGTATTGCCCCGAATACCAAAGCCCCAAAGATCTCAAGCAGCGGAAGGAACAATGCCTTAGCAGAAAATGAACCGGAGCTTATAACCTTGATAATCGCCATTGATATTCCAAAGCTCATAAGAGCCACTGCATCATCCATTGCAACAACAGGAAGTAGCGTGTTAGTCACCGGTCCCTTTGCCTTATACTGCTTAACAATCATAAGTGTAGAGGCTGCCGCTGTTGCAGATGCTATTGCACCAAGAGCAAGGGAAAGCGGTGTATCATATCCCAGTAAAAGCAGCGTAATATCCACCAAAAGTGTAGCGGTACAGCCCTCAAGCACGGCAATCACCACCGGAGATTTACCAACCTTCTTCAAATATTTAATTGAAAACTCTGCACCGATTGAAAATGCTATAAAACCAAGCGCCATGTCAGATACAATGGAAAAATGTCCAATGACATCTTCATTTATTATATTAAGTGCATGTGGGCCTACCAATATACCCATCACAAGATATCCTGTTACATTGGGCAGGTGCAGCTGCTTTACAATCTTCCCTGCAATAAGGGCTCCCGCAAGAAATATTGCTATATATATGAGATCATTTAAATGCATCACTGCCACCGATCCCTTCTGCAGAATCAATCGGAAGTGTGAACATGATTCCCGTATTGGGTGATTTGAAATCGCCAAGAATATTGTGAATCGTGCGCTTAGTCTTGGCAATCTCCTCATCCTTAAGAACAAAGAGAAGCATCTTATTCTCCTCCTTGTCCTCCTCTTCCATTATATGCCGAAGCATTCCGAACATAGGAAGATCCTCATAATTCTCAATAATGCTCTTCATTCCCGTGGTGTTGACTATGGTACAGCCGGAAACGCCCTGCTCTGCCAATTCACGAAGCAGCTCATTAATTCCATTGCCTCTTGTAAGAATCAAAACCAAAAGATGCATATATCCTCTCTCCCTTCTATAATAAGTTACGTATACTTGCTGTATTAGAATTGCTATTTTTATCCTGATATAAAGGCATATTACATGGCATCAAGCAGCCCGGAAAGCCCGTCCTCCTCATATATGTCCTTGTAATATTCCACCTCATTCCTGATTATCTCATCTATCACCCTCATGCCAAGAAGCTCCACAGGCGCCTGGTCATCCGTCATAAGATAATCTCCCCTTTCATACTGTTCAAGATGTGAGGAAACAATCTCCATCATAGACGCAAGTCTCTCATTCTCCTCTTCTGCCATATTATCCTTCATCACATCAAGCACATTGGGATCATTTGCAGCAAACAGCTCTCTGTTAGTGCTGCCTGTTACATCCACAGTATATACCTCGCTAAACACATTTGCAATGGTATCGGAAAGATACTCTGTAATATTGCCCTCCTTCTGCCCGCGCATATTCATGTTCACCACCATGACACCATCATCCTTTAAATGTTCTTTTACAAGAGTGAAAAACTCTATTGATGACATCTGAAAGGGTATGGTTATATCCTGGTAGGCATCCACCATTATAACATCATAGGTCTTATCTATGGCATTAAGATAGGCACGTCCGTCATAGGTGGTAACCGGAACATCCTCCGGCAGTTCAAAATACTTCACCGCCAGATCAGTGATCTTATCATCAATCTCCACACCCTCCATGGATATGTTATCAAAATATCTTTCACACTGGGTGGCATATGTTCCCGTTCCCATGCCAAGGATCAGCACATCAATACCATCCTTATCCTTGATCCCTGCCATGTATGGAGCTGCCATTGCATAGTCATAATACATTCCCGTAAGGCCCCCGTTTTTCTTAAGCAATGACTGGACTCCGAAAAGCACATTGGTGGATAGGATAACATTCTCCTCATCCTCCTTCACCTGCAGATAGTTATATACAGATTCACCCTCGTAGGTGAGATCATTTTCCCAAAAAGCAAAGCTAGAGTTATGCCCAAATACGCAGCATACAACAAACAGGATAACACTTACCACTGCCTTCTTAGCACCTGACCTTGCACTTACAAAGTAAATGACAGCAAGCACCAGCAAAATTCCTGCGAATATTAGAAAGGTAATGGATGTTCCCACTGCAGGTATGGTCACAAAGGTTGGCACAAAGGTTCCGATTATACTTCCTATGGTGTTGGCAGCTCCCAGATTTCCCACAGTCTTTCCGTTATCGTCAAGACTGTCCACAGTATATTTTACAAGAGATGGGGTGACAGTTCCAAGAAGAAAAAGAGGGAATACAAACACCACCATACATGCAGCAAATGCCGCCCATATAAGAAAGTTATTGTTTATAGAGAATATCAGTGCCCCGGCAATACCCAGAATAACATACTTTCCAAGCACAGGAATTGCAGCGATCCATATCGCCGCCACCAATATCCTTCTATACAACACATCCGGATCAGGATTCTTGTCTGCGCTGCGGCCTCCGTAGATGTTACCAAGTGCCATTGCGATCATAATAGTTCCTATTATGATGGTCCACACTATCTGTGATGAACTGAAATAGGGAGCAAGCAACCTGCTGGCTCCAAGCTCCACCGCCATCACCGACATACCGGCAAAAAACTCTGTAATGTATAGGTATAATTTATTTCTAAGTATTGATGCCTTCTCTTTCATATATTTTTATTTTATTAACCTTTCATAATTTCTTCGTTTCATAACTCTTCATAACTTTTTTCTCGTTTCATAACTCTTCATAACTTTTTCAATGTATATATATATCATCCAACGGGATATCCCTTACAATTCCTATGATATTATCATAGCCCGAAGTATTCCGGCACACTCATACTGCCGCTTTCCCGCACCCAGACCTGTCTTTTCAACAGTAAATGTTTTCGGCAGCTCATGTGAAGTACATATTGCTGCCACAGCTGCTGCTCCGGTAGGTGTTACCAGTTCACCTGCAATATCCGTTATCTCCATAGGCACATGATTGTCAGACACGATATTGAGTACCGCCGGTACCGGCACCGGAAGAATTCCATGCTGACACCGCACCGTTCCCTTTCCCTCTGTCAAATGTGTCACCACACATTCCTTTATGTTAAGATTGTCAAGACACACTGCAATAGATACGATATCTACTATTGAATCTACTGCACCAACCTCATGGAAATGCACCTCGTTAACAGGAACATTGTGAGCCTTTGACTCAGCATGCGCAAGTATATCAAATATGCACAGCGCAAGCTCTCTGGCACCATCCGTCATAGTTCCATTGTTGATTATCTCCGTGATTTCCTTCATGCCACGGTGCTCATGATGGTGGTGATGTTCGTGATCACCATGGTGGTGGTCATGATTGTGTCCGTCATGATGGTGTTCATGCCCGTCATGGTGATGTTCATGGTCGTGGTCATCATGGTGGTTATCATGGTCGTGGTCATGCTCGTCATGGTAATGTGCATGATCGTGTACGTCATGGTAGTGATCATGGTCTTGTCCGTCATGGTAATGTGCATGATCGTGCCCGTCATGATGGTGTTCATGCACATGCTCGCCGTCGTGATGGTGGTGTTCTTCCACTGTATGCTCGCCATGCAAGTGTCCGTACAGATAATCCATATCATGGTCATGGTTATCCTGATTATCTAATACCACATCAAAATCACAGGCATCAATTCCAGATTTCATAACTCTGCTGATATTAACATGATAACCGGTAAGGGGAAGGCTTCTAAGCACATCCATCAGCACCTTCTCATCCGCTCCCAGATCAAGCAGTGCTGCCACTGTCATGTCTCCGCTAATTCCCGAGTAACATTCCAGATATAATTTTCTATCCATATTAATCAGCCTCTCTTTCCTGCCCTAATATACACACCACCATATTATCTTTCTATACTTGCAGCAGCCTGTAAGGTAATGTACAGCTCATATGTAAAAATGATCTTTATTCCATTCCATCTTGTACTACATATTATTTTCACCAAGTGCCATCCGATTCATCTGAGTTGCCAGATATCCTGCTCCATATCCGTTATCTATATTCACAACCGCTATCCCATTGGCACAGGAATTGATCATTGTCAGAAGTGCCGACAAGCCCTGAAAGCTTGCACCATATCCAACTGAAGTGGGTACAGCTATTACCGGATTTTTCACAATTCCTCCAAGCACGCTGGGAAGGGCACCCTCCATTCCCGCCACTGCCACAACACAGTTTGCGTTTCTAAGTTCATCCGTTTTGGAAAGCAGCCTATGAATCCCGCTTACCCCTACATCATATATCCTATTCACTTTAGTACCAAAAAACTCTGCTGTCTGTGCCGCCTCCTCTGCCACAGGAATATCGGCAGTTCCGGCACTGCATACAGCCACATTTCCATAGTGTGGCTTATTCTGTTTCTCGATTTTAAGGATATGTGATAATTCATCATAAGAGATATCGGGAAATGTCTGCTTCAGCACCTCATACTGTTCCTTTGAAGCTCTTGTTCCAAGCACCTCACCCTCGCCGTCCAGAATATGCTGGTATATGCTTCTCAACTGTTCAACAGTCTTCCCACTGCAGAACACCACTTCAGCGAAACCGGTCCGTTGCTTGCGGTCACTGTCGAGCTTTGCATAACCCATCTCATTATAGCCCATCTTAGCATCGCCCATGCATGCACTATTCGTTCCATAATTCCCTGTACTTACAGTATTAACCATACACTGATCTGTTTCGGAATTATTCAATTCTGCCAAATCATCTTCTGTAAAGCCCTGCCGTCTGCCATTCATCATCTGTATAGTTTCATGCCCGGACACAGTATTATAATATTTCTGCTTCAACATTGCCTCTGCCTGAGATACAGACACCTCACCATTTTTAACCTCAGTTAATATTTCTTCTATTGTCATACTATTCATACAACCTTTTAATCAATCTTTTACAAAACACTACATTAATCATGTGGCATATCCCTGTCAACCAAGATATGCCACATGATACATTCTATAATAATTATAATTTTCCTACATCAGCTTCTTTCCGGCATCCCATGCCTGACCTGCTTTATCTCCCAATGTGTAATACCCACTCTGGAAATTGTCAAATGCAAGGGCGTTAAGCCTTGCAGGATCCACCTTTCCATTCTCGTCAATAACTGTTTCATCTGCTGCTACATTAACAATCTTACCAACTATGGCATGAAGGTTCTCTGTCTCAACAATCTCTGCCAACTCACACTCCATCACAAGAGGAAATTCCTCAATGATCGGAGCATTTACCTTATCGCTCTTAACCGCAGTATATCCTGTACGCTCGAACTTATCCTCCATGTTGTTACCCGATGCAATTCCGAAGAAATCCGCCACATCCATATGTGCAGCATCTGCAATGCTTACGGTAAATGCTTTCACCTTGCGGATATTCTTTGTCGTCTTGTGTGCTTCACCAATGAATAATGCGATCTTATCAGGAGCAGATATATTGCCCCACGCTGCATTCATAACATCTACCTTTCCATCCTCATCATAGGTTGCGATCATCAGTACCGGCATTGGATATACTGCCTGTAAAACTCCAAGATCCTTTTTCATAACTTGTACCGTCCTTTCTATTAAAGTTTCGCTCGCGCTATACCGCCTTTTATGCCAGCATAAGGCGGTGCACCGCTCGCTTTTCATTTTAACACAATTGGGTGGGTGGGTAAACCATTATATCCTGCAAAATACATTCACTTTCTATGGTCAACCACTCTTAGTTCACTATATTTCCCATTACCTTGCATCATCTCTCCAAGACGGATTCGTTTCAGCACTGCTCTTAGTGGCCTTAGTAAGCTGATACACAACCTCACTAAAGTAACGGCTTGGCAGCTTATCAAGATCGATAGCCTTATTATCAGTCTTCATGTCATATCGGTAACCTCTGGCATCCATGTCATCAAGCTTATAGAAGCTGGCATCATATATGGTCACTTCATCATTCTCATCTCCAATATATGAACCGGAAAATCTAAGCTCAACACCCATATCTGCATCAGGATCTTTTCGATAAAACTCCTCATAAATACCTGCATCCATAGGCGTACCCTTACTCCACCCAAGGCCCACCAGCTTACCGGATAAAGAAAGTCCGTTAAGTATCATTCCACCAAAACGTTCCAGATGTTTCTTTCCCTTTTCTTCTTCATTCACCGCATATATGGGACGATTAAGCTGTTCGATGGACTGGGTGATCTCATAATCAGAAAGCTGTTCCTTCCACTTATCAATCTCATCCTTTGTCATTTCAATGGGATGCATAAGTCCCACCTTGCCACTTCCTGCAAGCTCATATTCCTCCTCATCCACTGTATTGAAGGTGCCGTCCTCCATATACCTGAAGGTCTGTATCAGTTTATCCTCCTCATAATAGCCCCAAATGAGACTAATTGCAAACTGATGCATGATGGGGTTCTTCACAAACAGCTTTTCAAAGCCTTCAACGGTCCATTTTCTATCTATGGAAAGCGCCAGTTCAAGCCTTAGTGCCTGATTCTTCACTGTAGCTTTCATCTGCTTTTTCAGTTCCTTATAATCCGCAAGTGCCTGTGCCGCCTTTTCCTGATCATCCGACTTAGCCACAGCGGGAAGGGCTTTTCTTACCTTACCTTTTTCATCTGTCACTTCAATCTCTAGTGCAGGGGAGATGCGTACCGTAAATGACCTTGTACCATAGTCAAAATGCCTCTCCATATTCTCATCAAAACCAAGATCAGGCACAATACGATCAGCCAGCTCCTCCACCGTCAGATTAAGTTGCTCGGCTGCAAACTGTAGGGCTTCTCCGGCTGCCTTCTTTACCTGCTTGTATTTATACTTCCTGGCAATACTGTCAACAGTAACTAATGCCATGGGGCTGTCATTTAATGAAAGAGCTTTAACCGCATCTGCAGCAATTGCCCCACGGGATGCACCTGCCCATTCATTGATCTGATGCTTAAGCTTGTCCACAATTGCATTTCCACCATGGATAGATGCAGCATAGAGCACCCATTTTTTCTTTGCCTCAGCTCCCGCTGCCAGCCATCTCTCAAACACCACATCCATATACATATTAAGCTCCTGCCGGTTCAACTTATTAGTAAGAATATGCACCTGATGGTTGACACCCGGTGTGTTCATTCCGGAGTATGCCAAAAGGATTGCCTGCATATACTCCTCGCTCGCAGGTTCTTTGTTATATGATATTCCTTCCACCTTCTCTTCTGATGTCATGTCTTCTATACTGCTCTCAGTTACATTAATATTCTCTCTAACATCAGTTTTGGTATCACAATCCATTGACGTTTCACTGGTTTTAAAATGCACCTCTGGCATAGGATCCTTGTATAGCCACTCCAGCGTCCTTTTCTTACCACCCTTGTGACATTCTTTTATATAATCCTCCACCGTGAGAACATTTCCCGCTCCATCCTTGCCAAAACCACCTGTTCCTTCGGCGGAAGAATCTTCCAATGCGCCTGCTGCCACAAGACCTTTGCGGATAATATCGGCAACCTTTTTGCTTTTTTCCTTTTCCAGCGCCCCATTAAGCACATCCACATAGTCGGAGACATTCTCATACTTACTTATAATCATTGCCGCAACCTCTCTCTCCCCGGCTTTTTTGGAGGTGGTAAGGACCGAGGTCACTTCATCCGCAAGCTTTGGATGTGAAGATAAGACTCTTACAAGCTCCTCCTTCACCTGCTTAGATGAATCTCCCATATATGCCATCAGCTCATCCTTATACTGATATGGGTGCTGTCCCATAGCCCTTATCCCAAGCATCCTTCCGTCCACCGATGCCTCCATAAATGCGGCAGCTGCCGCATCACGATTTTCCTTAAGCTCATCCCCAAACATCTTCATGATAGGGTCTAACATTTTATCCTTATTCCATTCACCGGAGAACAGTTCTGTTATAGTTCTCACCCGGTATCTTACATCAAGTCCTCCCTTTTTCATGTTATCACAAAAATGTACAAATGAATTGTTGTTGATGGAAGACCAATCTGAAGAGTATAGTCTGCGTATATTATATGACTGACCGCAAAAACCTGCTATAAATCCTATAAATGTTACGCACCGAATATAGAAATCATCCTCACCGTATACATCCTTATAGGATATTACGGACTGGACAGCAACTGTTCTTCTGAAACTTCCGGCAAAAGGATAGAGAGTATCAATGTTCTTATCTCCATTAAGATAGTCTTGTGACGCTATTACTGCAGTCTGGTCATCTGTAGTAATAATATCCTTAACAACCTTAGACTGAACATTAGATTGATTAATGTCAAGATTCACCTCAAAATTCTTCTTATAAAAAGCACTGGGAAGAGCACTCTTTAACGGACTTACCAGCTTTCTGTGAAGCTCCAAAGAAGCACTTTCTGCCACCTGCATATACCTCTCAGGATTTTTTTTGGCCATAAATGCCAGCACATCATTAAACTCATGTTCTCCTGCCCATTCAATGAAGTCACCGTCATCCGGAGCAAAGTCATCATACCAGCGTATGATCTCTTCCTCCATATTGTTCTTACATTTGGTCTTCCACATAAGCTCAAGCGTCTGTCGGCAATTTTGACCGCTCATGCAAAGTTTCAAAAATCTGTATAGCACCTTAGATATTCTATAATTAGGTGTGGCACAACCCACAAGCATATCGGCAGTTTTTTTCTTAAGATATGTCTGCTTTGTTATGGCAACAATCTCATCCGGAAATTGCTTAATGCTCCCGGAAGCCACATAA
Source organism: Lachnospiraceae bacterium (assembly GCA_017470935.1). GTDB lineage: Bacteria > Bacillota > Clostridia > Lachnospirales > Lachnospiraceae > CAG-590. Next base: position 41,721 of record JAFUXG010000007.1, read on the forward strand.
TCCCTCATGAGTGCTATCTGCTCTTCCGTAAAACTTGCAGCGTATGCCGCATAAGAATTACGTGCTATCAGGTTCTGATATCGTTCAAATTGTTCCTGATACCTCTTGGTCACCGAATTAAATAAACTATCAAAGATTTTCTTATGGGCGCCTTCATAGAACAAGGCAGTATATACGACAAGATCTGCATTACAATCATTCGGATTGGTATATTCAAGCGCCATCTTAAGATCATCATTATCCTTACATTGTTCACGTATCCTTCGGTATCCCTCACTGTGGAATGATCTCCACTCTATGTCACCGGCGCTTTGTGCCATAACGGCGATCTTCTGCGGCTTTGTGAGCATTTCCATAGCCTTGTCCCGCCAGCCCATGACAGAATGTAATGTTCCCCCATATATCTCTATCAACACACCCATATATCTTTTCAAGAGGTCATATTCTTTACGCTTTTCCAAATGATCTATACATTTCTCAATTTTCTTTTTCTGTTCATCTGCTGCAAGAATTGAACCGGCAGTACCATCATTAGCGCCAAGAACCTTTATCCTTTTTACGGAAAGCCTGCAATTATCCTCACTTCCCTTAAGATAGTTCTCTGCCATCTCCATCTGCTCCCCGGTCAATCCGCAGCCGCCTAAGCTTTCAATAAGTGTGTCCATGAATCTGTCATTTGCGTTTCTCATCATAATACCCCCTATTCCAGTTCCGTATCTTTGCTCCCGGCTCCCGGACAGTTAAGAACAATCCTTCGCAAAGATACTGTTTTCCAGTTCCTAACCGAATCTCTCTCTTGCCTCATCCATATCCGCTTGTCTTATTCCGGTCTCCAGATACTTATAGATAGTACATAATAATCTCACCGATTCCTCATCATCCGTCTCTCCCAATGTATGCCGCCTGCCTTCAAGCTGTTGGTAAAGGAGCCCTAACTGTTTTGCCAGCCACTCCATTCCATACTGGGACATCACCGTTTCTTCTGACTTAAGCTGCCCCATTAAGGAATCAGAATGCACCATAAGTCCTGCCTGAAATATATCTGATAAAAGCTCTCTGCATTTAATTAGCTCTTCTCTTATCTGTCTTTCTTTCATATATAATCTCCCATAGGTATATATTTTTTACCTCTTATTACAATTACAGCTTTACTCTAATATATAATTAATTCATCCTTCGAACAAGCTGTATATCACAAGGTTTCAATGGGATACATTACACACTCTCCGTCTTCCACGTATATTATCCCCAGAAATACCGGCATCTTATCTTTACCCTTTTCAATATTTCTCTTTATGCTCTCAAGACTTTTTATAGCAGCTGCCTCTTCCTTTGAGTATGTAATCTGACTTTTAAGTGTCCTCCCCAAACTATCCTCAAGATAAAACACAAGTCGTTGTCCCACCTCATCATAATTCATATCAAAAATCCTTTTGGGTCTGATCAGAAACAACTTATCTGCCTCTGATATAGATTCCGACCCATCTCCATATGTATCAGAAAACTTCCCATAAGCTCCTGATATACGCTCACAATAATCCTCCCACAGCTTTGCAAAATCATCATAGATATGATCAGAGATAAGCTCCTCTGAAATATTGCTCTCCCCCATAAGGTCAGCCGTAGCTTTGGATGTAGATGAAAGACGATGCATCGAATTAGCCTTTCCTCCTCGAAGAACTATGGTGGAACCAGCCAAATGATTCAAGGTACAGGGTAGTCCCCAAGGTGCCTCCGAATAATTACTGCGTCGCTTTTTTCTGTCATAGATAGTAGGCCTTGCAACAGTATATGTGTACCACTCTCCTGAATCCTCCAAAAAATATATGGTTTCACCCTCAAAACCTGCAACACTGACAAAATGCCTCATACCCATTCCCGATAAATGCAGCTCCTTCACATCTGTATATTCCGACCTGAAGCTCCCGGCAAGTGATGTAATATCTTCACCCTTTAAAAGTTTATCCTCTATTGCATCAGATAAAAGATAAATCTCAGACACTACCCTCAAAATATTTGAGGCTTTCACCCTTGCTCTTCTTCCATTATAGCAAGCGGTAAGCTCTGACAATATACGCATTTGGGTCTCCATATCCGCAAGCATCACATTGTGGCATCTGATGGCAAGCCTTTCTAATCCTAGCGGAAGCTCCGGTGACATTCTTGATGAACCGGTCATAACAATGTCCGTCAATGTTTTTCTCACATCACGGATAACTTCTTTGATTCCGTCTGCATCCCATTCTTTAAGTCCGGCCTCCCTCTTATACTTAATAAGATCTTCTATTTCAATTTCTTTCCTTGCAAGCTTCACCAATAGTATTGCTTTAACCTTGTGTCTGCATAATTTATCACTGTGACAGGAGCATACCGAATTCCTAATAGGGAAGGCAAGCTTCACAATAGTTCCGGCTGCCGCGTCCTTAACAGTTATTATATCTTCTCCCCATATATCGACCTTTTCGTCACCCTCAATCTCTTCAACTATTTTAACAAATTCCTTATTGCTGATATCTTTTTTCAACTCTTGCATTGAAGGTAAATGCTGAACGGCTTTTGCACTATCTGATCTTTCTATATCCTTTCCATCGGTATTGCTTTGAGTTACTGCATCATTCAAAGCATCAGTCGAAGTCTCTTCCCTGGCACTGTTGTTTTTCAAGGTAATAATAGTCATCACTATATGCTTGCATATCCCATGGGCAGGGCAGCTACAACGGCTATCCGAAAGGGGCATGGAAAGTGTTACTTCAATATCCATAAGCTTTCCCTTACATTCATTCTCCGTCACCGAAAGCTCTACCCTTTCTTTTTCCAGATCCTTATATGACCGTTTCACTATTCCCTTATTTGAAATGCCTACAAGGTATTCATCATCCACAGATGAAACAAAAGCTATTAGTTCACTCAACAAATCTTCCTCCGAATCAGTATCCATTAATAATACTGCCAACATATCCTGCCAACTCTCCCGGAGTCATGGCACCTACATTTGCACCCATGGCTGCTATATCTGCAGCGGCTTTGCGGTTATAGTTTGGATTAGCTTCCTTATCAAGCGCAGTAAGGACCATGACCTTGACTCCTTCATCCAGCATAGCACGCACTGAAGCATATAATTCCTTGACGCTTCCACCCTCATACAGATCCGTAACAAGAACAAATATAGTTCTCTCAGGCTCTTTTACAAGTGCTTCACAATATCTTACCGCTTTCCCTATATCTGTACCGCCGCCCAGCTGAACACTCATAAGGGTTTCAACAGCATCCTCAACATAATCTGATAAATCTACCACATTTGTATCGAATACCACCAATCTTGTATCAATATCCGGCAAAGCAGCAAAAATCCCCGCCATAACTGAGCTATGGATGATTGAATCAAGCATTGATCCGCTTTCATCCACAGCAATTACAATATGCCACATAACATGCTTTTTTATCCTTGCATAAAAATATACCTTTTCCAGTACAAGACGCTGTTTCTCTTTATCATAGTGCTTAAGATTCCTCTCAATGGTCTTTTTTATATCAAGATTTCTTGCAGTAGGAAGTGCACTTTCCTGATTTCTGTCAATAATGCCGCTTATACCTTGTCTGACATCATTCTCCAAAGACTTGATCAATTCATCCACGACTTTTTTAACTATACGCTTAGCACTTTCAAGTACCTTAGGAGACATCATCCCCTTAAGCTGCAGGATCATTTTCAAAAGCTCATGATTTGGCTCTAACTTCTGCAAAACCGTCTCATCAGTCAGAAGTTCCGTCAGGCCATACCTGTTAAGTGCCTGTTTCTCCATCACCTCGATAGTCTCCTTGGGAAACAGTTCGTGCACCTCATTGATCCATTCAGATATGGTAAGCTGTGACTCCCCATTTCCACCCATACGATTCTCAGCGTCTCTTACGCCCTCATCATCTCCGTATTCACGGGAATATAGGAAATCCAGCACATCATCCATACTGCGGCACACCGTCTCATCACCCTCAAACTGAATCCGGCTGTCAGCATATCTTCCAAGCATAAGACGCCATTTATTAAGCTGTTCAATATCGTCATTTCTCATCATATAACACCCATTAATTGAAGCACTTTCTTCTCCAGCTCTTTGCCATAAGCAAACTCTTCATTACTTACCTCATGAAGCTGCTTGAACCGCTCCCCTGTCATATTATATTTCCCGGCAATCCGACCTGCAATACGATCTATCTCTACCGGAGTAAAATAGCTGAATGCTAGCCGTAGCTGGGGAAGCATCCTGATAAATGTATCGTAATCCGTATTGCCAACATATTCATCTAACATATTAAGAATACTGTCATCCACAAACAGAATATCTCTTGCCATATAGAAAACACCACGTATATGATCTGCAGCATGAAGCATACGGTCTCCTGAGCCGGAAAGATATCCCTCCATGGATATAGTTATCTCTCTTTTATCAATCTCAGCATAAGCATATAATATTCCTTGACATGCTCCCAAAATACTTGGGTGAATATCATCTGCCTTTATCATCTTCTTTATAACATCAATATAATACAGCTTATCTTCTTCATATCTTTTATCAAGGAGAACACCATATAGCTCCTTTAATGCATCAAGCATCTCTCCCACACCTTCCTCCTTCACACCGATCATGTGAATAAGCATGGATAAAAGCTTTGTAACAAGCACCTCCCTTATGGGAGCAAGCTCCATGTCACTGGAATATAATTCCGAAAGATCCATCAGCATGGTAACATTTGAAAAAGCTTTTGCAAGAGCAAAGAAATTGCTGTCTTCCTGTATCACTGCAAGAAGTCTGTCTGCCACTCTTTTTGATTGAATTTCAAGTCCCATCTCAAACATACTGATCACAAGCTCAGAAACCTTTGAGGCATCTGCCTCCATAAAGAGCCTCTTTTCCACCAGACCACTGCATGCCTCCTTCAAGGTTCCACCATATACCGAGGCATCCACCAGCGCTGACATAACATCAGGACTATACTTATACTCCCATATCTCCCGTATAAGATTCCTATCCTTCCTAAGTCTTAGGTTGGCACCCTTTTTCCTTGCCGCAAAGTTAGTATCCAGATATTCCATGCGATAGAAAAAGCTGCTTATCTCCCGATGCCTCTTTGTTGAAAAAATGGAGAGAGTAAGCTCCTTTTTTGTACTGGAATGAACATCCAGCCGGTATGCATGGCACATCTTTTCAAAATCATTGCACAAAGGTGGAAGTTTGGCACTTTCATTCAATCTTCCTATCTTCTTTCCCGTAAGCTCTTTTCGAAGAGTTCTCATGGGTCTGTCTGTTGCAAGATTATATTCTCCCTTAACGTAATTGGACAGCACACTGTCAATAAGCTCATAGACTCCGGGGCAGCATTTATTACGAAGTCCTGCAAGATTGCTGCACATATTAAGGGCGCAGATCTCATCATAGGTCGAAGGATATGCCTCCTTCCTTCTAACCTTCTTTCCAACATCAACAAGATACCTAAGAATCACCTGATCATATATATTGCAGGGGAATTCCTTACTGTCATACTCGCCTGTACCGGAAATAATCCCATAATCTTCCTCACCTAATTCATCATCGGAACTGCTCTTAACTATTCCTTCCCAAATCCTCTGATAAAACATGGGGTGCGGCATACCGCTCGCATACCCGTTCAATCTGTCACAAGCCTCCATGGAATAAGACATGAGATACACTCCCTTATCCTTCTCATCAATGGTGTGGCGTTTAAGCTCTATATTATCATTCAAAAACACATCCGGTATCACCGGTTTTTTCTCATCAAAAAAGCTTCCCTGTCCGGTCCCGGCATCAAAAAACGTATCCCGGTTATCAGCCAACAGATCAAGTTCTCCATTGGTGATCCAGCTGTCGGGTTTCACAAGGCCTGCCACATGGAAACCTCCGATCACGATCAATATCCTTTTATGTTCAAATGACTTTTTGAGTATTATACTTCGCATGTGGGTTTCTCTTGCCAAACATCCATCTTCAAGAAGAGCCTGTCTGTCAGAGCTTGCCCTTGAAAGTACACAATAACACAGCATATTCTTCAAAAAGTCTTCTGTATAGGCTTTAAGTCCTTGTATCTCAAAATAGTGTTCCCAAAACTCATCAAAGCTTCTAAGTCCGGCATTTTCCACAAGCTTTTTTATGTAACTATTCTCTGACAGATAACGATCATCATTGTAGCTGCTTCTATCATCCTCTTTCCGAAGACCTTCCCCTTCCTTTTCCGCAAGCAGAATCTCTTCATAAGGCAAATCAATAAAAGCACATTTTATCCCCCGCCTAGCCGCTTCCCGAAGTGCCACAAGCTCAGGAGAGTAATCCAGAAAAGGATAATAGCAGCGATAATCTCCCCGTTTTCCCTCTAAAAGCCCATTCTTATCACGGAAAGAATAATAGATGGCAAGGGGTGCCTCTGTATCCGGATCAGTTATATCTTCCAAAAGATCATTGGCATTGTCCGGCCCCTCTATAAGAATACAGTCCGGGGCATAACTTTCTATAACACGCATTAAATGATAAGCACAGACAGGACTGTGGTGTCTTATGGGGAAATAGAATCTTTTTTTGTCATAAGAACAGGCTGCCTCCATCAAGCGGTCTATTTCTCTCATCCCAGATATTTCTTTGCCTCGTAGTAAGCCTTCCATACGTCGCCCTCTTTTTGACTCTTGTCCTTAATCACCGTCTGAAAATAACTGCGTATCTTCGGCAGGTCATCCTTGTTTTCCTTCACCACTGCACCAACCAGATTCTGTACCATGTCATCCATGCTTATCTTGGAATCACCATAATAATAGGCAGACATCATCGTCTGGTAAAACACGGAAACCGCTTCCGCTGTACTCATCACCGCAGAGGGCTTGTCAATCTGATGGCCCATTGAGGATACCCCCTCACGCAGTTCATGATATGTGGATGCTAAAACCTCTGCAGCTGTCTCGTCCGCCTCCATTTCTATGCCATTCTCCATAGCAAGCTTACTTACCTCCTGGAGAATAATCTGTTTCTCCATTCTGACTTCACGCACCGGCTCCACAGTCTCGAAATTAAAACGTCTTTTTAATGCACTGCTCATCTCATTAACGCCCTTATCACGTGTATTCGCCGTTCCAATTACATTAAATCCCTGTCTGGCAAACAAAAGTCCTTCGGCGCCAAGCTCAGGTACATTCAATACTTTATCACTTAACACACTGATCAGACTATCCTGTATCTGGGCGGGAGTCCTTGTAATCTCTTCAAATCTGGTGATGATTCCCTGCTCCATGCCCACAAACAAGGGTGACGGAACTAGTGCCTCCCTTATCGGTCCACGGTCAAGCAGCATCGCATAATTCCACGAATATTTGATCATATCCTCCGTTGTACCCGCTGTTCCCTGAATGGTATTCATGCTGTTTCCTGAGATAGCTGCCGAAAGCAATTCCGAAAGCATTGTCTTTGCAGTACCCGGTTCGCCCACCAGCATAAGTCCCCTGTTACCTGCAAGGGTAACAATACATCTTTCGATAAGTGCATCATTACCAAAATATTTCTTATGTATCTCAACCTGCTTACCATTATGGCTGATAGGTTCTCTGCTTCCCAGAATAAATGTTCGCACCGCCTTAGGTGACAGTTTCCAGCCCGCCGGTCTTCTTCCACTGTCATTAGCTGCCAACGCTTCCAATTCATCCTTATATGCCTCCTCCATTGGCAGACGCATCATCTTTGTCTCACTCATCTGTTCCCCTCCGTAGCTTTCCTATGAACATACTTGTATATACCTTATCCTTTAGTTGTTTCAATTAAACAAAGTGTATCACACCATCATAAGATTTTCTACCAAAAACTGCCACGATATTATTCGCGGCAGCCACATATCATTATACTCTCATTAAATTATCTTGTTAGCATTTTCTTAACAATCCCCTTAGGATCCTTAATTATAAGATAGGCAAGCCAGATTATCATCCCCAGTGCCACTACCGAAAGACCAAGAAATCCATCATTGATCATATCAGAGACCTCAGGTGTGAAGAACTCTGCCCCCATCTCCTTATATTCGAATATTGCATCGCACATCCACATAAGGCTTGCTCCCCAGTACATCAAGCACAGAAAACCAAGTCTCATGGAATCATCCGGTGCCTTCTTATACCATAATACAGTTGTGACACATGCAGCAAATACTGTTATTAATAAAGTCATACTCTTATCTCTCCATTACACTTATTCCGTTACTCTTATTCAAATACATCCTTATATGTCATGTACATCACAAATAAACCATTCAAACAAAACAACATATGATTACTCAGAATCCCCGGTCTTTATCTCCTGCAGCTGTGCAGTATCTTCCAGTTCCTGTTTCTTCATGATCACATCAGAGGCAAGCACCATAACTCCCCATGCTGCTGTAACAAGCACTGCCATCGACACTCCCACCGTTGACATCTCATGAAGCATGGCCATCGCTTCATCATGGTTCTCCATAGCCGTTAGGAATGGAAACCATGCCACTACCTCGCCATGCCATACGTGCTCAAATGCAAGAAGTGCTGAGCCGCCCCAAAGCATATTATTAAGCCAAGATAATTTCTTAGAAAATGGAAGCTTAGCTGAAACTGCCTCATGAACCTCCTCAGATGTGGGATCCATCTCTGCCTTCTCTTTAGACTTGAATGCCTTAGTTAAAACTGTTGTTACAATTGCCTCCCCTGCCGGTACCAAAAAACATGCCATAATTAAATCCTCCTGTTAATTTTTCCAAATTAAACAACCAAACAAAATACAATATTCAATATAAAATGCTAATAATTTAATAAAATATAAATTACCAATATATTTTATCATTAAAATAGGAATTCCACAACATAAAATTGCTGATGCATCAAGAATGCTTCAAACTATTTTCATGTCAAATATCACTTCCTCCACAACCTTCACGCATTCCTCAATATTTTTCTTAATATCATCACCCCAAAAACGCACCACCGTCCATCCCTCAAACAGCAGCCGCTTATTAATTTCATCATCCCGCTGCATGTTGCGTGAAATCTTATTGATCCAATAATCACTGTTCTGTGCTTTTTCCAGTCTGGGTTTTAATACTTCCCAGTCTTTCCCATGAAAAAACTCACCATCACAAAATATGGCAATCTTATATTTTGTCAGTACTATATCAGGTTTCCCCGGCAGCTTATCATAATTTTTACGGTAACGGTATCCTTTTTTCCACAGAGCTTTTCTCAGCAGTATTTCAATACTGGTATCCTTTGATTTTATACGCTGCATGTTCTTATGTCTCTGCTCTTTCGTAAGTTTATCCATCAGATCACCCTCAGATCAAATCATACAATCTCTCTGTATTCTATCTCTGTTTTGTGCTTTCCTATCCTTTCAAAAATTCTAACAGAAATTCATACACTCTCTTTGCTGACGATATGGACAGCCTTTCATTGTAAGTGTGGATATCCATGATGTCCGGCCCCATGGACACGCAGTCAAGATCCGGGATTTTTGCAGCCAGCAGTCCGCATTCAAGACCTGCATGTATACCCTCCACAACTGGAGCCTTTCCATACATTTTCTCATAAAGACTGATCATTCTTTCACGAACCTCAGAGTCCTCCTTGTACTCCCACGCAGGATAGCTGCCTCTGCATTCCAGTTCTCCACCAAGTATTGCCGCCAAAGACTTAAGCTGATCTGTCACATGTTCCTTTCTTGTTGTGACACTGCTCCTTACTGCATGCTGTACAAATAAATGGTCTTCTTTCAGTTCAAGAATACCGAGATTAAGAGAGGTTTCCACAAGACCCGGAACTGACATGCTCATGCCTATAATTCCGTCAGGAACATTCATAAGATATGTGATAACCCTTATCTTGCTTTCCTCAGCCAGGATCTTAATGCCATCTCCAGAATCACTTTGTTCATTTTCTGAACACGAAAAGCTATTGTAATTCATCCTCTTGCCAGCCAATACTTCCTGCTCGTCAACTGCTTTAATTGATACATCAATATTCCCATCGGATCTGTTATACTCATTTTTCAAAACAGAATTAAGCTTATTAATAACAGCTTCTGCCTTCTTAGCACACTCATCAGCCCCTGGCTTTTCACCCACAAATCCAATCACCGCTTCTGCCTGAATGGGAATGGCATTGTCCTTCTTGCCTCCGCATACATCTGACAGGCAGAAATTAACCTCGGTTAATAATTCATACAGCACTCTTCCCAATATCTTGTTGGCATTGGCTCTTCCCTTATCAATCTCCGTTCCTGAATGTCCGCCGGCAAGGCCGTTTACTGATATTTTATGCCATGATACAGAAGCCGCTCTGGTTCTTTCAACCGGTATCCTCACATGCGCAGACACTCCTCCTGCACAGCTTGTGGTAAACACGCCCTCATCCTCAGAGTCAATATTGATCATTTTATGCCCCTTCAGCATGGAAAGATCTATACCATTCGCTCCTTCCATCCCCACCTCTTCTGAAACCGTTATTATGAATTCAAGGGGCGGATGGGATATGCTTTCATCATCGGCAATCGCCAGCATATAGGCAACTGCGATTCCGTCGTCTCCTCCAAGGGTTGTATCCTTAGCATGAATATGATCACCCTCAACATACAGTTCAAGCCCTTCCTTCTCCATGTCCTTATCTGCACCTGGCCGCACCTCGCACACCATATCCATGTGTCCCTGCAGGATGACCGGCTCCTCATCTTCCCTTCCTTCACTTGCCGGAACCTGCATCACCACATTATAAAGCTTGTCCTGATAATAAATGATTCCATGCTCCTTGGCATATTCCACAAGATAATCACTTATGGCTTTCTCATGATATGAACCTCTCGGTATCCTGCTTATCTCCTCAAAATAGTGAAATACTCTTTCCGGCTGTAATCCTTCCAATGCTCTCATTGCTATAACACACCTCCATGTATAATTAACATCCTCGCTATGACTCTTTTATCCAAATCATGATTTACTAAATCATGATTTGAACACCATTATATTAGATTTTTCAATATATTTCAAAACCTGTTTTAATCTCCCTCTTTCCTTCCTCCGTGACCTGGTAATACTTATCCTCATCCGTATCTATCATAAGCAGAGGAATCCTTCCACTTGCAGACACCGTACCATCAATATAATAATGGCTTAATCCGTCATAGAATATGTCATGAAATCCTCTGTCTCCGGCTATCCTTGCGGTCGACACATGCCCCGCTATAATAGTCTTACAAAATGAACCCTTAACCGCCGGATACTTCCATAAGAACATCTCATCAGAGGTGCCGGTCTTCCAATATTCCCCGGCCTCCTCATCCACTCCCGCATGAACAAATATCTGCTTATCCGTTTCATAATATAACTGAAATCCCCCCATCCATGAGACTAGCTCCTTATTCTTCGAAAGTATAAGCCTTGCCGCCTCTTTATTAAGCGTCAGGCTTGAAGCAGTTCTGGATATCTGCGTAAAAAAATCATATTCCCATTGTCCAACCAGCGTTTTGAAAACCATCAGATCGCAATCAGAATCTGATATAAGCCATTGGTGGTCAAAGAAATAATCGTCAGGCACTCTCCTTCTCTCCAAAGCCCTGCACTCATTTATCCAATCAAGAAACATAGCCTCATGGTTGCCCTTTAACACTATTATCTTGTCCCTTCCGTACTTCTGCTCCAGATCATAGATGCAAATTTCTCCCTTTTAATATTTTGGCACTATAAGTTTTATTCCACTATTATTCATTATCATCAAGCAAGCTTTCAGGTTCATTTTTAATTCTTTCCCATGTTTCTCTTTCCTTCTCAGTAAGCTCGCCTGTCATCACAAGCGGAATACTCTGCTGATTCACTTTCCACCACAGAGTCTGCTGCATGTTACAATCTCCGCAAGTTCTTGGGCTAAGCAAACCAAATACACCTATATTAGGCGGATAATCCCAGCCTGCATTATGAGCATCCTCCGCAGTAAGAAATTCCTTCCTGCCGCACACCTCACAATAATGCCAGAAAGGTCTTGTGTTCATGCTATCCAAAAGCTCCTGCCTTTTTCTTCTTTCCTCTTCTTCTTTAGTTATCCTCACAGCTTCCTCTGCCAATTCTTTCCTTGCCTGATCCACAATTTCAGGCTTTTCTTCATCCATACGCAGGATTATGTCTTCATCCACCACCTCATAAATGGCATCAAATCCCTCTGCCGGATTCGGAAATTCTATATCCCTTTGTGCCTGTGCCTTAAAGCTTTTCAAATCATCATCAAGCTCTCGTTTCTTGATATTATCCGCCCACCTGTCATCACCCGGGCACATGACGAAAATCTCTATTTCCACATCCACCGCCTTGCGTATCTCATCTATATAAGCAATCCGGCGTTTTGCCTTAAAGAAGGTCTGCTCAGCCACAACATCATTCCCTTTTTTAAGTTCAGCTATAATGTCGTGAAGATGCATTTCATTTGCTCTCTTAAGACAACGGAACTGCATATCAAAGGTGATCCAATCATCGCATCCCGCCTCATCATATGCCCTTTGCTGATAATCATAAACATTAAGTACGACCGCCCTCTTATCAGCAAAATGATGCTCTATAAAGTATGTTTTCCCGGTGGCTGTAGCCCCAATAACAAATGATAATTTCTGCATAATAAATCCCTCCTCACATCAACAACTCGTTCCCGTGTAAAACTCTTCCATCGTATCTAAACATATGGCAGCAAGTCTTCCACCCGGATAATGTGCCCCACAATCTATGGCAATATGATTGCTGTTTTTGTAAATGAAACCCGGCTTAGGATTCTCCTTAATTGTTTGCGTAGGTGTGTGACCGGTTATTACATATACATCCTTGAAATATTGCACATTATAATCAGCCCTCTCCCACACAAGCTCATGTAGAGAATAATCTTCCATAGCTTTATCCGGAGAGAAATTTCCCAATCCGGCATGTACCAGAAGAAACTTTCGCGTTATGTCGGTTCGAGCAAGCTCGACCGCCGCAACGCTTAGTTTTTCATATATCAAAAAATCCTTTATATATTCAATCACTTCAATTCGTGATTCCTTATCTAACTCTTTAAATTCTTTGATAGTTGTACTGCTTCCATTATATTGCCATGTAACCAGATTTTCCAGCATCTCTTTGTCTAACTTTTCTAAAGAAATGTCTGTTATTTCATTTGAAAGAAATTCAAGACATTCAAGGGCCATAATTTCATGATTACCTACAATACATATAACATTGGGCATTTCCATCAGCTTTTTCATAACCTTGATCGGATGCGGTCCTCTGTCCAAAATGTCACCCAAAACATATAATGTGTCCGTTTCCTTAAGCTTGATAATATTAAGCAGCTCCAGAAACTTATCATATTCCCCGTGAATGTCTGAAACAACATACGTAGCCATCCATATACTCCTCCCATTCCCAAATCTCTTGCACCACATCTGCCGGGCTAATTCACCAGGACTTGAAACACCGTAATCATCCTTTTTCCTGCATTTCATTGTATAATAAGCGCCTTAAGATTACAATTGAAGACAGCAGCTATTTAATTACAACAATTTTAATACTGTCATCTATATTAGTATATACTCCCTCTTTTGATTCTTTTCCAATACCTCTATTCTTATTGTTCTCCTTTTTTCAGATACATCTCATTTAACCCTTGTAATTCCTTAACTATTGCCTTACGCACACTTTCCGTTTCTACTTCTACATCACGAAGATTAATTAATGCCCATTTTGCAATTCCATACTCTGTCCCTATGATCTTGATCCTATCAAAGCCATCGTGATAATCAACCCATTCAAAATCATCTCCAAAGGTTTCATAAACAACATTATAAGCAGTATCTTTATTGAGAAGTCTTACAACTACTTCAATGGTCTTGCCAAAACTGCCAAGCAAATGTCTGACACTATAGTTTTCATTATAAGCTTTCTTATCATCTCTTTGTAAATCAGTTGCATCATAATCCTGATACTGCTCTATGTTTTTCATACGATCTACTCTATATCGGCCGTATTCATTTTTATCTCTTTCGTCAATGCCTAACAGCCAAAATGTGTCTTGATCAATAATAAGAGCCACCGGTGAAAGCTTATATTTCCAATGTTTGTTATTTTTCGGTTTATATTTGCCATCTTTTGTTAAATTACAGTAATCAAACTCTATCATAAGCGGTCTTGCCTCATAAGGCTCTGCCATAGCCTCCAATAGCATGTCAAGGTTTTCAAGCAAATTGTTTTCTATCCTGTTTTTCTTAAATGAATTCTCAGCTTTTATCATTTCAGCAGTCTTAACATCATATAATTCTTCGACTCCCCGCATAGTGTAATCTGCATCAACGCACGCAATATCAGCGACCTTTTTTAACAGTTCTTTTCTTGCAACAGCCGGAATCATAGTACAATGCAAAAGACTCGCATACAACAAATTCATTTCAGAAAATGTAAAATTCTGTTCATACCAAATCTTTAATCTTGTGCCTTTCGTCTTTGCTTTACGGTCATAAGCATATATTATCGGGGGCTGCCATGCACTTTTGCTTTTCTCCTTTTCACGTCTGCCTATTTGTTCTACATTCTTTCTAACACAATCCATTTCATGATCACGTTCTTTCGTTCCGATCCTTTTCCACTGTTCCTCATTATAACCATAGACATTCCGTGTTAAATCCTGCAACACCATTTGTTTATCATGATTCGTATTTTTTTTGAGCACATCAAGTATTCTTATATGTATTAAATCAATTGGCTCCTTCCTCTCATTCTTAACTTTTTCACTCTGCTTATTATTCTTAACCATACAGATGCCTCCATTCTTTTATACTTATTTGTTGTATCTGGATTTCTTCATCTGGTTATGATTATAATGCGCCACCATCCGTTCGTCAACGGATAGTGGTGCGCCGCCCCCTTCTTTCTCAATCGTTCCAGAGATCTTCCAGTTCATCTCCGATCTCATCCTCGTTTTCCGCATCTGAAAACCAATCTGACAAAACATCATCCCAAAGCTTTCCATCAAATGTCTCTTCATCATACATATTTTTCATAAGAAATATCCTCTCTTTCTTCAAGGTAGTGTCAACTTGACACCCCGTTTTTGTTTACGTTATATTTATACAGCATCCACTATCCGTTATTCAACGGATAGTGTGAATTGCATAATAAAACCACCTCTTCGAATTGAAGAAGTGGTTGGAAATGATGTTGCTTCTTGTTTAAGACTGTGTATTATTACCAATATTTTTCTTCAAAAAATTTTTTCAAATTATCCCATACCTGCTCATCATTTTTTTCTAATTTTACTATTGTTTTCTTTTTTATTTTTGCAGTAATTTTATCTAATCTTTTTATTTTAGACAAATCAGGGCATTCATAAAAAGCCTTTACAATCTCGGCGTTTCCTTTGTACCTATTCTTCATAAAATCAAAATAATAATACATCAAATAATTATTAATTTTATCCAAATCTTCGATCTCATAATAATTCCATATTTTCCCATTCGTATGTATCACCTTTCCATACCATAACACATCCCCATATAACTGATCAACTTTTGTCTTGTCATTGTCATTGTCAATTTCAATGAAAAAATCGCCATCACTATATTCTAATTCTAATTTTACCGAAATAGGTTTTTGGTTTTCTTTATTTATTTCTTCAATTTTCTCAGTTAAATATTTAACTTCGATACATCCACGCAATTTTGATTTTTTATTCCTTATATATACTATCTTTTTGCCATACTCATCATTTTTATCTGATTTATCATATCCTTTACTATAATTGAATTCATTGTCAATATATTCAAAATCTTTACTCATAATAACCATATCCGGATAATTTGAAATACCATACAACAGGTTTCTGGAAGCATATTTGCATAATCGCCCTCTATGTACATCAACCAGAGATGGAGCTTGTTTATTTAAAGGGCTAAAACTACCCGATTCACGTAACAGACTATTTATAAGTGGATATAATGCTTCTTCTCCACCATACTGGCGTTCTATAAATTCTAATTCTTCCATGTACTCTTCTAAAGTCATTTGTACTCTCTCCTTTATCGAATTTATCCTTATTAAAAGATAACACAATCGCACTTTTATTACAACGTAAAATGGGCAGAGTTTTCACACTCTGCCCCTCCACAAAATATAAATGCCAGCACTATAAGAATCACAATATTAATTCCTATGAACAGGAGTTGAACTTTTATTCTTCGCAGATATTTCTGATATCGACGATCATCTTTAAAGTTTATTATTACAAAAAGAAATTAAGCATTAAACAGATCATCAAAAGTTATTGTTTTAACAAATGCTCCACTATATTCATTTCTTTTCAAACCATAAGTTGTTATTAATGTACTATATACAGCCGTCTTTTGAGGCAGCTTTGACTGAAGCATTTCGATTCTTCTTAATATTGTTCTGTAATAATCCTTACTCACAGTATAATCATCACTGTAAAACTTTATTTCACACATATTGACAACATTATCTTTCCTGTGTATCAGTAAATCAATCTGCAGCCCCTCCTCGTCATCTGCCTTTTTTGTCCATGCAGACTCAGAGGATATCACTCCGCTAATACCCAACGCTGCTTTAATCTGTTCTATATGATTAAAACATACATTTTCAAAAGCATACCCTCTCCATGAAACAACTTCCGAGAGCGAAGAATTTTGTTGCCAGAATCTTTTGCTTGTCGTTGCCTGATTCTTAATAAAATGCAAGTAAAAAAGACAAAACGGATCGATCAGCTTATAATATTCTTCTTTTTTGGATAAGCCAAAAGGCGTATATTTTATCACAAAATCACTTGAAATAAGCGCATTTAGATCCTTTGTCAGATGACCTCCATCAGATATCTTAAGTTTTTCAGCTATAGTCTTTCTTGTATATCCCATGTTTCTTGTATAAAGCAATTCTACTATTGATTTTATTGATTCAGGTCTTTTGAATACCGATTCAAACAACCTGTCAAACTCTGTTTTAAGCGGAGCATCTTTCGCAAAAAAAACAGCATCAACATTTTGAGCAAAACTGATCTCCTCATTCATGTAATTCATATAATAAGGAATGCCTCCAAATATCATATAACTTTGAACAATATCATATCTGGAAAAAGGAATATTATTGCTTTTATAAAATTCTTCACATTCTGCAAGAGTAAATGGCGATAGTTTAATCTCATGTGTTACTCTGCCATACAATCCCCCATGATTATTAATTAGTTCATTCTTCATCCATGAATTTGCACTGCCACATATAATAACCATAAGATTTTTTCTATGACACCCCCATGTGTTCCAGAATCCTTCAAATGCTCTTATGAACCCCGAACGAGGTGTATCAAGCCAAGGCAATTCATCCAGGAACACAACTTGCCTTGAACCGTCATCTAAATCCTGCAGCAACTTCTCAAGCATGTAAAATGCATCCAACCAATTAGCTGGTCTTTCATCACTTTCCATTCCATGAATTTTAAGAGAATTATAAAAATGATCCAGCTGTGCCCTAAGAAGTCCATTAGCCTCCTCATCTAAAGGTGATAATCCGGCATGTCGAAACGATATCTTGCCTTCAAATACTTCATCAATCAAAAAAGTTTTCCCAACCCTGCGTCTTCCATAAACAGCAACCATTTCAGCCTTATTTGATTGGTATAATTTATCTAATTCCTTTCTTTCTTTTTCTCTTCCTATCATGTTTCAGTCACCCCATTATATTTTTATTGGGCGAAAGCTCAAAAAAAGAGCAAGATTTCGCCCATTTATTTTTCTACATTATATGTCAAAATAAATGGGCGGTCAAGGTCACATCTTCACCATTTTAATTGCGCAATGATCCGTCAAATTCCTAATCCGGGGCGAATCATCAACGAGCGAGCATGTGCAACGCAAAGCCAAATTGGGAGTAGCAATGAATTTGTCTATACCATATTCATCCCATGTAGCCTTCTCTTGTGTAACATCAACCATTCCTCCAAAAATATCTCCGCCATTAAAAGTCTCATTGAAGTCGCCAAAATATAATACTTCTTTGTGTGAGTATGTGTCCTTGAGACCTTTAAGAAATACAAGAGAATTAACTTTACGGCTGACCTGGAATTCATTAGTATCGTCATCAACACAAGGAACATGCACGCCTGCTATCATTATACCGTTACTGCTATCCCCTTTCGACAACACGCCTGCAACATAGCGAAACCGCGGAAACATTTCATCCGCCGAAAATATCTGATCAAATTTAAGACCACTGTCCTTCTTAATTGCAAGAATTGTAACGCACCAATATCTCTTGCAATCATCATAATCCAGTTTTTTCACAGGATAGTAGATTTTATATCCTGAATGTTCTAAATGCGCTGCTAACCTTTTGCCCTTTTCTGTCGGCATGAATTCGCTAAGGCATGCAACATCAGGAGCTTCATTAGTCACATAACCCGCAATCTCATCGATTCTGTGATCTTCATCACCCTCATAAGAAACATTGTAGGTATCTGTATTCTTCATGTGCATGTTAAGTGCAAGAAAACTTACCCTGCCATCAAAAATACCATTTGAAGCTGCTGCTTTCTCAGCAATATACCTGCGAAGATCTGCTGCCGGTATAACTCTCTGTTCATCGCAATACCTCTTATACTTTGTATACGTATCTGCCGATACCTTAAATGAAATTTCCTTTTTTAATTCCTGTTTAGCCAACATAACGTCAACCTCCTTTTCAATATTATTTTTCTAAACTCTAATTAAACTGCCCGATCGGTTTTTGATGTTACACCTATATCATACGAATCTATCATCCGCCAATCAACGGATATTACTGTTCTTGTTCTCTGTTCCTAATATTTCTGTTTTAATATCGGCTGATAATATATCACTTTTCATAACACATTACCCATGATATAATTTTAAAATATATCATATATAACACTTAATATACTTTTTGAAGAATTATAGGAGGGCAAGTTATGGCATTTTCCAACGCAGACAAATCAAAACACGGTCGGAGTGCACAGGACAGTCTTGCTGCAATATTAAACAGGTGTTATGATGCCGGGTATTTAGAACAGGTTATACCTGAATATAGAGCTGGCATAGACGGCTTTAATGACAAACAGTTTTTCGCACCTTTTCTTATCGTATTTAAGGATGGGGCAAGGTGGGCATTATTTACCGCTACATCAATGCGCACAGACCGGATAAAGGGGCATCAATGGGATGCATTTAACCTTAAGAGAATTGACCCTAAAATTACGCGGGTATATATGGTATATCCAGATGGTATTGAAGAAAAAATAGAAAAGGAATTTATCCGCAAAAACCAAAAATATGCAGATAAGATAGAATACTCAATGATCGATGCTATTGTCTCCCAGAACGATATCAGTGACTTGATCGAGGCTTATGCGATCAAGGACAAAAGCTTTGGGCAAACGAAAGACATTCAGGGAAAGGGTTATGAGGATAGAGTTGCCGATATCCTGTCTTTTCAGCAGAATCTTGAAAAATGGAAAACAGACGATATTACAGCCACAGGCATGCATTATGATATCTTCAAAAACATTGTGGAATGCTTTGGGCTTGATAAAACAGCTACAGCATCCATCAAGGCGACCTCAGATAAAAAACAAATCGGAGTATTGCCTTCAGGAGGCAACCCTAAGACCGATGTCCTGGTTTCAGTGACCTTCACCGACGGCAGCTCAAAGCACTACACAATAAGCTGCAAACGGAGCAGCGCCAGGCAGGTCAGCGTACATGAATACAGCGCAGATATATTTGCAGATGTTCTTGATAAGGAGAATTCGTCTCTCCGCGAGCTTCTGAATCTTTTTCAGAAAGCAGGCAACATGCGGGACTTTGGGACAGAAAATGCGGAAAAACTTACCCAGGAACTGTCCCCTTATTTCGAAAAATTGACTAAGTGGGTTCTCGGCGGCCATGGAGGAGCTGGCAACCCCGACACGCAATTTGCAAATTATATTCTCGTATACGATGATAACAGCGGTTCATCATCCATACATAGCATTGAACAATTTGTCCGCCGCTTAATCGACGATGGCGCCAGCGGTAATTTTGGCACTCCATTCCACTGGACATACCCGTCCAAAAAACGGGGCAAAAAAATACAGCTAAAATTAAAATGCAATGTATGATAAACAGACAATAATGATGAAATCAAAAATCAAAATACGCAGGGACGATCCGCTGTCCCTGCGCTTATTTATCATAAATGGTTTGGCAGACAATCAACTATTTGTTTTGCGAGTGCATAAGCTAATAATGGCGGTATTGCATCTCCTATCTGCTCATACCTGTCCTGTTCGTGCGCCCCATGAAACTGCACATAAGGTCCGGCAAACTGATACCAGTCTGGAAAGCTTTGCAGCCTCGCAGCTTCTCTTGGAGTAATCGCTCTGTTCTGGGTTGGATGGAGCAATTCATCAAGGCAATGGGATGTGACAGTATAGCTGGGATCTTTAACCCTAAGCCTTCTATTCCTTGAACCATAAATAGTATTAGGAAACACCTTCTCATATGTAAATTCTTCGAAGCCTGGAACTGTCTCCTCAAGCCTGCCTTCTTCCTTCAAACGTTTATATTCATCGCGCATACTGGAATCAGGAGGAATAACTGAAAGCAATGCCTGCTTTCTCCTTATATGCCCCGGTCCCTTATGGCTGCTTAATGCGTGTTCGTTATAATAATCATGCGTGTATTCAGGAGCAATACTGTTAATTCCATCTAACTGGTTAATTCCCCGCATTATCTCGACAAATCTCTTTTGATTATCGTTATTATACTGTGCAGGATGATCGTAATGGCTTATTTCCTGATTTGACTCAACAGCCGGCAGATCACTTAGTGCATCACCCACAGTCACATACGGATTATCAGTTTCAGGTCCATAAGCAGGTACGGGATATGTGAACTGAATCCCAGCATCAGCCAGATCAGCTCTGATGGAAATCAGAAACAGTCTCTCTCGCAGTTGGGGAACACCATAATCACAGGCTTTCAGCAGCACTGTACCCTGGTCTCTGGAAACCAGCCGGTATGCCGGCTTTGCTGTCTGGTCATCAAAAGTGTCGCAGATATGCTTGAAAATTGCCCCTTTGACTCCGTCTGCACTCGGCTTAGAAAACATCCCCTTAACATTTTCAAAAAGAATAGTCTTGGTATTAACTGTCCGTGATATTCTCACGATATTGTCAAAAAGATCGTCTCTTTCATCTCCCAGCTTTCTTGAGCCTGCAATACTGAAACTCTCACATGGTGCTCCGCCGGAAACAACGTCCACAGTCTCATTTATAGAATCTATACCATATCTATACAGAAGCAGATCCTTGATCATATGATCATCCACAAGATTTATATCCCCGTGGATCACAAGTGACTTTGTACTTTCCTGCATAAAGTGCGCAAGGTATTCTTCATTTTTTCCGTTTTCAGTGGAATACTCTGCAAGATGCATAACCTCTGCATTATGGCTCTTTGAATAAGTTTCCACGGTTGTATCTGTCCACTCTACAGCAATCAGAGGCAGTATTCCAGCCCACTTGAAACCTGTGCAGAGTCCGCCAGGACCCGAAAACAGATCTATACTAACTAAACTAAAGTGTTCCTTTGCCATTCTCTGGATAAGAGAGTTATTCATAATGTTCTCCTTCAGGTTTATTATTCTCTTTTTAATCTTCTTTCAGGCAGCCTTATACAGTATACCACAATCATACAAGATATTCACTCATAAAAAAACTCCCTCAGCCTGCGTAAACCCTTCTCAAATATTCAAACTCATTCCTAATGCACAGGTACAGGGCTCTTCCTTTGTCAAGTCCCATATTATCGCAGAAATACCTGTAAAAATTGTTTCTGTTCTTTGATTTCCTGACCGCCTCCATGACTAACTTCTCTTCCGTCTCAGAAAGCTGCCGTTCACAATGCTCTAGCACATAAGCAGCCAGGCCTTCCTTATCCGGATTATGAGCTTCGAAAAAAACATCGGGCAATCCCCGCAAAGGAGCTCTGTCTGATAACATATTCTCACAAAAACCACTAGTGTCTTCAATAGTACCAGCGTTTTCATCAGAAAATTCAAGCTCCATATCCCATTCGTCAACAATATCAAATTCATCCAGAAAATCTGGCAAATTGATATCATTTATTGCTTCAATCCTATTCAAATTGCTGCGTCCACAGGTTTTTGCTGCGGCAATACATATATCGTATCCCTTGTCTCGGCTTACAATGTAATAAATGTTATCCTCAGTCATTTCGCACAGCATAAGAGTAATGAGATGGAAGTCAAGTGCGTTTGGATATCCGTTCTGAACCCAGCGGAAGCTGATCGACGCCTCAGAGTTCATTATTTTCTCAACATTCGCCACCTTAAGATTCTCTGCTCTGTTACTGTAAAAGATTATAACCTTATCATCATCAGAAAGTTTCTCGATGCCTTCAATACCTATATTGCCAACATTTTCAAAATCAACATAAAATACTGCCATATCACTTCTCCTTACCGAACAATCTGCTATACACGTGTTCAACTGCTTCGGTATAAATGGCAGAGGATGTATGGGTATTGTCATTTCTTGTCAGATATCTGTTCTTAAGCTTTAAGTACTCCTCACGAAGCTCCTGGGACTTGCCTTTTTTTCTGATTCTGATCGCCTTACTTTCAGATCCAGCCCAGTAGTCCCTGGAAATATTCCATATATAATTGCCGATGGGCTTATCGTGGATAAGCCTTTCAGTATTGCCCTCATTATCCTTCTTGACAATTGCCAGATCAAAGCTGAATCTTTTCCCTGAGCCGTCAGGGAATTTCACAATAGAGGTTATGACCGATCTGCTGTCCTTGCTAAATGAGAATTCTGTATCCTTGACTATCCTGTTAAGCTCATTCATAACTGCATCCTTAAGCTTCTTGCAGTCATTCCTATACTCATCTGTCATCTTCTGAATGATAAGATCATAGTCAAGGTCATAGGGTTCTTCCTCATTCTGGGTCACGATGTTAAGCCTGCCGCTCCCCACCAATGCAGGCTGGGCTGATATCCCCTTTTCCCGTAAGCTCTGGCACAGCTCATCTAACATGGCTCTGCAGCATTTTTTGTCTGCCTCGACAATCATTGGTTCTACATACTTGTACATATTTTTTCCTTTCTTCCGCCCACGCCACCCAGATAGCTTTGCCGCTAAATCGTTATAGAATATCTTACTATTCAGTAAATGTCAAGAGACAAAACAAGAAAAATCTAACTTACCACATTCTCTTTCCGTCCCTCAAGAAATGCCTTGAAATTGCCTGCCACCACATCAACAAGACGCTTTCTTGCATCAAGACTTGCCCAGGCCATATGAGGCGTTATGGTCATGTTAGGAGCCTTAAGAAGTGGATTATCCTCCTTCATGGGTTCTACTGCAACAACGTCCACACCTGCACTTGCAACCTTGCCACTCACCAGTGCATCAGCAAGATCCTTCTCAACTACAAGACCTCCACGGGAGACATTAATTATTATCACTCCGTCCTTCATCTTATATATATTACTCTTGTTGATAATACCCTCTGTCTCACTTGTAAGGGGGCAGTGTAATGAAACAATATCTGACTGAGCTAATAATGTGTCCATATCTACAAATTGAATTTTTCCTGCACTATCATCTATGTGCAAATGCTCTCCTTTGAAGTATCCTGTCTCAGCATCTCCACCGGGCATATTCTTATCACCAATATATTTCTCTGGATGTGCCGTATGCACCAGAACATTCATGTTAAATGCCCTTGCAATCTCACAAACTCTTCGACCGATATTTCCATAGCCTACAACACCGAGGGTCTTTCCCGCAAGCTCTGTCACCGGTGCCAGCCAGTAGCAGAACACATCAGACTTTATCCAGTCCCCTCTATGCACACTATCATTGTGAAGGCTGATATGACATACAGATTCCAGTATAAGCCCCCATGTAAGCTGTGCCACCGACTCCGTACTGTATGCCGGAACATTGGTCACTGTGACGCCATGTCTCCTTGCCGCCTCCATGTCAATCACGTTATATCCCGTAGCACACACACCAATGTAACGGATGTTTGGACATCTCTCAAACATCTCCTCATCCATCTTGACCTTGTTAAGAAAGACAATATCCGCATCCCCTATATGTTCATACTTGTCCTCCTCTGTTGTGTTGTTATAAATGGTGGTCTCCACAAGAGAGGTTATAGGCTCCCATGAGAGATCCCCCGGATTAACCGCATCCGCTTCCAACAAAACTGCCTTCATAATTGTATTCCCTTCTAACTGTTAATTATCTGCTTTCACTCCACTGATTTAAGCGACTCTGCCATATTGATCTTCTCTATCTTGATCTCCATAACAGCATTGACCATTAATGTAAAGATAAATGTCAGCACCGTGCTATACAGAAAGCTGATGGGCAGTATCTGTACCCTGAAGCACACCATATCCACCACGATCTGTTTCATAACATATCGGTGCAGCAGCACCCCAAGACCTAATCCGAATATGATCCCGAAAAGTGTCAGGGCAATATTTTCCCTGAACACATAGGATGCCGACTCCTTTCTGAAAAAGCCTAACACCTTAATAGTGGCTATCTCTCTAAGTCTTTCGGTAATATTGATATTGGTAAGATTATATAAGACGATAAATGCCAGTCCCGCTGCACTGATGATGACCACAAGCACAATGTAATTAAGGCTACTCATCATCTTAGCCATTCTCTCCTTGATATCCGCAAAAATGCTGACGGATGTAACATTTTCATCCTTTGCAAGCTCTGCCGACTGCTTATATATATCTTCACCATCATCAAAATTAATATAGGCTGAATTATATTCCACAGGCTCAGACAACTGATCTTCCATTGTTTCAGGTGATATGAATACATAATTATACACATGATTCTCAAACACTCCCGTCACCTTCACATGCATCTGCCTCATATCCTCATCCCGAAGTATTATCTCATCGCCCGCCTGGATCTCATAGCGTTTGGCAAGGCTTTCACAGATAAGTGCTTCACCGCTTTTGGGAAATTCAAGGAAGGCTCCATCAGTAGTGTGAAAATGTATGTAATGATCTATTGTGTCTGCACCTTCCGGTACCACTAAGGAAATCTCCTTTACATAGTCACCAAAGAGAAGATCCCATGATGACTCGTGAAGAAGAAGGTACTCGTCACACACATCCTCCATTCTTTTAGAAAGACTATCCGGAAGTGCTCTATGCAGATTTTGTCTGTCTGTGTCCGGAAGCGTTACAGAATCATCACCAGTCTTTACTCCATCCATCGTCCCGCCAATTGGAGCTTCGCCAACTGAAGCTTTGCCATCCGAGACTTCACCATCCAAAGCCGCACCGTTATCTTTGCTGCTCTTATATGTCATGGATGCATCCGCTGTCAATATCTCGTCATACTGCATTGACGCGAAATCCGCAATGGAATCCTTGATCCCGAAGCCTGTAATGAGCAATGCGGTACATCCTCCTATTCCCACGATCATCATAAAGAATCGTCCCTTATATCTAAAGATGTTCCTGATTGAAACCTTGTGCAGGAATTTCAGATGATTCCATATAACAGGCACATATTCCAGCAGCACCCTCTTTCCTGCCTTGGGAGCTTTAGGTCTCATCAGCCCTGCCGCAGTCTCATTAAGCTCATACCGGCACGTAAGCCAGGTCGTTCCTATGGAACACAAAAGTGCAGCCAGCACAGAAAATGCCGCCAGCTTCCAGTCGATTATATAACGTATAGGAAGGGCATGATACATAAGCTTATAGGTAGTCCATATAACCTTAGGAAACATTATGATACCGCTTCCATAGCCTACAATGCATCCGAGTAATGCTGCCGAGCCTGAGTAGAACATGAACTTGCCCATAATAGCCGCTTCCGAATAGCCTAATGCCTTAAGTACACCAATCTGTGTGCGCTGCTCCTCCACCATCCTTCCCATGGTAGTTATACATACAAGGGCAGCCACCAGCACAAAGAAAACCGGGAACACTCTCGCCACCTGAGCTACGATGGCTGAATCATTTTCAAAGCAGGCATATCCTATATTGGTGTTACGTTCAAGAAGATATGTATCCGGCTTTTCCACATCTGCAAGCTTCTCCTTTGCATCTGCTATCTCGTCCTCTGCATCCCTGATTTTTTCATCAAACTCATTAAGCCCATCCTCATATTCCACAAGGCCGTCCTCGTATTCGGTAACTCCCTCATAATATTCCGCAAGGCCATTCTTAAGCTCAGCAACCCCGCTGCTATAGCTTTTCTCGCCATCCGCCAACTGCTTAACTCCCTTATTATAATCTTCTACTCCATCCTCATATTCCTTCTTCCCCTTAAGATACTCATTAAGGCTGTCCTTATACTTTACAAGTCCCTTGTTATATTCATCCCATCCCGCTGCAAGCTTCTTCTTCTCCACATTAAGCTCCGCCTGCTTAGCATCAAGCTCAGCTTTACCTGCATCTATCTGCGCCCTTGCCGCCTTAAGCTCTGCCTTCCCTGCAGCAAGCTCTGTCTTTGCCTTTGTAAGTGCTGCCTGCTGCTCCTTTGGAAGCATATCCCATATATCCTTTACCTGCTCCATCTGCGCATTATATTCTGCTTCCTTTGCAGCAAACTCCTGCTCCTTTTCTGTAAGGGCGGCATCATTTAATTCCAGAACAGCCCTCGCTTCATCAATAGACTTCTGCCCTGTCTCAAGCTGGGCTTCACCGGTCTCAAGCTGGGTTTTGGTCTGGTCAAGCTGTATCTTGCCGTTATCAAGTGCCGTCTTCCCCTTTGCCAGCTGTTTTTTTGCAGCATCTAACTTCTTCTTTGCCTTTGCCAGCTTCTTCTTATTGTCATCTATCGTCTTTTTTGCATCAGTAAGCTTACTTCCGGCGCTGTCTAGCTTAGATTTTGCGTTAAGTAGCTCATCCCTTCCATCATCAAGCTCCTTCCTGGCATCATCAAGCTCCTCCTGCCCTTCCTTCTTCTTATCAGCAAGCTCATTTTCTCCATCAGCGATCTCCTCATTAGCATCCGCAATGATCCTGTCGTAGCGGTTATCAGCCTGAAGCTCCACATAGGTCTCCCAAGCTTTCTTCTTATCCTTCATATAATCCTTGTATGCCTTGGAATATATCTCGTAATCCTCATCAAATCTCACAAACACCTCGGTGTAAATGTCACTGTCAAAGAAGCCCTTTGTAACATACATAAACCCATCCACTGTTCCTGTTCCGATAGATGTGGTCCCGCGCTCAAAATTGATATAGTAGGAGGAATCGACCCAGCCCACAACTGTAAGATCCTTCACCTTGATCATGTCCAGAGTGTCTTCTTCATTGGTGCTATCAACATGTAAATGTTCACCTATCTCCGGAAGTCCATGCATAACCGCATCCACAACACATTCGTTGTCCTTTTCCGGAAGCCTCCCCTCGACCAGCTCAAAGCCATTGACATTCTCCGGCATAGAGTGTGTCTTTAGAACCGCCTCTTCACCAGCTTCGTTGGTGTATAATGCATCGATGGTAAATGATCCCTCTGCATACCTCACGTCCTCTCTTTCTCTAAAGGCATCAACATCCTCTTCCTCCCAGCCAAGAGTAGATATAAGGCGGTAATCAAAAAACTGGTTATTCTGCATAAATGTATCAACCGTATGCACCATTGCAGGTGTAGTGATCCGGACACCGGAAAAAAAGCCGACTCCAAGTGCTATAATTGCAAAGATGGCAAAGAACCGGCCAAAGGTCTGTTTTATCTCTCTAAGGGTTGTTTTTCTCAACATGGATTTCATACTTATACCTTTTTTCTCTTATGTAATATCTTCAAAGCTTGGACTTTCATATTAACTTACGGCTCCATATATGTATTCGCAAAATCAAGTCACGTACAAGCACGGTCATAGCTTTGTATATTATTCAGCATTATCATCATCAAAGAATCTCACCACTCTATATTCTCAATATCCACAACATTCTCATTAAGTCTCATGTCAGCAATCCTTCCACTCTTGACCGTTATTATTCTGTCGGCCATGGCAGTCAGAGCCTGATTATGGGTTATTACCACAACTGTCATTCCCGTTTCACGGCATGTATCCTGCAAAAGCTTAAGTACAGACTTTCCTGTATTATAGTCAAGAGCTCCTGTGGGTTCATCACATAGCAGCAGCTTTGGATTCTTTGCAAGAGCTCTTGCTATGGCAACTCTCTGCTGCTCACCGCCCGAAAGCTGTGCAGGAAAATTCTTCATTCTGTCGGCAAGCCCAACTTCATCAAGAACTGTTGCGGCATCAAGGGGCTCCCGGCATATCTGCGCCGCCAGCTCAACATTTTCAAGTGCCGTAAGATTCCCCACAAGGTTGTAGAACTGGAACACAAAGCCCACATCATAACGGCGGTACGCCGTCAGCTGTTTCTTGTTATAAGAAGATATCTCTGCTCCATCCAACTTAACACTGCCTGAGGTAAGGGTATCCATTCCGCCAAGAATATTGAGTATTGTTGTCTTACCCGCACCTGACGCTCCCACAATAACACAGAATTCACCCTTTTCAATCTCGAAGTTGACATCATTAAGGGCATGTATCTCAACCTCTCCGGTCTTATATGTCTTCTTCACATTCTTAAATTCAACATATGCGCTCATTTACTCTCAAAATCCTTTCCGTCGGTCATACAAACATCAATGAAATCAGTTAATTATTTATGTATGAACAAATAAATGATATATACAATACCCATAAGTACAACTACCAATGTGAAATATAACAATATAGTAGCTAACATCCAGCGTTCCTGTCTCCGATTATTCTCTATTAACTGTCGCTGTTCTCGTCCGGCATCTTTATAATATTTTGCTATGTCAGCACTTAGATCATCCATCCCTGAATTTGCATTGAGCCGCCACTCTGTTATTCTGTTACGGATGATGAATATTATTGTAAAAAAACAATATATTATAATTCGTAAAACTCCTCTGGATGTTAATATTTTTTTCAATGAAATCTTTTTAGGTGATTCTTCATTATCTGATGAATTCCCAATATTCTTTTGGGGATCATTACTTGCTTCACCAGCAATAAATAACCCCTCTTCCACAGGATATGATACTTCGGAGATCATTTTCTTGATCTCTACCTGTTTTGAACCATAAATGTGATGAACAAAATCATCATTATTTCTCAAAAACCAATCATATCTGGTTTTGTATTCGCCATTATCATCCCATGTCACATCCAGATTATACCATTGACCGTCCAATTGAACTATATTCCAATGATTATCATAAAGCTGGTCATCGTCAATCACTTTTCCTCCCACGATTCTTACCGGGATATTCATATTTGTCAATAATGCAAATGCTGCCATTGAATATCCTAAGCTATTCATCTTTCCTTCTCTAAATCCTGCGATATCATCTGAAATATCTTTTTCCCATTCAAAGTTCTCTATAAGATAATCGTGAACTGCTTTGACACTTTTGTAATCATTTTCTTTCTGTAGTTCTTTTGATAACTTTTCCATATCACTCATGTGTCCTTGTATCTCTTCCTTAGTGTATAAATCAGGAATTGTAATCCCTATCCTATACCTTGTTTCATCAGTAACGTATTTTTCAGCCCAGCTATAATCCAGAGGATGATCGTTGTCACGATATCTTCCCAAATAAGATGAGCTTATTATAGGGTTACTCTCATAATAGAACGCATCAATGGAATCAAATATTTCATCAGCATTATTATATAATTCATTCAAGTTAGTGTCATAGTATAACTCTTTCTTTTGATCTCGAAGTTGAAAAGAAACCCATTCCAGAAAGTCTTCTTTTGAATTAACAGTTATTATCTCCTTATCCTCATCCTCTGCAGCTTGAAGATCAGCCAATTCTTTATTCTCCTCCTGCAGTTTAGATAAATAAGTGCTTTTTACACTATCCTTGAGCTGTTGTTTTATACCTTCCCGCATTTCAGGGGACATATTACTATATTCTCTATCAACCTGTTCATCTATTTGTTTATACCATATTTCTAATTGTTGATCATAA
Source organism: Lachnospiraceae bacterium (assembly GCA_017470935.1). GTDB lineage: Bacteria > Bacillota > Clostridia > Lachnospirales > Lachnospiraceae > CAG-590. Next base: position 71,843 of record JAFUXG010000007.1, read on the forward strand.
TCTTCTGATGCATATACTGTAACTGAAATATATGACAATAACACTAATATCAAACAACCTTTTATAATATAGGTGTATTTACAAGAACTCATACAATCACATCCCCAATAATTATAATCATGAAAACAAAATACATTTATAGGCACACTCTCCGGATTTCCTCATCCGTTGCGTCTATGCACAGCTCCTTAACATGGTCAGCAATCCGCTTTGCCGATTTCTCCGGATCCTCATCATATGCTGATGTAACAAAGTCATATCCCCATACGTCCTCAGGACGCTTCATTATCGCAGTTGGCATTCCATATCTCATGCCCTTCTTGTTGATCCTCTGGCGAAAATCCACATTAACAAGATAGGTCTGCATCTGAAGCTTTGTAAGCACTCCGGCAAAATTCTTCTCTCCTCCCTTGCCAAAGCCTGCAAGCTCCTTAAGCTCAAAGGAATAATATTCATCCTTAAGCTCGAACAGATCCATTATCTTCTTAGCCCTGTATTCTGCCTTGCCATCCTCATAGAGGCTGTCAAAATCATATCCGTCTCTTCTGTAATTGGCAAAATAGGGAAGCCATTCCTTGGATATAAAGCCTGCCTTATTATGAAAGAGCTTTCCATACGCTATATTGCCACGTCTTGCAATAACCTCTCTCCACACCCATGGATCGCTGTCATCTCCCGTCCACCATGATTCACTTGCAGTTACCTCCTCAACAGAAAAATCATCTATCTCGTTGCGGAACAGCGGAAGAAATCCGACCTGATCGATATAAGCCTCCATCTCATCCACTGTAATAATACAATCCGGATCATCATAATCTAGTCCCTGCATGATCCATACATCATCTATTGTTGACATATTTACTCACCCACCTATTTTTAACTAATCATCTGTTATTAATAATCTTTATGCCAATACAAATTTAACCATAGTCAATATTCAACTAATATGCATTCTTAGTCATCGGTGCATAATTACTTCAGCACTTCATTCATACTTCCCGTCCTATAACCCAACAAATCAAGTGTCACATATGAAAATCCATAGTCCTTAAATGCAACAGCTATCCTTTCCCTGTTTGCCTTTTCTGCAATACGGCTGATCTCATCAGTCTCCACCTCTATACGCGCCATGTCACCATGAATTCTTACCCTCACCTGGCGGAATCCCATATCAAGAAGCAGCTGTTCCGCCTTATCAACCATGCTGAGCTTTTCTTCATTTATTGTCTCACCATATACAAACCTTGAAGCAAGACAGGCAAATGATGGCTTGTCCCAGGTAGGCAGCCCAAGCCTTTTTGAAAGCTCGCGGATCTCTGCCTTATATAATCCAGCTTCCCGAAGGGGACTCTTAACCTTGAGCTCCTTAACTGCCATAAGACCCGGACGGTAATCGCCTTCGTCATCAACATTGGAGCCCTCCACCACATACTTAAGGTCATTGCTTTTTGCAATATCTCCTATCTTTTCGAACAGCTCACGCTTACACAGGTAGCATCTGTTCTTTGGATTATCTTTAAAGCCTTCAATATCCAGCTCCTCGGATTCACATATCTCATGGCGTATTCCATGCTCCTTGCAAAATGCCACCGTCTCATCAAACTCTCTCTTTGGAAATGAGCATGACTTAGCTGTTATCGCCATAACACTATCCTTGCCTAATGCTTCGCAGGCTGCATATAGCAGCAATGTGGAATCCACACCGCTACTATATGCCACTGCCACGCTTTCAAGACCTTTCAAATATTCTAATAATTTCTCATATTTTATTTCAGTATTATTCATTATAGACACTTCTCCTGACATCTTATTTCAACAACCTTCCACACACCAGCCTATCGCAAAGCCAAGTACCAATATTACTATTGCAAGAACCGATACTACATTCAATATATCAACTATTACACTTAATTTTTTATTGGCAGTCTCCTTCCCTGCCTCTGACCTCTTGAGCCTTATGACCATCTATTATAATTGACAGTCTTACAAATGCCTTCACAAACTCAAGCCTCTAACGATCTATTATATTCCTCCAGCTGTCGATTGATATCATCCTCGCTTGCCTTCATGGCTTCTAAGGTCTTCTCCTGAAGCTCAGATAACTCCCAGCCGATAAGCTCCGCACCTCTTTCAATTACCTCTCTCGAACACCCTGCAGCAAAGCCCTTGCTCTTGTATTTTTTCTTAAGGGACTTGAGCTCCATATCCTTCGTGCTCCTTGAAGGACGCATAAGGGCAGCCGCCCAGATAAGACCTGTAAGCTCATCCGCACCATAAAGCACCTTCTCCATCTCATGCTCCGGCTTAATATCAACTGTTATTGCATAGCCATGGGAGCATACAGAGTGTATGATATCTTCTCCCACGCCACCTGCGCGCAGAAGCTCCGGTGCCTTGATACAGTGCTCCTCAGGATACTCCTCAAAATCTATATCGTGAAGAAGACCAACGATACCCCAGTACTCAGCATCATCACCGTACCCAAGCTCATTGGCATACCACTTCATCACCGCTTCCACAGTCAGTGCATGCTGTATATGAAATGGGTCCTTGTTGTACTTCTTCAATAATTCAAATGCATCATCTCTTGCTATGTAGTCCATGTTGTTTTCCTCCGCTTATTCTCTGTCTTCTATTCTCCTGTTGCCTTACGGGAACTCCATAAAAACAGCAGGATAGGTCTCCCTGTATTTCCTATAACCATGTTCGTAGACAATGATACATCATTTATCAGATTCTTTCAATAAGCAATCACATCTCAGTCACCCGTCACATATTGCTCAATCGTCGTCGGCCGCAGCCTTCACGCCGTCTCCCATGCAAATCATTTCTCCCGCAACTGCTGTAGTAATCATGATTCTCTGCTACAAATATTAAAAAAGGGCTGCTTGTATGACATGCAACCCTCAATAACCGTCCAGACATTGTATCATCTGTTCCTCGCCCTTTCTTCCTTCCGGAGTAAATGTGAACACGTGATGGGCTTCACATCATCCGATCAGCTGCTCTATCTTTGCCAACAGGCTATCTCTGTCTATTGGCTTTAGCAGGTATCCCTGTGGCCTAAGGCTTGCCACTTCGGTAATCCGTTCCCTGTCAGCCACTCCTGTAAGAAATACAATGGGAATATTCTCCTTTCCTTCCATATCACGTATATTCTTAAAGACCACTGGACCATTTTCCACCGGCATCTCATAATCCAGAAGGACAAGGTCCGCATTCTTCTTTTGGAGAAATTTGTACGCCATAAGACCGCCCTTGGCAATTGCCACATCATACTTATTGTGTAAATGTTCCTTGATGAGCTTTAACATCATAGGATCATCATCAATAACAAGCACTCTTTTCTTTCGATCCGGATCATCCTCGGATTCCCTCATTCTCTCCGCTCTTTGCTCCGCACGTTCCAGGTCATCCATGTAATTATCGATCTGTTTCTTTATAGTATCTGTTGTAAGCGGTTTCCTTAGTACAAGATCAGGCTGCACCTCAGATAGCTCAAGGAATTCATCGCAATCCTCAGATGCTCCGATCACCATGAATTCAGCCTTGTGCTTAAGTCTCCCCCGCACCTCGTTGACAGAAGCATAATCATCCCGTGATTCATTATAAAGGCAATATATTACAATATCAGGATTCATTACTTCTATATGCCGTTTAAGATCGTCAAATCTTGTAGAGGAAGTAAACAGCTCATAGCTCTCCCACAGAAAATTAAAAAATGTATCTATAATCGGTGTATTCTTCCCAGCCAGCAGTATCTTATATGCCATTTCATGTCACCTCGTATATTATGTGCTATTTATACCTTCGGTAATGAATTACGTTACATCACCTTTTACATCTTATCATGTCCACCAGTGAACAACTCAATGGTTTTTTTTTAAATTTTTTGAAAATTTTTGTATTCCTGTCAGTTCCATGCATTCATTTGCAAAAATATACAGAACTATAAAACGCATCAGCCACCATAAGCCTTAGTGATCTTAACGCCGTATCGCCCGATGTAACAGGTAAAACTATTACACCGATTATGGCAATGATATCTCCGATGTTACCTGACATATTCCTGGCAACAACACCCACTACTGTTGTTGCAGCACTGCTTAACGTATCCACATCACAGAGTTCTTTCTGCAGTGCTCCCACTCCTGCCGCTGCCCAGGTCATGGCAATGAAGCCCTCTGCGATCATCATGTTATAAAATGTAGTTCTTCCCTGCAGGATTTCTTCATTCTTATCTCCTACTGTACTTTGTTTCATTTTCTCCAAAGAAATTTCACTATATTAAAATTTCTTTTCCATGGTAAAAATATTCTTACCATTCATGTATTCATACAAAACACTGTCCATGCTCTTTTTTACCATATAGATACCCAGGCCCCCAAGGCCCCTTTCCTCAGCAGAAAGGGTTACATCCGGATCATCCTTTGCAAGCGGATCATAAGGTATTCCATTGTCGGTAAGCGTAATCCTTACACATTTCCCTGATTCTTCCTCATCATCTGATTCATATATCTGTATCTCTGTCGTTACATCACCAGTGTTTCCGATATATGCATAATGACATACATTGATAAACATCTCCTCTAAAGCAATGGCAGACATATTCAGTGCCTTCATTGGAGCTTCGTTTTTTTCCATCAGCTCATTAAGCTTCATCTGTACCTTTGGTAAATTATCATCCACAGCAGAACATGTGATGATTTCATTATCCTTTAATATCATCTATACCTCCTTATCTGCTCCATGAAATTCTAATGCAAGCATTGTGATGTCGTCAAACTGCTGCGCCTCTCCTACAAACGTATCAATATCCTCCTTTACATTTCTAAGAAGCTCTTCGGGTCGGGCAGCCGGATTTCTGTTTAATGCATCCATCATTCTCTCTGTCCCGAAAAGTGTATCTTCTCCATCCGTTGCCTCAGGCACACCGTCCGTATATACGAACAGACTGTCTCCCGGATGAAGTTCAAATTCATGCTCCCTAAACCTAATTCCCTCCATCGTTGCAACTGCGGGAGAATGGCGGTATTTAATAAGCTCATAATAACCTTCCGCACTCCGAAGGGCAGGATGTTCATGTCCTGCATTGGCTGCAAGTCCTTTCCCGGTACTTATCTGCAATATGGCAAGCCATACCGTAACGAACAGTTCTGCCTCGTTGCCCTGGCACAGCGTATCATTTACCTGCATAAGCACCTTTGCAGGGGAATACTCACCCATCTGCGCGTGGTTTTTAATAAGGGTTTTTGCAATTACCATGAATAGTGCCGCCGGAACCCCCTTACCCGATACGTCAGCCATTACAAGCGCAAGGTGGTCATCGTCGATCAGGAAAAAGTCATAGAAATCTCCGCCCACTTCTCTAGCCGGTGTCATCGTTGCATACAAGTCAAATTCCTTCCTATCTGGAAATGCGGGGAAAATTCCCGGAAGCATATCCGCCTGTATCTGAGTTGCTACCGAAAGCTCTGCTCCGATACGCTCCTTTTCGGCTGTCACTCTGGTCAGATTTTCAATATAATCCCGTATTCCCGCCTCCATCGCATAGATGCTCTCCCCAAGGGTTTGCAGCTCGTCATGTGTATTTACAGTCAGAAGCTTTTCTGATAGCGAAATCTCTCTTGAGGCATCTGCCTCCGACAGCTCATTTTTCACAAAATGCCCGGCCTCGTCCGACACCATACGTATCGGTTTTATCAGGGTCCTCATCTGCAGCTTCACATAAATGTAGATAAACAGCGCAGATAACAGTGCCGACACCAAGAGGCTCACAAATACAAAATGCCGAAGCTGGTTAAGAAGTGTCTCCATGCGCAGCACCACGGAATATGCCACTCGCGGCTCTCCCTCACCGCAGCTTACCGGCAGAAATGATTGTATGAAATATCCTTCCTCTCTTTTGTTGATAAGATGTGCTGTCGGCTGCTCACCCGTCAGAAGTGCCTCCTTCATATAGGGCATCATACGCGGTGCAAGAGGTGCCGGATCTCCTAAAGAAAAATCATATGTCGGATCATCAAAGCTGTCCACTATGATATAAAATGGTGATCTTTTCCCATCCGGGTCAGCGATATAGTCATCCACCTCATCCTCTATCATCCCCACCACGAAGAAATCAGCCGCGCCGAATCTATCCCTCGTGTTATCCATACCCACATCAAGCCTTAAGAAGCGCTCATTTGACAGAAGGTAGTCAACCTCCTCCTCATCCGCCTCACCAAGATACACATCCCTTGCAATACGCGAGATCGTGTTCATCTCCTCCTCGCTTACGGTGGAGGCAATGGATGAAGCAAGCTGATAACCCATACGCTCATACTGTTCTATAATGCTTCTCCTATATAAAAAACCTCCGATACCAACAAGTACAATCGTATTCAGGATTCCGAAGAGTACAAAGCTTAATATGAATTTTTTTGTAAGACTCTTTCGTTTTACCATATCAGTCCTCAAGCCTCCCTCTTATGTAGTGTATTACGTATATAAATTCAATAATAGTCATTCCATTCTTTTCTTGTAATAAAATGCGGTTTCAAACCATTACTGATACTGTCAGCACATAAGCTTATGATATGATCATCTGCCAAAAATGTTCTATACATAAGCTCCTTACCATGAAAGATAATGCGCTCATTATCATAGTCGATATTAACATCATCATTGTCAAAAACAGACAGACCTATTCCCACCTTCTTTGCAAATGCCTCACGTATCGTCCATATGCGGTAAAACTGAACAAGCTTCTTTGAAAGAGCTGTTGATGTAATTTGTCTCTTTTTGACAGACAAAGACACTTCAAAATTATCAGTATCAATAGACGATTCAAGCAACCTCTTATCAATCTTTGTCAGATAACTTTCAAATTCTGTTATATCTATGTCACAAATCTTCTCCACATCAATACCCAAAGATTTATCAGACTTAGCATACACGATCATCTCTCCGCTATGGGAAAGGGAAAAATGGATATCCGGATACTCCTCCACATATGGCTTTCCGTATTCATTTTTCACAATATTATACATTCTCATAGAGTCATCTAAGGAATGATGGTCAGAATGCAGGAATTCATCCAACTGAGGATTGAGCAGTCCTCTTTTTGCAAGCTCTGCTTCCACCCCACGTCTTATCAACAATGCTCCCACAGCTGAGCGTATTCTGTCCTCCTGCCTTATAAATCTTTGCGATTTGACTCTATCCTCCTCCGGCAGGCAGGCAAGGATATGCTCATACTGTTCTGCCAGAGGAAGTCTTCTCATGTCAGCAATATATATACTTATTCCCATAAGCTTGATCATCCTATCTCAATCATCCAATGCTCCATCGAAGAATCCAAGAGTGATAAGTGATTCCATTGTGAGCTTAAGATATCTCTCATCTGTAAGCGGCCAGCGGTAGCCCAGATGGTAAAGTACATTCTTTGTAAATGTATGATCCTCAGCAACATAGGAGCGCACAGTGTCGGTATCCGCTGAGAGATAACTGATAAGACCTGATACGAGCATATTCTTATTCTCGTCCTGAAGTGCCTCGGTAAGCCTATTTCCAAACTCCTTATCACTTACCACCTCCACAGGTATATCTGCCATATTCATGACTGCAATAATATCTCCCATTTCAATCCAGTGACCGTTGACTGCATGGAACACCGTGAACTTGTCCGATGTCTTTGCCAATGCAACAACTGCCTCAGCCACAAGATCTATAGGCGAGAACTCCACAGGTCTTGCCATCTCACTTACGGGGTATGCACCTATCACAGCGTAGCCTCTTAGGTTTCTCATAAAGCCGCTGGTAATGGCATTTGCCTGAAACTCTCCATCACTGTCACGGCTCATAAGATTGCCCACACGGATTATCTTTGCACGAAGCTTACCCTTTGCAATGGATTTAAGGACTGCCTCCTCCGCATCATACTTAGAGCGCACATACTGGTTAGACAGATCCTGTCCGAAGTACAGCATATCCTCCTTCATCACCGTGGTATCAGGAAGGAAATGATCAACATTTTCTCCTGCCACTGATACGGTTGATATCTGAATAAGCAAAGCCTTCTTTTCTTCACAAAGCTCTACAAGATTCTTAACACCTGTCACATTGACGCGGGTAAGTATATCGTCCTTTGCAAAATGCTTAACACATGCTGCACAGTTAATGACTGTATCAAATGAAAGCTCCTTCTGGGCAAGGACGATATCCCTGTCTGTGATATCACCGTCCACAACCTCTATTCTTCCATCCTCGAACAGCTCATCATATGAATCATCAAAATAGAATACAAGCATGGATTTCAGTCTTATCTCCGCTGACTTTGCACGTCCTTTTCTTATAAGGCAAATGATCTTGCCCTGCTCCTTCTCGATAAGATGATGCAGCACATGTATTCCTAAGAAGCCTGTTGCACCTGTAAGAAGAATATCTCCAAGCTCGCCGGTTTCTATTTCGTCAATATAGCTCATTGTATTGTATTTTAATACCTGTCTAATCTCATCATCCTCAAGGTCATTAATCTGCTTTCTGCAAAGGGAAGTTAAGCCTGCTATCTCCGTCTCTTTATTAGCATCTGTTCCGTTGCTATTACTGCTATGTTCTTTCCCTGTATCTGCGCTGCTGCCGCTAATATGCTCTTTCTTTGTATCTGCACCGTTAATATGCTTTTCCATTGCTGCCACAGTGGGATATGCAAACACATCCTTGTATGCGATGGGAAGACCCTTCACCATTGCACTCATGGCGACCTTAGAGGCCAGCATTGAAGTTCCCCCTGCCTCGAAGAAGTCCTCATCAATTCCAATTTCTTCTACTCCAAGGGCATGGGCAAACATTTCGCAGAGCTGCCTTTGCAGATCATTCTCTGCTTTCCTTCCGGAAACTGTCTTTTTCTTATCTGCCGGCTTTGGCAGTGCTTTCTTATTCACCTTGCCATTGACCGTAAGAGGAAGCTCCTCCAGATATACATATACGCCCGGTACCATATATGCAGTAAGAGTTTTCCTTAAGTGTTCAGATAATGATGCCTCATCTACAGGGTGCTTTGCCACATAGTAGCCCACAAGATATTTGCCATCTCCCTCACCAAGAACCATGACCACACTTCTCTCAATTCCCGGATATGTATTCATGGTATTTTCTATACCGTCAAGCTCAACACGGAGACCTCTGATCTTAACCTGATTGTCATTACGTCCACAGTGCATGATCTGTCCATTATTATTAAAGTAGGCAATATCACCGCTTCTATATGCAGGGAGCTTCTTATCATTGTCACTTAAGGTTATATACACTTCTTTGGTCTTTTCCGGCATTCCGATATAGCCTGCCCCAACGCAGTCACCGGCGATAACAAGCTCACCGCGCATGTATTTCGGAAGGATATTACCAAAGCGGTCTCTTATATAGAATCTGGTATTACTGCTTGGTCCTCCGATGGTAACATAGCTTCCGTCAAGCTCTCCTATGCTGACAGACACACATGTTTCGGTAGGCCCGTATGAGTTATAAATGATACCCTTAAAGCCTGCACCTTTAAGCTTTTCATACATTCCCTTAGGAAATGGCTCAGCACCTAAGATCACCGCCTTAAGCTGTTCCCATATGCCGCCCTCTGACTGCACATCTAGAATTGAAAGCATATATGACGGTGTACATTTCATCATGTCCACACCGGTCTTCTTCATAGTATCTAACAGCAGCATCGGATTATGTATCTCATCATCCGTTGCCATAACAACCGTCTTGCCATGATAAAGAGGCATCATTTCCTCAATTATTGATACGTCAAAGGTAATAGCCGCAAGGGCGAGGAATACAGTGGAATTATCCACATAAGCATGTGCCAGCGTATTCTTATCATTGTAGGATAAGAGATTACGGAGATTCTTATGAGTGATCTCCACACCCTTAGGATTACCTGTAGAGCCTGAGGTGTATATGCAGTATGCCGGATCATCCTCCCTAAGCTTAAGCTTAGCAGGCATATTGTCTGATACATCTGAGGCATATACAGCTTCGATATCGATAATCTCTGTAATACCATCAAACAAAGCCTTACGTTCCGCATATAATTCCTTCGTTGTTATGACCGAGGCAAGACCTGCATCTTCAATAATAAATGATATTCTGTCATCCGGATAGTCAGGCTCTAAGCTGACAAAGGCAGCTCCTGCCTTCATAATACCCTGTCTTACGGCATACACATCCTCCGTTCGTTCCATATAAAGTCCTACACGTTTTCCTCTTCCGATACCCTTGTCTATAAGGGTATTGGCAATCCTGTTAGCTCTGCTGTTGAGCTCTTTATATGTTATACTAACACTGCCGCTTCCGGATATTACGGCAGTCTTATCAGCCCACTTTGCCGCTGCCTTTTCCATAAGATACGGCGCAAGGTCTGATTCTACCACTGCATCCGTTGAATTAAATCCCTTAAGCTCATCCTTCATCTTATCTGTCACAAAGGAAATGTCAGACATACGCTCAGAGACCGGCATCCGGCTTACAGCATGATCAAGGCTTTCCTTCATAGTCCTGATATAATCATCTGAATAATGTGCCCTGTCATATTCAAAGCTATAATGTATGTTATCCCCCTGGATAAATATATTGACATTAAGGGGAGCCTTGGCTGCTCCAAGCTCAAGGGCTATCATGGAAGCAGGTCTGCCGCAGAAGGTATCAAAGGTGAAATCGTCCCCCTGGTAAGCAAACATGACATCCGCATTAACACCCATCTGGCGGCTTACCTCTGCAAACGAGTACAGATCTCTCGCCTGGGTATCCGTAAGCTGTATTCCCATATCCTTCACATGGCCGGTGACAGTCTCCCCTGCCTTAGTGCCTGCTACAATAGGAATTGTCTTAACTAACATAGCCACCGTATCCATGAGCCTTGAATCGGAACGTCCGTTATATATACCCGCAAACACCACACTTTCAGTGTTAAGATATGCATTTAGCATATGACCAAATACTGCCGAGAAGAAGGCATTCATTGAAAGACCGTTCTTATCACAGAATTCCCTGACCTCACCTGCACTGATATAGGATCCGTCAGACTCGTACATACCTGCACCCTCAGCCTGTCTGCCATCTGATACATTATCTGTTATGTCTCCTGCCAAACAATCTGAATTATTACTAGCCGTACCATCTATATTATTCCCTGCTGTACCATCAGCAATATCTCCAACAGGAAGCGACTGGGTCTCCGCCTCATCTAACAGTCTCTCATAATATCTCTTTGTCTCTTCTAACTTCTCTGCCGTACGGATATGCTGCTCATTTAAAACCACCTCATAACCGGTGTATTCTTCTGCTGCAAGCTCTTCGCCACTGTAAGCCTTAGAGATATCATTTAAGAATATGCTCATGGATGTACCATCTGAGATAATATGATGCATCTCTATGAACAGATACCTCTTATCAGCCTCTATTATCTTGATCCTGTATAGCTTTCCTCCGATAAGCTTGAAGGGTTTAACAAGTTCATCCTTAATGTCCTCAATGGATGGAGCAGTGATCACCTCAACTGATGCTTCATCAAAGGAATAATCTGCATCCATGCGTCTCATACGCACATCTCCATCATCATTTAAGAACAGTCTTGTCTTGATAAATGGATGTGCATCAACTGCTGCCACAATTGCCTTCTTAAGCCTGTCGGTATCAAGCTCCTTATCAATCTCAAGAAGAATAGGAATGTTATATACACATGTATCAGGGTCAGCAACACATTCTACATATACTCCCTCCTGTGTCTTAGTAAGGTCATAAACAGGTCTGACCGAAAAGTCTGCCTCATGGGATTTTCCGCCCTTCTTAACACTGAGGATATAAGCCTCAAGCTTTTCTATGGTATTACACTCCTTAAGGTCTCTTGTGGTAAATACCATATCAAAGGTCTTAGAAAGGCTAGCATTAAGCTTTATGGAACCTATTGATGAAAGACCTGCCTCTGCAAAATCCGTAGTAATACCAAAATCCGTATGTCCCACAACATCAGCCATGCAGTCAAATATCTGCTTCTGCATATCAGTCTTTGGCTCTATCTTCTCAATCTGCTGGCGCTCCGGCTTAGGAAGAGCCTTCTTGTTGACCTTCTGATTCTGATTAAGAGGTATGGCATCTATCTGCATGGTAACTGCAGGTACCATATACGGCGGCTTCTCACTTCTGATAAAGTCATTAAGTGCCGATATATCAATGGTATCATCTGACACAATATATGCGGCTATATATTTCTCTCCTGTTGCATCATCCTCAAATGCCTGTACTGTAGCATCATTGATCCCCGGAAATTCTCTGATGATTCCCTCAACCTCGGTAAGCTCAATACGGAAGCCTCTGACCTTCACCTGACCGTCATTTCTTCCGATAAAGTCCACCTCTCCGTTTGCTAAAAGCCTTACCACATCACCGCTTCTGTATGCGCGCTCGTATCCGGGTTCATCAGTAAACTCGTTCTTAATAAATACCTTCTCTGTCAGATCATCCCTGTTAAGATATCCGGCAGAAACACCTGCGCCGCTAATGAGCATTTCACCCGGTACAAGTGCAGGAAGCTGCCTTCCATATTCATCTCTTACATATACCTTATAATTAGCCAGAGGCTTTCCTATAGGTACACGGTCATATAATCTGTCCATACGCTTTGCCGTTGTCAATATGGTACACTCTGTAGGTCCGTACACATTATAAAATGGCGGTGCCGAATCAATAGGGGACAGTGGAACCAGCTTCTCTCCACCGGTTGATAGAAACTTGAGCGACCTGTGGCTTACCATTGTATAGAACTGCCGTCCCACCTGTGTTGTCATAAAGCTGTGGGTTATAGCATTTTCATTGAAATAGGTTTCCAGCGCAAGAAGATCAAGTCTTATCTCCTCCTCTATGATATATACTGATGCACCGGTGGTAAGGGCAGGATACAGATCCATCATATCAGCATCAAAACCATAGCTTGCGTATGCAGCGACCTTAGATGTCTCATCCAGCTCATAGAATTCCCTGTACCAGCCGCAGAAGTTAGCCAGATTCCGATGCAGTATCTTAACGCCCTTGGGCATACCCGTTGAGCCGGAGGTATATAAGAGAATGAAAAGACTATCCTTATCAGGTCCATTCGTAACATGCTCTCCAGGCGGGAGCTTATCTATATCATCAATAAGAAGCACCTCACCCCTGTATTCCGGCACACTTCCAAGCAGGCTCTCATCCGCAATAAGATATGCTGCATCTGCATCCTGCATCATAAATGTAAGACGCTCACTGGGGTACGATGGGTCAAGTGGCTGATAAGCAGCACCTGTCTTCAATACTCCAAGAGAAGCTGTTACCATATATGTGGAACGTGGAATCAATATGGAAACAACCTTACCTGCACCAACTCCCTTATTTCTTAAGAAGCCTGCAATACGGTCAGATATCTCATCAACCTCTCTGTATGACAGCATTTCACCCTTATAAAATACAGCATTATTATCAGGATGAAGCTTAACCATACGCTTAAACAATGTAACAATATCCGTGATCTCATAATCACGCTCTGTAGCGTTATGTGCCTCCTGCTCTGCTATATCCTCTGCTCCCACTAAGGTTATATCGCAAAGCCTCTTATCCTCCAAAAGACCGTATACGATACGGGCATATAATGCAGTTATACGCCTTATGGTATCCTCTGTATATAATCCTGCATCATATTCAAACCGAAGCTGATAATCGCCTCCCGGCTGCTTAAGTACATGAAGTGTCAGCTTATCCATTGCATCCTGAGGCTTATATATCTCAAGCGGTATGTATCTTCCATCCATCATTGCACCTGAGAGCATATCCCCCTGATATACAAAGCTGTAGTCAGGACGGATATGATATTCTGATAAAAGCTCGGAAAATGCCGCCCCGTCATGAGCCACACACTCAAAGAACCTCTTCTGCATATCCTTAAGATAGTCCACACACATGCTTTCCTCGTTGACATCAGCAAGCACCGGAATATTGTGTACCATCATTCCAAATGTATCTGCAAGAAGTGAATCATCACGTCCGTTCTCCCCTGCAAATAATAGTACCTTTTTCTGCCCTGAAAGCAGTCGCAGCATATACGCATACGCACCTATGAAGACAGTGCTTTCGGTCACTCCATAATGCCTGACAACATCCGTTATATGAGCCTGTATATCTTCATTTAAAGAAGAAAGCAAATTAGTATAAAGACCTGATCTTCCTGAAAGCTCACTTAAGGAAGGATTATCATCACCGTATACCTCTGTATCACCATCCATTCCATCTAACATATTTCTGTAGAAATCATTATCAGCCTTCTTGACCTCTGCAAGATTCTCATCGGCATATCTTGCAAGACTAAGGTTAGTGACCTTCTCGGTCCGGAGCTCACCACCCTCATAGACACGGCTGATATTGTCAACAAGCAGGGACATGGATGTTCCGTCACACAATATATGATGTATATCTGAGATAAGGAATAAGCCCTCCGGATTCTTATATATACATGCCCTTATAAGTGGAGCCTTTGCAAGATCATGGGGAGCGATGAAATCTCTTGCAAGCTTATCCCTGTCTGTCTCCTCTGTCTCTATATATGTGGCACTGATCGAAACCGAGGAATCATATACAAATGAGGGCACGCCGTCTATCTCCTCAACATGGCATTTAAGGATCGGATAGCTGTTGATCACCGTTTCACATGCAGACCTTAGCCTGTCACATGCATCATCAGGATTACCCTCATCAGGCAGGAACAATCCCACCACATTATTATATATAGTCGCCCTGTCAGGATCACTGCTGTCCAGATATATGGATATCTGGCTCTCCGTCAACGGAAATGCCTCATTATCCTCCGGCTTCTTATCTGCATAATCTGAAAGTACCGCACTTTTCTTATTATCTGTCTTTATGTATTGTGCAAGCTTCCTTGGTGTATGTGCAGCAAAGATATCTGACTTGGTTATACCATAATGAGCAAGACGATTCTGCAGCACAAGTGTCTTAATGGAATCTCCTCCTAAGGAGAAGAAATCGTCATCGATTCCCACACGGGAAATACCTAATATTTCCCCATATACCTGGCATATGCTTTCCTGATCCCTAGTCTCAGGTGCAGCATACTCACTGCTGTATTCAGAAAGCTCCGGTGCCTTAAGTGCCTTACGGTCAAGCTTTCCGTTAGCATTCACCGGCAATTTATCAAGCCTCACACAATATGCGGGAATCATATACTCCGGCAGGCTTTTTGAAAGCTCATTTTTAATAAGCTCTTCATCAAGATCTTTTCCATCCTTAGTTACATAGTATGCAGTAATGATAGTCTGTCCGTCCGGTCTGTTAAAGTCCTTGACGCAGGCTTCATTTATACTGTCCATTCCTGCTATTGCCGCCTCAATCTCTCCCGGCTCCACGCGCTGCCCGTTGATCTTGATCATCCAGTCCTTACGATTTACATAGAGTATATCTCCTGAGGGAAGCCTTTTCACCAGATCGCCTGTGTGCAGGAGGGTTTCATATCCATCCTCCTCATAAAATGGGTTTTTAACAAAGGTCTCTGCCGTCTGTTCGTCAAGATTTCTATAACCCACTGCAAGATCACCTGCAATGCACAGTTCACCCTGTTTAACTATATTTCCATTTTCATCAACAACATAGAATACTTCATCGCCTGCCGGTCTGCCGATTGGCGTATTATCATAATTTCTGTCAAGGAGGAACATCAACACGCCGCTTGCGGTCTCTGACATACCGTATCCGTTGACTATCTGGAAATCCTCTGTATATAGATTGGATACTCTTTCACTTCCAGTCAGTGCACGACGCAAAGATGTCCCTTTCTTTTTAAAATATTTCAGAACCTTCGGTGCAATGTAGGTCATTGTTATTCCATATCTGTCAATACACCCGGCAAGCCCGTCAGGATCACCCCGCAGCTCCTCAGGAATCAACACGGTTGTCACTCCATGCATAAATGCCGAAAAGACATCCTGCATATGTACAACAAAATAGAACGGAGCATTACTTCCATAGATATCATTGTTAGCAAAATTCATAATCTTTTCATATCTTTCAATGGCTTTACTGAGTCCGATATGGTTATGCATAACCCCCTTAGGTCTGCCTGTAGAGCCTGATGTATATATGATAAGTGACAGGTCATCAGGTGAAAGATCAGGAAACTCTTCTACCTCATTATAGGAATCAGCATCCTCTATAAAATCCTCCTTCAGGACCATTTTCGCAGCCGAATCCTCTTTGATCATGTTAATACGTTCCAAAGGGTATGTGTCGGCAAGCGGTACATAGCATATTCCACTTAATAGACAGGCATGAGCCACTGCTATATAATGTACATCATGCGGCATTGCCAGCACGCATACATCACCCTTTTTCACACCTGATGAGGCAAGCTTTGCTGCAAGCCTTCTCACATAGCTGTCAAATTCTCTGTAGGTATACTTAACACCGATTGTCGGATCCATGTATGCCGTTTTATCAGCATATTCACCCACTACATTATTATATAAATCACTGAATAACCCCATTGTATAATAACCTCCTGTTGTCTTCATTGATTCTGTCGCAATTTATGGTCTATAACCGCTCATCTGCTTGGATGCTTTACTTTCCAACACCTCAGCATATATTCCATTATTCCGAACAAGATAAGTATAAGAATATATGTTACTAAATAAACCTTATACTGTTATAATAGTGTTATTAAGATCTATCGCCCTTATATACGAAATATCCTTTGCCACCTTCTTGGCAAGCTCAATTCCGTGGATACTATATTCCTCGTCATCATATTCATAGGTCGTTGGATCAAATGGTACCCCATTATCCCTAAGACGCAGCATTAGTCTGTCCTCCTCTATGGTCAGACATATATCGATCCAATCAGACTGCTTTCCTCCATGTTTAACAATGTTGGCAGCCATCTCCTCCGCAGCCACAGCAAGCAGATTCGCCTTACTCTTTTCAATATTATTGCTTATGCAAAAATCGCTGACCTCCTGGGGAACCTTTGCAACCTCTGACATATCTGCATGTATGGTAAAGTCATGGCATAATCCCGGATTTTTGTCAGGAATAAGAAGCATGCTCTCCCCAGGGTATTTGATCCTTCTGTATATAAATGAGGCAGTAACCGTAAGAAGCTCTGACATAACAAATGCCAGGGCAAGTCCTCCAAAGCCGTCTCCTCCTGCACTCTGACCTAATAGAATTCCCACAAGTGTTACCGGGATTAGAAATACACCGTTCTCAAGGGTTGTAATAAGCGTTGCAAGACCTGACTTCTGCACTGAGCCGTAATACTGCATACCAAAGTAATTCAACAGATTGAATGGCATTGAGAATACATAGACTCTAAGTACCATTACCATAATAGCTGAAAGCTCTGTATCATTAATACCGAACAGCCTTACAAAAGCACCTGTAAATATGAAAACAACCACCATCAGCACGGCAGTAAGCACTGCACCATAGGTAAGCACCTTCTTACACAGCACGTTAATTCCATAATAGTCCTTCTCTCCGTAAAGTATCCCTGCAATATTGGGAATAACGCTTATAACACCTCCGATAAACATTGCAAGTATAAGCTCCGTATTATTACATACCGTGAATACTGCCATGCCCGGTTCTCCAAGAAAGGAAAGTATGATCCCATTCATAAGAAGCATCTTTATCATTGTTGTTATAAGGTAAGTGAAATAAGGCATACCCGTAGTAACTATACTCTTTATCATTTCCATTGTGATATGTGGAGCAGTAAAGGATATCATACGTTTCCTTGAACGTATGTATGGCACTGCAACCACAAAGCCTACCGCAAAGCCCAGCATGGTGGAAAGAGCTGCACCCTTTACTCCAAGAGAAGTATATTTTAAGAATATATAGTCGAATATAAGATTAACAGAATTGGAGATTATAAAATACAGACTTGCAAGCTGTGGATGAGAATCGTTAGCGAAGAAGCTTGACATCAAAAGTCCTATTCCAAGTACAGGTGCACCTGCAAGGCACACAAATACATAAGACTCCACATCATCAGCCAAGACGCCTCCCCCGGACAGAAGTCCTGCAATGGGAGCCGAAGCTATAAATGATGCCACAAAGAATATGACACTGAATATCATTGCCAGAATAAATGATGCAGTGAACACCTGTCCCGCTTCCTTTTTCTTACGTTTGCCAAGCAGTATTCCCGCTGCAATGGCACCGCCGTTTCCAAGAAAATATCCCGGGATCTGAATAAAGGAAAGCACAGGAAGCGACAGCGTTACTGCTGACATTGCCTCTGTACCCAGCAGGTTACCCACAAGGATAGTGTCCACAATATTACCTAGCTGCAGTGCCAGCTTCATCATAATCGCAGGAAGCATATATTGTCTTATCTTAACATCCAAAAGTTCATGATTTCTTTCGTGCATCTGCGCTCTCCTTTATACTTACTTCCCCATTATCTACTCTGCATTAAGATAAGCATCTATCCTTGTCTGGACATTTTCGCGGATATTATCCCAGTATCCTGCATAATCCATATTGTGGAAGCTCTGTGGTCCGAAGGGATTCGCCACATCACCCATAAGTGCTCCTACCTGAATATAGCCGTCATATGTAGTACATACAACAACGCCCCTTTCAGTATCCACCTGTGCATCAAGAAGTCCGGGTTTATCCACCTGATAATCAACCGTTACACCCTGCTCATTATTGACGGGAATCCGGTCTCCCAGATTCTCCGATGCCTCCGCCTTAGTATCATCACGCTTCCAGTTAATTGGATTGATTGCTATAGAATTGTCCATTACCACCGCATTATGCTCATTCTTGTTGCCGGGTCCCTCCACATTCCATGAGACTATAACGCCTGTATCATCAGCACCCTCTGCAAACTTAAGGGCAGGATTAGTCTCAAGATCATCAGTTGTTATAGAAAATCCAAGCACATAAGCAGCTACCATTCTGTCAAGATAATCTGTGTGCTCCTTGAAATAATCCCTAAGGGCGATCTTAAGCATCATTGACCCTTGAGAATGTCCTGCAAGAATAAATGGTCTTCCCTGATTATAATTTTCAAAATAGTAATCAAGTGCGGCATATACATCCGTACGCTGCTCCTGATACTGAAACTCCATGAATTCCTGTGGATTCTTGCCAATAACACTCATAAGATTAGTCTGTCTGTAAAATGGCTCATACAGATTAGTCAGATCCTCGAATATGACAGCCTGATTACTGTAATTAGCTGCCACGCCAGCCCGCAACATCTCATCATCGATCGGTACAATCGAAGGTGCATCCTCTGCCGGATTAATATATACTGTCGGATAGATGAAGAATGTATCCACCGGCTTATCCGTATTATCGGGAAGATGCGCCCAGTTGTTCTCATCAGAATAATCAGTAGGTGTTCCCACAAGGTTAGTTACTTTATAGCCTTCAACATCATCAGATGATGCTTCCTCATCTGATGAAACTTCTTGGGTACCTTCTCCCGCAGTATCCTCCTCATCAACAGTCTCAGCCGCATTGTCCGAAGTATCCTCCTCCACAACTGCCTCCTCCACAGGCGACAGCTCCGATGTATCATCTCCACAGCCTGCCACAGCTAATGCCAGTACAGGCATTGCCATAATTAAAAACGCTCCTTTTTTCATAAATCCTTTTCTCATAATCCCTTTCCTCCTGTGATTATTCATTATTATTAAATTAAGTTGAATATTGATAATATCAACAAAACTTTTAATTGAACGCACCTGTACTTTTA
The DNA here is from genome assembly GCA_017470935.1 of Lachnospiraceae bacterium. GTDB lineage: Bacteria > Bacillota > Clostridia > Lachnospirales > Lachnospiraceae > CAG-590. The sequence goes on from JAFUXG010000007.1 coordinate 91,632, forward strand.
TTCCTCGATATTTAAGATGTCTATGAAGCCGGTAACCTCAAAGATTTCCATGACCTCATCATTAGCATTTGTAATCGTCATCTCACCCTGCTTGTTCATTACCTTCTGCGCAGACAGAAGCACACGAAGACCTGCGGATGATATATACTCAAGACCCTTAAGGTCAAGTGTAAGCTTAGTTATTCCATCTACAGTGCTTCTAAGCTCTCCCTCTAACTGCGGTGCACTTATGGTGTCAAGTCTTCCGTCAAGTGCTACAGTAAGGTTAGTTCCTTCTGTTCTTTTTTCAATATTTAACATTACTTAATCTCCTTTTCTACTACTCTATGTCCATATACCGGATAATTGCAAAACTCAATTCTGCACAGCATTTAACATGCCGCCTCCACATTCAGGACACCTTTGTGTTAAAAAATTACTTCTTTTGATCTCCCCTTTCTCTATCCCTGTCATAGCCTTTTCTATATCTCATTGCATAACCAGCCTAATGGGACAGGGAATACGAAATCACCCCCTGCCAGCCGTATGGGCTGTGCTCGATGAAGTCGATATATATACCTTACACAGTCCTGCGCATCAAAAAAAGATTACTAACAGTATCAACAGATGGATTAGGTGTCCATCCCGCACCGAAATAATCTTAAAATACATTCTTATTTAATATAATCTAATTGTGGAAATTTTTGTTAAAAATTGTGAATTTTGTTCGATTCATTGTGAAATTGGTAAAAACTACCTCTTTACAATCCTGACAGCAAACCATTCATCACTGATCTTGAAGTCACATACAGCGTTATTTCTCTCACAGTAAGCAAGCATTGATCTTATCCCTATACCATGTCCTTCTTCTCCTGAAGTAGGCACACCATTCTCATCAAGCATAATGCTGCCGCTGTAATGATTGCTCACAGAAAACATAAGCTGCGGTGACTGAATAGCCTTTACCCTGATAACTCTGTCCTTTGAAGGGAGCTCAGACACTGCATGTATGGCATTCTCGATAGCATTGGCAAATACAAGTGAAAGCACGGTGGCTTTGTCACTCGGAACATCTGAAATTTCAAGCTGTGCGATAATTTCTATATTCTGTTTCTTCGCTTCTGCAAAATATGCGGTAAACATAGCATTAAGTATAGGATTACCACACCATTTAGTGGAAGTATCCTGCTCAATAACGCCTATGTTCTGCTCTATGTAAGATGAGGCTTCATCATAAGAGCCTTCAGAAAGCATAACTCCAAGGGTAGTCAGTATATGCCGAAGGTCATGCCTATAGATAGTAATATTCTTCTCTGCCTCCTCAGCATGATTAATCTTCTGCTGCATCATCTCCATCTGCTGCTCCAGATAATGATTTAACTCCTGCTGCTGATAATAGTTATGCTGGCTAAGCAATGTTTTAATACAGTATATGCCTGTAAGCAGCATCGCTGCAAACACCAGCACCAGAACAGGAATGTCGTGGGGTCTTTTGGATAGAGTGTTGGGAAAGTTGAATACAACAAGCAGTATAAATGTATATATTCCCGATATATATGCGAACATATTCCATCCGGTACGCAGCACATTCATAACTCTCCTGTAAGGCTTTGCAAGATATGATATCATTAAAAACAATGTTATGGGAAATGCTATAAGCCGTACCAAAAACATTACGATATAATTGTTGTATGGGGAATAATAGTCTAACAGATTAGATACCTGTATGATGAATATAAAGATTCCTGACACAAAGAAATATGTTGAAAATACCCGTCCGTCATGGTAACGGGAAAGGAAAAAGCTCACCGCAATCTGCGGAAGAATATAGAATAGGATTGCAAGCTGACCGCCACGTTCTGAGCCAAGCAGCAAGTACATTATAACCGTAAGGATAATTATAGGCACATTGAGAAAAGCAGTCATCAAAGCTGCTTTTTTTCTGGGATAGCGGTATTCATTTAACATAAAGAACATCACTATATGAAATATTATAGAATATGGTGCTGAAAGCAGTTTGAAAACTGTAACACTATCCATACGTATTATCCTCTTTAATCCAGAAAGTAATCAATCCATGCCTGATAAAGCTCCTTTGATACCGTTCTTGGCACTGTAAGCTCACTATTATTTGCAAAGGTAACTATATTTTTTTCAACTGCACGTATGGCTGACAAATTAACTATGATACTTGCACCGCACCTGAAAAATCTTCCATCTGTATCAAATTCTGCCGTTGCACTCTTGAAGGACTCAGATATGGTAAGACTGGAAAGTTTTTTTTCATTACAGATAAAGCATATACATCGTTTTTCAAATATAATGCAGTTTATCTCCTGACGGCTCACATAGTAATCTCCATCCCTTGTGCGAACAAAGAACACGTCATCCATCCGTTTTTGTATACTTCCACTTGCCTCATTAAGAACATCTGCGAATTCGCCATAATCTACCGGCTTTACAAGATAATGAAATGCCCGTACCTTATAACTTTCCACCGCATATTCTCTGGTAGATGTGAGAAATATTATCGGTGTCTTTTCTGCCAGACTCCTTGCTTCGCGAAGCTTCTTTGCAAGCGTAATTCCATCCATCTCAGGCATCATAACATCAAGGATGAACATGTCGTATTTTTTCCCGTCACAAATGGTATTGCACAATAATTCGCCCTGTTGAAACTCATATACCTTAACTATTTTATTCTGTTCCTTCGCCCATTTATCTATCATTTCATGAAGAGCTTTAAGTTCATTTGCATCATCATCGCAAACTGCTATATTCATGAATATGTACCTCCTTTAAGGATTAAATTGCCATCTATAAGTCAGTAAATGTCAGTCCATAGGCTGTCTACGTATCATTTCAAGATTATTTCACATCAAGCATTCTATCATTTTATATAATTATGCACAATACCAAAGACTTCGTCAAGCCACCATTTCATCTACTCTCTTCTCACATAATTTAAGGACACCCATCCCACTACATTTTTATTTCCAACCTTGACCGTTACCTTTCCCCATCCATTCTTTTCTTCAGTAAC
>JAFUXG010000008.1 GCA_017470935.1 Lachnospiraceae bacterium
GAAACTATAACACAATATACTTTATAAATTCTAATCATACAAATGATTGTTTGATACTTACGTTTGATCAGCATCTTTTGCCAACGAACAGCGTAAATGCCAGTCGAATATGCCCGGATATGTATGGCATATTGGAAAGGGATTAGAACTTCTTAATGTCCCGTAAGTATTCAAGCGATGCGAGCCATGGATGGCGAGCAAGGCGAGAAGCGGCATGGAGGCCGCTTGGAAGCCGGTCGCGTATTGTTATATGACCTTGGCGGGACATTTAGAAGTTCAAGCCCGTCCAAACAGCCATACATATCTGGGCATATCGATGGCACTTACGCGTACGGTTTCAAAACTGACCTAAACAGTAATATATCTACGCAAATGTCTTAAGCACCTTAACAAGCGCATCAATATCATCAGGCGAATTGTATAGCGCAAGTGTAGGACGAACCGAGCCCTCATATCCGAAATGACGCAGTACCGGCTGTGCACAGTGGTGTCCTGTACGAACCGCTATGCCATAGCTGTTAAGCCTTTCTCCAACCTCTTCATCAGAATATCCGTCCAACTTAAATGACAGCACAGATGCCTTGTTAGCAGCCGTTCCGATAAGATGAAGACCTTTGACCTTCTTCATCTCACAGATCGCATACTGCAAAAGCTCATGCTCCCATTTATTAACAGAAGACATCCCGATTGCTTCAAGATATTCCAAGGCTGCACCAAGGCCTACCGCATCTGCAATACTTCCTGTCCCTGCCTCGAACTTGTTCGGAGCCGGATTGTAAATGGTCCTCTCAAAGGTAACATCAGCAATCATGTTGCCGCCACCGTGATATGGTTTTGCAGCCTCCAAAAGCTCTTTCTTTCCGTATACTGCACCGATTCCTGTTGGTGCAAATATCTTATGGCCTGAGAATACAAAGAAATCTGCATCCAGTGCTGAGACATTAACCGGAATATGGGCAACTGACTGGGCACCGTCTATAAGTATTCTCACACCGTGTCTATGGGCAATTGCCACAAGCTCCTCAACAGGAGTCACGGTACCAAGTACATTTGAAACATGGGTAACTGAAACAAACTTGGTTCTCTTTGTAAACAGCCTCTCATATTCATGAAGTTCAAGCTGTCCATCCTTGTCACACGGAATAACCTTGATGACCGCTCCTGTCTCTGCGGCTATAAGCTGCCACGGAACTATGTTGGCATGATGCTCCAATATGGAAACTATTATCTCATCACCGGGCTTAAGCGTAGGCTTCACATAGGCATTTGCCACCAGGTTAATAGCCTCTGTTGTACCTCTCACAAATACTATCTCATTGGCAGAGGGTGCTCCGATAAATCTTCTTACTGTCTCTCTTGCATTCTCATAGGCATCCGTTGACCTTGCAGCAAGGGTATGGGCTCCTCTGTGAACATTGGAATTCTCATGCTCGTAATAATACGTGAGTCTGTCAATAACTGCTCTTGGTCTCTGGGTAGTAGCACCGTTATCAAGCCATACAAGCTGATTGCCGTTAATCTGTTCAGATAGGATCGGAAAATCATCCCTGATCTGTGCAAGAGTCTTGCTCCCAACAATTATTGAATCATTTCTTGTTGTTCCTGCAGGCTTTGATGAAGCACCATTCCATGTCTTATCCCCGCCAAGGGAGGTTGGCGCATTAATAGCCCTTTCATTTTTCTTTGCCTGTTCCTGTGATACTACAGAAGGCGAATAGGACTGCGCCTTCGGTTCTATTATCGTCTCCGGCTTTGCCGCATCCAAAAGATAATCCTTTAACGGATCGTTAACCGCATCTACTGTCTTAAGCCATTCATCTGTGGATGCACCGCCGTAAGAGAAAGGATGCTCCCAGTCAAATTCTTCACCGTTGCCAAAAGAATTTTCCGCATGATTCAAATACTCACCATAGAAGCCACCTTCTTCATTAAAAAGATGTCCATATGCAGTAACAGCTTTGTTTTCAGCAATTGATATAACCTTTGGATCACCCTTTTCTATAAGATTATCGATACCCTCAGCACAAACCTCAGGCTCATAGTTGATACCCAAATTTCCTAATTCCCCCGTAAGATCCGGAAACAAAGAATTGGCAAGAGCACTAAGCTCTGCTGCTGTGGGTACTCCCGCAAGCTGCTCTAATGAGCCAGTCTCCGGTATCCCATTATATTGGGTTGCTGCTTCCAAACCCTCTGTGGTACCCGGAATTACTGTAATGGATGATGCATCGGTGGGAATATCAGCTAATCCTGCACCCGGAGCTGCCCCCTGGGGTAAGCCTGAAAACTCTCGTGTAACACTTGTTCCTTTCGATACTCCCTGTATCTGAGATGCATACGACAGTGCATCAAATGTTCCCGGAACCTGTACGCCGTAACTAGAGCCCTGTGCATTTTCCGTAATACCTGCTACTGATGTAGCAGTCTCAGGCAATGAGTAAACCTGTGGATTAATCGTATTCATAATACTCACCTACCTCTACATCCTCTAATACTGCAATCGCATCATCTGCCAATATAGCTGCTGAGCAGTACAAAGATAAGAGATAAGACGCAACACCCTTGTCATCTATTCCACGGAAACGTACTGATAAACCTCTTGAATGCTCATTCTTAAGTCCTGCCTGGAAAAGACCGATTACTCCTCTCTTTGCCTCTCCTGTACGGATAAGAAGAATGTTTGTCTTACCGCTTTGTGACTTAGGATTCTTAAGTCCGTCTACCAAAAGCTTGTCCGTTGGGATAATAGGAATTCCTCTCCATGTTAAGAATGTACCGCCTGCAATATTAGCAGTTACAGGTGGAACACCTCTTCTTGTACATTCTCTCTCAAATGCAGCAATAGCTCTTGGATGAGCTAAGAAGAATGAAGGCTCCTTCCAAACCTTTGTGATGAGCTCATCAAGATCATCCGGTGTAGGTGCACCATTTCTTGGCTGGATTCTCTGTGAATCAGGTACATTCTTGAGAAGGCCGTAATCATCATTATTGATAAGCTGGCTCTCCTGCCTCTCCCTAAGTGATTCAATGGCAAGACCCAGCTGTTCCTGCACCTGGTCATAAGGTGAGCTGTACACATCCTCAATAGCTGTGTTTACATTGATGATGGTTGAGATGGAATTCAGCCGATACTCTCTAGGCTCTGTCTCATACTCTACATATCCGTCAGGAATAATATCTGACTTCTTTGTCTGGCTGCAGAGCACATCAAGAGGTGTCTCGCCCTCAACTACCTTGTTCACACGGAATATTCCGGTTTCCAAGCCTTTGAACTCCAATACTCTTGTTAACCACTTTGGTGTCAGTGCACCATACTGCGGCTTTGTCTTGGTAACGTTGGCAAGATTATACGCCGCCTTCGCCCCCAATGCGTTGATCTGATCGTTTTCTGTTTCCTTTGACATGTTATATTCCTCCAATCTTGATTTTTTCGGGCATTTTTCTGCCCTCTGCTTACCGCTGTCATTCAACTCAATCTTTTTTAAGCGGAAGCATTATACATAAAAGTAGCATCTACCCTTGTATATTTAATTACAGCCATGCACCCTCATGGGAGAAAATGATATCCTTTGCCGCATCAATTCCGCCCTTTAGATTATACATGGGACCTTTGTACCCCGCTTCTCTAAGCGTTCTGATTGCAAGTATGCTTCTCTTGCCCTCCTTGCAGATAAATATGGTATCAATATCCGGATCCAGCTCCTTCTGCCTTCTAGCCAGCTGTCCTATCGGTATAACCACCACATCCGGGAATCTATGGATTGCTCTCTCATGCGGTTCCCTTATATCCACAATGGTCATCTTATCTCCACGCTCTATTCGCTCCGCCAGTTCATCCGGTTCTATTCCTTCAATCGGAAGCTCTTCCTCTTCATCCTTAAGACCGCAGAAATCATCATAGTCATAGTCCTGCACTTCAAAGATAGACGGGTTCTTACCGCATATGGGACATTTATCACTCTTATCAACCCTAAGAATTCTTGAATGAAGATACAGACTGTCCACCGTAAGAAGCTTTCCGTCTAAATGTTCCCCTATCCCGATAATAAGCTTTAATGCCTCATTAGCCTGGATACTTCCTATAATTCCGGGAAGAGGACTGATAGCCCCTCCCTCTGCACAGGTAGGCACAAGTCCCGTGGGCGGCGGTGCTGGGAACTGGCACCTGAAGCACGGTCCCTGATTCAGATTGAAAATACCAACCTGTCCCTCATATTGATAGATGGCACCAAACACCAGCGGTATACCTGAAAATGCACAGGCATCATTTATCACATATCTCGCCTTATAATTATCGGTACAGTCTACCACAACATCATAGCCATCTATTATCTCATTTATATTATCAGCTTCCACTTTAACATTCTCTGTCACAATAGTTATCTTAGGATTAATTCCCTTAATCGTATCCTTTGCTGATGCCACCTTAGGTCTGTTCACATCCCGCTTTCCATGAATCACCTGGCTCTGCAGATTAGAAAGAGATACCTCATCAAAATCCACCACCTTGATTTCTCCCACGCCCGCCGCCGCAAGATACTGTATTACAGGTGAACCCAGCGCTCCGGCACCGATGATGACCACCTTGGCAGCTTTAATCCGCTTCTGCCCCTTCACACCAATCTCACGAAGCATCAGATGCTTATTGAAACGGTCAATCTCAGCATCATCAAAGGATACTGCTTTTCTTCTCTCATCTGAGATCAGGCTCTCCACTGGAGCACCTCCTGCAATTGCAGGCAGCAATAATATCTCCACATTATTGTCTAATACATTATCCCACTTATCTTCAGATGTAACATTCTCATCACCCGCATATATCTGTACAAATTCCCTAAGCCTTCCCTCCTCATTATATAGAGCTTCCTTCGCATCCGGATATTCATCAGTCAGTCCGCCCAGAAGAGCACGTATTGAGTCTCCTTCTATTTCAATTATTTCATGTCTTCCAAAAAATCCGCGTAACGTCGCAGAAATATATATCTTCATCTCTTCCCTTACCTCCACTTTCTCTGTTATGTAGTCAGTATTTATTCATAAGCATCTCTGATGCTTATGTTTTTACTTGCAAAATGTCAGAACATGCCGGCATGACCGCCTCATTCACGTTGCCTGCGTCTCCGTGTATTTTTCGCAATATAGCGATTTGTGCAAGCCAGGTCGACGCAATACTCATTTTCTCACAACCCAGAATAGATATATATGTCCTGATCACATTCTTTTGAATATACTCTCACGTCAGCACAGTGTCCCTGCTCCACTGAAACAATCATATACAGTAAGCCGGGAATCATATATCTTTCATCCTCACCGGATGGAATTGCCGGATGATCTACGTGGGAATGATAGAAACCTATTATTTCAAGACCTCTCTCTAATGCCATTCTTTCCACCTTATATATTTTAAGAGGATCCATTGCAAAATGAATATTCCTTATATCGTATCCATCTGTATTATCAGCCGGAACAATCTCACAAATCTCAGATGTATCTTTATTGCCCAGAAGAACTCCACAGCATTCATTGGGATATTCCAACTCAGCATGCTCATACATTAACGTTTGCCACATCATTAAATTCCACCACTTCCGCTCTGCGATTACATAGATAAATGCTTTCGGTTTTCCGATCAGCTATTTCAATCGTATTTTCTCTGTTTTATCAATCTGTATTACCTTTCCATCCTGTATGACGATTGTGATCGTGCCGTACTTCACTTCCTTAACAAGCCGATCAACATGCTCCAGATAATCCTTACCCTGATCCGCCATTATTAGACACCACTCCTCTTATTCCTACTTAATCAGTATGATTACTAGGTATTAGAAAGATAATATCATCTATATTACTCAATGTCAACATGTCAGACTGATTATTTTTGAAAACGTTATCATACATTTTTCTCATTTTTAGCACATTGAAATTAATAAAAAACAACTCCCGGCACAAAGCATATTTCATACCTTGTACCGGGAGTTATTACTTTACCTGTTCAATATATAAATTATTTAATGCACTTTTATTGCTCCGTAAAACTACCAATGTATTATACAGTACCTTTGCTCATTGTTATACATGTCGCCTGCCGGCTCCATGAGGACATTCGCAAAAGTACTAATCCTCTGTGCAAGCACAGGATTAGTACCTTTGCTCATTGTTATACATACTCAATTTCATGCACAAATACATTCTTCTCTTTATCCACCTCAAAGGCTTTAAGCACAGGATTATCCGGTTCCTGTAAAGACAGGATCAGATACTCAAATGTCGGATCAAAGGCAAGTCGTTTATCCTCCTCTGAAGGTCTTGAAGGACTTTCCGGATGGGAATGGAAATTACCAATAAGCCCCACACCAGCTGCCCTTGCATCCTTGAGTGCCGCAAACTGTTCCTTGGGATCCATGGAAAAATGCTCATTGCTCTCATCTATATTGCGAAGAAGATAAACCTTGGTCACTGTCTTCACATTGCCCTCAACCGTACCTGCAAGAAGTCCGCAGGCTTCGTTGGGAAGTCCCTTGCGGCAATGCTCTAAGATCGTCTCGTAATCCTCCTTCTTCATGATCAATCTAATCTCACTCATTCTATATCCTCACTTTCGGCGATTTTTTATAATCCCTTTGGCAGATTATCAAAACCGCCATACTGTTTACACTACGATGGTCAATTTTAACTTCAGTTAATTTCACTCTCCCGGCTTCCACTCACAAGCCGCCTGCTCATAGTCAATAAGCTTTGTAATAGTCGGATTTTTGCCACAGACTGCACAATTACAGTCTCTAGGAAGCTTGATAGAATGGAAATCCATCTTAAGTGCATCATATGTGAGCAGCTTACCTGTAAGGAGCTCGCCCTGCCCTATAATATACTTAACTGCCTCCATAGCCTGAAGACTTCCGATAACACCGCCCATTGCACCAATCACACCTGCCTGCTTACAGGTAGGAACCGCATCTGCCGGTGGCGGATTTTTAAATACACAGCGATAACATGGTCCCTCTCCGGGCACATAAGTCATAAGCTGTCCCTTGAAACGGATAATACCTGCATGTGAAAATGGCTTGCCAGCCATTACACAGGCATCGTTTATAAGAAACTTTGCCGGAAAATTATCTGTTCCGTCAAGAATGAAATCATAATCCTTAATAAGATCCATTATGTTTGAAGAATCCACAAAAGTACGATAAGTATTGACTGTTACATCAGGATTGATAGCCTGCATAGTCTCTGCCGCAGACTTTACCTTTTCTTTTCCGATATCCTGGGTAGTATGTATTACCTGTCTTTGCAGATTGGAAAGATCCACTACGTCCGCATCAACAATACCTATGGTTCCCACTCCCGCTGCCGCAAGATAAAGTGCTGCCGGCGCCCCAAGACCTCCGGCACCTATGATAAGCACCTTGGCATTTAATAATTTCTTCTGTCCCTTAACACCTACCTCTTTAAGTATGATGTGACGTGAATATCTCTCCAGCTGCTCATTTGAAAAAGCCATTAATTTGCGCCTCCTCCCATGAAATACAGAAATTCCACAGCATCTCCCTCTTTAATCCTGGTATCTGCGAAGGTCTCCTTGTCGATAAACTCATCATTGATGGTAACTGTCACATAATCCGGATTATCAATCTGCTCCTTCTCTATTAATTCCTTAAGTGTAATTCCCTCTTCGTATTCCTTCTTCTCACCTGCAATTGTAAATGTCATTTTCTATTACCTGCCCTTTCAATTCTTATTCTTTGTTACTGTTTACCTATGTATACATATATTTTATCTTTTGTATTTTGCTGTTAGTATCAATCTCCAACCTTTTTGACGATCAGAGTATATGTACCGTCATCATTGGTATAAAGCTTTAGCACCTGATGTCCCTCTTCCTTAATACTTCTTGGAACATTCTGGACAGGCTCACCATCATTCAATCTTATGGATAATATGTCGCCATCATCCAGCTCCTCTAAAGCCACCTTAGCCTTCACAAATGTTACCGGACATACCACATCCGTAATATCCACCGAATCTGTAATATCAAATTCCGTCTCTGCCATTTTCATATCCTCCTGATTCTTATTATTTGTAATTCAACTAATGTTTTTTTACCTCTCATTTGGTCCGGCGTTTTACCCATCATAGGCTGCCTGAAGCACCTCTTTAAGCTTCTCTGCACCAACCCGGTCTATGGTGAACTTAAAACGTTCACCTGCATTTGCGTTATCATCAAAGAACTGTATCGCTGCGTCTGTTACTCTGAAAAGCTGTTCTTCATCGGTAATAAGCGGCAACAGCTCTGTGCCTTTACTAATTGAATTGCCAAATGTTCCACCAAAGGATAACCAGTATGCCGGCTGCGCATCCCATGCATCTGTGGGACATGATTTCACGCATCTTCCACAATAATTACATTTATCAAAATCCACATTAACCTTGCCATCATCTATGGTTATTGCATTGGATCTGCACACCTTTGCACACAGACCGCAATTGATACACGCCTCTTCCTTCCACTTCATCTCTAACGCGCCCTTAATACCTACATCATTTTCCTCTGCCTTTAGACAGTTATTCTGACATCCGGTCACACCAAACTTGAACTTGTGTGGAAGCTCTCTTCCGAAATAGCGTTCATTTAATTTTAATGCGATATCATATGTATCGATATTACCGCTTGGGCATATCTCACTTCCCTGGCAGGCTGTCACTGTCCGTACACGGGGTCCGCAGACGCCGGGCTTACAGCCGCCTTCTGCAAGGGAATCCTTAACATCATCAATATCCTTAAGCTTAATAAATGGTATCTCCACTCCCTGCCTTGAAGTCAGGTGAACGTGGCCATCGCCATACTTCTCAGCCACCTCGGCAATCTTCTTAAGATTTTCAGCCGTTAATGTACCTCCCACAACGGCCAGACGAAGTGAAAAATTGTCTTTTTGTTTTTGTCTCATGAACCCACCCTTTTTAAGGGTTCCATAATCTACCTCTGCCATGTAATCTCTCCTTATTATTTTGTGCACTACTCATACAGCTACGCAGTTTTTGTTATATCCTCTGTTTTTATTGCCTGAAGAAAATCCTTTTTCAGATCTTCTACATCCTCAATTCCAACGCTTATCCGGATCATATCCTCATATACTCCAGACTGCAGCTGCTCCTCCTTTGACAAATGAGCCGCAATTGTGGATGCAGGGTGAAGTACCAAGGTTTTTGTATCTCCTATATTTGACAAAATAAATGGTATCTTAAGCTTATTCATTATGGAGAAGGCTCTCTCCTTGCTTCCTACCCTTACGGTTACTATTGCACCATACCGGTTGCCAAACTGTTCACTTGCTAATCTGTGGTCAGGATGATCGAAAAATCCCGGATAATTAACGATAAAATCAGAATCCAATCCTCTTAGGTACTGAGCCAGCTCCCATGCATTTTCACATTGCCTTTCCATACGAAGCCCTAAGGTCTCCAGCCCCAAAATGTTAAGAAATGCATTCTGTGGTGACAGGCAGCCTCCGGTACTCCTGAACAATCCGTTTCTAAGCTTTGCTATATAGGCAAAGGGTCCAAATTTCCTATAGGGAAGCAATCCGGGATAACGCTCATCCCATTTAAACTTGCCTCCATACACCAGCACACCGCTTATAGCATCACTGTTTCCATTTATGTATTTTGATGAAGAATGTACCACCACATCAGCCCCTAAGGATAAGGGTTTTACAAGCATAGGCGTTGTAGTGGTGTTGTCAATGATAAGTGGCAGGTTATGTGCATGAGCCATATCTGCTATACTCTTAATATCTGTAACATCAAGCTTTGGATTGCCTATGGTCTCCGCAAATATCACTCTGGTCTTATCAGTAATCAGCTTTTCGTATGCCGCAGGTACATTCTCGCTTACAAACCTTGTTGTAATTCCAAATGCCTTAAGATCATCGAACAGTTCAACCGTTCCGCCGTAGAGTCCGGCAGATGCCACCACCTCATCACCACTCTGAAGTATATTCATCAATGCATTAAAGAGTGCCGACATTCCTGAAGCACACGCCACACTGCCTATTCCGCCTTCTAATAAGGTAATACGTTTTTCAAAATCTTCAATGGTGGGATTATTGATCCTTGTATATGAAAATCCCATTGCTTTATTATTAAATATCCCTTCTAATTCTTCTGCATTCTCATGTCTGAATGCACTGCTTTGATAAATCGGAACATGGGTTGCACCATTTGGATAATAAGTATCCACACCATGGAGCAGCACAGTGTTAAAGCTAAACTCTGTACCTTGCATTTAATATCTCCTTTTCCTATCCTTTCAGTATGTTTTTGCTATAAAACAACCTTAAAGATATTAACAATATCGTTATATTATTCTTTATTTCCTACTTTGTCAATAGGATTTAATAGGTTATATTATAGTTTTTTTATAACACCTGCAATAGCCTTTACCTATAAGATATTTCTTTTATACAAATTCCTTAATCTTTTCATACACTGCCTCTGCCAAAGCTGCGTGCCCCTCTTCATTCATATGCTCCTGATCCTCCTCACTTGGTGATGCCACAGAGGATGCATCAAGATAAAATATATCCTCCTTGTCAGCAATCCCTCTATACACTACCGCCAGTCCTTCATTAACTTCTATAGAGTTTTTTGAAAATTCCGGATCATATTCCCGCTGCCATACCTTGTCTCCAAAGTGTATGGGGGATATGAGAAGAATCTTACTCCTTGAAGAATATAATTTAATAAGTCTTATAAGCCGTTCTATGCCAAGTCCGATAACCTCCGATGTTGCTCCGTATACTGTCTTACAATCATTAGTACCAAGCATAAGCACGATAACATCCGGGTTCTCATTGGTTTCAAGAACTGCCGGAAGAAGCTTAAAGCCATTGCGGTAATCCCTTAATGGATCGTCAAATATTGTGGTTCTCCCGCAAAGCCCCTCCTCTATAACATGATAATCATCTACTCCAAGCTTCTCGTTTAATATTCCGGTCCATCTCACCGTCCATTCATATCTTCCACCTTTTCTTGGAATCAGGCCATATGTATTGGAATCTCCAAAGCATAGAATCTGTTTCATCCCTGTTCACCTCACCTCATTAAACATATTGTTTTCACGAAAAAATAATAACACCATAATGGAAAATAGGAAAATACTTAAAGCTTATATTCGGCAAAAGGAAATGTCTATAGCAAAAAATCCATGAAAATGTCATGTCATAAAACATTCCCATGGATTTTTAGAAATATTATAATTATATATTATGATACCTTTATCTCTCGTGATCCACTATCTCTTTTGCGTATTTTCATACACTCATCATCTGTCTTATCTTTATATAACTCAATCCCCTTTTCATCAGCTCTTTCCTTACACAGCTTAAGTCCCTTTTCCACAAAGCCATCGGCAAACTGCTTGCGAATCTTCCACGCATAGCGGTTATCAGCATCTTCAAATTTGGCTGTCTGATAATCTAACACATCCTCTATAAGTGAAAGTTCATTGCTTACATCAGTACCTGATGTCTTATATACCTTCCGATAGAAGCTCTTCATATCCTTAAGCACCTCTACTGCTGCATCCGCCACCCATAATGTCCTATGGTCCGGGGTTACAACATTTACGGTCTTAAGATCATAATGTGCTGCATTCTTAGTATTCTGTATTGCGAACACCTGCTCTCCTGCATCCACGTTGATTTCCGGCGTTGCTGCCAGATATGAAAGAAGAAGCTTGATAAAATAAACATCCTTCTCTTCTATCCCCCAAGGTGTCAAAGGGTTCAGATCTATCATTCTAAGCTCAATATGGCTTACTCCTTTGTTCTTAAGGTCTTCCAGATTATATACCCCTGCCGGTTTCAATCGCACAGGATAGTACAGCTCGGCTGACGAATGAATAAGTCCCTGCTCTACATACTTAAGTATGCTGTCCACATAATGTTCTATATCAGAATAGTCCAATATTGGAGTGAACATATTCCAATAACCAAGCTCAGAGCATCTGGTGCTTCCCATACCGTTAAATATATCCTTGCCTGTCACACCCTTTTCCACATAAGAGCTGTCAAGCAGGGGGCTTGCTGCAGTTGCAGCCACAATAAGCCAGTTATATACCTGCACCTTTGCTGCAAGGGACATATAGAAGCTGTCCTTATACCTGCGATACTCTTCCTTAAGCTTTGTCGCATCATAGCCAGACGCAGCCTTATACTTTGTGATAAAATCCTCATATAACAGGTCATCGGAGAAGGAATAGTTGAAATGAATTCCCGAAAATGTCATCTTATACCTGCCATATCTGTCAGACAAATAATAGCGGTAATTCTTCTTATGAATCTCTTCGTCCTTATATTCAGCTATAGGAATCTCATTCTCTTTGCGTATATATGGCGGATTAGAAAATGGCCACAGATACTCAGGCTCCTCTAATCCTGCAAGGGTCTTCTGTATTCTCAAGGTATGGAACTTAAGCTGCTCCATAGCCTCACATACATTTTCGGCAACAGCAGTATTGATCTCTGTCTGATTCTCACAGAAATCTCTTACAATGAAGGGATCATTCGGGAAGGGATGGGGTGTAAGAGCAAAATATCCATCCTTATCAATTCTAAGGCTCTCCTTTTCAAGACCTATATTGCCTTCCAAAAGTAAATCTCTAACCTTACTGTTCTTAATATCTAACATATTGAAGTCCTCACAAATCTTATTAAAAGCAATTTTGAGCTTAGTCAAATTACATCAATGTCATCCCTAACAAGCCTTATTCTTTTTGTATTCGTTTTCTCTTTTCACTGAAGCATATTCCATAATATAATCTTCCATGGTCTTGCCATCTTCAATCCCCTGAAGCATTCTAAGCGCAGGTGATTCAAGTCTTGCTGCCCTATCAAATAAAGGCTCAAGATATATCTCCTCACCAAATCCCCGCTTCTTAAGTCCTGCCTTTGCAAGCTCTAATATCTTACGGCAAAGATGCTTAAGTCTGGTCTGGTCAACAAAGTCCGGAAGCTTAACTCCATTCATAAGCTTTCTCAATTCTCCGGCAGTATAGCCATGATGATAGATAACTGTATCCTTTTCCATCAGCTCTATGACCTTATCTACCTCACTTGATAATCCAATATGAAATGCAGCCACAGACATGGCATCTGAAAAAGGCTGGCAGCAGCCGCTTCTGTATTCTATAGTTCCTCTAAATGTAAGATCCTCAAATTTATATGTCCTTAATAATCTAAGATCATCATCCTCCGGTGTAAATGTATAAGAGTGATACTCTCCATTCTCAAAGTACTCGGCCTCAATACTCTCACGCTCAAAATATTCTATGATAGGAATAGGCTTAAAATGCAGATAATGACCTTCTCTTTCTGCACAGAATATGCTTGTTCTGCTAATGTATTCCAAAAGCTCATCAACATTTTCCGGAATATGTTCAAACATTCCGATATTATGAGGATTAATGCCATGGGTACTATTCTCCCAGAACATATCTCTCACACAGAGATTGTCAGGCTCCTCCTCCATCCATGCATTTGCAAACAAGAGACTCTTAATAGGCTCAAGCATAGAAAATGCCCTGATGGTCTCAATGAGCTTATCCTTCTTAACATCAAGCTGCACCTGGGAAGCACAGGCGTATGTTGCAAAGTCAGGATATGGATGAAAATACATAGGGAACCTCCAATCCTGTGCTCTCTTAAGATAGCCCTCCAGCATCTGATATCTGGGAACAGGAAGAAATTCCTTTCGATTAACCTTGTGTCCCGGATTGATACCCATACCTGTAAGAATATGTCCATTGGACATGAGCTTATCATTTAACTCCGTAATATAATCTGAAAACCTTTCCCATATTGCCTTTAAGGATCTTTCCTTTCCAAAGGAGAACTCCATATTATTATAGGAACAGTCAAAGGAAAGATTATCCCCGGTCACCGGGTCTGTATAGGAATAGCAGCTGCCCTCACTGTCTATACCCACAGGCTCAAAGCCCCGTACCCTGCAGAAGCCTTCAGTCACAGCCTTGGTAACGGCAAAATCAGTAGCTTTCCCACTAAGATTAACCACCGGCATCTCAATCTCTATACCGATGTAATCCTTCTTATTCTTTTCCGTAGGTGCAATGTATCTCTCATACAAAGACGCCTTGATCTGCTCTCTATCCATTCCAGCTTCCTCCAATCTTCTGCCTAGGGCTATTTTTATAATTCTTTTCTTTGTCTGAATGCTTTGTTCTTATAATCTGTATGAAATCTTCAGATTACAGATTCGAAAATGCCAGGTATAGCTGGCTTACTGCCTCAGGATCCTCATGATACTCATTGCCATGGGACTTACCCTCAAAGACAAGGTCTGCTCCCTTATAGGCCACCAGGGTTGTCATAGGCATCTCTTTCCAGTCGTCTTTCATAAATCTCTTCTCTCCCGGATGTCCATCACCATAGAAAATGCTGCTATTTATGAGAGGCTCTGTAGATATGAGTACTCCACAGCTTCCCTTGTGGTAATGTAAGGAGCCCGCAAAGTTGGTATGTCCATATAACAGTTCTCCATCATATATAAGCAGATTGAGCTTGTTGCCCTTTGCCATAGGACCTATTGCTGCGTCTATAACAGCAAATCTCTCATCTGCATCAAGGGCCTCTCCCTTATCCTTTGTGCTTTCATTAATCTTATCTATGAGATACAGCAGTATTCTTTCACTGTCTGTATCGCCCTTCTGCCTTCTTACATATTCATCCATAGGCTCATATTCAAAAATGGTCCCATTGTGTATGAGTGTCCACCGTCTTCCACTATCGTCAAAGCCGGTAAATGGATGGCAGTTCTTAAGCTCCACATTACCAATGGTTGCATAGCGTATATGGGCAAGCAGCGCAGGAGATGTAATCTTCTCTGACAGCCTGCTTTTCAGATATTCACTTTTGTTGGCAGAAAGCACCTCTTTCTCAATATTGGCCTGCTCACCGTTAAGTAATGCCAGTCCCCAGCCATTAGGATGTAAGTCACTGTGGGAGTAGAATTCCTTAAGTACATCATTAAGCTCTATATATTCATTTCCACTATATCCAAAAATCTGGCACATAGGCTCCCCCTCCTTGTTATATCTATCAGCTGCCAAGCCTTTGCGGGATGATTGAATATCAATTACAAGGGAATATAGCTTATACCCTCAGATTAGTAATTATCAGATTACGAATTCCATATATTTCCTATTATTATAATATGTTTGTGGGTATTATATTCCCATCATACTGATATGTCAATCATATTATTGTCCCAGCAAGAAAAGTACCTGTTACTGTTCGTAAGCAGGTACTTTCTTATTGTTAGGCTACGTTTGTTTATCACACATTTATTATCTTAATTCAAACACACATTTTAATCACTAATATTTCACACCTTTTTTAAGGAGTTACTTAATTATTCAAATGGTACAACTGCTCCATCATATGTACTGTTGATATAATTTTTGATATCATCAGACTTAAGAACCTCTACCAAAGCCTTGATTGCATCGCTATTTTCATTTCCTTCCTTAACAGCGATTACATTAACATATGTCTTAGCTGCCTCTGAATCATTCTGCTCATAAGCAAGTGCATCCTTGCCAACAGAGAAGCCTGCCTCTAACGCATAGTTACCATTTAATACTACATAAGCATTCTCAGATACAACTCTTGCAACCTGTGCTGCCTCTAGCTCAACAATATTGATATTATGAGGATTCTCCTCGATATCAGTAACAGTTGCTGTAAGACCTGCACCATCCTTTAACTTGATGATTCCGTTATCCTGTAACAAAAGAAGTGCTCTTGCCTCGTTGGTTGTGTCATTAGGTACTGCAATTGAATCACCGTCAGCTATGTCATCAAGAGATGTCTTAGTTCCCGGGTAGATTCCGAATGGCTCATAGTGGATTCCGCCTGCATTTACAAGGTGTGTACCCTTCTCCTCATTAAAGCTCTCAAGGTATGGAATGTGCTGGAAGTAGTTAGCGTCATACTCTCCTGCTTCTACAACCTCATTAGGCTGAACATAATCTTCAAACTCTGTGATCTCAAGGTCATATCCCTTGTCTGCAAGTAATGCCTTTGCCTGATTAAGAATCTCTGCATGTGGTGTAGGTGAAGCTGCGATCTTGATGGTCACTGCCTCACCACTACTTGCTGTGTCATCTGAAGCTGCATCTACATCCTCCGCTTCCTCTGTATCCTCTACCGCTTCTGTTTCTGCTTCAGTATCTGCAGGTGCTGTTGTATCAGCTCCTCCACATCCTGTGATCACTCCTGCTACCAAAACTCCTGCTGTCAATAATGATAAAAATTTCTTCTTCATAACTTTTTCCTCACTTTCTTCCTTATACTTATAAATATCCCCTTTATACATTTAACCCATAATGATGGAACTGCTTACCCTATATATAGGCTTACATGACTTACCATCACTTTCTCTTGTCAAGTCTTGATGCAAAGAACATCCCGACTGTCTGGAACAGCTGTACCAGCAGCACCAGCAGCACCACCGTAGCAATCATGATATCTGACTGGTATCTGTAATATCCATAGCGGATCGCGATATCTCCAAGACCGCCTCCGCCTACTGTTCCTGCCATTGCGGAATAACCAAGTATGGTTCCGATGGCAATGGTCACTCCGGTAATAAGCGATGTCCTCGCCTCCACCAGCATAACCTTTATAATGATTCGGAGATTTCCTGCTCCCATTGATCTGGCAGCTTCGATAACTCCGTAATCAACCTCTTTCAAGGACGACTCCACCATTCGTGCGATAAATGGTACTGCCGCCACCACTAACGGAACAACTGTTGCAGTTGAACCTGTACTCTTGCCTACCAGTAATCTGGTAAGGGGTATGATAAGTATCAATAATATTAGAAACGGTATGCTTCGCACAATGTTTGCGATAACATCCAGTATCTTGTATAAAACTGCATTGGGCGAAAGGCCATCCTTGTCTGATACTGCTAAGAGCACTCCCATGGGAAGCCCGAACAGATAGCCAAGTGCTGTGGAGAACAGGGTCATATATAAGGTCTCGCCTATTCCCTTGATTATCATCTGTGTTATCTCAGGCGTCCACATGACCTGTCACCTCCCTGTAAGAAGCTTTTTTGCTGCAACATCGGTGTACCACCGATCTTAATATTGTTCTATTATCAAACATTAACGTATTCTCCTATATCTCTGATGAATCAACATTTTCTTCAATCTCTATATCATGTTCCTTAAGATATTTTTTCATCTCTTCTTTATTAGTACTGTCCTTTGCAAACTCCAGTATCATATCTCCCTTGGCGATTCCACCTACATTTTTGGTGGATGCCCTCAGAATATTAACCGGCTCCTTGAAGGTTAGCACCAGATTAGCAATCACAGGCTCAAATGCGGAATTATCAGAAAATGTTATTCTTATGATCTCACCGTTTTTAATCTGCTCTGTGGCAAGTATGCTCTCCTCAGTCTCTGTATCAATGTCCTGACGGATAAGCCTCTTAGCCACCTTTGTCTTTGGATGAGAAAATACCTCACTTACCACTCCTGTCTCTGCAAGTGTTCCCTCCTCCATAATAGCCACCCTGTCACATATCTTCCTCACAACTGACATCTGGTGGGTGATTATCACTATGGTAATCCCGAACTTATCATTTATATCCTTAAGAAGATCAAGGATTGATGATGTGGTCTGGGGATCAAGTGCGCTTGTGGCCTCGTCACATAGAAGAATCTTTGGGTCTGATGCCAATGCTCTTGCAATTGCCACCCTCTGCTTCTGCCCTCCGGAAAGCTGTGCCGGATAAGCATTTTTCCTTTCAACCAGACCTACCAGCTCAAGAAGCTCAAGAGCCTTCTTTCTTGCTTCTTTCTTGGGAACCTTCTGTATGTATAACGGAAAGCATACATTTTCAAGTACAGTCTTTTGCATCAGCAGGTTGAAATGCTGGAATATCATTCCAATGCTCTCCCGCTGCTTTTGAAGCTCCTTCTTAGAAAAATCATCTAAGGACTTGCCCTCAATAAGAACCTTCCCCTCATCCGGTTTCTCTAAGAAGTTGATACATCGTACCAACGTACTCTTGCCTGCCCCTGACATTCCGATGACTCCATATATCTCACCCTTGTCAATGGTAAGGCTTACATTCTTCAGAGCTTCAACTGTACCGTCCTTGGTCTCAAAGGTCTTTGAAATGTTTTCTAGTACAATCTCTGACATATTAGTTTCTCCATCCTCAAAAAATAGCACGTCTTCAGGAACCCTTCTCCCTTTGACGTGCTTTATCATACCTCGTTACTATGAAATTGTAAAATACTGTGTCTTTATGACTGGTTATAGGCTGTGGCTATATCAAACATTTTCATATCTATCTCACCTCTCAATAGCTTTCAATCCTTTTTCAAGTGGATTAATAACGATCAAAACTATCACCCCTGCCATTCCAACCTGAATAATGTTACCAGGGATAGATTTGATTGCTGCCACTATTCCACTTCCAAGAACAAAGCTTTCAAATACAAAATAACCTGTTATCTTAATGATCAAGGCTATAAGCATTGCGACTACCTTGATCACAATCCCCTTTCTGTTCCTGCATAACACTCCTACAACAAAGCCCATAAGTCCGCATGTTATCACGGTACATGGAGCCCATGCTACCCATCCGCTCATAACATCAAAGAGTCCCATTCCGATTGCTCCTGCCAATGTGCCGGTTCTCCTGCCATAGAGAATAGCAGCTATAAAAAGTGGGACATTTCCAAGATGAATAAGTCCTCCGGCTCCACCAAAGCTTGGTATCTTAATATTAACAAATGCAGTAAAAATAAGCGTAAGCGCTACAAACATGGCATCAAGTGTTATCTGCTTTGCAGTGGTGTGTGTTCCTACCCCATGTCTTGAACCTGTAATATTTCTCTGTGTATTATCCATTTTATTCATCACCTCATTACTAGTTTTAATATGCCATTACATAACAAAAAGCGTTAATCTTTTTGAATCGCATAATTTTATCTTATCCATGAGGTGATGCTTCTGTCAATTCGATTATTACTATAGCTTGCTATAGCTTATTCCGAATACAGGTGGTCTGTGATACTATTTCTTGCTTTTCAACACAAATGCCCTGAATATGTCTGCACCCATAATGTTGACATTCGCCGTATCCGCAGCCTCCTCAAGTCTTCGTATCTCCCCCGGCGTGAGCCTTACCTTCACCGCCTCCGCCAGATCCGTTACCTGTTCCGGCTTTCTGCACCCACACATAGGAACGATTCCCTTTGTGGAACAGAATGCAATGGCAACCTGAGGTACCTTGATATCATGCCTTTCGGCAACCTTTATCATGACCTTATAAAGCCCCTTCAGCTTCTTGATCTTCCTGTTAAATGTGAACTTCATAGGGGATCTCTTTTTGATCCTCGGATCAACTAACATTCCTTCCTCCAAGACAGCCCATGCCCAGAAAAGAATGCTGTTCTCCTTACACCATTCAAGCAGCCCGTTATCCTCCCAGTCTCTGCATATAATGCTGTAATGATTCTGGACTCCGTAAAGCGGAATGCCTGCCGTATCTAATATTTTCTTTGACTTCTTACATTCATCTAATGTGAAGTTGGACACACCAATATGCCTGATCTTGCCCTCATGGTACAGATCTATTATTTCATTAAGATGATCTTCTACATCTGTTGGTAAATGCAGCCAGTATATATCCACATAATCCCTCTTGAAATCCTTAAGATCCTTTTCCAGCGATTTTCTTACACAGCCCGGCTTGTAATGTGTAAATGGTGTATATTTCGCAGATATGAATATATCCTTTGTTCCAAATTCTCCTATCATCCTCTGGGCTTTGCCAAGTCCGTAATCCCTTGCAAGATCATACAAAGGTATATCCTCTTCCTTTGCTGCCCTCATGGCATCAATAATAATATCGTCCTCAACATAGCTTCCTCTTACTGCTTTGCCATATAGTGAACCTCCCCATGCATTCGTTCCTATGACTGCTGTTGGTTTTAAAATATCCATGATTTCCCTCCATTAAACTATTACTATCAAAGCAATACTATCAAACCATGATCGTCAAACTATTATCCGGTTTATAATTTTACTTTCTAAAAAACTACTGCTCAGCATATAGTTAGAAGCATCTAACTGTATAAAGAAATCATACTACTCTGTTAAAACAAAGTCAACCAAAAGAACCTATTCTCCATGACACGGCCTGTTTCCTCTCGCTGACAAAGTTCTTGTAAATTCCCTCCTGCTTAATCAGCTCCTCGTGAGTGCCCTGCTGCACAATATGTCCCTTCTCCACCACATATATGCAGTCTGCATTCCTTACAGTCTTAAGACGGTGGGCTATCATCAGAACTGTTTTTTCCTTAGTAAGTGCATCTATCGCCTCCATAAGATCCTTCTCATTTTCCGGATCCACATTGGCAGTTGCCTCATCAAGCACTATAATAGGAGAATCCTTCATAATGGCTCTGGCAATGGAGATACGCTGCTTCTCTCCCCCTGAAAGGGAAGCTCCCCCCTCACCGATAACAGTATCATATCCGTCAGGAAGTGCCTTGATAAATTCATCACAGCAGGCCTTCTTTGCAGCCTCCATCACCTGCTCCATGGATGCGGAAGGATTACCGAACCGAATGTTATTGGCTATTGTGTCATGGAACAGGTACACATTCTGAAACACAAAGCTGAAGTTCTCCATAAGGGAATCCATGCTGTATTCCTTGACATTTCTACCATCCAGCTTTACCTCTCCTGACTCCACATCCCAGAATCTTGCTATAAGATGGCATAGTGTAGTCTTACCGCCTCCTGACGGTCCCACAAATGCCGCAGAGCTTTTTTCCGGAATCGAGAGGCTGACATTATCCACAACCTTCCTCTTATCATATGCAAAATCCACGTTCTCCATGGCAATGTTCCTTGTAGCCGGAGATACATTGTCTCCTTCAATATTCATCTCGGGAACAGAAAGAATTTCGTTAGCCTTATCCACCGATATATCCACTATTCTTAAAAGTGAAGAATAGCTTCCCGCAGACTCTAATGCCGCAAATACCATAAATGATGCAATAAGCATAACAATACATGTGGCAAGATCCATATTACCGTCAAAGTAAAGCTTAACAGACATCATGCACATAAAAACCCCGGTCATCTTCATAAGCCATGTCTGGATTCCAAGAAGGGGTACAAATGCAAGCTCCATGTCGGTACATATCTTAGAAGCATCATCTATAGATGTATCCAGCTTCTCATTGCTTTCAACAGTCATATTGTAATTCTTTGCCTCAGATATTCCCTGGACAAATTCAAGCACCTGCTCAACTAACGCCGTATCCGCTTCCGTTTTCTTAGGAGCCATTGCATTTGACCGCTTCTGGACAATACGGTTGACAAGGAAGAATATCACAATTCCTGCAGTTGCTATCAGCCCTATCCGAACATCAAACACGTAAAGGAATATGTTAATAAGTGCCGCTTCCAGCAGCCCCTGTAAAGTCATCATTACAACTCTTGTTGCCACATCCGCAAGGCTTTCCATCGTATTGGTGGTAACACTGGTTATATACCCCAGTGAATTGTTGTTGAAATATCCCATAGGAAGATACCGAAGATGACTTGCTATCTCCATTCTCTTATCAGCGCACGCTGTATAACCTGCTTCTGTCTGCAGCATACTGCTCTTAGACGTTACAAGAATCTGAACTATGATTCCACCCACAACTATACCGAATGCTGTCCATATAGTTTCTTTCGTAAAATCACCATCCACCATACCCTTAACAACCACATAGATTGCAGGAAGGCGGACAGCCTGAAAGAGAGCCTTCACTATACCAAGTATAATCGAGGCAATAAATTTTTTCTTATTTTCTTTTCCTGAAAATTCAAAGAACTTCTGTAATATTTTAAGCATATACCTCGCCTCCCTTCATAGTGGCATTTTCTATAGCAGCATTATCCCTCGCCACTATATGTGCCTCCCACATATTCTTATAAAGCCCATCCATAGCAAGTAATTCCTCATGTGTGCCCTCTGAATCAACCACACCATTCCTGATAACAAATATCTTATCCGCATCCATGATAGTGGATAACCTGTGGGCTATGACGATAAGGGTCTTGCCCTGTACCATTTTTGCTAATGATCTCTGGATTAACGCCTCATTCTCCGGATCGGTATAGGCAGTTGCTTCATCAAGTATCACTATGGGAGCATCCTTAAGCACTGCCCTGGCGATTGATATTCTCTGCCGTTCTCCTCCCGACAGATGTCCTCCTGCATCTCCCACAACCGTGTCGTAGCCGTTTTCTAAGCTCATTATAAAGTCGTGGCAGCCACATTTCTTAGCTGCTTCAACAACCTCATCATCTGTGGCACCCTTCTTACCCATACGGATATTCTCACGCACACTTCTGTTAAACAGGTAATTATCCTGGGATACATATGCTATCCGGTCATTGTAATCATCAAGTGCAATATCCCTTATATCCACTCCGCCTACCTTCACCGAACCGCTGTCCACATCCCAAAGGGATGCCACAAGCCTTGCGACAGTTGATTTACCGGAACCTGAGGGACCAACCAGTGCATTTACCGTACCTTCCTTCATGAACAGGCTTACACCGTGCAGTATTTCCTTATCCTTGCCATACCCGAAATGCACATCCGAAAGCTCGATTGAATAATCCTTCGGCTCCTTAGAAGTCTTATCAGGTCTTGTCATCTCCTTCATATCCATCAGTGCACCCACCTCGTCAAATATGGTGTGTGCCTTGGTGATATCATCATTGTAGGATATGAGCGTTATAAATGGAGCAATAAGCCCTGAAGCAAGGATAATTACCATTACAAATGCAGATATATCTATTGTTCCATGAAGATACATGATGCCGCCTATGGGCAGTACCGACAGCATTGTGGCTGGAGTTATTGCCATTGCAGCAGTAAAGTAAAATGTATTATTTCTCATCCAGTCTATGTAACAGTCAGCTCCCTCCCTGGCAGCAACCTGAAATCTTTCATATGAGCTGTCAGCCTTGCCGAATGCCTTGATAACTTCAATTCCGTTAATGTACTCCACTGCGGTATCATTTAATATCTTGGTCTTCTCCACACAGTTTGCCCACTGGGTCTCCTGGTCCTTCATCATTCCCATCATGCACACCATTCCGATGGGAAATGTTATAAGGGATGCAAATGCCATCTTCCAGTTGATTGTTAACAGAAAGATGAAAATGAGTATGGGTGCCGCAATGTTTGCCGTGAACTCAGGAACCACATGGGCAAGGGTGGTCTCCATGGAATCCACTCTCTCCACTATTGTATTCTTCAATGTTCCCGAGGGTATGTTCTTGACATCCCCAAGGGGCACTCTCAGAAGCTTTGCGCAGATTGCTTTTCTGATATTGCCAAGCACTGCAAATGTGGCCACATGGGATCTTGCCGTTGACATGGAGTGGAACACTATTCTTAGTGTCCAGAACACTGCAAGCATTACAAAGTCAAAATAGTATGCTGAAAACATCGTCTCTCCCGCCAGCAGCTTATCAACTATCCTTGCAATGAAAAAGTATGGCAGCATGCTGCATATAACACCAAGCACCGCAAAGAAAATACTCTGTGTATAGAGGCTTTTCTTGGTGCTTGCATACTCTAATATTCTGTTGAAGAGTGATTTCTTCTTCTCTGTTTTTTCTGATGCACTCTTATTGTTCTCATTCATCCTTTTTCCTCCTTTTATCCATAGCTCTGTCACAGCTTGATATTATATTGCCATCCCCTTGGGGTGCAGAGCCATATCTATTATTGATTTGCTGTTTTCTCCCCTTCAATAAGGCTGTCTCCTGTATTCCTTAGGTGTAAGTCCTGTCTGCTTTTTAAAGGCAGCTGAGAACTTTCCACCGCTCTCATAACCAACCATAAATGCAATATCTCCGATTGAAAGCTCCGGACTGCTCACCAAAAGCTCTGCTGCCTTCTCAATCCTATACTGTCTCAGATATGTTGATATGGGCTTTCCATATATGCTTCTGAAGCATTCCTTAAGTGCTGTCTGGGATATATCATACTGCCCGGCAAGCTCATTAATCGTATATGTCTTTTGCAGATTGGATGTGATCTGCTTTTCTATGGCATTGATCTTTTCAACCTGATCCTTGTAGAAATACGTCTTCTCGCTTTCTCCATCCTCAATTTCAACTGCGGTCAAATATATAAGAAGCTCCAGTATCTTAGTCCGGTAATACTCCATACGGATCTTTTCCGGCACCTGATACAGATCGGTGAACAATCGCTTGAGATATTCGTCATCCCTTATCATGAATGGTTTGTCATCCCTACAGAACTTTTCTCTTATAAGACCGATATCCACAGGAATACCCTTCATATCCTCAGCCAGACTTTTCACCGCAAGCTCACTTTCAAATCCGATGGTAATACCGTGAAAATGATTCCCCGGAAATCTGTTAATTCCCTTGTGATGGACTCTCGTATCAATGCATACGTCCCCTGTCTGCTTCATGAGATAACATCCGTCTGCCCTTTCCATTACAAGACATCCCTCTCTGCAGTAATCAACAGCCAGCATACTCTCCGCTGCCTGAAATTCAGAGGCACACCATGCCATATGAAAATCATTGTACATAAGATATATTCCATCAAAGACACGATACAGGATCATATCACCCTCGCCGGTATCATTTTCAAGACGGATCACAACGCAATCCTCTGTATTGGCAATGATCCTATGCGTTCCTATGTCTGCCATATTCTGAAATGCTTCCCATACTCTTACTTTCTTTTCTCTCAACTTATCATCTCACTTCCGGATATATTTTCTTCTACCTTCATATACATTTATATTGTTCATATACAATAGTGCTTTTATACATAAGGTTTGCAGTCATAGCATCTTTATCAAAGTCATCCTGCAAGATTGTCAAGACTTCGTATCTCATCACAGCACTGTTCTATGAACTCCGTATCATGGGTTACTGTTATAATAGTTTTACCTGATGCTTTAAGCCTTGTGAGAATATCTGAAACCTCTAACATATGTCTGTAATCAAGACCGCTTGTGGGCTCATCCAGAAGAAGTATCGGGCATTCTGATGCAATGGCACAGGCAATGGCAACCCTCTGCTTCTGACCACCTGACAATGACATGGGATGCCTGTCTGCAAACTCCAATAGATCCATTTCCGCAAGAATATCCTTTGCCCGCTCCTCATCTTCATCCTTCATGCTTATTAGCACCTCATCAAGCACAGACTCGGCAAATAACTGATGGTTCGGATCCTGCATAACCATGAAAACCTGTTTTATTCTCTGTTTACCCTTATAGCCTTTTCCATGCCATTTCATGGTGCCTCTGCACCTTCTTATTCCGCATAGGCACTCCAAAAAGGTTGTCTTGCCGGCTCCATTGGTTCCGATAATTGCTGTGACCTTGTTTTCGGAAATATCCATGCTGCTTATATGGAAAAGCTCCTTTTCTCCCTTGTATGCGTATGAAAAATCGCAAAGTAATATAATATTATCATTACTTTTTTGGTCCGTTACATTCTCTTTACCTAATGCCGCATTCGTATCTGCATTTTCCTCATTTCCTGTTTTATAAATCAGTATATTATTATTTCCAAGTTCCACCTCTTCCGGCTTTATCTGCCTGAGCCCTCTAAGGGAATACTTCCTGCAGTCTGCCTCAGTAAAGTTATCCATCTGCTCCCTGTTAAGCTCTTCCTTTATCCTTCCTTGTTCTAACAGTATCACCCT
Source organism: Lachnospiraceae bacterium (assembly GCA_017470935.1). GTDB lineage: Bacteria > Bacillota > Clostridia > Lachnospirales > Lachnospiraceae > CAG-590. The sequence goes on from JAFUXG010000008.1 coordinate 25,816, forward strand.
GTCTGCAATATCCCAAACAAAGTTCATTCTGTGCTCTGCGATCAGCACGGTTTTCCCATGCTTCTTCCACACCTTTATAACCTGTCTGAGATTTATCATACCATCGTAATCCATATTGGCCGACGGCTCGTCAAGGAGTATTACATCAGGCTCAAGTACATCCACCGAAGCACAGGCGATCTTCTGCTTTTCACCCCCGGAAAGCTCAAATATACTTCTTCCCATTAGCTTTTCAATATCGAAGCTCTTAACAGTACTGTCTATTCTTTCAAGTATCTGTTTCTCCGGCAGTGCAAGATTTTCACATCCAAATGCAAGCTCACTGGTGGTATCAACATTGAAGAACTGGGAACGAGGATTCTGAAACACTGTTCCAATCTTCCCCACCATGTCATATATACCTCTTCCTTCTACTGCCCTTCCCTCTATAAATATCCGGCCTGTCCTTTTCCCTTCATAGAACTCCGGTATAAGTCCATTTAGCAGCCGAAGGAGCGTTGACTTTCCACAGCCCGAGGCTCCTGCAAGCAGAACACACTCACCCTTTTCAATGTGGAGAGTTATATTATTAAGACTGTTTGCTTTGCTATTAGCTGAATAAGCAAAGCTGACATTATCAAACCGGATCATATCATCACCCCGCTTATCCAGAATATTATTGTACCTGCACAAAATAATAGAATAATATAGTCGAATACCCCAAAACCTATCCTGCAGATATTGGTTCTTTTTCTTGAAATACCAAACCCTCTTGTAAGAGCCGCTGCCGACAGCTCTTCACCTATCTTTGCCGAGCATGACATCATGGGCACAAGCCTGTACTCTAACATCTCAGATACCTTACCGCCTCCAAAACTTATGCCTCTCATCCTCATGGCCGCCCTGATGGAATCCATCTCCTCTTTAACAGTGGGAAAGAACCGGAACATAACACAAAGAGGAATCGTCAGTTCATCCGGCACATGCATTTTCTCCATAGCCGACTTGAATTCACTGACTTTGGTGGTTCGAATCACATAGGTTCCCATCAAAACTGCAGGCAGAAACCTTGTGACAATAGTAATTACCGTAAGCAGCATATAGGACAGCATTCCCGTAAGCATTGGAAATACGAACCGTTCTAATAAAGTCACCCCGATAAGCACAATAATCCCCGTAATACAGGTCTTATAATTCCTGGATGTGATCAATAATACAAATGGAAGTATGGTGAATATAACCCTCAGAACATAGAGGCGTTCGCCTCCTGCCGTTGCAAGAACAAAGACCGCCTCCATGAATACAAGCAATAATTTGGTTCTGGGATCAAGAATACTGTTTCTGCGCCCCATTAAGCAATACCTGCCTTTTTGAAGTGCTTCTTAAGCATAGCCTTTCCAATAAATCCCCCAATAATACCACATATAAATGTTCCCGCCACAAGCACAATTATCATCCAGTCCGGTGTCATTCTCATCACTGCATCCGCATACTCCTCGCCGTAATCCTGCCTTGTTGCAAAATACGCATCTCTTTGCAGGAACAATGGCAGATAATTGCCCACAGCCCAAAGAGGAAAAACTCCACAGGTAATGACAGCCTTGGAAAGGCTCTGATAGTTGCCGCTCTTATATACAAGCTCCGCAATTATACCGGTAACTATAGCTACAGGAATCGGCATCCATGTCATGCCCGTAAGGAACATAAGTATTCCCATAATAGTACTCATGATCAATATCATTCCCGGCTTTTTAACCTTGGTTAAAAATAAAATAAATGGGATTGCTCCGAAAAGAGCCACCATAGAAGATAACAGCATAAGAAATATAGGAATAAGTCCCGTCATTGCAAATGCCATTACCACAACGAAGTAGATAGCAGAATATATACCGATATTTATCAGATCCCGCCCGGTCAGTGTCTTCTTAGCCTCTGTGTCGTTCATTGTCTCACATCTCCTTATATGTATAATGTCATGTCAGAATATTGCAAAATACACATCTATTTTGTAGGAATATGTATATTGTATTGTTATACCCTGACAGCGTGATGTTAGTTACAACTAACACCGAGGCATACTATAACATGTAATTATATTTTTTTGTAGTCCATTTGGACATTTTTATTCCATTTGGATGATGAATTTATCTGTTAACACCAAACCGTTTGGAGCAGTTCTGTAGATCTTTGCAAGACTTCAGAACTGCCCATACAATTATATCCTTTATGAAACCGGTCACTTTGATGTTGATGGACACACGATATTATTTTGCACCAGCATTCAATCGTCGTCATCATCATCGTCACCATCTTCATCATCGTCATCATCGTCTCTATCCTTCTTGGACTTTGAACTTTTTTTATTCTTCTTTTCTGCAGATCCTGAACTCATCACCATCATACACACTATCCACCAAAAAGCCCTCATCATTAAGCTTAGCTTTCAAGATATGGTTGAGATCCTTTTCATCCTCTGCTATTAAAATTCTCATAAAAACTCCTTTTACATACAATGATCTGTCATAAATCATATTACATAGCAGGCACACTCTGTCTATGTTTATGCCTATGGTTCTCTTTCACCTATAATTAAGTCCATATGTTAAACAGTATACTATAAAAATTAAAAACAGATTAGAAAAATATAATTTTTACACATTTTTTTACATTCATATGACTCTGCCTATAATTAGCGTTAATCTTTTTTGGATCACATAGTTTTATCTTATCTATGAGACGGTGCTTTTGTTAATTCAATTATTACTATAGCTTATTCCGAATGCACAGCTGCTGCTCGAAGGTTCTAGTCCGCAGGACGCAGAAGCTTCGACTTGCAGCGGACCATTTGGAGCAATTCTTGTCAATGTTTGAAATAAATACAAAGCAGGCATTACAGATATCACTATCCATAATGCCTTATTAAATGAGCTTTATAAAAAACAAATGAATTATTCGAATTTCTTACCCGCTTTCCATGCACCACCAACATTTGCACCAATCTCTCTGTAACAAAGAGCAACTGTATCAAACATAATAGGGTGTAGCTTCTCCAGATCAACCTTGCCGTCTGTTAATACGCTATCATCAGCCTTCAAGCCAACAATCTCTGCTACTACTCTGGTTTCGTTAAACTCTTCCTGAAGTTCAATTACCCTGCATTCAATAGCAACCGGTAACTGATCGATAACAGGTGCATTGACCTTATCGGATTTGGTTACTGTAAAGCCGCATTTTTCAAGCTTATCAGGTACCTTATCTCCTGATACTATACCTACATAATCGCAAGCATCAACCTGCTCCTTTGTAGCAAAGCTAACTGTAAATTCCTTGTTAGCCTTGATATTAATTGTTGTTCTGTGGGGAGAAAGGCTCAGGGAAATCTGATTACTGCCTATCTGTCCAACCCATGCAGCATTCATCGCATCTGCCTTTCCGTTCTCATCATATGTTGCTATGATGAATACCGGATGTGGTGTTATAAACCCTTTGTCAAAACTCTGTTTCATTGTGATACCTCCATTTTCCTAATTACTATATTATATACCTTTTACCTATTTTATTACAAGCATAAAATATCAAACAACCTGAGACACCTTTATACCATGTCTTTCAGCAAACTTTATCATGACCCTATACCGATTTTTCAGCTTCTTGATCTTTTTGTTAAATGTTAACTTCATGGGAGATTTCCTTTGACTTCTTACATTCCTCTAATGTGTAAATGGCGTATACTTAGCTGATAAGAATATATCCTTTGTTCCAAACTCTCCAATCATCTTCCAGGCTTTGCCAAGTCCTTAATCCCTTGCAAGATCATACAAAGGAATATCCTCTTCCTTCGCCGCCTTCATGGCATCAATAATATCATCCTTAACACACTCAGCATATACCATCGGTATTGTTGATGCAAGCTGTTTTGAATTTTTAACACTGAAGCCATTATTTTCAAGAAACGATATATATCCCTCTCCATTCCATTTTGCCTCAAAGACTACACCGGCTACAGACAATGCTTTGCTGAAAGCTCCACTTACTTTGTTTCTATTGTCATGTATAAAGTTCGGTGCAATCAGTGTTCCGTCCTTCTTCAGTACACGCATTATCTCCGATAGAGCTTTCTCCGGTTCAGGAATAACATGAAGTGCATTTGCAATGATGACCATATCAAAGCTCTCATCATCATAAGCCTTTTTGTTACCTGGTGTTCCTGTCACAAATCCACTGTACACAGTCGCAAATTTATCCCATATAGAAGCATTTTTTCCATTTAATATCCGATAATCATTGAGTACAGCTTCGCTTCTCCATTCCTTGGGAATGCTTTCCGGCTCATATACCATTCCATAAAGCTCGACACCGTCTGCAAGGTGTTTGGCAGTTGCACATTTCATACCAAGATGTTCATACTTTGCCTTCTTAAGCTCCGCATCCGTATCAAGAACTACAGGCAGCCCATGCCCCATTCCGAATCTGCATATTCAAAATCTCCGAAAGCATCTCCTATGGAACGGATCTCTGTATCATTTAATGTATTGACCTTAACCGACATTTTACCCTCCTTTAACTGATTTTCACAGGTTATTTGCAGTATCTATCCGGCAGGCTGTTATTTCATTTATAAAAGTATAGTTCCGACAAAATAAGCATATATATTACAGCCATCGGTAATTATATACAAAACATCCGGATTCTTTATCACCATTTTACATCCTCCAGCTCTGCGACAGCCTCTGCTGCTCCACCATACTCTTGTATATTCCGTCAGCCTTAAGAAGCTCCTCCGGTGTTCCATCCTCTGCCACAACGCCATCCTTAAGCACTATGATATGATCCGCACCGCTTATGGTACGCATGCGGTGGGCTATGATAAGCACCGTTTTGTCTTTTATAAGTGTTGACAGCGCCTGTTGAATCTCCGTCTCATTTTCCACATCCAGTGAGGCTGTAGCTTCGTCTAATAATATTACCGGTGCATCCTTAAGAAATGCTCTTGCTATTGATATGCGCTGTCTCTCTCCCCCGGAAAGCTCACTTCCATTCTCACCTATCATCGTATTATAACCGTCAGGAAGCTTTCTTACAAAGCTGTCACAGTTTGCAAGCCTGGCAGCTTCCACAACCTCCTCATCCGTCGCATCCTTCCTGCCGATACGGATATTATCCATCACTGACTGGTTGAACAGTGTCACATCCTGAAATACGATTGAATATGCCGAGAAGAGCTTTTCCGGATCTGTACCATTTATATCCATTCCCCCAAGATATATCTTTCCCTCCGTCACATCCCAGAATCTGGCCGCAAGCCTTGAAACTGTTGTCTTGCCGCCTCCTGACGGACCGATAAGTGCCGTCACCTCACCCTGCTTTGCAGTAAATGATACATCCCTTAACACGTCCGTGTCATCATCATAGGAAAATTTCACATGGTCAAAGACTATATCGTAGCCATTATTGCTCATATCCCCACTTCCCTCCTGTACCGGATGGGAGAGCACCTCGTCAAGCCTTTCACACTGTACACCCGTTGCAATGATGGCTGCAAAGTTCTGTAATGTAATCTGCATAGGGTCATAAAGCCTTGACACAAGCATAAGGAACATAAAGAATGTGAGCAGGTCAATATCCCCATCTGCAAAGAGACTGCCACCCACAAGAGCTGTGGTTCCTATTCCCATTTTGAGAATGATAGAAGCAGAATTAACGAACACCGCAAGCTTAAGCTCGGTGAACAATGCCTGCTTTTCCACATTACGGATTTTGATGTCAAGTCCGTCCATATAAGCATCCTGGGCATTGTTGGCTCTTAGATCTCTCACTCCCTCAAGACACTCCTGAATGCCGTCAGCAAGCTCCATCTTCACATTGTTAAGCTTCTTGACCGTCCTTTTTTCCGCACCCGCAGACATAATGATTATTATAAATGCAACAGGTATCACCCAGAAGCTTGCCAGCACCATTCTCCAGTCAAAGAAGACGAAAAGACTTATTCCCACAAGAGTTGTGGATATTACTGCTCCTATAAGCTCCGGAATCCAGTGGCTGGATGCAGTCTCTATCTGGGCACAGTCAGACATGATCGTGGTCGTCAGGTCTGCAAGATCCTTCTTTCCAAAGTAAGATAAAGGAAGCTGCCTCAGTCTTTCCGCAAGAGCTGTACGGCGCACGCCACTTTCCTTATATGTGGATAGAAATGTTGCATTATACTGTATACGGTTGGTAACAGCAATCAGAAAAAGTATGACCGCACTGCCTATTGCATATGTTCCTGTTCTTCCGCTGTTAAGATTGTCCTTTAGAAGATCATTTATCAAAAGATACAATATTCCCGCCGGCATCATCAGTACTATATTAGTAACCGTTACACTTATGCATGCCTTGATCATATCTACGGCACCCTCTCTTGAGAGCGCATATTTGTGCTGTAATCTCTCTACCATATTCATGCACCCACCTTCCACTGCGCCGACCGCGTATATTCTTCAAACATTTTCCGATATAATCCATTGGAATCCATAAGCTCATCATGGCTTCCGCTCTCACACACACTGCCGTCCTTAAGCACGAAAATCCTGTCTGCGTCAACAACAGTGCTTAATCTGTGGGCTATCATTATCATTGTCTTATTCTTTCCAAGCTCCTCAAAGGCAGCCTGCATCTTTGTCTCATTATCCGGATCTGCAAAAGCAGTGGCTTCATCTAAGATAAGTATCGGTGCATCCTTAAGTATTGCCCTTGCAATGGATATCCTCTGCTGCTCTCCTCCCGACAGATATGTTCCCTCGCTGCCAAGAACTGTATGTATTCCAAGAGGAAGCTTATCAATTATATCCATGCACTGAGCCTTCTTAAGGGCCTCCATGACCTCATCCTCTGTGGCAGAGGGTCTTGCCATGCGCACATTTTCAAGGATCGATGTCTTGAAGAGCCTGCTATCCTGAAACACAAAGGACACAAGCTTCATCAGCTCACTTTCCCTGATCTCCCTAATATTGATTCCGCCTATTAAGATCTCTCCTTCATCCACATCAAAGAAGCGTGCTATAAGTGCTGCCGTTGTGGTCTTCCCACCACCGGAAGGACCCACAAATGCAACATGCTCGCCTGCATTTATTCTAAGGGAAAGATCAGACACCGCATCACCTGCCGAATCCTTGTAACGATAGCTTACATGTGAAAGTGTGATGGCGTGGTTCTCCGGTATCCTGCCGTCCTTAGCCTCCTCAAGTGGCTGCATATCAAGTATGGATTCGATTCTTGAAAGGGCGTCTACCACGACCATCTCCTGCTCTCCTGAATATGCCACCTTAGTCAATGTCACCGTAAGCAGCGGTGTCACAATTATGTAGTACATGATATTCAGAATTGTCTCAGGCGCAGTGCCGCCCCTTGTGAACATATATGCCGCCACCACAAGAAATACAAATATGGCGTTGATGCAGGTCATAAACCCTATCATGCGCCCTCTTAACATGACCGTATAATCAGTTGCCCATACTCCGAAGTTGTCTATGGCTTCCTTAAAGCGCCTGAAGGAGTGTACCGTCTGCCCGAAGGTCTTTACCACCGGTATTCCTCTAACATATTCTGTTGCTTCGCTGCTCATTGTATCCAATGCATTCTGATACTCAGACATTTTCTCCTGCATATTCCTGCCCATCATGGTCATCATAAATGCAAAACCCATAACCACAGGTATAAGACAGATAAGTCCAATTCTCCAATCAAATGCAAAGAGCAGCACCACAAGTCCTATAGGAGTTGCCGCCGCAACTGCCTTGTCAGGAAGATTGTGGGCTATGTATGTCTCCGTTGCAGCCGTAGATTCATTAACAGTTCTTCGTATCTTTCCTGTTCCCTCGCTGTCAAACACTCCAAGGGGAAGAGTTAATATCCTTCTCATCAGTGTGCTCCGCATATTTGCCTGAACCCGGAATGCCGCAATATGTGTACACATAAGCGCAGCCACATACATAAGAAGCGATATGACTGTTCCCATCACTGCATTCCACGCTGCCGGTCTGATGCCTGCAAGCTCCTCTCCTTTCACGGCAATCCTTATTATCTTCCATATATCATAATATGGAATAAGCGCCACCAGCGCACTTAACGCTGCCAGAATTCTGCCAAATGAGATAAGTTTACCGTATGATCCGGCATAACCGTTAATTATCTTCATAAGCTCCGGCTTCTTTTCTGTCTTCACTTTCTATGTTCCCTCCTATGCAAATCCCATATCCTTGTAGCCAGCTCCGTCACATCGAAGACCGTTCTTCCGTTTCACTACGGAATGTACTCTTTGGTCGTTGATTACAGAAATACTGCTATAAGTACAATTATTGCCTTCGCAAGTTAGTTATAACTAACCCAACATTGAAAGTGTACTACCTCACCGTGATAAAGTCAACAAAAACCTTAATCTATTTTCTAACCAGATCATACATATAGCTCTTATCTCCCAAAGTTCTTGTATTGATATGCTCCATCCCCAGATGAACATATTTATCCTTCTTAAGCTCTGCGTCAGTGGAGAGAATTACAGGAAGATCACTGCGATCTGCCACCTCAAACGCCTTCTCCACCAGCGGTCTCATAAATCCCTTTCCCTGATATTCTTTTCTGATTGCAAGAAGCTCAATCTGAACAAACTGCTTCTTACTGTCCCTATACTTCTTCTCAAGACTGGCTCCACCCTCCTGAAATTTTTTAATTATATTTCCAAAATCCTTAAGCCCCAGCGCTTTCACCATCCTGTACATCATTTTTATTGATGCCAGTGCCGGATACGGATGTGTTGTATCCGTTAAGATAATAATCCCTTCCTTATTATCTGATGTTGAATAGACAGCATTATACTCATTGGCAACACTAATCATGGCCACCAGATAATTGATAAGCTTTGTTCTGTCGGGGTATCCCGGATAATATGGCACCATCCCTGTCTCCTTATCACCATAATCATAATACGCAAACACCTCTGCAAACTTTCTCATCTCATCATTTGTTAATTTTACTTTTTTAACCATGACATCCTCCTTGAAATTGATTTATTAAATGTAGTATAATCCCATCAAAATGACTTTCAATATTTTCAAAGTCATTATTTGCCGGAGGACCCAAAATGCCAAAGATTTTTACTGATGAAAACAAAGAATCGTTAAAAACAGAGCTTCTTGATATTGGATTTGAAATGTTAAAGAACGGAGGGTTAAATGCTGTAAACATTGACCTCTTAACTAAGAAAGCCTTCATTGCAAAGGGTACATTCTATAATCTGTTTGAAAGCAAATCCGAATATATGTATCATATGATGATACATGAGAGAAACCGTTCGAAGAGCCAGCTAAACGCTCACTTAGATGATAACGGAAATTTAACTAATGAAGCACTTAGAAATTATCTGATATGGCTGTCCCACGAAAATCCCAATGTTTTTTCATACCTGAAAGAACCGGAAAGAAAAAGACTGCTGAACGCATGGGATGAAAGATATATAGAAAATGAAGAAAATGACAGCGAAACCATGCGTATGCTGATTTCGCTGCTCTCTACTCCCAAAGATGATCCTGACTGGAGGCTTGCATGTAATTACATGAAACTCATCGCAGTCACTTTATCTATGAAAAATATTTTTATTACAGACAATTACGAAGACATGATCCTCAGCCTGATAGACAAAATAATCGAATGTCTCTGTAAACATTAAAGTTTATCATCCTGTTTATACACAGTCTTTCAATTTTTATGCAATTTAAGCATTAGAAAACCATTTGTAGCAATTTTTGTTGCAAGTATAGACCAGTCACCCATAATACCGTCTTGTATAGCACCTACGATTGCCATTGCTCCTATACATACCGTAAGAGATGCGGTGACAAAGGCATTAACAAATTCCTTATTCATGTGTTTTGTAATATCTTAACATCATAATGGGGTAAATTGTGAGTTAAATCAATTCATACGCAGCTTTCTTAAATATATATTTACCTAATTCAAATTTTTTAGGGTTTACCCTGTTAGCAATTTCACTTGTTATTATAAAATCATCCGATACCTTCACAAGCAGCTGCTTATCTCCAGTCTCAACAAGATAATATGCTGACATGTCATTAAGATAATCTGCTCCCTGTATGATTCCGGGCTGCACAAGAAAATCTGTGATCCACTCAGCCTTGTTCATCTTTTTGCTTCGCAAAAGCGGATAGATTGCATCCGCATCCTTATATTTTGCATAACATGCGGCATCCCTTTTATCCCTGCATTTACCGTTTTTTTCATAGTCATCAATATTAATCGGTTCCTTGGTTTCATTAAATGATAGTTTCTCATCTTCATCTAAAAGATAATCCACACTCACATCAAGCAACTGAGCCATCACCTTAAGGTTGTTAACATCAGGCATCCCCTTATCTGTTTCACTTAGTTATAGATATGGGATTCATTTTTATAGAAATTAATCAATCTTTCCGATAAAACGATAATAGATTTCCACTTCCTGCTCCGTTGTTCCGTCATCTTTCTTAACCGCCTGATGAACTGCTATCTTCTCGATCAGGGCATTCAGAAGTGGTGCTGTAAGTTCGGATATATCATCATACTGCTTGATAAGGGTGAGCCACTTTTCCGCATTTGTTTCGTTTGATTTGATTAAAGCTAACTCTTTCTTCAATCCGTCAATCGTCTGCTCAAGCTCCGCCTGCTCCGTCTGATATTTACCCGACAGCATATTGAAATTGTATTCCGTGATACGCTCTGCAACAAAATCCTCATATAGCCTTACAAACAGTCCATCGATTTCCTTCTTGCGCTTTTCGGCTGCTTTAAGGGCATTGTCCTGCTTCTTATGTGTGTTCACACTTTCCTTTTCAGTGACCGCAAGCATCTTTTTTAACAGCTTTTCTTCATCCGTTTTTGCCTGACCTACCCAGAACTGCAATCTTGAAAGCACATAGGCATACAAAGTATCATATCGGATATGATGATTAGTACAGTGTTTCTTGCCATACAGACTGTATCTGCTGCACTTGTAGTAGTAATACGGTACTTTTACAGAAGTATTATGGGAATAACTCATTGACCATCTGCAGTCAGCACATTTTACAAGTCCTGCAAATATTTGGTTTGTACCATCAAAACTGTTAGTCCGTCTCCTTGTTGCGATCATCTGCTGTACTGTAGAAAAATCATCATAAGAAATGATACCCTCATGCGTTCCCTTGACTATCAGCCATTCACTCTTGTCCTTGCGTACACGGTGCTTGTTTTTATAAGAAACATTCGTCTCTCTGTAATGTACGGTATTGCCGATATAAGTCTCGTCCTTTAAGATACTTTTGACCTGCGCTATTGTCCATGCGTAAGACTTTTCCGGCGGTGCATCTGCATAGATATTGGCAAATGTGCCGTTCCTCTTAAAGTTAATATACCCCGGTGTCGGTATCTTTTCAGCTATCAGCATCTTGGTAATTCTGTTTGCACCATTGCCGAGCAGTGCATAGGAATATATCTTTTCGATGATCCATTTCGTTTCATCATCAATTGCCAGCTTATTCTTCGTATGTTCGTCTCTCTTATATCCCAAAGGCGCATAGGCAAATGTGCGCTCTCCGGCGAGAAACTTCGCATTCATACAAGTCTTGATCTTCCTGCTGGTATCCTTTGCAAACCACTCATTGAACAGATTCTTAAATGGTACAAAATCACTCAGACCTTTCTCCGTGTCCTCTCCCTCGGAAACTGCGATATAACGGACATTCTTATCCACAAAGTAAAACTCCAGATAATAGCCCATCATGATATGTTCCCTGCCGAATCGTGACAAGTCCTTTGTGATTATACAGTTCACTCTGCCGGCTTCCACATCTTCGATCATGCGCTTAAATGCAGGTCTTTCAAAGTTAGTCCCTGAATAACCGTCATCCACATATTCATCGACCACATGAAGTCCGTTCTCTTTCACAAACTGATTTAAGATAGTCCTCTGCGTTTCAATGCTGACACTGTCTCCAAAATTTTCATCATCACGGCTCAACCGCATATATAAAGCTGTATTGTTATTAAGCTGTTTCATAAAGTCATTCTCCTTTCAGATATGAAACAACCCACGCTTACAATACACGCTCAATGAAAGTATATCATAAGTGCGGGTGTTCGACAATTGATAGTTAAAATTATTGTTCCAAAATATACCGTTTCATCATTCACTTTCATCTATGGTATTACTAATGCCCGTATAGTCCGGCAGATCGCAATTCAACCCATAACGGGCATGCCTGACTATTGATTCCTCAATGATATTCTCCAACGGTTTCCCATCATCAGCGAAATGCTCATTGATGATGATCCTAACATTGCCATGAACAAAATAATTATTGCCCGTTTCCTTAATAAGCTGCCCGTTTAATTCTTCCGGTTTTACTGTCCCATTCCCCATCGCACATTCACCTCCGTTTTTCTTCATTTTCCTGCCTGCATGTGCTATAATCTCTATAACTGATGCAGTCCCTGTATGCTCATTCTAAAGAAATGAATGAATAAACTCATTGAGAGCAGATTGAGTGCAAATTGCGTAATTTTTTGAAAGGAGAAAGTGCCAATGGAACGACTTGATTTTTACAGTGTTACAACAATTATCAAAGAATATTGCAATGAAGAAAATCAGGGGAATCAAGTTGATTTTATTACCAAGATTTTTAATAACTGCATCAATTCTGATGAAATAATAGTAATCCTTGATAATACACAAGTATGTCGTTGGTTAAATGGAATAAATTGTGTCAACAGGACAATAACATCATATTATCTGAAATCAGAAGAACACAAAGAACATCTTGCAAATGATATTGAAGAAAATATAATCTCTATCATGTACGACAAAGAAATGGCACTGATAAAGCTGCGTGAACTGCTGTTAAACGATACTTCCATATCCGAATCAAAAAAACAGGAACTGGATTCTTATTACAGCACTGATTCCGATAATGGCATGGCTGTATTTATATCCATTCTTCTTCTGTTTGCAATGGAACGGAAATTCATAAAACGAGATACGGAGAAAAAACTGATTACATCCGGCGAACTGTCTCCGGTCATATATGATTACATATTTGAAAATGATCCGCCAAGTCCATGCAGATATTTTTGCGGACGGGACAATGAGATTGAAGAACTACACGAATTACTTACGGATAAAAAGAAAATTTTTCTGTCAGGAATTGCGGGTATTGGAAAAAGCGAGCTGGCAAAAGCATACGCAAAAAAATATAAAAAGGAATACACCAACATTTTGTATATTACATACAGCGGAAATCTGACAGAGGATATAGCAGGACTTGATTTTGCAGACGACCTTCCGGACGATGCTGACAGCGAACGCCTCAGAAAACATAACCGTTTCCTGCGTTCACTAAGAGATGACACACTTATCATCATAGATAACTTTGACACTGCCTCATACAGCGACAGTTATCTTTCTGTCATCATGAAATACAGATGCCGTATTCTTTTCACAACAAGAAGCCGTTTCGAGCATTACGATACCTATGAGCTTAACGAGATTCGTGATACAAATGAACTGCTTTCTCTTGCAGACAAATTTTACAATAATTTCTCTGCCGACAGGGATACCGCACTTGATATAATAGAAACGGTACACCACCATACCTTTGCAGTGGAGCTTGCCGCAAGGCTTCTTCAAAAAGGGATATTATCGCAGAAAGAACTTTTGAATAAACTCAAAGAGGAAAATGTCAGACTGTCCTCCGCTGATATGGTAGGTATGAAAAAGGACGGTATCTTGCGAAAGGATTCCTACTACGGACATATAAGCACTCTTTTTTCTTTATCCGTTCTTGATACGCAGGAGAAATATATCATGTGCTGTATGTGCCTTATCCCACAAACCGGAATACATGAACTGCTTTTTGCCAAATGGACAAATCAGAGTGATATGAATACCATAAATACACTGATAGAGCTTGGACTTATCAAAGAACAATCATGCCGGAATATCCGCCTGCACCCACTGATCCATGAGATAACAGTTGCCGATCTTAAACCTTCAGTTACTAATTGTAATGAAATGCTTGAATATATCCATGATAAGATATTCATAATGCTCGGAATGGATATTCCATTTGCAACTACACTTTTTGAAACAGTTACCACTATTATAGACCTAATATACAAAGACGATATTGACGGTTATATCAGTTTCATCCAAGATGCCTTTCCTTATATGGAATCATATAAGTATAAAAGCGGAATGTATAAGATTATCAATGAACTGGATTTCCTTTCTAATGATAATGAAAACAATTACTTAATAGCACCTTCTCTTTTATATGGATACAAGGCAGCAGTAAAACAGTATTTTGAAAATGACACAGATGGAGCGTATAACTATTCAAAAAAAGCGATACAATCATTGCCCGACTTAAACAAAGACACCGCCCTGCTATATTCAAATACTTATTGTAATCATGGAGAGTTGGAACATTTAAAAGGGAACTATGATACAGCCATGCAGTATCTTGAAAACGCTCTTTTGATTCTTGATGATTACAACCTTGATTATACAAATGCAATCATAGTTCAGGCAGTCACCTATGCAGTTTTATTATCCGACAGTGGAGAGAAAACCAAAGCACTTAACATACTTAAAAAATGCAAAAAAATAGTTAAAACGCATAACAGCGAAATATGTCACGACTTTGCCGAAATAGAAGAAACAGCCGCTTACATATATCTGTCAATGGGTGATACTAAAAATGCAAGAGAACATTATAAAAAGGCAATAAGCATTTATAATATTATCTGGGAGGAACATCCCGAACTTATAGAAGATAAAATAAATATGCTAAAACAGGCAATTATTTCTCAGGTTCCTAACCCTTCATATTTTATCGACGCAATATTCAAGTAATTCAAAAATAACCCAAGTCCTATCCTGTGATTTGGGTTATTTTTTATTGTCTTTTTCTTTTTATCCGTTTTTCTAATTTCAAATCTTATTTCTTATCAAAATACATTTCAAAAATCTGCAATTTACTCTCAAATCATGCTCAATGTCATTTATTCCCCTGTTTGCTAAATTGAAAATGTGATTTGTACCTGTTCTGTTATTTCAAAATACAAAGCAGGGACATCACAAATTTTAGTATAGGAGATGATGATAATGCCAAGAAGTAAAAAATCAATCGAGGAGCGGATCAACATCAAAGATGATGAAATCCAGAAGCTGTTGGATAGAGCCAACCAGTTAAAAGCTCAGAAAAGACAGCTTGAACAGAGAAAGAAAGCCGAAGACCGCAAAGCAAGAACGCACAGTCTTATTGTCATGGGCGGTGTTGTCAGTTCAGTTCTTAACAGAGATTTTGTTGAGGGCGATGATATGCGTCTTATGAACTTTCTGAAACAGCAGGAACGGAACGGCAATTATTTCAGCAAGGCTATGAACAAGGGTGTGCCGGATACGGCGAAAAAAGAAACTGCAAGTGATACTGAAAGCCATGACGAGCAAAACGGACAGACCGATGATGACGACGAGTGATTTTATTATTCCCTTTACATCGTAAAGGGCGCACTTATATATGGGCGGAGCCCATATATACCACTCCGCTTCGCTCCGTTAGTGCGGCGCTAAGCATCCGGTGGATGCTTGTTCAGCGCGGACCGAAACGGAGTGGAGACCTCCGAGGGGCGTGGCTTGTCTCCGTTCCACTCCGGTCGTCGCAAAACAGATGTCCACCGGACATCTTGCGACCCTGCACCCCAGTCCTATGCGGACAGCACTCTTACGCAGAGGGCGGTCTTGTGCAGACGGCACAAAAGGGCTTTGCCCCTTTGAACCCCACCCGAAGTAAATCAGCGTAAGTGAAATATACCAAAGACTACATCGGCTTTGGATATATTTCATTCCACTCATTTACTTCTATGCTCAACGGACTTTGTCCACGCCGCAGGTGGCTTCCTACCAAGTTTCACTTGGAGGGAGTTAAGACTGCTGCCTTAACAATTCGCAGGATACCCATTCACTATATCGGAGAAAGGAATGATGTTCATGGCTATCTACCACTGTTCCATAAAGCTCATAGGTCGTTCAGGCGGGAGGTCGGCAGTTGCGTCTGCTGCTTACCGTTCGGGCGAGAAGTTGCTGAACGAAGAAACAGGGATCACACATGACTTCACTAAAAAAGGCGGAGTTGTGATGTCCGAGATTCTTCTTCCGGCTAATGCACCCGACCGCTACCTTGACCGCCAGACTTTATGGAACGAAGTACAGAAAGTTGAAAAAAGATCAGACGCACAGCTTGCAAGGGAGATTGAGGTTGCACTTCCAAGCGAGCTAACAAGGGCACAGCAGATCGAATGTATACGCAGTTATATCAATGACAATTTCACATCAAAGGGAATGATTGCAGACTGGGCTTTGCATGACAAAGGTGACGGAAACCCTCATGCACATATCATGTTATCCGTAAGGGCGATTGATGAAAATAAGAAATGGACTTCCAAGCAGAAATCCGTTTTTGCAAATGCAAGGGACGATAAGGGCAGACCAATATATGATCCGGCACTCCCATCGTACAACCCAAAGGATAAAGAGAACACAGCCATGTACCGCATACCCGTTCTTGATGAAAACGGGAATCAGAAAACAAGAGAACGCAAGGGCAAGGGCACGGAATACTTATGGGAACGGATAGCTATACCCGCTAATGACTGGAACGAGCATTCCAAAGCTGAGGAATGGAGAAAGTCATGGGCAGAACATTGTAATCAATATCTTACACCTGACAAGCAGATAGACCACCGTTCTTACAAAAGGCAGGGACTTGACATTGAGCCGACTATCCATGAGGGAGTGACGGCAAGGCAGATCGAACAGCGGGGAGATGTTTCCGACAGATGTGAGATCAACAGGAGTATTAAGGAACGCAACCTTATCCGACAGAAGTTAAGACAGACTTTTTCGGATATCACAGCATTTATTATCAGGAAAGCGAGGGAGATTTATGGAAGATATACGGAACTTAGAAGACATACTGCTGATACTCAAAAAGCAGGACGAGATGATAAAGATGTTAGAAGAACAGCAGGACGAGATAGACAGACTGGAACAGCAGATTTCAGAACTGACGCAGGAGCTTTCACAGACAAGGGAACAACTGGACGAATCCATGAGCTTAAACGAGGACTTGGCGAACGAAAACAAGCGATTGACCGAGCTGATTACATCATTAAGAGAACAGAATCGGAAATTGCAGATACAGATAGACATCTTGAAGAGTTATCAAAGCAAATAAAAGATAAGGAGAATGACCATGATGAACGGATACGCAAACTCAAAGAACGACGAAGAGCTTATCAAAATGCTGGAGGAAATGCAGAACGAACTGGACAGCAAGGACAGGACGATAGCGGACTTAGAGAAACAGCTTCAGACATCAGTGCCTTTCTCAGAAGTATCGAGCTTAAAGAACAAGATTCAGAAGCAAAGCGAAATGATAGTCTCGCTAAACGGTCAGATAGAGATGATGAGCGAGAGCGACAACGCATACAAGCTGAACAGATTATTAGAGAAGAAGCTGAACGAGCAAGAATTGAGGCTGAAGCAAAAGAGCGAGAACTTGCAAAGAAAAGAAGCCGAACTCGAAGTAAGGGCTGGGAACGTTAGTGCAAAGGAATACAAAGCAGAACAGATGTATTCTTATGTACAGGATCTGCAAGACAACCGGGAAGCTTATATTAATGAGATGGCTTCTAATATGATTTCTGATGAGAAAGCTGTTCTCCAGGCATCCTATGAACAGAAAAATAAAGCCTTAATCAATTCCATCAAATCTGAGAAACAGAAGTTAGAAAAACAATATCAAAAGCTGTCAACCGACCTTCACACCAAATACAAAAAGTTGTCTTTAACAAATGAGGGTATCATGATAAATATTTGCATTTGTATGGCTATATTATGCATTATTTCTTTATCCATCAATACACATTTTATCGAAGCCTACAAAGATATATTCAACGGATTTCAAGATATGGGTGATGACTACGAAAACCTGACAGGCTCAATAATGTTTGTGATATGGCTGCTTTTTCTGATTTTCTGGAGCATACGCAAATTTGGAGACAGATATACTATATACGTTATTACAACCTTACTGTCTGTGATGATATTCACATCCGGATTCTGTTATGAACATAACATTAATTTCATAGGTATAGGCAATCTACTGTACTTTATATATGGAGTAGCAAGGTCAATACACGCTATTGAAGATTACGAACAACAAAAGCAGGCTACCACATTTGCCATACTAATGGTTGTAGCAATAGCAACAGTAATTTTCCTCTTTAAAGCCTTGGCTGCATCTTTTGCAGACCTTACAGGCTAAAACCTGTTTTCAGAATTGTTGGATATTATTACCTCTGATAATAATATTGAAACCATATACGAACTATTGTCAGATTATCAATTCAGTTATCTTCATGAAGATGATTGATATAATCAGTTAAACCATCATTACATAAATACTCCGGTATCACAACAGATACCGGAGTATTGTATTTCTATATTACATATTCAGCTTGTTATCACTTAACCGTAACACTTACCGTCTTCGCATATCCATTCCTTGCATATACGTAAATGATACAGTTTCCTTTGGCAACACCCTTGACCTTTCCATTCTTGTCAACGGTAGCGATATTCTTGTTAGAAGTTGCATAACGGAATTCCTTTGCGTGTCCGTCGGAAAGCTGTTTCTTGCTCTTATCCACAAGAACGGTCTTTGCCTTGACCTTAACAGTTTTGCCAACCTTAACGGAATATTTGCTCTTAGAAAGAGTTATCTTCTTGGCATTGGAATACTTGATATTCAGTCTTCCTACCACATGCCCCATGATGGACTTGGCAAGCACTTCTTTCTTACCGTCAGTCAACTTATAGGCTGCCACATAAACCTTGAAATTCTTCTTAAGGTTTATCTTCTTGCCGTTTATCTTCTTAACAGTTACAGAAGTTGTACTGTTCTTATTGATTGTCTTGACCGCTTTTCCAAACTTCTTGCCGCAGTACGCCACATAGACATCATAGCCGTCAGCTTCCCCTACCTTGCCCCACTTGATGTTTATCTTGGAACCGGTCTGACTTATTTTAAGTCCGGCATTCATGCTGATAACAGCCTTTTCTTCCTTAGTCGGTTGTTGCACCGGTTCTTCGGTTCCCTGCTGCTTCACCTCCGGTATAGACACCGTTACCTTGACTGTTGCTGCCTTAGCTCCGTCCTCAGTAGTTACGGTTATGGTAGCCGTACCGTTAGCAACAGCGGTTATCTTGCCGTTAGCATCTACCGTTGCAACCTTTGTATCGCTTGATTTGTATGTTACCTTAGTATTTGCAGCATCCGCTGGTGTCACTGTAACCTTGATTTGTGATGTCTCGCCTGCCTTTGTGAACTTTACCTCAGACGGAGATACACTTACACCGCTTACAGATTTATTCCACTTCGCATAGAGAGTGATGTCTGAATTTACCGTGTCATTGTCATTCCATGCCGTAGTATATGCTTCATCCTTATACCAACCGTCAAATGCATAGCCATCATTCTTAGGAACTGTCGGAAGTGTTACCTTGCCACCTTCCGCTACGACTAATGGCGAAAGATTTTCGTTTGTTCCACTGACAAAGCCTACATTGTAAGTCGTCTCTGTTGCATATACGATTGCAAAATCAGAGAAGTATTGTGAATAGATATACAACATTGCGTTTTCCAGATCAATGTAGAACATTGCGTCTTTGTAATCCTTCTTCTCAGGTCTTGATCTTAACTTGCCAAATGCTTTTGCAATACCTCCATGAGTTCTTATTACAACCGGATTACCCTTTGTAATGTTATATGTAAATGGAATCTCTATTGGCTTATTCGTATCACTGATGGTATCATTTTCTCTTTCATTATTTACATACTTGGCAACATCAATTTCAAGATACTCGGTCACAACCTTTTCTTTGTCGATTCCTTTGAATACATCATCAACAACCTTTTTTGTCTCTGTTACAGATTCAGCAGTAACCTTATCTTCTTTCACAGGGGTTATCTCTACTTCAACCTTGACATCCTTACCCTCTTCTTTCTGTGTCTCAGCAAATTCATCTAAACTTTCATTCGGAGAAGTATCCACTCCTGTAATAGCTTTCTCTTCTATGTTTGTATCATCAGCCTCCGGCTTGAATTTTACTTCACTCTCTGTTCTGGAAGCCACTCCAACAACAACCGTTGCTGCCGGGCTTGCATTCTTATCATCTGTTTCTGCATATCTTACAAGCACTTCGCCTGCTGCAAGACCGTCTATCTTATCTGCATTAGTCGGTACAGCAGTCCATGTCTTTCCATCGTCCGTTGAATACTCCATGGCATCTGTAACGCCCGTA
Source organism: Lachnospiraceae bacterium (assembly GCA_017470935.1). GTDB lineage: Bacteria > Bacillota > Clostridia > Lachnospirales > Lachnospiraceae > CAG-590. The sequence goes on from JAFUXG010000008.1 coordinate 46,229, forward strand.
ACCACACCGTCTGTCGCATTCTCTGCGCTGACATTCTCAGTTTCAAGTCCTTCCGGCTTGCTTTGGTCTGCTTTCTTTCCAACCGTCACTGACACGGAAGCTCCTGCCTCATGATTCTTATCTCCGACATACCTTATCTGATAATCGCCTGCCTTGACATCAAGTGATGTGCTCGAAGCCTTAACATCTGTCCATGTTGCACCGTTATCTGATGATATCTGATAAGCCTTTGCAGCTGCAAATCCGCTTATCGTACCGTCAGAGGTATCACTTCCGGTTGCCTTTGATGTAGTAAATGATTCCACAGGTGCAGCCTGTGCCGCCTTAGCAATCACATAATCTGCTCCGACAAATGTAATGCCGTAGTCTGTCGATGTAAGACTGCCCTGCGTGATCTTATATGTTCCTGCATCTGTTCCGGCTTCTCTGGTAAGTGCTCCTGTCAGTACCTTATCAGCGGTATCACCCTCTGCAAGTCCACTCACTTTATAAGTAAGCGGTACATCTTCATCACCGTAGGTTATATTCTTGGCTTCTGCTGTTACCGTAAGTGCTGCTTTCTTGATGGCAAATTCCACCGGATCACTTTCACCAGCCTCATAATTATCTGTTCCCGCAACAGCAGCTTTCACATAATAAGTTCCAACCTTAGCCGGCACTGTAGATGTGTATGTGCCATCTTCTGTATCACTATATGTAAATGTTGCCGTATCCGCACCAAAATCTGCTGTAGCAGCAGGAATGCTCGCAGTATCTCCGTATGTCCAATCATCAATGGATACGGAAACGGTATTAGCTGCTTTTCCTATGGTTACCTCTACACTGCTTTCATCACTGTCATCATAGGTATCATCTTTCTTAACTGCCTTGTAATATACCGTATATGTACCTACATTCGTAGCAGTCGGTATCTTGTCACTGTATGTTCCATCTTCACCAAGCTTATACTGCATAGTACCGTTTTGAGCCACACCTGCCGTTACAAGTGCCTGTGCTTTTCCTGTATAAGTCAACTCATTTGCTTTCGGTGCAGTAGTGACCTCTGCCTTTTCCTTGATGACAAGGGTAATGGTCATGCTGTGCGTCTTGGTAGATGTACCGATGAAGTAAGAAACTTCCGCTGTTGCCTTATTATCGCCTGTACCTACCGTCAGCTTTGCCGTATAATTACCCTCTGTTGTCGGGGCAGCGGCAAGTTTTGTTGTACCCTCATAATATTCTATATCACTTTCCTTTACAGAAAGCCCCGTAGCTTTGTTAAACGCTGCGAGTTCTTCTGCATCAAGTGTTGCGGATGCACTTAGGGAATCTGTATCTTTCTTCTTCTCCGGTGCATTAAGGGTAAGAGAAACCTTTTTATCTGTCAGATCACAGGTTCCTACTGTACTTCCACATGTAGCAGTAATGGTTGCACCCTCTGCGCCATATGTAAATTCATGACCATGAATCACCAGTGTAATAGTCATTGTTTTCTGCATAGGTAATATCGTAAATGTCCAGTCGTCATCGGTAATACCTGTAGCAGCCTTATAATCATCACCTTCTGCAACATTTACTTTTACTGTATAAGTACCCTCTGCCGTTGGTGCACCACTAAGCTTTGTATCACCGTTATAATACTCCACTGTAACTTCACCCATGCCTTCAGTCTCTGTTGAAACGGTTGCCGCTTTGACCTGACCGTCATATATGAGTGAAGTCGGGGATGTAAATGTGAAATCACCCGCACCAGGTGTTTTCTTTATTGTAAGCGAGATTTCCATAGTACCCGTTCCGGTTTTCGCATCATCCGTTCCGGGCGTAATTGTCTTAGTCGCCGTTTCCGCATGTACTGTACTCACAAATGGCATTCCCGGCAGGAATCCATTTATTATAAGTATCAGCGAAAGGAAAACCGAAAGTATGGATCTCACTATCCTCCTTTTCGTCATGAAATTACCTCCTGTCTATCGTATTACCGCCTAACTATATTATTACATGTGTCTTCTACTGATTGTTTCAATTCACATTCAGAGTAAGTTCCACATTCGATCCGTTAAGCGGCGTCTTATCTTGTAATCTAAAGCACCCATATTTGAGTGTTGCGGTGTATTCACCGCTTTCTAATTCTTTGCTTAATTTAATGCTCTTTACATGCTCTCCCGGTTCAATAAAATCCGAAGTCCAGAGAACTGTCTCTTCTCCGGCATTTCCTTCTTCACCATTTGCCGTATCCGTTTCATCCTTTACCACAAGGCTGATACGAAAAAAACAGGTATTTTCATCGGGATTATAAAAATCCACGCTCTGTTTTTCCTTCCCTGCCTTAAAATCAAGGCTTTCATATCCGGGAATGGAAATGTTAGGATTCATCTCTATGTTGCTGTAATCCTTCTTTGGCTTTCCGCTGAAAGTTCCTGCATCCCCGGAGCATCCGGCTAGAGTTCCAAGAAAAAGCAAGGCGATCAGAAAGGCCGCAAGGATATTCGGTTTTCGGTTCATAGGCTCACGACCTTTCGCAATAGGTTGTTATTCCTCAATCGTAAATACAATCGTCACAGATCCACTGTTTCCCATAATAACCCCAAAAGGCACGGTTGAGGATTTTCCAGTCCATGTTGCTGTCCCTCTAGTAGTTGACCAGCCTTCTATAGTGTTATTATTCTCTTGATCCATTCCAATCATACTTACATCATCAGCAGTGACTTCGATCTTTGTAAATTGTCCGGAAGAAACGGAAAATCCCGAACTGTTACCAAAAAGATTGTTGTATGTATCAAAGCCTCTGGAGCATGTAACTCCGTCTTTATTGATTGTCTTTCCATCAGTATCTGTGTTAAATGTGACGGTTTTAGTCGTGACAGCGTTTTTCACCTTTGCCGTAAAGGTCACGGTGTCCTGATAGGTGCCTGCGGGCATACTACTATAATCTTCTACTATGATGCCCATAGCTTTATTTGTGCCGCTTGTTTCATTCAGTTCAACAGCGGAGAATGCCCATGATGCAGGTTCTGCCGTACTGCTGTATGTACCTGTAGCTGTTGCCAGATTGTAACCAACGGAATTATCACCTGACTTTAAAGCCCAGTTATTTTTTGATTCTGCTGTCACTGTCAGTTTCTTACTTGAGTCAAAGGTATCACCGCTTTTTACCTGTGCTTTAATGCCATCTGTTGCATTCCATCCTGCATTTGCCACATTAAGTGTTGCCGGAATGGTGATCACATAATCTGTCGTTGTCGTTACCAGTGGTTCAGTTGCATTTGCCGGAACACTAAATCCAAATGTTCCTATCGCAAGTGCTGCTGCAAGTGCGATTGATGTTAATTTCTTCATTTTCATAAGATTACCTCCGTTTGATAAAATTTTTGTTTTATATATCTATTTTTGATGTTTTCATATCGTGTAATCACAATGTATTACACCTGTCAAACATCTTATTAACTCTTTGATGGATTACCCGCTGTCATATCGGATAGCAGAATCCTTTGCAAATAAAAAACATCTGAAAAGGAACATGGCATTTCCTACCACATTTCCTATCAGATGTCTTTGTGCATTAAGTATGACAGAAATAGACAGAGTTATTCTTTCTTTCTTTCTTTCTTTCTTTAAAGATTTTATCCCATAAACCATGAAAGTCAATCCTTTCCAAATATAATAAAGCCCTAAGGCTTATCTGTTATCAGTGATATATTTCATAAAGTGAACACTTTGTTTTTCTAAAGCCCATGTTTTGGACACCTGCATCTCCTGTTACCATGTTTCGTGAACACAAAACCATGTCTGCCCAAAACAATATATCATTTATATCGGCAGTTAAATCAAGCCGTATAACCCTTGTTTAATACACAGATTATACCCGATTTTGACTTTTATTTCAATGAAATAAAACATAAATTTACATTTTTATCAGCCTGCTCTTTTTATATTTTTGTGTCAAATAATCATTATTAATATCTTGAAATTCCTTTACCGACAACTCATCAATCGCATCAATAGCCTCATTCATTACATGCGCTATACTTCCTTTTCTGCATCCGGCACTCAGCATAGCCTCCACAATAATACCCAGCACCATTCTTTCGCAGCCGATACCATATACATCTCTTAAGCTTCCGCCGGATATTACTTTCATTTCCCTATTTATCTCGGCTTCAGTTATTTTATCAAGCATAACTGATACCTCCGTCAAGTCAGTTCTAAAATTGATTATAATTTCATATTCTTTTATCGTCAATGATAAAATTCCCATTCTCTTGGGAATATACACTTATTATTTATTCAATTAGAATGAGTTGTGAGGTGGATAGGTATGATTACTTTTGATCCTTTATGGAAAACACTAAAAGAAAAGAACATTTCCCAATACAAGCTATTGAACGATTATAATATGAGCAGGGGAATGTTAGATAATATAAAGCATAACCGCAGTATTACATTAACCACATTAAATCAGTTCTGTGAAATGTTTGACTGTGATATTGCTGATATTATTGAATATACGAAAGACAAATAGGCTTCATTCATTATCCTTAATGAACGAAGCCTATTTTAATGATAATCTTATCTTTTATTCGTATTCAAATCTCTTATTGTTACATAGTCTTTTTCAATCCGTACTGGACATACAAGCTATCTCTGAATACCGGATCAGTTGTCACCTTAGAAATGTCTTCATTTCTACCGAGAGAAATCAGCTTGTTTATCAGGGTTGCAAGAAGATTTTCCCCTTCCTGTCTCCCACGCTGTTCACCAATCTTGATTCCTCGTTGCTCTCCACGCTGCTCCCCAATCTTGATTCCCTCTTCCTTGAACATCTGCATTGTTTCTTCTTCATTATACTCATTAATCCACATACCAATCACCTCCGCTCTGTGTGCCAACAATTGTTCTTTCAGTTCATAATCGTCCGGCATATCATCAAGTGCTTTATTAACGGCTTCTTCAAGCTCCATTCCGGTATCTACATTTATTCTTATCTGATCCACAAGCCATGAATACTCATTCAATGATTCACACGCCTTAAGTATCTCCTTGCTGTGCCCGTAATTGATATTGACCATTCTTACAGTTACTTCAATATCCGGTGAAGCCTTTTTCAAAATGGTTTCTACTTCTTCCTCATTTATCTCGGCAACAGCTCCCTCACTATTAGTATCGTCACTTTGCTGCCTCATTATAAGATTCTGCCTTATCTCTTCTCTAAAAGCATCGGATAATCTCATTATTGATTCGTCCGGCACATCTGTCTTACCATTATATAATACCACTAATTTAGGTATCGGCAAAGGTATTATCGTTGAACCGTATGGATTTTTCTTCTTCATTTTCAAATACTTATCATACAGCTTTGCCGCATACATGAATTCACGCAAAGGCATGTTTGGGTTGCCGGTTGATTGATGTTCGTTTATGTTAATAGCTGAATAAAGCGAAGCCCTGTCAGATACTATGTACGAAAGATCGTTCTTCATACCCATATAAATAACATCTTCAATCGTAGTGATCGTTATATCGTCAGAGTTTGTATAATTCGTACCGTTTAGACTGTTATACAGAGAAAGAGTTCTGTCTTTCGTTTCTTCTCTTCCGAATATATAACTGAATAATCGTGATTTATATTCACGGTTAGTCTGTTTGGTTTTATTAGTATTCGCAGTGTCGTTGCCTGCATTATTTTCATTATTTATCTGTTGTTCCATGCTTTATATCTATCTCCTTATGGTGTGTCAATATATTAGAGAATCAACCAACAATTAGTCTTTTTCTTGATTATAGCATGATGATTTTTAAGGTGCAATACTGCAATCAATGAGATTTTGAACTGTTATGCTATGATATTACAAGTATTGATGATTGATTCGTGCGTGGTATTCTATTATTGCAACAAGCATATACATTGTAAGCGTGGGTTGCGGTGTTATATCTTTAACTATGTGAAACTTCAGTTTCCCATTTTGCAATAGCAGATCTTGATACACTCATTTTCTCAGCAAACTGTTCCTGTGATAATCCTGCTTCTTTTCTTGCTTTCTTTAATTTTTCTCCAAATGTCATTATAGTGACCTCCTTCTTACGCCATGCGTTTTTATTTGCAGCCTCACTATATATCCGATACACGGCAACACGCAAGAAACGAACTGTAACATACCTGTTACTCTCCGTAACATCCGCTATTTTACTGCATTATCTACTTCTGCACTTTTAAACTCATAAAACCGATACGTCTTTTTGGATATGTCTCCGGCATAGTCATTTTGTTCTCTCAAAATAATTTATTCTTTAAAATTAAAATGTCATCCATTATCAATACAAATATAATTTTATTAAATTTGATATATCATATCGCCCATATTCCATATTCTCATGATTCCAAAAAACGGAGCATTTTCACCTTGCCAAATCCACCCCTGAAATGTTGTGTCATATCCACAATATCCCTCAGTAACGACCTCAAACTCCGCATTAGGGTATTGCTCCTTAAATTCCTCAAAAGACAACACTCTTCCTGAAAAAGACTTTTCTCCTTCATATCCATACGGAGTGTTGAACACCATGATATCGCACTCCTCTATATCAATTTTTGTGAATTCGATTATTCCATTATACCATTTTTCTTCATCATCAACATATTTAAATATTCGATCCATCTTCAAAGACAATGTGTTTTTATAAACTCCAATCTGCATTATCCTACTATCGTGTAAACTAAACGGAAGATTACTTTTTCTGTTTCTAATATAATTCATATCCCTATTCTCCTTAAATGACGATTTATAATATAGATATATCACATTTACCTCTAACTGTCATCACCGAGCCATTAGGGTCTGTTTGTCAAGAGCAGAGGTTTGAAAAATTGAAATAATTTTTTCAGTGATTTTCCCTCTTTGCGTCCTCTAAAACCATACGTTTTATCTTGTCTTGCAAGGTTTCCTTGCTTGTTTTACTGAAATGAAGTCCTACCACATAGGTTGTACTGCCTATCTTGGTTGTGATTGTTGGTGTTTCATGCTCTTTATTTTCATTGATATTTGCTTTATTATCGTCTTTCATTGTCATTATTTCCTTTCCTGCCAATAGGCATAAAATAGGCGTTACAAGTATTTTTCTACTCATAACGCCATATAAAATAAACTTAAAATATTTTGTAAAATATATTGAATTAAAGCACTAATAATGTTATACTCATAAAAGGAAAGCACCCCACTCCAAAGTGGATGCTCCCGAGCGAGGTTATAATGCTCTCATAGAGAGCCGCCTCTCCCGTTGGCAGACAGGAGAGGCATTTTTATTTGTGCTTTTTTCTCTCGTCGAGAAAGTTCAGCAACGCAATTAACAGCATACCAAGCGATATCAGCAAGCCGATCACTCCCAGTACAACCATAATAGTTTCATAGACTGTCATACACGTCACCTCCCTTCCTATGTATTCCAGCTTTCACTGGTCAATCGGCTCGGGAGGCTACCACCCCGTCATGGGATACTTTCCTTGTGCGATCTCTCGCACGCATATAGACTAACATTATTTACTCTGTTTTTCAATACACAATTCGACTTATTTTTTACAAAATAATTATTTATTATTATCCATCAATCTATCCCCCGATTGACTTTTTTTACACTTTCTTTCTGTCTGTTCTTCTCCCTCTCCTCATTCTCTCTTAACCTCTCCAGTTCCTTTCTGTTGTGGAATAATACTTCTGCTGTGGCAAGTATAAATGCCCTGCCCGAAGCATGATGTTTGTATTCATCAATGGAATGTTCAATCTGTTCTATCTCGCTCTGCCATTCGTTAGGTCTGAATCTCTTGTTTTCTCCAACAAGCTCCTCATATTTCTCTCTTAATTCAGGGTACTGTTCAAGCTCATAGGAATATTCCTTTTTGTATTTTATTTTAGCTAATCCATTCAGCTTGTCATACTCGGAATGTACTTCCATAACGGGCTTAAAATCCTTGTATGCCTGCATGAGTTTATTAAGATGTTGAAGTCTGACAAACTGCTTGTTTATATCCACCTCTTTCCTGTCAAAATCTGCTCCGTCTCTTGCGTAATCGTCTTTAACCTGCTCAAAGGTTTTCCACTTTTTAGCTTCAGCTATCCGCTTTACATTATCGGGATTTTGAAGCTCATTTCTGTGTCCTATCTTTGCTATATATTTTGCATTGACTACGGGAACGGAAAGTACACCCTTCCGCTTAACAACATTGTCGATCACATCAATTATTTCATTAGCCTTTTCTTTCAATGTTGCTTTCCATTTATCCGTTTCAGACTTAACCACATCAAGAGCATTTTCAAGAGTGGTAAGTGCGTTGGTTATTATAGCGTTCTGCCATTTAACCCATCTGTTATACTCACCCTTTTCAGTTCTGATCCCCTGATGTTCAAGTGACATTGCCCTTACTCCCATGTGATGTGTCGGAAGGCACATAAATTTGGAAAAATGAATGTAAATATAACAGCTTTTTCAGACATAAAATCCTGCTAACTTAATCACCGAGATTTTCTCGGTGCGCACAGATACACCACCAGAGGTGGTGCGTGCGCCCTTCGGGGACAGTATTATTACACTTTTTTACTTTCGGAACACTCGTTTTTTATTTTGACAATTTCCGCTTTGCACTGTTCTGAATTAAGTGCTGACTTCAATATCCGTTCAAGCTCATGTTGTTCAAAATAAATGCACTCAGGAAAATACTTCTTAACAATGCCACCCATGATGATCTTGTTATGGTTGTCCTGCTTTCTTTTCTGCTCACTTGCTTTTTTCCTTTCCTTACGCAGACGATTATTTGCTTTTTCTAGAAGCTCCTCTGCCTTAATCAAGCCTGCTGGCTTTCCCTCTGAAATATCAATCATTGTAATGACCTCCTTATGATTTTAATAATAAAAAACGGATAGCTCTGATATTTCTATCATTACTATCCATCTTGAATTCAATTCTTATATAAATGTGTAAGTACGCTCAACATTCTATTTATCAACTTGTATGGTAGAATTAAAATAATACATCTCTAATAATATTAACAATAAATTTGAGAGTGGAAGAATAGGAAAACACGATATATCGTATGCCTACTGAAGTTGGTGAATTAAAAAATTTTTTTCATTGAAATAAGCACCATACCCTCAAAGTATGATGCTTATTCTTTAACTTCTTCTTATATCAATTTAATGCCCCCATATTCGGAGCTGAAAAGGTAGTACGAACACAATCGAAGTTTATATCAGAATTTTTGTATTCATGCACAACTTTTTCTTTATTCTCATATGTTGTTATCTCTAACAGTTTACAACTCTGTATCAAACCACCTTTTTCTTTAACATCTGTAATAATTGCATACATATTAGGGTATGTTGCACTAATCAAAGACCATTTATATACCTTTCCCATTTCTAACTGCCCCATAATACAACCTCCAATCCAAATATTTAACTATCAAAATATGTATTTATGTTAAGCACCTTTGAAGATGATAAGGGTATTTGTACTGCATACACTATTTTAATTTTAATAATTTATTTATAATATTTTTATGACAGAAATATGGTTCATGCCAATATATTTCTATTTTATTCCATGTATCTGCCTTTACATAATCTGGAAATGGTTCTTCATCATTATCTTTATCACTAATATATGCACCTGTACTTGTTTTTTTATTCATATCATCATATAACCCATAATCAAATAGATAATATCTATATTTTCCTGTGTCTGGACTTTGAATATATATCTTAGACCATGAATGATTATTAGCCCCACAATCTTCTGAACATATACCTAAATTCATAAACATACTTATTTCTGTTTTTGCAAAACCTTGACACATACCATTATAATTACCTTCTAAAAATGAGCCACCACTAAATTCTTTTGAATAGTACATACCTACATGATTTTTAGATTTATATGTGCATGAGAATACCCCATGTTCATCTATGAATTTTACCTTTTCATAATCTGTAAGTTGTGCAAATGTTTTTTGTCCTGTACCTATTGCATATTTTATAGGCTTTGATGTTTCATTATTTGTTGCTTGATTGATAATTGATAATACAGCATTTGCACTTTCATTAGTTGCACCTGTGTCTTGTTCAGTATTTGATGTCTGTACCCAATCTACTGCCTCTTGTTCCATCTTATCTACTACCTTATTCCAATAGATGTAACATTTACCACAGTCTTTTGTAACTTTATAGGTTGTATAACCTTTTGATGTCTTTGGTTTCTTTGTTGCATCTATCAACAATATTACACCATTCCCATTATACTGTTGTATCTGACTTTCCATCTCTTTGATAATCTTTCTTGATTTATTAAGATTACCCTTAACCTTGATATTTGTTGCTTTCTTCTTCATTGCATTGTTATGCAACTTCTTTACTGCATTTGGTATATCACTATTCTTCTTAATTGTTACTGTCTTTGTCTTTGCCTCTGTTGGCATTGTTGGTATTAGTACCCCTAACATAAGCACCAACAACATTATCTTTATTATCTTCCTCATTCACATTCCCTCTTTCTTCTCTTATTATCAGTAGTTTTCATCATTATAGCAAAACAGATTTTTGATGACAATAAAAAATTGACGCCATTCCTATTTTTCAATTTAGATATCATGAATAGTATCAAGGTGCTACCATAAGCCCATTTATAAATCACAATCAGTAGCAAATCTGCTACCACCTTAAAAATACTATTTATTATCACGTTTGCTTTTCTTATATTTTCTTGTTAAATAATCGTTATTTATCTCTTGAAACTCTTTTACAGACAATTCATCTATCGCGTCTACCGCTTCACTCATTACATGAACGATATTTCCTTTTCTGTATCCTGCGCTCAGCATAGCTTCCACAATTATACCCATTACCATTCTTTCGCAACCGACACCATATACATCTTTAAGGCTACAACCCGACCATATCTTCCTATCTCTTTCTATTTCAGCTTCAGTTATTTTATCAAGCATAACTGATTCCTCCAACATTTAGTCATATATCAAATTATAAAATCATAATCTTATAACGTCAACAAAATTATTTCCGTATCTTTGGAAATATACACTTTGACGGGCTTACATTAAAATGTTCATGTGAGGTGAAACACATGATAACGTATGATCCATTATGGAAAACTCTTAAAGAAAAAGGAATTACATCGTATAAACTTATTAACGACTATCATGTAAGTCATGGTATGTATGATAATTTGAAACACAACAGAAGTATTACAATGACTACATTAAATCAATTATGCGAAATGTTTGATTGTGATATAACTGATATAATCGAATACAGAAAAGATTCATAGGCTTTATTTCATTCATAAGAAATGAAGCCTATTTCATTTATTATCTATAATTCCAACTTTCAAATGACAACTTATCCGACCTCTCTAATGTCTTAACTCCCTCATTAAGCTCAAATTTACCATTAAGGGTAGAAATACTTGCCCTATACCTTAATAACGCCTTAATTGCCACTCAAACAAGCTTGAACGATATTTTATCCTTAACCGTCAATGCAATAAAAAAGCCTTACTGTTCCTCAAGGTATCAACCCTTGTCTGAAATAGTAAAGCTCTTTATAATTATATTTTATTTGTTTATCTGTTCGGCAAGCTTTTTGCGCTGTCTTCTCTCGTGTTCAAGCCGCTCCTGGATTTCATTCATTCGTCTGAATATATCAGCAATAGCCTCTGTCTCATCCTGCGGTCTCTCCGGTTCTTTCTGCTCATTTCGTGCTGCGATGTCTTTAGCAAAAAGCTTCCCAAATATAAATCTTACAATCGGCTGGATGAAAAACACTTGTGAGAAAAATGCAAACGGAAAGTTATGACAGATCAGTTCAAACCAGTTTGCTATCAATGTTAAAATGTTAAACCCATTGTAATACGGATAATACAGAAATGCTGCTATAAAGCTCATGGCCGGACACATAATAAGTACTGTGCATGAAATGATCGCTGTTTCAAATATCATTGGGTGATTATTCCTTGGATCAAACATTCTGCAGGCCATCTTAAATGACAAGGGACTTCCCACAAGACACTCTAATGCATATGCAAAAATGAATTCAACAATTACCACTGCCCAGATTGGAAGCATTCTGCCAAACATATAGACACCCCCTTGGGCATTAATGGCATCAATTACACTGTTTGCTGCATTTAACTCCATGAGAAGCTTGCCATTTACTACGTACAGGCTGTAAAAAACATACCCGTGTACGGTGATAATGACGGTCAATAGTGCAAAGATCATTCTTTGAAATTGGTTTCTTGGCATAATATAAAATCTCCTTTTCTCAAAACAAAAAGACACATGTAATCCGGCTTATGACCCGATATATACTTCATCATCAATGATTACATACGTACCGTGATCAGATTTACGTGCCGAGCACTACATGTGTCGTTTATGTTTTTATTTAATTTACTCGAAAAGATTATCACAAATTTAAAAAATTTTCAAATAATTTTTTATCAATATCCTCACTTATCATCTATCTCACTTCATTTTTTCCTTGATATAGTCTATGACCTGTTCTTCTCCTGTTCTTCTCCCTTTCTTCCCTCCGGAGTAAAAGTAAAGACCGGATATGCATGAAAGATATCAGGCTCAATATGTATCCTGTAATCATCCACACCACAACGTCTAAACGCTGCCTCAAAATCGGGCGCATCACCTGACATCATTTCGTCTCCTCCAAAGCCAAGCAATATAGGTGGAAATTTGGAATAATCGTCATTTGCAGCACAGCCTGCTATATGCTTAGGGATAGTTCCGTCAGGATCATAGAACTCCTTAAACTGTTTTTGAAGCTCACCGCCCATAACAACATCCTTTTCCTTGAGTGCGCTCATTCTCTCAAAACTTTCGGGCGAGGTGTACAGATTGAATACCGAAAAAGCCACGATAACACTCGGCATCGGAAGCTCATTATTTTCGTGTATGATATGTCTGCCAAGCCCCATCACCAGAACCGCTCCCGCCGAGTAGCCCAGCCATACGATTTTTTCGGGAGCATAGATTTCAATCATTTTTCTATGCAGTTCATATCCGAATTTGACCCCGTCATACATATCTTTTTCGGGATAAAGCGGATATAAGGGAATCCAGAGATCACAGCCGGTCTGGTCTATATAGTGACGTATGCTTTTTTTATTCGGCAGCTGATACCTTATGTATCCTCCTCCTGCATAATAAACGATTGCTTTACTGTGGTCACTGCCTGTCTTTGAATAGACTATACAGCGGCAACCGGCTATCATATGATCCTGTTTTTCGTAACCGGTTATCTCAGGAAATGTGTGACTACGCATTTGAATTTTTTCTGCCTGTCCGATAAAATCCTCTTTTGTCATAGCCGACTTTTTAATTGTCTATTTTATCGATTTTCCAAGTTCATATGCCTGCTTAAGTTCATCTTTTCCCTGGATATCTCCGGGCTGGGTTACATGTCCGCACAGAATCTTTCCAATGCTCTTCCATCCCATATGCTTTTCAAGATGGTCATACCAGTGTTCACTTTCTTCAAATCCTGCCCCCTCTGCTGCCATTATAAGAACAGATTCCTTTTTCGGATTCCTATAGTTCGGATCACCCTCCGCAACTGCAAACAGACGGTCAAATGCATTTTTCAAAAATCCCGAAATGAACCAGTAATAAAGCGGTGATGCCAGAACAACCACATCCGCTTCCCGATACACCGGATATATCTGCTCCATATCATCTCTCTGGACACAGGGATGCTCCAAGTCTTTTCCGCCATGCCAGCAGCCAAGACAACCATTGATCTTCATGCGTGACAACTGAAATTCTGTCACCTTATTTCCAGATTCCTCTGCGCCCCTTTTAAACTCTGCGGTCAGTGCCGAAGTATTTCCCTTTGGACGGGGGCTTCCGTTCAAAATCACTATATTCTTTGACATAAGTTGACCTCCCATGTTATTTCTTTGTTACTTCCTTTCACAATTATAAGTCTTCCACAAAATCCTCAATTGGTCTATATACATCATGCCATGGAGCATAGGGCACACAGTCCTCCGTGGCATAACCCACAGGCAGAAGACACACCGGCTTGATATTCTCAGGCAGGTCAAATGCCTTAGCAACAGCCCTGACATCAAACAGCCTTACCCATACAGATCCTACGCCCTGCTCCCATGCTTCCAACATCATGTGGGTACATACAATACTGCAGTCCATCTCGCCGCTGCTGTACCCACGCTCCGTCTGGCTTTTCCATGTCCTGCTTTCATCACTGCAGATCAGGAAAACCATCGGTGCCCCATAGATACAACGACACAATCGGTTAATCTTAGCCATAGCCTCTTCACTTTTTAATATATATATCATCTGCGGCTGAAAATTAACTGCCGTTGGTGCAAGCTGTGCAGCCTTCAGTATTTTATCTATCTTCTCCTGCTCTACAGGTCTGTCTGTAAATGAACGTACAGAGAACCTGTCGGCAGCAAGCTCCATAAAATCCATCTTATTTCCTCCGGATCACTCTTATTGATATTGATGGAATACCTTTGCAAGAATCTTCCACTGTCCATCTTCTTTAATAAGACTATGGAAATCGGTGAATGCTAATCCATGCCAATCCTCCAAAGTAACCCTGACTACCGCTGCTGTTCCCTCAATGCTAAGTACATCGACTCTTGCCTTTGTATCAGGTGCCGGACCAAATGAATCAACAGCGCCATACAATGCTTCGATGGATCCGTTATAGTATTCTCCATTCAGATAACCATACATTAACGCATTGTCTGTGAAAGCAGGCTTCATGATATCACTCTTACCTTCCTTACAGCCTTCCGTGTACTTTGCAACTGCTTCCAATACCTCTTCATAATCAGATACTTTAATCTTTTCCATAATAATATCTCCTTCACTGCTATATTTTATCAATGATTGACATTTCTGTCTCTTATGGATATAATTATAGCTATAATAACCATATTTACAAGTACGCACTTTTTTGTAATATACTATCAAAAAGTATAGTTAGGAGATTTTCAATGAACATAGAAAAGATAAAAGGATATAACTGTCCTGTGGAAGCAGCTATGGATGTGATTGGTGGAAAATATAAGGCATTGATCGTTTACGAATTGATTAACGGAACCCGCAGATACAATGAAATTCAGAAAGCAGTACCCCAGGCTACCCCACGGATGCTCAGCAAACAACTGAAAGAATTGGAAGAAGACGAGATAATTGACCGGGTACTTTATCCTGTCGTTCCTCCCAAAACAGAATACTCACTGACAGAATTCGGACAGTCTCTCGTTCCGATTGTGGAAGCACTGTGTAATTGGGGAGAACATTATTTTGAAGTCGCAGGAGTACCTGTTCCCTGCGAAAAATAATGCAAATCCCACAAGTTGTAATTGTAAATATGCCAAAAATTTACCAAACTGCCCATATGCATAAGTGAGACAGAAAATCTATGATTTTCGTAGTCGAACTTATACACCGTAGGTGTCAGAAGGTACAAGCCTAAAAGGCGCAGTAGCTTCTGTCAACACCGAGACATTAGGGTCTGTTTGTCAAGAGCAGAGGTTTCTTAAGCAATAAAAGGACACATAATGTGCCCTTTATCGTTCAAAAAAAGTCTTTAAAATATTTTATCATATGGTGTGATTATACCATTAGATCTCTCATCATTTACTAATAATCAACACTAATAAAGATCATCAATAAGTGTAACTAACTCATGCACAGGATAATCCTTATAATTACGAGTTATTAATTTAACATTGAGACATTTCGCAACATCAAAAAACACCCTATCATCTTCATCTTTCATGGCTACCATATCAGGATTAGTAGGCAAAGGCTCAATCCATACACTTGTGGCTTTAATTACAGAAAGAAATTTCTCCACAAGAATATAATTTAACTTAAGATGTGGACGATGAAGCACATCTTCATATTCAGAAATAATTGCGGATGAAACACACATTGTATGATTGCCACGCATAACATCCCGCATTAGTCTTACAGCTTTTGAATTATCATCACCCGATTTAATAGCATTAACAATAATATTGGTATCAACCACTAACAGCATTTCTTTCCTTTCTCACATCAGATACAAAGTTATCTACATCATCTTCATTCATGGGATTTTTCTTTCCATCTTCACGAAGTGCTTCAAATATATCTACAGGATTCATAGCTGCAAGCTGATCTACCAAATTAATAACTAATGACATCTTATCAGACGGTAATGATTGCATTTTTACAAGAGTTTCTTCCGGAACTGACATATCAAAAACCTCCTTCATCATATTTTTTTACTTAATTATAATATACATAATCCAATTATTAAATTCAATAGAAATATGTGAATCTTAATTTATTTGTGTAAAAATCCCAGCACTCGATTAAACTCCTTCGAACATTTATTCGCTATAAAATGATTTCCCTTAATGAATACAAGTTCAGCAGATTGAATGTTATTCGCAATCTGCCTTGTATGCTCTTCTTTAATCATATTATTAGTTCCAGCAATAACCAGCGTCTTCGCCTGTATTCCAGTAAGTTCACCTGGTTTCACATTCGGTTCATTAACCATCAGTCCAAGCATCTCTGCATTTAATCTGGCAGAATCACTTTTGTCTGCAAAGTTTCTTGCAATTTTATATCCAACAATTATTAAACATATTAAATATACCACACTTATACCCAACTGTCATCATTTAGCCCTTAGGAGCAGTTCTTGTCGAGGTACGAGACATTAGAACTGCCCATACGATAGCTGCTCGAAGGTTCAAGTCCGTAGGACGTAGAAGCTTCGACTTGCAGCGAACCGTTAGGGTCTGTTTGTCAAGAGCAGAGATTTGAAAAATTGAAATAATTTTTTTACTAATTTTCCCTCTTTGCATCTTCTAAAACCATACGTTTTATCTTGTCTTGCAGTGTTTCCTTGCTTGTTTTACTGAAATGAAGTCCTACCACATAGGTTGTACTGCCTATCTTTGTTGTGATCGTCGGTGTTTCCTGCTCTTTATTTTCATTGATATTTGCATTATTATTGTCTTTCATTGTCATTATCCCTTTCCTGCCAATAGGCATAAAAATAGGCGTTACAAGTATTTTTCTACTCATAACGCCATATAAAATAAACTTAAAATATTTTGTAAAATATATTGAATTAAAGCACTAATAATGTTATACTCATAAAAGGAAAGCACC
>JAFUXG010000009.1 GCA_017470935.1 Lachnospiraceae bacterium
ACCTTGCCGCGTACGTCATCATAGCTTTAACGGGATACTTAGAAACTCTTATCACCGTACAGAAAGTCATACAAAACGCACCATGCTGGCAGCTTACCTGCGTCCGCCATACAAAAACAAAAGTTAACTAAACAGTAATTTCTTTCACCAGGTGTATTTGTGCAGCTGTCCCTTAAACTCCAGATTCACGAATTTGTTCTGCCGCAGTGCTTCGTATAGCACAATGGACACGGAATTAGATAGGTTTAAGGAACGAATGTCCGGAAGCATTGGGATGCGGATACAGTTCTCCTTGTTTTGAAGAAGTATCTCTTCGGGTATGCCTGCACTCTCCTTACCGAACATTATATAACAGTTCTCCTCATAATGAACATCCGTGTATGTCTGCTTCGATTTCGTGGTAGCCATATATATCCTGGCACCGGGATTCTTCTGAAGAAAGTCCTCATAGCATACATATCTGGTCACATCTAACTTATCCCAGTAGTCCATTCCTGCACGCTTCACCATCTTATCATTAAGTATAAAACCAAGGGGCTCAATAAGATGCAGTCTTGCACCTGCAGCCACACAGGTCCTTCCTATATTTCCTGTATTCGCCGGCATCTCCGGCTCATGTAACACTATATTGATCATAATTATCCTCTTTGATCTGCTCTCCCATTACATCATATCCTGTAATATATACTTATTGTTTACATTAATACCAGGAGTTTTCTTTCAGCATACAATCTGCCATAGCTTCATACCTGTATATTCATTCAACACACAGTCTGCCAGCTTCACACCGGCACCTTCTGTCCGTAGAATACCTCATTAAGCATATCCCCCTTAGGTGCAACCAGATATCTTTCCTCGTCTCCGATCGTGATCACACGCTTTTTCCCAGTGATAGTCTTGCCAAGCAAAGCTGCATTTACTCCGGATTCCAGCATACGCTCTTTGAGTGCTTCTCCATTATCAGTTATTATAAGCAAGCTGCCCTGTCCATTCATCATATACGGATTGATATTAAAATATTCACACACCTCGATAATTTCCTGTTTCATTGGGATCGCACTGACAGGAAGCTCCGCCCCCATATTGCATGCCGAAAGCAGCTGCCACAGAGCGCCGAACACACCACCGTTTGAAACATCATGGGCAGCGTAAATGTTAATCTCATCATCAGCAATTGATTTCTCAATCACCCTAAGCTCGGGAAACAGTGATGTATACTCCATATAGGAGGCCGCAATATCAATATAGCTTCCTGCATATCTTGTCACAAGCTCAGTTCTCCGCTCCCTGGCAAGAATGGCTCCGCCATACAGTCCGGTCCATTTGGTCATAAGAATATCTAAGCCTTCCTTAACCTCCTTATGTCTGTTATCCCACAGCTTATGTCCATAGGCAGTCACTATTACAGTTGGTGCATTCACTGTTGGAACAAGCTCCGTGTGTCCCGCCGCAATATCAATACCATCAATTTCTGCCTGCTTAGCCACTGCATCCATTATAACTCTGAGCTCTGCCTCCTCACTGTGCTCTGGAAGAAGGACACCCAAAGAGACAGCAAAGGGCTTGCCCCCTGCTGCTATCACATTGTTGATCGCATTGTTATACGCATACATCTCATGTCCGCTATAATAAAAGGCAGTGGTGGCCATGGCTGTCACCATATCACCAAACACTGCCCCATCATGTCCTACTCCCGGCCGAAGGCTCAAATCCTTGCTCCGATACCGGATCGCATTCGCTACGGATCTTTTAAATGTATTCTCAGGCAGTTTACCTGTTCTCATACACCTTGTTCTCCATCATAGCTCTACATTATTTCCGTTCATATATCAATTAATCATCACTTATGACATGATGATCCTTTACATTAAGAAATGCAATATCCCTAACCTTAAGACATCCGATACCATGTCGCCCGGCTGGTTCATGGAGACATTCGCAAAATATCTTCGATTGTATACAAACATACATAGAAGCCACTTTGCTCATTGTACCATAATCTTTGTGTTAAGATATCAGATACCTTGACGCATTCTTAATCCTTTCAAAGATCATGCTGATGGTATTACTGCTTCCCTCCGGTGTTGCAGGCTCTGCAGCAGGCACCTCTGTAGCAGGTGCCTCTGTGGCTGGCGCTTCAGTGGCAGGCGCCTCAGTAGTATCTTTATCCTTATCCTTCTTCTTACTATCTGAGTCATCCTCATCTTCCTCGTCCTCATCCTCATCTTCCTTTTCCTTAGTTCCGATTCGAATCTTAGCCTTTGTTGCATTGTATTTACTTCTTCCGTAAGGGATCAGATCACACTCTGTCTCCTCACCATCAACTGACACATGCTTATACACCTCCACATAATAGCCTGTATGCGCCTGTGTCTCTGTAACAGTCTTTCCCTCCTCCAAGGTATCGTCCTTAACCTCCTCCGGATCACCGGGTTCATAGGTCTCAACTGTCTTTGACTCAAAATATATCGTTCTGTTAGAAGGTCTTGTCTCATGGCCGTATATGGCAAAGGAGATGCTTCCTCCACCTGCATAGCCCTCTATGTATATAGGATATTCTGTGCTGTTAGTAAACTTGAAATCCATGTAATCACCGGCGATGGCAGCATCCATTCCAAGAGGAACATAGGATACTGTAAGAGAATGGGGATATCTCTCATCCACCTGAAGCTCTGCCTGCAATACCGCATTATATAATGTGGTACTGACCTGGCATATTCCTCCGCCCAGTCCGTCCACCAGCTCATCATTAACATATTGGCCTGCGTTAGCATATCCATTCTCCTCAGTAAATGGAGATACAGTGTTAAACACTGAGAATTGTTCTCCCGGCATAAGCACCGTACCGCTTATCTTACTGGCACCATTGGCAAGATTCTGGGCACGGCTGGCAGTACCGCTGTACTGTGTCTGCTTCTGTCCCAATACTGAATCAATCTTTTGGAAATCCTCAGTAGTATATTGAGGCTGCTTCTCCTCAACCACAGCAGGAATTCTCACATCCTTATTCTTCCATACATCTCCAAGAAGCTCCTCCACTTCCTTGATGGTATCATCAACCTGTACAGTTGTTCCCACAACACCATCTGTTATAACAAACTCTCCATCGACCCTTGAAATGCTGGCATTCTTAGGCTCTGTAACAACGCTCTCTGCCTCAGCCTCAATAAAATCCCTAAGCTTGCTCTCACTAAAGGTCTTCTCTGGCACAAGTATTGTATTGTCCTGTTCAAGTCCCTTTATCTCCTTATATCTGCAAAGAATATTGCCTCTTCTTCCGTAGCCAAGTGCCACGTCAACTGCATCCTCTGCCGACACGTCAATCCCGATATCCTTAAATGTGGTGCTGAAGGATCCGTTTGCAGTGGTAAATGTAAGCTGCAGCCTGTCAATGCCCTTAATATATGAACTGTATTCCTCTATCGCTTCAGCCCTTGTAAGTCCTCCCACATATACATCATCCAGATATACACCGGAATAAATAGTATCCGTATCGCTCCACGAATATGAAGCGCTTCCTCTTGTAACTCTTGTGACATTACCCGCTTCGGTGGATATCTCATTATCATCTGAAGCATTGTCGCCAGTGTCCTTATCACCAGTATCCTCAGAGGAAGCTTCCTCTGTCTCAGTGTCACCACTCACATCTGCGCCCTGATCAGCCACTGCCTGAATAACATCTCCTTCATCAGCACCTGTCTCCTCGCTGGCAAATGATGTGTATGCTCCTGTACCTGCTGCTCCGATAACCAGCAGCGCTGCCATTAATTTAATTAAAGCTTTATTATTTCTATATTTTATATTCTTCATAATCATCATCCTCATATATTATACTATATACTCCTGCCATCCAATCCTTGCACATACATCTTACATGGTAACTTCTTTCATTTCTGCAGTCTCATGCTTTATTATCCCATATGCTTAATTGATTTGACAAGAGAATCACTATTATGTATCATTTATATTATTAAGGAATGAATTCTAAAAACCAACCGTGGTAACAACAAGACTTATTACCATGGCAAGTACAAGAACAATAGCTATTACAGCAGATATTACACGCTGTTTCTTCTTATTGCTGAAGTTGAACATTTATAAATAACACCTCTTTTCTGAAAGGATTGCTTTATGAGAATATTAACCTTGCCAATCGCCATCACTATTCTTGTGGCGGTGCTTAACCACAACATTAACAAGAACAGGGATACGGATGGAAAAGTAACTGTCAGCTCCTTCCTGAAACGGGAGGAAAATGCCAACAGCGTAAGGAGAAAGGATATATCTAATCTCCCCTACATTCATATTCCCTTTGAATCACTTCCCCTAGATATTACATTAAATGATGAAAAAATGCAATCAAAGATTGAAAAATATCTGAAAGAACTTGAATATTTGTCAGATAAACAGATGTTGAACCTTATCGGAGTGACCAATACGGAGCTCAAGGAGCAGTACGGTGTAGCCAATCTTGACAGGCTTACCACCTATGATCTCAACTACGGCAAGGCATTGAGCAATCTCCAATGGTATGCCTCTGCAATATACGAGGAGCACCCCAAGGAGGCGGTGGAGATCATGGAGTACATGATCAAAGAGGGAACTGACATATCCACCACCTACGAGCTTCTGGGAACGTACTATGCAGGTGTAAATGACCGCGCATCCTTTGACAGATTATTCCCACGCATTCCCGACAGGGATTCGGTAAGCGGAAAGACTATACTTGCCAAACTTAATCAGATTCTTGAAGATAATCCTGATTTTTGAACCGCCGATAACACACTGGCTTTTAATAACCGATACATTTCAGGGGACATATAAAATGTTCCCTGATTTTTATTGTTACCTATATGACGAGAAAATGCGATGGCAAAAATTATAAAATTCCATGCAACACTTTTGACCAAGCCACACACTATTATTACAGATAACATTTATAAGGGTGGGAAAAGAATGAAAAAAAGAATTACAGCAATCATCATATGTGTGTCAGTCATATTAATGATCTCATTTATTGTATTAATTATACATAGAAGCATCACAGATAGATCAAATTATAATAGTGAAGCTTATGATGATTTCATTTACACAGACGATGTATATTACGAACCGATGGATGAAGATACACCCAATAAAGATGCATATTATGAATTCTCTATAGATGACATTGTGGCAGAGCATAAAAAAATCGATCCCTCTGAATATGACAAGCAGGATAACGAAAATCTGGTATCTGCACTGGCGTCATCAAGTCCCTTGCTACACGCAGAAAGCTATGATGATTTCTATGCAGTAATATTGCACTCCTATAACAGATATAACAATGCTGATGCCACCACTTTGGAAAGTAACACAACTGGTGAAGGTATACTCACTGACCATACCGAAGATGATGATTCCGTTTCAGTTCCATTGGATCACTATATTTCCCTAACTTCCAATCCTTATTTTGATGAGGGAAATACTGTATTGACAGAGGATACATACATATACTCACCATTAAATCCCGAATATATTATAGAGCCCGACATTATCAAACTGCCTATATTATCAATTTCACAATTGAGAGTTGAAAATGGCAGGCTCTCTAAAGCAACAAAGATCATGCTAAGACCATCCTCCGACAGAACAGGTACACTGGAATACCAATTCAAGGAATTATACCTATACAAAAACATGCTTGCAGTCGCCTACCAGATCAAAGCCTTTGATGATAATGCGGAAAGCTTCACAGTAACCTCATATATTGATTTTTATGATGTGACAGATAAGCACACCCCCGAAAAGATCAATACACTGGTTCAGGACGGATACTATGAGAAATTGGCAGTTAACAACGGAATGTTATATGCAGTAAGCCGTTTTAACCCTGCCGCTGCTCCTGATAGCTATAAAATAACTGAGCTTGACAGGTACATTCCTAATATAAACGGAAAACCTATATCCCCAGACAGCTTATTCTATAGCGGTCATTTATATAAGCCCAATATATATATGGTAACCTGCACAGAATTAGACGGAGACGCTAAGCTTACTGACAGCAAGGCTTTTTGCTGCTCAGACTCTAAGCTTTACTGGGGAAATGACAGTATGATCCTATACAGTAACATATATGATGCCATCGAAAAAACTGAAGTTATAGGAATCAAATTCTCTAATGGTGAAATAAGCAGCGGCAACCGCGGGGTAGTGGCAGGATATATGAGCGATCCTTATGCAATATCCGAATATAACGGAAGACTTAGGATTGCCACTACAATTCCTGCAGATGATATGTCACGATACGACGGAAAGCTCCGGAAGGCAGATTCCCGAATCACAGATACAGCTTATAACGAAGACCACCTTACCATGTATGTTTTAGATAGCGAGCTGTCACTTTCCGGCAGGCTTTCGGATATGCTGCCATATGACAGTATATGTTCAATAACATATATAGGTGATACCGCATATATCAAAAATAAAAATCCAAACGATGAAAAAATGCATCTTATCGATCTTTCGGATCCCCACAATATTCATGCCATAGGATGGTCAGAGCTCCCGGATTTTTTTGTACAGCTCTATCCATTTGGTGATGATCTCCTTCTTGGCATGAACTCACCTTTATACCCGGAGGACACGAAGGTGGGATATTATAACGGCCACAAGCTTGCCATGTATGATATCTCAGATACATCATCCCTCTCTCTTTTGCATGAGTATGACCCGCCGGAGGACTTATGTGACTGCTGTGTAATGTATGATCACACTGCACTTATGATGGATACAGAAAATAATTATATTGGATTCTGTAATAAAGCCTATGACTATGACGGTCAAGGCGAATACACTCCATGCTGGCGTTACTCCACATACACATATGACAATATATCTGGATTTGTAAAGCTTCAAGACTATGATATTGACGCTGCCGGTGATTACGATATAAATGAATCTGATATTGATGTAATAAGGGGCTTTTTTGCAGGTGATTATTTCTATCTGGTAACTCCTGACTTCATTGAGAGCTATAAGATAGGCGAATTATCAGTCAATGAATATATAGATTTTGATAATGAAAAATGATCCACACTTACGGAGGTGATAAATGTGAACAATGAAGAGATTACAGCTCATGTCCTGCTTGCCAAAAACGGAGATACGGGGTCCTTTCGCAAGCTCTATGAGCTATATTACAAGGACATGTACCGCTACGCCTATTACATGCTAGGGGGCGGCGATGATGTGGAGGATGTCATAAGCGAAACAGTGCTTGATGCATTTACAGGCATTAAGAACCTAAGACATCCGGCAAAATTCAAGTCATGGATATTCCAGATACTTACCACAAAATGCAAGCGCCAGATTGCATCATACGTAAAGGACAGGGAAAACAGAAGGGATGAGGTGCCGGAGGAACAGCTTAGAAAGGAAGACCATCCCTACGCCTTAAGTGTAGATGTCCAGAATGCATTTGCCGCACTTAGCGAAATGGAAAGAACGGTTGTATCACTTATAGTTTTTGGCGGTTATACAAGCAGAGAAGCTGCGAAAATAATGAAAAGCAAGGAAGGCACCATCAGGTCACTGAAAAGCCGTGCATTTAATAAAATGTCAGAATATTTAAAGGAGGAATTGGCATGAACGAACAGGATATTATCAAACGCATAGAAAATGACACAAAAGACCTACCCATTCCTGACAGCATTTCTCCTTCTAATATGGAGAAGATGTTAAATGAACATATAGAACAGGAGGATGGAGAGACTTCTTCGAAGGCGGACAATATTAAGAACAATTCCGTTACGGGATCAGGTACAGATGGCGGAAGAAAAGATAGTGACAAGGTTAAGTCCATAATGTCATCCATGAGGCGCAGACGTATAGGTCTTGCCTTCGCAGCATGCTTTGGAGTTATAATAATTGGTTCCGGTGCCTTCGGAATCATCAGGCACAACATGGATAATGGGAGAAATTATTCCACAGACACTGCCGCCCTTACTGAAAGCGCTAATGAAGAGGAATACGAAGAAGCAGCGGATGAGGCAGCTCCTGCAAATGATCCCGAATCCTCATATGCAGCAGATGGCTCCTCTCCCTCAGATGATGAAATACTGGAAGCTAAGAAGCTGTCCGACGAAGAGATAGAAAAGAAAGAAAATGAGCAGCTGGAAAAGGACCTGGTCGCCTCAGGAGTCCTGTCAAAGCCCGACAGCTACGAGGACTACTATGACACCATGTACAGTGCCTACAAGGAGTCTGTCAAAAACTATATGTTACAGACCAATGATATTGATATTGCAGAAGAGAGCGTGGAAGACTCTGATATAGGAGGAGCCGAATATGAAGCTGCCGATGAGGCAACTGAGGCTGCCATGGAGGAGAGCGCCCCTGCAGCAGAGGCAGATCTGAGATCTGCCACAAAGCAGTATGATTCCGCTGCAAACAGTATTACAGCTGATACCACATCAGGTAGTGGAAAGGAAGCAGACGAGAAGGACTACTCTTCCACCAACACCCAGGAAAAGGCAGTGGATGAGGGCGATATTGTTAAGACTGATGGGAAGTACATCTATACTGCCAACCGCCACGGATACTATTCTTACTCATATGATGACGTTTTCCCTACTATATCAATAACAAGGGCTTCTAACGGAAAACTGACTAATGTCTCAACAATTACCTTAGATGTACCTGAGACATCAGGCACCGTTAACTACATGCTGGAGGAATTTTATATATATAAAAATTATCTGATAGTTTTATATCAGAAATCAACACAGAAAAAACCTAATATTTACAATAATTATAACGATTTTGACGGCAACTATGATATGGAGGAATATTATGATGACTACTATAATGGATACTACTATGATTATGATTCATGGTTGTTTTCCCGTCAAAGCTGTATTGAAATATATGACATCACTGATAAGAAAAATCCTGAAAAGGTAAATACACTTTTTCAGAGCGGTTCCTATAACAGCTCAAGGATAAGCGATGGTTACCTATACACCATAAGCTATTTTGAACCGGAAACTTTGGCATTTCATGATTACAGAAAGGGACGTACCAACTACTCAGATTATGTACCATATATTAATGATGAGCGGATTGCATATAATGACATATATTACAGCAGACACCTTGAAACATTGGGCACATATGTTATCACCAGTGTTGACCTTTCAAGTCCCACCAGATTCACCAACTCCAAGGCTGTATCAAGCTCCAACAGCCAGGTGTATGTAGGTGAAAAATCCATCTACCTATACAGGACTATATATGATGATATAGAAAAGACCGAGATAATGCGCATAGGCTACAGCAAGGGAAACCTCTACATCGGAAACAGGGCAATGATAGCCGGATACCTGTACGGACCATTTGCACTATCGGAGTATAACAAGCATTTACGGATCGTATCAACCATACCCGCCAACAACTTCTCCTGGTATGACAGCGGTGTATGGAGGACTGATACTAACAGCTCCGGATTTACCACAAGGATAAATGAGGACATTAACGCCGTATATGTATTAGATGAAAATATGCACCTTACAGGAAGGATAACAGGACTTGCTCCCGGAGAGATGATATACTCTGCAAGATTCTTTGGGGATATTGGATACTTTGTGACCTACAAAAACACAGATCCTTTATTCTCTGTAGACTTCTCCAATCCGAAGGAGCCTAAAATATTAGGGCAGCTTAAGATTCCCGGCTTTTCCAACTACCTGCATTTCTACGGAACAGATACACTGCTTGGTATCGGTGAAGAACGTGATCCATACACACAGGATTTCAAGGGACTTAAGCTTTCCATGTTCGACATCAAGGATCCGGCAAACGTGACTGAGGCGGATAAATTAATACTCAAAAACGTGTATTACAGCAGTGCCCAGTACGATTATAAATCCATAATGATAGACCCTGATAAGAATGTGTTCGGCTTTATATACGAATATGAGGATTACAACAGCAATGGTGATTACACCTACTATTATTGCTATTCCACCTACACCTATGACTCCGATAAAGGCTTCATAGAAACAGCCCGCTATAAGGTAGATTACGACTATATGTATGATCTTGGTTACGTTCGGGGTTTATATATAGGTGACTACTTCTATCTTGTAACTCCGGAATCTATCGAAAGCTACAGGCTTGGAAGCGAGGACATGATAGACAGGATATATCTTGACTGACAATTTAAATATTTTATCATATTGCCTTACAGCTCCATGAATGACATTTGCAAAGTCAGATTGAAATAATACAAGGCTCTCAAAGGCAGTCTTAAGAATCATAATATAAAAACAGGCAGGTTAGTGCATCCGCTAATACGGATCATCTAACCTGCCTGTCATTTTATCCATTCATTTAGTAAATCCTAAGTCAATCCTTCATTTATCCTCTGTATCTTCTTTTATCCTCGGCATATACTGTTCATCTCCTGATTCAATGTAAAGAATGAAATCATTGATATCCTTCTCTGTCCAGCCTGCCGATCTCAAACCTATTATAAATCTTGATTTTTCAGTCATATTCATACTATCTGCCTCCATTCAATCACCTCTTCCCTTAATAATAAGCATTATTACTTATTCATTTCGTCTGCACTTAGTTATAGTATAATTGAATCGAAAGGCTTTGTAAATAAGCAACTGTCTTTTATTGCATCTTCACTCAAGGTACATCCGGCGTACCATATCCTCCCGAAGCTTGTCCGGCAAAAGCTTAATAAGAAGAAGCGCCATCTTATATGTCAGTCCCACCGCTGCCCTTGCAGGCGGATTTTTCCTTCCGATAAGCTTAAGCACCAGCGCCGCCGCCTTCTCAGGACGGTCGCCGTTGCGCTCATCTTGCTCCATCCTGCCAACTGCCTTCCTTACATCAGCAGCAAATGGAGATCCCTCCTTAATAAATGTTTTTCTCCCGTCCGTAAAGCCTGTTCTTGTGTCTCCGGGCTCTATTATGGTAGCCTTGATACCGTAGGGCTCCTCCTCTAATCTCAGGGCATCAACATAAGCCTCCAGGGCAAATTTGCTGGCTGAGTACTGGCTCTGCATAGGTATTGAAACCTTTCCGGCAACAGAGCCCACCACTATCACATAACCTCTCTTTTGCTTATGCATAAGCGGAAGAACGGCATTACAGACATTTAATACTCCAAAATAATTGACCTCCATCTGCTTTCTCGCATAGGAAAGAGGCGTCTCCTCTATTGCACCTGCATAGCCCGAGCCCGCTGCCAGTATGGCAATATCGATCCTGTCTATACCTTCAAACACGCGCCTGATGGATTCCTCATCGGTCACATCCATTCTGAGCATTCGTATATATCCGCCACCACGGTAACGCTTCTCTCCCTCATGGCAGCTTCTGGAAATACCGGTAACATAAAAGCCTCTCTTTGCAAGACATACTGCACATGCCCTTCCAATGCCGCTAGAAGCTCCCGTAATAAAAACATTTTTTCCGTACTGATTATTCAATTCCCTGTACCCCGCTATTCTTTTGTGAAATAATACAATTCCTTCCGGAATGCTTTGCCTTGTAGAGCAGCTCATCTGCCTGAGCAAGCATGCTTGTAAGCTGATTATATCCGAAGCAGTTGATGATTCCTCCACTTATGGTAATTACAAGGTTAGGATAATCCTCCCATTTAAGGTGTTCCACTCTCTTTCTTACATTCTCCACGCGGCGAAGCGCCTCTTCATCATCCTTTGCCCGAAGAAGCAGCACAAATTCCTCACCGCCGTATCTGGCAGCAATCTCGTTCTCTGCCGGATTAATTATGCCATTAAGCTCAGCACTGATCTCCTTAAGAGCCAGATCACCGAAAAGATGACCATAGGTATCATTTATAGACTTAAAGCGGTCAATATCAAACATGGCCACATAATACTTTCTCTCAGAAAAGAGACCTACACTCTCAAAATGTCTGAACAGCTCCCTTCGGTTAAAAAGTCCGGTAAGCTCATCCTTTTTTGAAAGATCATCCAGCCTTTCCAAAAGAATCTCCTTATTGTGGCGCTCCTTCTGATACTCAGAAAGAATAAGATATGTTGTCATACATACAAACAGCGAAACAAGGGTAATGGATGCTATCATATCAATAATTCTGTCCTCTAAGGTGAGCTTTGCAAGAATATTAGTTGTAAACTGTGTCTTTGCTTTATTGCCCGCCATAAAATTATAGGAGATTCCAATAGTACACACGTGACATATAAGTGAGATCACAAAGCACACTATTCTCTCCATTCCTTTAAGAGTAGGAATTATTAAAAAAAGTCCTGCCAGTATGTATAAGACCATGCCTGAATCAATTCCGCCACAGGAGAAGAATGTTACCGGAAGAACAAAGCAGTTCATTACATAGCAGAGCATTACTCTTGCCAGCCTTTCCTTCTTCCAGATAAAATTGATCATCATGATCACAAGCAGCAGAACTGCCGCCATAAGTGTACTTACAGACGCAAACATCCCCAGCTTCTCAATTACAGTGACAACAGTGGATACAAGCACAATAGCCAGTGCAACAACGAGTATTACTGTGAATATCCGCTCCTCTAAGCTCTTATCCTCACCTAGTAATTTCTTGATTTTCTCAGCCATTTCCTACCTCCAAGCTCTTAAAACAACCTTACAGATAATTCCCCATTTATCCATAGTATTTATATCGTAAGCCTTTCATCCCTACATTACTCCTTCAATCATCAAGGCATCTTCTAACGTCTCCCTCAATGACCGAAATATCAGTAGTGGGCTCATATCTTTCAACCACATGCCCTCTTCTGTCTACAAGGAACTTTGTAAAGTTCCATTTAATATCGCTATTATTAGCATAATCAGGATCTGTCTCCTTAAGCTTTCTATCCAGAAACCTTCCATCCTGTGTGGATGTATCAAATCCTGTAAACCCTTTTCTTGACTTTAAGTACTCGAAAAGCTTTGACTGCCCATCTCCGTTAACATGTATCTTCGCATATTGAGGAAATGATATCGCATATCTTGATGTACAGAAGGAATATATCTCCTCCGAGGTTCCCGGCGCCTGATTCATGAACTGATTACATGGAAAGTCCAGGATTTCAAAACCATCCTTGCTATACCGCTCATACAGCTCCTCTAAAGCCCGGTATTGAGGAGTGAAGCCACAGCCCGTGGCAGTGTTGACGATCAAAAGCACCCTTCCTCTA
Source organism: Lachnospiraceae bacterium (assembly GCA_017470935.1). Classification (GTDB taxonomy): domain Bacteria; phylum Bacillota; class Clostridia; order Lachnospirales; family Lachnospiraceae; genus CAG-590. The sequence goes on from JAFUXG010000009.1 coordinate 13,194, forward strand.
TGGTCGCTTAGCTTCTCTAAGCCTCCGCCTCTCGTCTCAACCTCATAATCGTATACTGTTTTATCAAGACCTGTAACATAATCATCCACATTACTGATTATCCATGACAAATTCTTTATATCAGCCTGAACATTGCCTGTTTCCAGGGAATGATTACCGCCTGACACGCTATAAAATTCTATATTATGGTGCCCGCAGATTTCCCTAATATTATCTGCCTTTGCAACAGGATCAGCAAGTCCTGAAAATGCAAGACCGTCTATATTTTTCATAAGCTGGAATGCCTGTTCAATGGGTGTATAGAAAATATGCTCTGCTTTAATCCCATATTTACTGCAAAAAACAGTATCCACCACAGAGCCTATACTCTTGCTGACAAATATCACTCTGTCATAGCCTTCAAAGCAGACAGCTCCCTTAGCCGTACTCTGCTTCTTTATGCAGCTACCCTTCTCTAACTGGTCTTCAAGGAAGCGTATCGCCTCCCCCACATACTTAAGCACCACATTCTTAACAGTCTGCGGATTTAATAGATTATCCCGTATCTCCTTTGTGATGCCGGCATCAATCCTTGTGGCATAGTCAAGCTCCACAATCTCATAGCCATAGCCTATAAGCATTTTCTTTGTGTAGTACAACAATGGTCTTTCCGTAGAGTAACCTATCCCCGGAAAGAAAACAGCAATCTTCTTCATGCACGCACTCCTCGCATTCCTATAGTATTTGTATATCGAACTTATACTGCATTCTCCCCGTAATAGCCTGCACTATGTCCCCATTATAATATCTCTATTCCTCTGTATCCTACTTCCCGTTATACTCATTCATCGCCTGCTCCAATTCATCCTTAACAAGCATTGCCACCGCCTTAACTGCCCTGTCGTAGCCCTCTTCCATTCTCTCCTGCTCCTCCTTAGAGAAACGGGACAGCACATAATCAGCAAGATCCATCTTAGGCGGCTTCATACCAACCCCAATTCTGACTCTCGGAAATTCCTCCGTGTGTAAATGAGCTATCATATTCTTGATACCATTATGCCCTCCGGCACTGCCCTTGCCTCGTACCCTTAATCTTCCCACATCAAGGTTAATGTCATCATATATGACTATTATGTCGCAGGGCTCAATCTTATAATATGCAGCAACTGCTGATATGCTCTCACCGCTTAAGTTCATGTAGGTCATGGGCTTTAACAATATAACCGTCTGTCCATCCAGCTTTCCCTTTCCATACATTCCCTTATGCTTAATGGTATCAAGGCCAATGCCATATTCATCAGCAATACGGTCGATGACCTCAAACCCCACATTATGTCTCGTTCCCTCATATTTATCTGTAGGATTTCCAAGTCCTACAATAAGCTTCATGACCTTATCCTCACCTTTCCCTCTTCTGCGAAACCAATTAAGCATTTTCTCTTTCCTTAAGTATGGTCTCCGCTTCTGCCAGCTGATCTACAGAATTCACGCCCTTTATCTCATTTACATCATCCACTGTCATTGTGGCTACTGTTCCAAGATCCTCTGACTTAACGATCTCAATTGTATCCGTAAGATAATACTCACCCTGTGCATTATCATTGGTGAGCTTATCAAGTGCCTTAGAAAGAACAGCCGAATCAAACAGATACATACCCGAGTTAATCTCATCAACACGCTGCTCCTCTAAGCTGGCATCCTTCTGTTCAACTATCTTAACAAACTTGCCCCAGTTATCCTTGATTATCCTTCCGTATCCCGCAGGATCATCCACAACAGCCGTAAGAACAGTAATAGCATTCCCCTCTGCAATATGGGTATCCACCAGCTTCTTCAAGGTTTCCCCTGTTATAAGGGGCGTATCACCACAAAGCACCATGGTAATTCCTTCTTCACCAATGAAATCCGCTGCACATTTCACTGCATGTCCTGTTCCAAGCTGTTCCTCCTGCATTACATAATTAACGCAGTCTCCTACTGTCTTTTTAACAAGGTCAGCCTTATGTCCCACCACCAGGCATATATCCTTGTAATCTGCCCCTGCCTTATGGGCAGCCTCTATAGAATACTCCACCATAGGCTTTCCACAGGCTGTGTGGAGCACCTTTGGAAGCTCTGACTTCATTCTTGTGCCTTTACCTGCTGCCAAAATAACCGCTTTAATTCTTGCCATTATTATATCCTCCCAGATATTACATATTAGACTGGCTTATGGGAAACGCAATATCACTACCACATTGTAAACATTGTATAGTTCCGGCAAAAAGTGTATATATATGTTTCCCAAAAGCCTGATATATAAGATATATTGTATGTGCAGTTCATACGCTAGCCAATCATACCACAAAATGTAGTTTTTTACAAATAGGATTTTATAATAATGAATAATAACAAGAAAACCGGGAAGAAATCTCCCCGGCTTGTTGTCCCATAATTGTAACCACCTTGCTCGGCGTAACCCCGCACCGGCGGCATTCCCCATATCTGCCACCGGTGCATACACCAGATCTTGTAAACCAAAACTCCCCCACAGTCTGCTTCTAAGCTTCGTCATCCCCCTCTTCCAGTGCCTTCTCGTACTCAGCGAGAATCAATGACTGAATTCGTGCTCTTGCTTCCTGATTAATAGGATGTGCTATATCCCTATAATCACCATCGGCCGCCTTGCGACTTGGCATTGCGATGAATAACCCCTTCTCTCCTTCGATCACCTTAATATCATGAACAACAAACTCATTGTCCAATGTAATCGATACAATTGCCTTCATCTTGCCATCCTTATAGACCTTCTTAAGTCTGATATCTGTAATATCCATTTTGCTACTCCCCTTTGCACATGCAATCTTCTTATTTGATTCAGGGATTAACCCAACCTTCCCCATCAATCAGGCGTCCCATCTCATCTACATTCTCCAGAAAAGGTACCTACAGTCCGTAACGGAAATTCTTCTCTACAACAACCTTGATCTGACCGGGATCTGCTGTATGAATAGTATTCGCACGTAATGTATCACGGCTCTCCACAATACAATTCTCAATAACTGAATTATCCCCAATATGCACGTCATTAAGAATAATAGAATTGCGGATCACACAATTGTTACCAACATAAACCTTCTTAAACAATACTGAATTCTCGACTGTACCATTGACGATACATCCGCTTGCAATCAAGCTGTTATTAACTACTGCATCACCATTGTACTTAGCCGGCGGAAGATCATCCACCTTTGAATATACATCAGGATACTGGCGGAAGAAGTAATCTCTTATATCCTTCTTCAGGAAATCCATATTGGTCTTAAAGTATGAATCAATAGTACCAATATTCCTCCAGTATGAATCCATCTTGTATGCGTAGATCTTCTTAACACTCTTATATCTGATAAGAATATCCTTAACGAAATCTGTTCTTCCTTCCTTAGCACATGCCTCAAGAAGTTCGATCAGCTGACGTCTTCTGATCACGTACACTCCGATAGACGCTGTCTGTGTCTGTGCCACCAACGGCTTCTCCTCAAAGTCGATAACCTGCATGTCATCGTTGCATTTCACAACTCCGAAACGGCTTACATCATCCTCTTCAGGATTGATATCCTTTGTAACAATGGTAATGTCTGCACCCTTCTCAATGTGCTGCTCTAATACCTTGCTATAATCTAACTTATATACGCCGTCACCACTTGCTATAACAACATATGGCTCATGACTTTCCTTCAGGAAGCTGATATTCTGGTAAAGCGCATCCGCAGTACCCTGATACCAGTAACTGTTGGTCGTTGTAATGGTAGGTGTAAATACATAAAGTCCACCTTGTTTTCTACCGAAATCCCACCATTTAGATGAGTTCAAATGTTCATTCAGCGAACGGGAATTATACTGTGTAAATACAGCAACCTTCTGAATGTGGGAATTGGTCATATTACTTAAGGAGAAATCGATTGCTCTGTAGCTGCCGGTAACCGGCATAGCTGCAACCGCACGCTTTGCTGAAAGCTCTCCCATTCTACTGCTGTTACCACCTGCTAAAATAATTCCTATTGCTCTCATGCTTCGTCACCTACCTTTATTAAACTAGATCCACTCTTAAGTAATCCATCAGGATATTCTGACTTGTCAGTAGGTCCGAAGATCGCGGTATTCTTACCAATCTTAACACCTTCCGGAATAATTGAGTTCTCACCGATTGTAACAAGACCGAAGGAATAAATGTTAGGCTTCTTCTCATTAGGTGCCTCTTCTCCTACACCAAGGTCACAGTTAGCTCCCACCTCAACGTTCTCAGCTATGATTGCCTTATCAACAACGCAGCCCTCGCCGATTACAGTACCATTCATAATAATGGAATCCTTAACAACTGCACCCTTTCCGATAGTTACACCGGAGCCGATAACACAGTGGCTCACCTCTCCGTAAACCTCTGTTCCTTCACCTACAATACTCTCTGTCACCTTACCTGCCTCATCAATATACTGAGGAGGCAAGATATCACTCTTAGTGTAGATTCTCCAGAACTCTTCGTAGAGATTGAACTCAGGAATAATGTCTACAAGCTCCATATTAGCCTCCCAATATGAACCGAGTGTTCCAACATCCTTCCAGTATCCCTTAAAGTCATAAGCTACAACCTTAGAGCCATGTTCATGACAATGTGGAATTATATGCTTACCAAAATCACAGGAAGGTACGTCCTTAAGCTCCTCCAATGCATCCTTAAGCACGCTCCACTTGAAGATGTAAATACCCATTGATGCCTTATTACTTCTAGGCTTCTCCGGCTTCTCCTCAAACTCAGAGATTACACCCTCCTCATCTGTGATAACAACACCAAAACGGCTTGCCTCCTCCATAGGCACCTCGTATGTTGCCAATGTAATATCAGCGCCCATAGACTTGTGATGATCAAGCATCACCTCATAATCCATCTTATATATGTGATCACCTGAAAGGATAAGAACATATTCCGGATTATAATAGTTGATATACTCAATGTTCTGGTAAATAGCATTCGCTGTACCTGTATACCACTGACTGTTCTCGCTCTTCTCGTAAGGCGGTAATACTGTTACACCTCCGATGCTGCGGTCAAGATCCCAAGGAATACCGATCCCGATATGCTGATTGAGTCGAAGCGGTCTGTACTGTGTCAGCACTCCCACTGTGTCAATTCCTGAATTGATACAGTTAGAAAGCGGGAAATCGATGATCTTATACTTTCCGCCGAAAGCAACTGCGGGCTTGGCAAGCTTAGATGTCAATACACCCAGACGGCTGCCTTGTCCGCCTGCTAATAGCATGGCTATCATTTCTTTCTTAATCATAATGTCACCCCTTTATGCAAGAATATGTAGTACATTATAACATCAAAAGTAAAAAATTGAAACATTTTTTATGCAATTTTACACAAAAAATATAATTTTTGGTAAATATCTCAATTATCATATTGATTTTTCGCATAAAAATTGCAATTTTTTGTCGAAATTCACCATAAATATATATAAATTGCATAAATTTACATTTATTTACAAACCATATTATTATTTCATTTTTTATATTTTTATATACGTTTTTTCATCACTTTATATAAACATCAAAAAACACACCCTGAATGTCATGGTGTGTTTATTCTTTCAATTATTTCACTTCTCATCGTCTTGAAACAAGCTCAACTCCCACCAGCTTCTCTAACGTATCATATAGTTCCGGTAATTCCTTCTTAATTCTGACGGGTTTGAAATTCATATCCACAAGGCAGTGCGAGCTCTCAGCTTCGTTGTGAAGCAATGTCATATCCTCATTGTATATCTCATAGCTCATTTCAAACTTTACACCATGAAACCTTGTAAGCTTAGGTATAATGCATATGGTCTCACCAAATCTCGCAGGAGTTCTGTAATTGCAGGACACAGACAGTACCGGGATCATAATCCCCATCTCCTCAAGCTTGTCATAGTCAAGTCCTATCTGTGTCAGAAAATCCATTCTGCATTCCTCTAAGAACCTGATATAATTAGAGTGATGTACCACCTGCATCTTGTCAGTCTCGTAATAATTGATCTTTCTCTTGAAAACTTTATAATCCATATATGCGCACCCTTAACCTGCTAAACCTGTACTGAGTTTAATCCTTAACCTTAACAGTCTCCTGCCTGTACCAGCCATCACGCAAAGCCTTGACCAGCATCAATAATAAATCCTAGAACTCTGTAATCTCGAACTTCTCCTGAACGTACATATTAGCTTCATGTACATCATTCCTGCCCGGTTTTTTTGCCATCTTCATATCGGAATCGTCCACATCATCAGCTTTTTTATGCTTATCAGCTTGTCCACCCTCTGATACAGCTCTGCTTATCAGTCCGCTGTATTTTTTATCAGTAGTTATTGCACTTGCCATCCTGGCAACCTTTTCAGATGGCACACTGGCAATTTTCTGTGATCTGTTGAAATGTGGAATCATAGGTACAATCGTCATATCTTCATCCCCAGATACATTCTCTAAGTCCGGAGTGTTTGCGGCATTGTCTTTATTGTTCTTATTCGCAGAAGCAGCCTCATCTCCTTCATCAGCTTCTGAAGGCTTCCTGCCTGGATTAACAGCAATATTGACCTCAGTTAATTTCCCATCTGTCTTCTGCCCGCCTATTATCGTCCGCCTATCCTCCGGCTTTGCTATAACCTGTGAAGGCTCCTGCTTCTTATCTGCTGCCAACGGCCTGCCGGGAGCAGTATCATCCTCCTCAAGTGATGCAGCCGCCTCCTTCTCCACTTCATTTACAAAGGACTCTGCGTCCACACCTTCCTCAAATTCATCATCATCAACGTACTCTATCTCGTATTCCTCGCCCTCTTCCAGCTCATCCTCAGTTACATATACGATCTCGTATTCCTCATCATCGTCCTCTTCCTCATCTGCCACTACATTTTCAAAGGACTTAGTATCTGTTGCACCAATATGTACGTTCACCACATTAGAAGCTTTATCTTCTGTTACATCTATCTGTCCATCCTTCTCCACCTCTGCAGCTTCTTTGGTTTCAAAGGACTTGTCACTGTCCGCATCTATCTGTGTTTTATTCGATGCACCCGCTTCAATGGATGCCACAATTTTGTCTGCGGTCAAATTATCCGCATTTACTAATAAATCTGCCTTCCCTTTGTCAGCCATCTCTGTTACGGCAGTCTTCTTATTCTCGTTCTTCATCTTAGAGACTTCTTCCATCAAAGCATCTCTCTGGGCAGTCATCTCAGCCAAAGCCTCCTCGGCCTCCTTAGCCGCTGCCTCCGCTTCCACTGCTGCCTCCACCGCTTCTCTTGCCTTCTCCTCAGCCTGCTGTGCCTTAATCTCCTGCTCAGTCTTAAGATCAAGAGTTAACTGCATGCTACCATCATCATACATGTCCGGATTTCTATGGCTGTTCATTCTTGCATTGAAAAGCTCATCAGACAGGAGCTGTCCTATCTCAAGTATCTGCTGGCTTCTATCCTTGCCATCCATCTCCGACAACCCATTCATAAGCTCAGCCTTATTTTCAGCAAGAGTATTAAGCTTTTCCTCCATTGTACTAAGAATAATCTCATAGTCATTCTTCATATTCTGATATGTATCTGATATAAGGTTGGTAACCTCAGTAAGCATTTCATCAGTGTAGATAAGGGAGGCTCCATAGATTTCATTGGCATTGTCTAATGCATCTAACTCCTCCTGTGACATGGCAGAAAAATCCACCGGATCAACATTGGTAGTTCTCTTGTTGACACGCATACGGCTTGCAGAGTTTTCTGCCTGATATATTATCCTCTCTGCTTCCTTCTTAGCCTCATTGATAATCTTTCCCCTGCGGTCGTTAACCTCGTGATATGTCTTTATCTCCATATCAATCTGAGTCTTTAGCTCTGTAAGCAGAGACTGGACCTCATCCTTGTAGATCATTACCTTTCCGGAGGCAAGGGGTACCGGCGAAGCCGAATCCATAATACTCTGAAGCCTTTCAATGATCTCTTTCGTTCTGCTCTTATCTGCGATTGTTTCCATATGTACATCCTCCCGCCTGTCTTACCGTTACCGGCAGGCAAAGCCTTTCCTTTATACAATACTTTTAATGCTCCGATCATCCGATGAACATCACAGAACTGTAACACGCATCGGTCATATTATTGTATCAAATTTGAATACCTGAATCAAACCTTTTCTTTGTTATAAATGTACTTATTTTTTCAAGGCACAACATATGCTGATCCTTAAATTTGCAGGCACAAAATAATGAGTCCTCTTCTACATTCTATCCTTGACAATTTCAATACTCCTGTCCAAAATTCCATTCATTTTCGCAATAGCTGTTCCATAATTAGTGAAGGGCACGCCTTGAGACAGAGCCAGATTCATTCTGTACCTTACAGCCTTCTCATTTAACATGCACCCCCCGCATTGAATTATAAGCTTATACCTTGACAGCTCCTCCGGGTAGTCTCCTCCCGAGGTAAATGTGAATACAGGCTCAACACCTGTATACTTTCTTATGAGGTTAGGCAGCTTCACCGTTCCAATATCCTCGCACTGCCTGTGATGTGTGCACCCCTCTGCAATAAGAATGTTGTCACCCTCACTTATATTCTCTATGGCCATAGCCCCGTTAACAGCAGCCTCCAGGAAGCCCTTCCACCTGGCCATCAGTATGGAAAAGGAGGTGAGATATATATCCTCCGGCGTTATCTGTGATACTTTACCAAATGCCTGGCTGTCAGTTATAACCATATACGGTCTGGGACTTAGCCTATCCAATGTATCCGCCAATTCAGTATCCTTGACAACCACTGACACTGCCCCTGCCTCAAGAATATCCCTGATAACCTGCTGCTGCGGCAGGATCAGTCTTCCCTTTGGAGCAGAGGAATCAATAGGAATCACAAGAATAACAATATCCATAGGCTTTAACAGATCCCCCACAATAGGCTTTGAGGTATCATTAGATCTGATCAGATGAGCCATCCGTTCCTTTAACTGCTCTATACCCTCCCCTGTTTTACTGCTGACGTATAAGATCTTTGCCTTGTCATTTTTATCCGCGGTCAAATTGTCACCAGATCCGGTAATATCACATTTATTATATACAATAAGATATGGCAGCTCACGTTTCTTAAACTGATCAATCAGTGCGCTCTCATAATCGTTAAAGGAGTGCTCTTTTCCATCAAGCTCAACATTTGTAAATGCTGTAGCTTTATCGTAATTCTTATGCTCCTTCTCTTCTGCATCAATGACAAGAATCGCCATATCTGTTTTCTCAAGCACCTGCCTTGTCTTTTCCATCCTAAGCCTTCCAAGCTCGCCTTCGTCATCAATACCGGGAGTATCCATAATGAGCACAGGGCCTAAGGGCAGAAGCTCCATGCTTTTATATACAGGGTCCGTGGTAGTACCCTTTGTATCTGAAACCACAGACAGCCTCTGATTGGTAATTGCATTTACCAGACTTGACTTTCCTGCATTTCTCATGCCGAAAAAGCCTATATGAATTCTGTTTGCTGATGGTGTGTCGTTAAGTCCCATTTTTCCTACCTCCAATGCCAATTATAAAATATATTATCATTTTTTTTACATTTTTACTATGTCTTTTTGTCATTTCGTGATATACTACATATTGTGTACTAATCAAACTACAGCAACTAATTATTCAAAATACAAACGACAGGTGGGATATTATGAACGGTTATGATAACAACGGACTTGGCAGCAGCGGCTTGGAGGACGAAGCAGGTGTAACAGCTTTTGGCAGTCAATATAATAACAATTATGAAAATGCCGGACAGTCCTTTGATGATTCGGAATATGCTGGCGATGGATATGCCAGTCCTGGCAACACCAATACAGAATTCAGTGACCAGAGCTATAATAACGCTGGTTATAATAGTGCAACTTACAGCAGCGAAGGCTATGACAATACTGTATATGATAATACAGGTTACGGCAATACAGATTCTAATAACAGCGGCTATAGCAATTCCAGTTATGGCAATGAAGGTTATGACAATACCGATTACAATAACAGCGGCTATAGCAATTCCGGTTATGATAATCAAGGCTACAACGGTAATTACGAGAACACCGGATATAGTAACAGCGGTTATGATAACCAGCAGGGCTTGAATCTTGATTTCAACACAAAACCGATGAAGAAAACCACAGAAGACAGCAGGCAGACAGCCCCCTCTAAGGGCAGCAGCAGCCAGGATTTCACCGGAGTTGACGAGGACTTTGCCAAGGCAACAGAAAGCACTCTCCAAGCCTTAGGAGACGAGCTTACACCGGCAGAGATTGAGGATATGAAGCGTGAGAAGGCTGCCAGAAGAAGAAAACGCATGCTTCGCGAAAAGAAGCGCAAGGAGCGCATGCGTCAGGCAATCATACGCTGTACCCTTCTTGCAATTGCAGTTATACTTGTGATAGTGATAATCGTTAAGATATTTGCCGGTATCGGAGGTCTGATCAAGGGTGCAAAGAAAAAGCATGCCACCACTACCGAATCAGTTTCCACCGAGGCGACCACCACCGAGGAGCCTGTTGCCTCAATTGACGAGGAGATAGTTGCAAAGGAGCTTCCTGCAACAAGAGAGGAAGCACTTGAAATGCTCAAAGCCCAGGGTGAGACAGATTCAGATATCAATAACATAGTGGAGAATGAAGCTGTATATCCTGATATTATGTTAAAGCACCTAGCAGTCAATTCAGAGCTTATAGATTTTGCCCTTAATTATCCCGCCAAGATCAGTATACCCTTCGATGGAGATTTCAGTATTGAGGCTGAAGCCAATGAAATGTCCCTGCTTATGCAATATGATCCTGAATGGGGCTATGCAGACTATGGCGATACTGTTCTTGGTCTTAACGGAGCTGCTCCTACATGTCTCTCAATGGCATACATATACCTTACCGGTGACGGAACAAAGAATCCTATAATTATAGGTGATTTCAGCATGGAAAAGGGTTATCTTGATGAGAATGGCAATACTGACCATAAGCTGATGACAGAGGGCGCTGAAGAGCTTGGACTTGAATCCAATGAATTAGACATAGATAAGGATAATCTTATAGGTGCTTTAGATGAAGGCAATGCAGTAATATGCGAGGTACTTTCCGGCGACTTTACCAAGGAGAAGAGCTATATAGTAATATCTGACTATCGTAACGGCTTCTTCTATGTAAATGATCCCACAAGCCGGGCAAGAAGCCAGGTTGGCTGGGACTTCAAGAGACTAAGCTCACAGATTTCCACCATGTGGTCATTAAAGCGTGGAAGTGCTGCAACAGTAACAGATGATGCAGAGGGCACAGCAGATACAGAGGGAGCTGACGGCGTATCACCAGAGGGTACCGATGGCGGCACAGCCGACGGAACCGGTGATGGCAGCACAGACGGTACTGATGGTACAGATACCGGCAATACAGACAATGGCACAGAATAAAATTCTTGCACATAATTTATATTAATCTATAAAGTCAGACAGGCGACGGTTGTAATAACCGCCGCCTAATTCTTATTATTTAAATGAACCCTTCACATATGTACAACAATCAACGTTAATTCTCTACTCTCTCACTCATCTAACCCATGTTTCACCGCATATACCGCAAGCTGTGTGCGGTCTTTTAATGAAAGCTTATCAAGAAGCTTTGATACCTGGTTTCTGACAGTACCCTCTGCAAGATAAAGCTCTGCTGCTATTTCCTTGTTATCGTACCCCTCTGCCACAAGCCTTAACACATCTCTTTCCCTGTCGGTAAAAGAAATCTCCGTATCCTCATAGGCATCTGCTCCAGTTCTGTTTCTGCCAAAAAAACCTGTCTTCGATGATTGTTTCCCACCAACAACGTTATCACCTGTAGTCATCCTGCTCATCATAGTCTTATACACACCGTCACCAAAAACACTGATGCCGCCATATACACTCTTAACAGACGCTATGACCTTCTCATCCTCCATCTCCTTAAGAAGATATCCGTCTGCACCACCAAGTACCGCCTTTTCAACAGTTTCCTCATCATCAAAGGTGGTAAGCACTAGCACCTTAACATCAGGCAATTCCTTCTTGATGGCTTTAATTCCGTATTCTCCATCATAGCCAGGCATTCTCATATCCATCATCACAACGTCCGGCTTATACACCTTGGACTTCTCAAATGCTTCCTTACCATTCTCAGCAAGAGCCACAACCTCTATTCCCTCATCCTGCTCCAGTACCGCCTTAAGCCCCTGGCGTAGTATCATGATGTCATCTGCAATCAAGACCTTTATCTTTTCCATGCGCTTCTCCTTCTTAATATTCCAATTTATGAAAACAACCCCTTCTTCACCCTCACGTGAATGCGCGTTAGGAAGCCCTCTCCGTCAGAGGATATGAAACGTACCGTTCCACCAGCTTCCTCAACACGCCTCCTGATCCCCGAAAGTCCATTGTTGTCCTTAATAGCCTCACAGCCCCTTCCATCATCACTTATAATAAGATCCAGACAGTCACCCTTAAACTTTAATACAATATCCATCCTTGAGGCTCCTGCATACTTCAAAGTATTGGTAATGGATTCTCTTGTACAGTCATATAGCATCCTGGATAAATGAGAATACTGCCCGCCATCCTCTCCCTTGACCGTAACCTCAACAGGTATCTCCTTCACACGGCCTGCCAGCTGCATTATCCCTTGTGTCACAAGCTCATAGGAGGCTTCCTGCCTCATCTCATTTATCGCCTCACGAAGCTCCTTAATGCCCTGGCTCGTAAGGGTTCTTGCTTCTGACAGGTATGTTCCTGTCTCCTTGCTGTCTCCCTTATCATTTGATACCTGTGCAAGCTTCATGTAGGACTGTATCATTGTAAGGGTGTGCCCTGCCGTGTCGTGCACCTGCTGGGCTATGCGGTTTCTCTCCCTTTCTAACAGAAGCTTTTCATTGGTTATGGCAAGCTCTCTCTCGAAATCCATAAAATGATATTTCATTGTTGCAAGAAGCACAAGAATAATTGATATACCGAAGCCAAGGGGTGTAATATCAAAGGTTGAATTCACAAGACCTGACAGATATACGGCATTCAAAAATACCGGAATTAAAACGGAGGCCACTATGAGAAACTGACCGTTTTTCGTTGAATCACTTTTTGCCGGCTTCTCCTTTTGCCCGGCAGCTTCAGTTCCTTCCACTTTTTTCTTTTGTACGACAGAATTGTGCTCCTCTAAATCCTCACCATTTTCTGTGTCTTCACCATCTCTTTTTCCCGAAGCTTCCCCCATATCAGCATACAGCAGAACCGCTCCCATAACAACAAAAATATAGGTTGCGATAACATTTGTATAGAAAAACACGCCATGTTCAACTATGTCAAAGTCAAAGCGCTTATAATACATATGAAAGACGGGGCTTGTGATCACCATGAGATAATGAAAGGCTGCCACCATCCCCGGAACATATTTCATGACACCACCTTGCTTTTTCCCGGTATATTCACAGGCAAAGCAATACCACAAAGCCCCTATGGCGCATATACCGATATTGCCGATCACATATGATGTAACAAGCTGCCATGTACTTTCTGACAACAACAGGAAAATCTGGGACATGCACCAGACCACTACAGCGGCCTGGCAGCCCAGATACATTTTCTTATATCCTTTGTCCGGTACCAGCAGGTACAGTGCCGCCATACTGACAAGCACCGCACCTACCACCAATACATATATAATCCCCAATACAAATCCCATACCACTACCCTCGCACAACAAATCCACTCTGACTTAATACAGAGTGGATTTATTAAGTGTTTTTATATATTTATACTTTCAATATATTTCTTTATCGCATTAAAAAATATTTCTGCATTTTCTACCTGATCTAATGTGTCTGCCTTAGATACAACATAAAAATCATCATAGTCACTACTATTTCTAACTGTAAAAGCATTTTCAATTATATCTGACAATTCAACATCTAATATATTTGTTTTTATATATTTCTCTCTAAAATGAGATATGTTTCCTGTATGTCGTTTGAACTCTACTCCTTCTAATGCAATAACACTTCTTATCGAATGATATATACAATAATATGACCTGTTAGCAGCCGCTTTGTAGTCTCCGAGTCTAATTAAGTCTTTAGCCGTTTTAAGACACTGTTCTGCCTCGGAAAGTCTATATTCACACAAATCACTTCTACTTAAGCTACCCATAGAGCACTATCCCCTCTCGTTCAACATTTTGATAAAATGGAAGAACATCAAGCCTGTCATAAAAAGAATCCTTATCCTTAATAAAAAGTGAAACCATTATATTATAATCAAGTCCTATTCTACTGGATAATCTACACATTTTTTTTCTATATTTTGAAATATCTTGTTCGTTGCAATTAAGAAGGAACATTATATCTATATCTGATTCATTATCATAATCTCCTCTTGCATATGAGCCATAAAGTACTATTTTACTGATCTTATCACCAAGAAGCTCAATACCACCATCAACAATCTCCTGAGTAAGCTTATTAATATTATCAGAAAGCATATTATCAACTCCCTTCTACTACAATTCATAATTCCATCAAATATAATATATCATGCCGCCTAGCGGCTCCATGTGGTCATTCGCAAAATATCCGATTTTGCACGCAAGCGTGCAAATCGGCTGCTTTGCTCATTATATCATGTCAACTAAATTCGCACTTCGTGCTCATTAAGGTGCCAGATATAAGTTCTACTAAGGTTCGCTTTGCTCACCAAGTAGAAACTATTATATCACAAAACAAACAATATATAAACTATAAATCTGATAAATCATGTCCTTCCTTTTCCTTCTTGATGGCGATCCCCACAAGCACAACACCTGCTATGAAGAGATATACCCACCACTCGATGGAAAGCCAGAACTCTCTGGTAAGATAAAGTGCAAGGAGTGACAGTGTAGCCGATGAAGCGATAACATACTCTCTGTGATTCTTAATTGCTGCCACCACAAGCATTACGATACCTGCTATTCCAAGGAACATAAGGCAGATAAGCTCCTCTACTGCAAGATTGTGTAACAAAAGTACAAGCAGTGTAACGCATGTGAGTATGAACTGTGCCATGCGGATTCCCTTTGCCTTATCATACCAAATGATTCCCAAAAGAACAATCCCTGCACCGAAGAAAAGACTTCCTGCCTCTACCGCAAAATAATCAAGGTCCAATGCTGCAACAAGGAATAATGCTGCAAGTTCACCGAAGAATAAGGTGAATGTCTTCATGATCCGCTTTGCTGTATCATTTACTATCACAGAATCAACAGATGCAAATATGAATGCGAACATGACAGAGCTTGCCATTGCCGCTAAGTATAATATATCCCATGAAAGACTATGGAACCATTCTGTCTTTGCTAACGCAAATAATGAAACCTCAAGTAACACCATAAGTCCGTGAACAACCGCAAGCTTAACATACTTATCTCCTCTTTCCCTGTACCACATTACACCTAAGCTTATTGCGGATGCCGTGGCATAAGGCACAAGTGAATATAAATGAACATTGTCATGCTTCCATGTTTCAAAGCCTGCAAATATCTGACAAAGCACTGACAGCCAGTTAACTGCCAGCACCATAGCGGTAAGCTCCACTCTTTCAAGAAGTACCATTAAGATAAGGTCAATTATAAATGCTGCAAAGAGCCACCATTTAAACACATCACTGTTAAAACTTACATCATACATAAATTTATGCAGCTCACAAACAAAATAAGTATTTGTCGCTAAAAGCCCTATGCTCTGTGCAATTCTGTACCCGATATGCTCTGTTTCCTTATACTTAAATGTTATAATAAGTGTAAGTGCAACAAGGGGAATAACGCCTGCCAAATCATTAACGCTTGCATCAAACACAAGGAAAAACATTACTGTCAATATGGTCGAAAGAATCCCGAAATCCCACACCTTTCTCTCCTTAAAGAATCGATATGCAATTCCTATTCCCGCTGCAAACAGTCCCCACATTGCCCGGTCTGCGTTATTAAAGGTATTAGAAACACCAATGTAATCAATGTATCCGTTCACCGTGTCCCAGCCACCTAAGAATGATACAGTAACGAAGCCTGTTCCTGCTGACGCCAGGTAGTACAGTGCATGCTCTGTCTTTGTAAGAATCCCTTTTTCCCTAAGCTTCCATGTTACCACATAAAGTCCTGCCACTACGCATGTGAGTATCATCTGTTTTCCTGTCTCGGATAAATGCTGCCACGCTGATGTGACGAAGATACTGCCGGCTATCAAAATGAATATGACGCCTACCACCAGCAATAATGTTGAAATTTGATTTTTCTTCTTTTCCATAACGAACACCTCTCTCTTATCTTTACACACTGCATGTCGAGCCTATAGGGAATGCTTATACACTCTTAATTACATATTACCTGTAAGTGCTTCACATGCATTTCATTCTTTGTTCTGATATTAATATACAAAATGCGGCGTCCATTTGTTAGATGTCATTTGTCACAACAGGACATAAAAAGAGAGTGACATTTGTCACTTTCACAAATGCCACTCCAGCTTTAAATGAAATATTATCATGTCCAAAGATCAAGCCACAGAAACAACAGTATAATCCTTGTCCTCAACAGCCTTCTTAAGCACATCATCAGCAACCTCTGCAGAAAGTGAAACCTCTGCCGTTCCCTTCTCATGACTTACAACTGCCTCTGCCACACCGTCAATTGCCTCCAAGGCCTTCTTGACAGTTGCCTCACAGTGTCCACACATCATACCCTCGATTTTCATTGTCTTACTCATAATAATGTCCTCCTTATTTATTATATTATTTCTTTCATCATTATTATTGTTTGTCTCGTCCAAATGTATATTATCATTACCACTTTTCTTTGGATTGTTCATCTGTGCATTATTTGATTCTGAGTAATCACTATCCATTGCAAGCTTACGCCCATCAGCATTTGCCTTATCTATATGCTCCTTCGTCTCCGGCTCTGTCTTCCCATGCAGCTTTACCAAATTAAGCCTTAGGGCATTAGTCACCACACAGAAGCTTGATAGGCTCATTGCCGCCGCACCAAACATAGGATTAAGCTGCCAGCCAAAAAGCGGAATCCACACTCCCGCTGCCAGAGGGATTCCTATAACATTATATATAAATGCCCAGAAAAGATTCTCATGTATATTTCTAAGGGTCGCCCGGCCAAGGGTCACAGCATCCACCACATCCATCAGGCTGCTCTTCATCAGCACCACATCCGCTGCATCCATGGCAATATCCGTTCCGGCACCGATAGCAATCCCAACATCAGCTCTTGTAAGGGCAGGAGCATCATTTATTCCGTCACCCACCATTGCGGTCTTCCCCTGTTCCATAAGCTCTCTTATCCTGCTCTCCTTGCCATCAGGAAGCACTCCTGCAATGACCTCACTGACACCTGCCTGTTCTCCTATTGCCCTTGCGCTCTCCTCGTTGTCACCTGTTATCATCACAACCTTGATACCCATATCCTTAAGACAGGCTATGGCCTCACAGCTATCCTCCCTAATAACATCTGCCACAGCTATTATGCCCATAAATGTATCATTTCTTGCAAATAAAAGTGGTGTTTTGCCCTGGGATGAAAGCTCATGCAGCTTATTCCTTATATCATCTGATAATGTATTTTCAATTCTTCCTTCAACCGCTATATCTTTTCCCACTATAGACGGATTGTTATTATCTGATGTTGTATTGATTTCACCTTTACCGTTCAAAAGCACTCTAGAAATAAATGCTGCATTGCCGCCATATATATCTGCTCCCTTCCACCTTCCCTTAAGGCCGTTGCCGGGAAGCGCCTGGAAATCTGTGACTTTACCAAGATGTTCATTCAATGCACATATATCTTGTCCGTCACACATTTCATTGCTATTGGAAGAATCCATCATGGTATCATTATTATTAGCTGTACAAAATTCGTCAACACTATCATCATCTAAAACTCTATCATATCTATTCTTCAAGTATGACCGGCCATACTCAATGACCGCATGTGCCAGCGGATGTTCACTTAAGTCTTCAAGGGCACATGCAAGCTCCACCAGCTCCTTTTCGGTCACTTTCTCCGCAGGGATTACATCCGTAACCTTAGGCTCGCCCTTTGTAATAGTCCCTGTTTTATCAAGAGCAACCATACGCACACGTCCTGCCGCCTCCAAGGACGCAGCGGTCTTATATAGTATTCCATGCCTTGCACCAACACCGTTACCCACCATAATGGCAACAGGCGTTGCCAGACCCAGAGCACACGGACAGCTTATTACGAGCACCGATATTCCTCTTGCAAGTGCAAAGCCGATCTCCCTGCCAAGCAGCAGCCAGGCCACAGTGGTTATCACCGCAAGGGTTATGACTGTAGGAACAAATATACCCGACACCTTATCTGCAACCTTGGCGATAGGCGCCTTGGTGGCAGCCGCATCCTGTACCATACGGATGATCTGTGAAAGCGTAGTATCCTCTCCCACCCTTACTGCCTGACATTTCATAAAGCCGGATTGATTGATAGTTGCGGCAGATACACTATCTCCCACCTGCTTATCAACAGGTATGCTCTCTCCTGTAAGGGCAGCTTCATTCACAGCTGAATATCCTTCCACCACCACTCCGTCAACAGGAATATTATCTCCGGGACGCACCACAAAGATGTCACCTTCATTTACATCCTCAACAGGTACCTCGCACTCTGCTCCATCCCTTACAACAACCGCCGTCTTAGGTGCCAATCTCATAAGTCCCTTAAGTGCATCCGTGGTCTTGCCCTTGGATCTTGCCTCTAACATCTTTCCCACAGTAATAAGTGTCAGGATCATTGCCGCCGACTCAAAATAGAACTCATCCATAAATGACATGACCTTGTCGGCATCACCCTCAACCTGTGCCCAGCTCATAGCATACAAGGCATAAGTGCTGTATATAAATGCCGCAGAAGCTCCCAGTGCCACCAGAGTATCCATGTTAGGTGCGCCATGCATAAGGCTTGTAAAGCCACTCCTGAAGAACTTCTGATTGATTACCATGATCACAATTGTCAGCAGCATCTGGGTCAGCCCCATAGCCACATGGTTACCATCCATAAATGCAGGAAGCTTCCATCCGAACATCATATGTCCCATGGATATATACATGAGCATTGCAAGGAATACAAGAGAGCTTATTAGCCTCTTCTTAAGCAGCGGCGTCTCCTTATCCTCAAGCATAGCCTCCTCTTCCGCATGGGAGACAGCAGACTTTTTGTCCGTGGTTAATTTTCTTGATGCACCATATCCCGCCTTCTCTACGGCAGCTATAATATCCTCAGGCCTTGCCGTACCCTCAACCCCCATGGAGTTAGTCAGCAGGCTTACTGAACAGGAATCCACTCCCTCCACAGAAGAAACAGCCTTCTCAACCCTGGCGCTGCAGGCTGCACAGCTCATACCGGTTACAATGTATTGTTCCATGATAATATCCCCTTTAATTCTTTTCTTACTTCATCATCTTTCCAATTAGGGCAACCAGCTCATCTATGGTTTCATCCTTGCCCTCTCTTATGTCTTCTGCAACACAGGTCTTTATATGATTAGAAAGCAGCTCCTTATTAAATGCATTCATTGCTGCGGTCACTGCCGCTGACTGTACAAGTATGTCAGTACAGTATGCACTCTCCTCCACCATACGTCTGATTCCTCTAATCTGTCCCTCAATGCGACTCAGCCTGTTGATAAGCTTCTTATATTCATCCGGTGTGCGCTCCTTTGTTCTGGCGCAGTGACAGCATTTCTCTTCTTCCATCGCAATCTCCTCCAAAAAATGTCTTGTAGTACTTCTGTTATTCAGTATTATAAATATTACTATATCAAGTGTCTCCAATTTCTATTCATATAAACTGTACATATTATATACCCCCTCGGGGTATATTGCAAGTAAAAAATAAAGCCAGCCCAAAAGCCAACGTCACTTAGTTAAGCATCCTACTATTAAGTTAAGAACTTCCCATTAAATAGGGTATGTACCTTTCGATACATACCCTTTATAAGTATTTCAGAAAATACACCATGCTTTTCTGCATCTCATTCACGGATAACCTCTTTAATTTCACTTCTATGCCTTTTCGCGCAGTTTTCTATTCCTCTCCTGAACAGCTTTACGAATCTTCTCACCCATGGTTTTAGAAATTGGAGGGCAATCTTCATCATACACAACAGGCATATCAGCGGCTCTACGAATTTCTTCAATTTGCTCCTGCGTTGGTCGCTCCCACGGATATAAAGTCTTTTCAACCATCATAATAATCTCCTAATCGTCATAGTTTTTTCAGCGGTACAATTTGCAAAGTATAACCTAATGGTGTCAAAACTCTTAATAAACTATCGATCTGCGGCGAATGAACATTCTTTTCAAGCCTTGCGATTACCGGCTGCTTAACATTACTTTTCCTCGCTAATTCCGCTTGAGATATCCCCTGCTCTTCTCTAATCTCCACCATTGTTCTTATTAATTCCTTTTCCAATTCAATTATTTTTTCATCCTCGTCGGATATGTCAAGTTCTTCTCTAAACTCTTTCCATGTACTCATTCCTTGTACCTCCTCTTATAATCATCTAATTCACGGATAGCCTTCTTAATTTCTCTTCTCGGAGTTTTCTGCGTCTTTTTCAAAAAATGATGTAACAAAATAAAAGTATTATTATTGTAATAAGCATATAATATTCTTGTGGACAATGGTCTGAGTTCCCATATTTCACCTTCCAAATGTTTTGTTACAGGTTTCCCTACTCTTGTTCCCATTTCTTGTAATAAATCAATATATGTAACAACTTTACCAAAGCAAACCTTAGCCTCTTTACTTGTATCGCGTTTTTCTTTCAGTTCACGTATAAATGTTTTCACATCACTAAAACCGTGTATATCCTCATAAAGTTTAATATTATACATTAAATCTCCTTTCTGGTATAATAACAAATTTGATATAAAAAATCAATAGCAAATTTGATATGGTTTTTTACATTTTTGCATAGCAAAACTAATCCAATGTATTTGTGTATAATTATTATGTACTTTTCAATAAAATCATGTTATAATACTTCCAACGGAATAATAATATAACATTCCATCGGAATTGTCAACGCTTAATTTTATTTACAAGGAGAACAGACTTATGCAATACGAATTATCAACCAAACGCTTAGCGGAACAGAGAAACAAATTTGGAATTACCAAGCTTGAGGCTGCCAGGAGAATGAATCTTTCCCAGGGGACCTATGTGCGTTATGAGAACGGCAGCAGAAAGCCTAATTATGCTACCATCAACCTGATGGCTCATGTGCTTGAGACCACCGCAGAGTATCTTACGGGACAGACAGATGATCCCTCTTGCGATTCTATCACCATTACAAAAGAAAATGATCCCGTTACCTACGAGATCATTTCAGAGATCAATAATTATGATGAATATCAGTTAAACCGTTTGTTAAAATATATCAGAAAGTCATCCTTATGATATAGGATCATTTATGGAACAGCTTATTGGTCTGGTATACAGGGGAGCATGTAAGGTTAACACCCAGCTTCTTGAATGTGCTTTCATCCACATTGGAAAGGATTACTGATGAATGTACCTCACAGCCCTTAAGCTTATCAAGCTGATCCATGGCAAGCTTTGTATTCTCATCTGTCCTTGCACATATTGTAAGGGCGATGAGGATCTCATCTATGTGAAGTCTCGGATTGTTGCCTCCAAGCTTCTCAGTCTTTAGCTGCATGATGGGCTCTATTATCTCAGGGGTTATGAGCTTCACGCTGTCATCAAGTCCTGCGAGAATTTTTAAGGAATTCAGCAGCATAGCTGAGGAGGCTCCCAGGAGCTCAGAGGTCTTGCCTGTAACCAATGTTCCATCCGGAAGCTCTATGGCTGCAGCGGGCTCACCTGTAAGCTCTGCCTTTGTATTGGCTGCCGCAACCACCTTTCTATCCTGGATTCCAATACCGCTCTTCTCCATGAGCAGCTTGATCTTATCTATCTCTCCCTGGGTTCCTGAGCCCTTTCTGAGCTCACACTGAGCTGTGAAATATCTTCTTATTATCTCCTGATTAGAGGCAGCTCTCACAACCTCATCATCAACAATACAGCAGCCGGCCATGTTAACCCCCATGTCAGTAGGTGACTTATAGGGGGATTCACCGTAAATCTTGGTAAACATGCCATTTAATACAGGGAATACCTCCACATCCCTGTTGTAGTTAACTGTTGTCTTGCCATAGGCATCAAGATGAAATGGATCTATCATATTGACATCATTAAGGTCTGCTGTTGCTGCTTCATAGGCAAGGTTCACAGGATGGTTAAGAGGAATATTCCATATAGGAAATGTCTCGAACTTAGCATAGCCTGCGTCAATGCCCCTCTTATGCTCGTTGTAGAGCTGGGACAGACAAACCGCCATCTTACCGCTTCCTGGTCCCGGCGCAGTAACCACCACCAATGAATGGCTGGTCTCGATATAATCATTTTTCCCGTAGCCCTCGTCGCTTAGGATAAGAGGGACATTACTTGGATATCCGGGAATGGAATAATGTCTGTACACCTTAATTCCAAGAGCCTCCAGCCTCTTCTGATAGTTAACAGCACTTTCCTGTCCCGCAAAGCGTGTCATGACCACACTTCCGATGTATAATCCATAGCCGCGAAATGCATCAATAAGGCGGAGCACATCCACATCATATGTTATGCCAAGGTCGCCTCTCACCTTATTCTTCTCGATGTCTCCTGCATTAATTACTATGACGACCTCAACATCCTCCTTAATCTTTGCAAGCATGTTGATCTTACTGTCTGCAGCAAAGCCCGGAAGCACCCTCATGGCATGGTAGTCATCAAAGAGCTTGCCTCCAAACTCAAGATAGAGCTTACCACCAAACTTACCAATCCTTTCCTTAATGTGTTCTGACTGCATCTTCAAGTATTTGTCATTATCAAATCCTATCTTCATCCCTCTGCTCTCCCGTATATTTCTTAAATATATTATCTCATATTAATTCTTGTATTCAGACCTTCAAAGAGCTATCACCCCAGTGTTCTTATATATTCCTCAACACTTGTGACCGCACAGGCACCATCTGCCACAGCTGTAACCACCTGACGAAGCACCTTGGTACGCACGTCTCCCGCTGCAAAGAAGCCCTCTGCCGAGGTGACACAGGTCTCGTCTGCCTTTACATATCCGGCATTGTCAAGCTCCACAACTCCTTCAACAGCCTTGCTTAATGGAATCATACCCACAGCAATAAACACACCGTCAACCTCAAGTGTTCTTCCATCCTTAAGCACAAGGGAAGCCACCGAATCAGTTCCCTCAACCTTCTCAGGTACTGCCGACAGAACAAATTCCACATTCTCTGCTTCCTTAAGCTTTTCCACTGTTATAGGTGAGCCTCTGAACTCATCACGGCGGTGTATCAGATATACCTTCTGTGCAAGCTTTGAAAGGTATAATGCATCATCAAGGGCTGTATCGCCACCACCTACAACTGCGACTGTTCTTCCCCTGAAAAATGATCCGTCACAGGTTGCACAGTAGGAAACTCCCTTGGCGGCAAGATCATTTTCACCGGGAATCCCTAAGTGTCTGTGCACTGCTCCTGCTGCATATATAACAGTCCTGGTCTCAAGCTCACTCTCATCCTTCAACTTGATCACCCAGGTCTTGTCCTTCTTCTCAAAGCCCACAGCTTCACCGGTCTTGAACTCTACGCCAAGACCTTCCGCATGCTGGCGGAACTTCTCACCGAGGTCAAATCCATTAGTCCCCGGAAGCCCAAGATAGTTATCCACCTGGCTGCTCTCTGCCACCTGGCCTGTGCCATAAAAGGTCTTCTCCACTATCACAACATCAAGGTTGGCTCTCTTTGCATACACAGCAGCCGACAACCCGGCCGGGCCGCTGCCAATTATTACAACATCGTACATCTTCAATCTCCTTTCTGTAATCTGTCCTGCCTTTGACATCTGTGGAATTGATTTCTATAATCTACTCCACCTTCGGCATCTGTGAAATTGACTTCTGCAATTCCTCATCTGTCGGTATATAATCTCCCATTTCCCCATCATTGTACTTCTGATAAGCTACAAGATCAAAGTATCCTGTACCTGTAAGGCCGAAGACGATATTCTTCTCCTCGCCGGTCTTCTTACATTTAATGGCTTCATCTATGGCTACACGGATAGCATGTGATGATTCCGGTGCAGGAAGAATCCCCTCAACCCTTGCAAACATCTCTGCTGCTTCAAACACACTGGTCTGCTCAACACTTGTAGCTCTTATAAGCCCCTGGTCATAAAGCTCAGACACAATAGAGCTCATTCCATGGTAGCGAAGTCCTCCTGCATGGTTAGCTGACGGAATGAATCCGCTTCCCAGCGTATACATCTTAGCTAACGGACAAACCTTGCCTGTATCACAGAAATCATAGGCATACACGCCTCTTGTAAGGCTTGGACATGAGGCAGGCTCAACTGCAATAATGTCATAAGAAGCCTCACCTCTTAAAATCTCGCCGGCAAATGGTGATATAAGCCCTCCCAGGTTAGATCCACCACCTGCACATCCGATTATCATATCAGCCTTAATTCCATATTTATCAAGAGCAGCCTTAGTCTCAAGACCAATAACTGACTGGTGGAGCAGTACCTGGGAAAGCACCGATCCTAACACATAACGGTATCCCTCCTGAGTTACGGCTGCCTCCACAGCCTCTGATATGGCGCATCCAAGACTTCCTGTGGTTCCCGGAAATTCTGCATTTATCTTACGCCCCACCTCTGTATTCATGGAAGGTGACGGTGTAACATTAGCACCGTAGGTTCTCATAACCTCACGTCTGAATGGCTTCTGCTCATAGGAAACCTTAACCATATACACCTGGCAGTCCAGATCAAAGTATGAGCATGCCATGGAAAGGGCTGTGCCCCACTGGCCTGCACCTGTCTCTGTTGTCACACCCTTTAACCCCTGCTTCTTTGCATAGTAAGCCTGTGCAATAGCAGAATTAAGCTTGTGGCTTCCTGAGGTATTATTACCCTCAAACTTATAATAAATGTGCGCAGGCGTATCTAACTTCTTTTCAAGACAATATGCCCGAACAAGTGGAGAGGGACGATACATTTTATAAAAGCTTCTTATCTCCTCAGGAATATCAAAGTAAGCCGTTGTATCATCAAGCTCCTGACGTGCCAGCTCTTCACAGAATATTCCTGAAAGCTCCTCCAATGTCACCGGCTTAAGTGTACCTGGATTAAGAATTGGCGCCGGTTTCTTCTTCATGTCTGCCCGGACATTGTACCAGCGGTCCGGCATCTCCTTTTCCTCTAAGTAAATCTTGTAAGGTATCTCACTCATTTTGTTACATCCTCCTATTCTAATTCAACATCTTTGCTGTGTCTCTTCTAATCACCTTAACAAAGATGCTGTTTTTTATAATTAATTTAACAATGTAATTATTGTATTGTTGCTAACAATTTTCTACTATGGATATACCCATATATATTCTATATCACATGTTATCATTCTTTAATCCGTGACAGACACCAGACGAATGCCTTCCCAGTCCTGATATCCGAATCCCTGAAATGATTTCCCTCATTCCATTCAAGTATGGATCTCACCTTTTGGTCTTCCAACATTATATCATGTCGCCTATCGGCTCCATGTGGACATCTTCGTTCCACTTCGGTCGGCGCAGAACCAATGTCCACTGGACATTGTGCGCCGCAAAATACCCGATCTTGCACACAAGTGTGCAAATCGGCTACTTTGCTCATTATATCATACTGTTCACGGATGCAGTCACCAACTCTCGCCATGACCTTGTTCTTGGTTTTTTCCTCCTTATCCCCAAGACTAAGATACACAGCACCTGCTTTGATGTCATGCGCCTTTGCATAATCTATCCATCCTGGAAACCATACAGAGGGCGAGGCTGCAGCAATTCCATAAAACCTGTCAGTCTCATACCCACACCACAGCGAGAACAGCGCCGCAAGGGAATAACCGCCAATGATGATCGGAACATCACTTGACAGACCACACCGGTCCAGCACATCAGGGATCAAACACCTTTTTATAAATGAAAGGGTCTGATCGGCACCGCCCTTAAAGGACTCCTTCCCAAAGACAGGCTCCGCCTTCCAGGGTGACAGCTCCCCATTCCAGTCATTTATCCTTAACGCTGCAAGGGCAAAGGTCTCTCCCGCCTCATTCACAATATATTCCACCTGCTTGTCAAGAAGCTCTGTATCATGCTCATCCACAGGCTGTATGAGAATACATTCAATATTGTCACAGCTATATAATATACATTCCTTGTTTTCTAAATTATAAGTTGTTTTGTTCATCATTCCCAACCATATAATCTCTTATATGTCTCACCTTTGCCCATTATATCACGTCGACTGTCGTCTCCATATGTTCATCTGTTCATCTTCGGTTCACTCCGATTCCCGGAGAACCAATGTCCACAGGAGATCATGCGCCGCCAGAGTGCGTTTCACGCATGTCATAGTCATCAAGAAAATGATGCTTTACCCCATCCTGCTTATATGCTATCACAGTGGAGAGATTCACATTCTCCACACTTCTGAATATATTCTTCTCGATCACAGGGTCCTTTGCTGCCAGCTGCGCAATAAGCGCCTTTATCTCTGCCCGCTTCGAGCCCTTCTCAGTTCCACCGCAGGAGGCGCAGCTTTCAGTAAACCGGCAGGCACACTGTATAAAGTGTAAATGGTTATAATCCCTCCAATGCTTTATCGCTGCCTCCCTTACAAGATAGAGAGGGCGTATAAGCTGCATCCCCGGGAAGTTGGTGCTGTAAAGCTTTGGCATCATGGTCTGCACCTGCCCACCATATAGCATTCCCATTACAATGGTTTCTATAACATCATCATAGTGATGTCCAAGAGCAATCTTATTACATCCAAGCTCTTTTGCCTTGCTGTAAAGATAGCCTCTTCTCATTCTTGCGCAGAGATAACAGGGAGAGCCCCCAATATCATCACCTGCCACAACGTCAAATATATCATTTTCAAACACAGTAATAGGAACATGCAAAAGCTTTGCATTATCCTTGATGGTCTGATAATTAATATCATTATAGCCCGGATTCATCACAAGAAAAACGACTTCAAAGTTTTTCTTCCCATGTCTTTCAAGCTCCTGAAAAAGCTTTGCCATGAGCATGGAATCCTTGCCACCCGAGATACATACAGCAATCCTATCCCCATCCTGAATCATCTCATACTCATTGATTCCCCTTGTAAATGGGCGCCATATATCCTTACGGAACTTCTTGACAATGCTTCTCTCCACATCCTTGTAGGTAGTGTCATTCTCATCAAACTGAGCCATCCTGTCAGCTAACACCTTACGCTTATAAGCCTGGAATCCACTCTCCACAGCATATATCTCATAGCCCTCAGCCTGCATGTTGATTGCAATCTCGGCAGCTCTTATATCAGTATAGCATATAAGATAGATGGGCTTGTCCTTTGGAAGCTCAGCAATATGTTCATTCCACTCTTCCCAATATATATTAACAGCACCGGGATAGGTCTCCCTTCGGTAATCCTCTGATCTACGCACATCCACGATCATCTTATCCCTGCTGTCGCCTTCCATCTCGTCAAATGTGACCATATGTTTCATTTTTTCTTCTTACCTTTTCTATTCTTACCACTATTATTGGCAGTATTACCTGTTTTTGATTTTGTGCTTCCACTTATCTTATTGCTTTCATTTGAATATAAGTCATATGATTCATATGATATTTAGTATACACTGGCTTATCCATATAGATATCTCCTCTCTATTTATGAATATTATTAGTATTATTTTCTTGTGATAAAGCTTCGACTTGTTTGGTAAATTCCATTTTTACAAGGTCTTCTTCTCCATCCTCCGGCTTAGCCTCAAGCTTATCGAAGAGACTTCTAAGCCTGTAGGAGCATGTATATGCCACAAACGCCGCCAGGAATACAAGCCACAGATACCATGTATAGAAAAGCCACGCCTCTCTTAGATAATACAGCATTGCCGGTATCATCCACAAAAAGAAGACCGTTGCCCATGTGCCAAGATGAAGTATAGACGCCAATAATGAGTTCTTGATCATATTGAGGTTGGTGTTCTCATAGCGCGCCACAAGCGGGAACAACAAGGGCACCGTAAATGTTAGAACCAAAAGCTCAAGCCCAAGCACCATCACCAGTATATCCGCTGATTTTCCACTTGCACTAAAGATATGTTGAAATTGTAGATATATCAGATAAAAGATTACAAGCAGTCCCACCCATAGCTGCGTTGCCTGCTTAAAATTACTTTTGAAAGCCTTAAAATACCCATCCTTAATAGGGACATCCTC
The DNA here is from genome assembly GCA_017470935.1 of Lachnospiraceae bacterium. GTDB lineage: Bacteria > Bacillota > Clostridia > Lachnospirales > Lachnospiraceae > CAG-590. The sequence goes on from JAFUXG010000009.1 coordinate 41,613, forward strand.
ATTGCGCACCATCTTAAGGGTCACTGTATACATGGCAGTAAATGAGGCCCCCATGGTAACAACAGGTATAGAAGTCAATGTGAAAAGCAGATTCAATATAAACAAATCTCCAAACTTTTCACATGTTCTGAAAAATCGTTCCTTAGGTGTAAGCTTTCTTCTAAGCTCACCCTTATACTCATCATCAATCTTAGAAAAGTCCATAAGGGTATCGTCACTTGTAGCTTCTTTCGCTATAATATCCTGTTTATTATCAACAGCTTCCTGTATATTATCAATCTTTGCTTCTTTATTTTCTAAAGCTTCGGTATTTGTTTTCTTTGATTTCTTATTCGATTTATTATTCGCCATGATTCCACTAATTCCTTTATTACTTATTCCCCCTACTGTATTTAACCACAAATGCTCTTCTAAATCAAGAGTTTAAGGTTACTAAAGACTTCATAAAATTACTGTTTAGTGAATTTTTGTTTTTGTATCACGTACGCAGGTAAACTGACAGCATGGTGCGTTTTATATGACTTTCTGTACGGTGATAAGAGTTTCTAAGTATCCCGGTAAAGCTTTGATGACGTACGCGGCAAGGTGCTTAGTCGCCATCCATGGCTTCGGCGCACCTGCTCGGCATCCATGCCTCGCATCCGCTGGGTATTTATCGGGATACTAAGAAACTCTATATCACCTCCCAGATGTCATACAAAACGCACCATACTGCCAGCTTACCTGCTGTTCGTGGATACCGAAACTATA
>JAFUXG010000063.1 GCA_017470935.1 Lachnospiraceae bacterium
AGGCCGAAGCCTCTGACAACAGCGAAGATGCAGCAGAGGAAGCTTCCTTGAGAGACGAGCTTATACATTCAGGAATCATTTATGATGGAATATATCTTGATGAGGTGGATGTAAGCGGCCTGGATTATGATGGGGCGGTGAAGGCCTATGAGGATTACCTTAAGGATATGGAAAAGCTTAAGGTGACCTTTAAGGATAATCTTGGCTCATACAGCACCACGTTATCAGATATAGATTTGAAGGTGGATTATATAAGCGGTGTGTGTGATGCGCTGACCTTTGGGCGTACCGGCAGCATCCTCACAAGATATAAGGAAATTGAGATGTTAAAGAGTGATCACATTACACTCACCCCTAAGAAGACCATTGATGAAGAGAAGCTGACGGAGCTGCTTACCAACAATACAGATGATATGAAGAAGGAAGCGGTAAGCTCCTCCATGACAAGAAATGATGGGAATTTTGTGGTGTATCCCAGTGAAAAGGGCCTGGACCTGGATTATGAGAAGACTGTAAAGCTGGTTGACAACATACTGGAAAAGACCTGGCAGCAGAAGGATATTACCATAGCTGCAGTCACCAGGGAGGTTGAGCCTAGGTACACGGAGGAGGACTTCTACGGCGTAGACAGTCTGCTTGGAAGATCGGTCACAAAGTATAATCAGAGGAACAAGGAGAGAATAGGGAACCTTATTGCCGGGACAAGTAAGCTTGCGGACAATGTGGTTCTTCCGGGACAGCAGTTTTCTGTGTATGATACGGTGGCACCATTTACCGAGGAGAATGGGTATTTAAATGCAGGCCAGTACATTAACGCTGAGCTGGTGGATGGACTTGGAGGAGGAATATGCCAGGTGGCTACAACCCTTTATGATGCAGTGCTGGAGGCAGAGCTTCAGGTGGATGAGAGATATCCCCATTCCATGACGGTGAGCTATGTGGATAAGGGAATGGATGCAGCCATTGCAGAGGGCTATGAGGATTTTAAGTTCACCAACAATACGGAGTATCCCATTTACATAGATGCATATGCCGGGGGCGGAACAATCTCGGTGGCCATATACGGACATGAGACCAGGCCATCAAGCCGAAGGATAACCTTTGAAAGCCAGGTAATAGAGACCACCAAGCCCGGAGAGGAAAGGACTATATATGATGACACCCTTCCTAAGGGTACAACAAATGTGACGGACGCCCATACCGGTTATTACGTGGAGGTGTGGAAGCACATTTACGAGGACGGAGAGCTGATGGATTCTGTTAAAATAAATGGAAGCCAGTACAGTGCCATTCCAAAGACCACAAGGATCGGAACTATGACGCAATAATATAGTATTGAAGAATGTCATTAAGTAATCCGATTCAGAATAGGAACTATAACACAATTGGAAGTTATAGTTGAAGAATGTTAACAAGAAGCCTGAAGTGGAATAGGAACTATGACACAGAAGTAAGTTATAGTTCAAGAGGTATAGTTCAAAAATGACACAGAAGTAAGTTATAGTTCAAGGGGTATAGTTCTAAAAATATATATGACAAGTAATATGAACTGTGCTATAATAAATAATTAGATGCATTTCTAATAAAGGATTCATTACATATTTGCCGGCTGATAATATAACAGTCCAGGTTCTTGAAATGAATAGAATGTATATTGTTATAGAGGAGAAGAAACATCGATGGGTAAGCGTATTAATATTGGATTGTTGGTGGATGACATCGACTCAAATTTTACTCAGCAGACATGTAGAGGGGCAGAGTTGGGCGCTGTTGGTATTGATGCAAATCTTTATATCTTTCCGATGAGATTTCTTGATTCAAGAGACTTCTTAGATGATCATAGCCGATTTGAGTATCAGTATAATATGATCTATCGTTTTATCACGGATAAAAATATAGATATACTCTATATTCTTATGGGTAATATCGGATGCCGTACGGAATATGATAAGCAGATTGAGTTCCTGAATAAGCTGCCGGACATTCCCATTGTCACATTATATACTGCCTTTGAAGGCTTCCCTTCTGTAACCTTTAATAACAGGACAGGTCTGGAAGAGACAGTCCTGCACATTATAAATGATCATAAGGCCACAAAAATTGGCTTTGTCAGCGGACCACTCACTAATGGTGATGCGGTTGAAAGACTTACTATATATAAGGATACGCTTATTAATAACGGATTGGAATATGATGAGAACAGGGTTGTGTATGGTAATTTCGAGGCAGCCTGCGAGGATGTGGTAGAGGATCTGCTTGACAGGAATCCTGATCTTGAGGCGGTAATGTTTGCCAGTGACCTTATGGCACTTGGGGGATACAATGTTTTCAAGAGAAGGGATAAGGAGATAGGTAAGGATATTCTTGTGACAGGCTTTGATAATGCACCATTTTCTTCAAGCATGATTCCGCCACTCACAACCGTTGATGCAAGTGCCGCTAACCTTGCATATCAGGCAATACAGAGTACTGATAAATTTCTGGATAATAGTCTTGACGATTTTCAGATTGATACATACTTTATCAACCGTGAGTCATGTGGCTGTGACGCCAATGATATCACTTCCTATGAAGCCACCATGGATCTCACTCCTGTATATGTGAAGGAGAAGCTTCCCCTTAAGGGAATTTATGAATATTTGTTTGGGGAATACAGCTATGGAAATGCTATTGACGCAATAGAGGAACACATTAAGGACTTTTTGTTTGCGTTGTTTGACACAGTACAGACCAGGGATTTTGCAAATCAGAGGAAGAACCTCAAGGAGCTGTTTGGCATTATTATGCAGGATCCCATACTTATATATACAACTACTGAGCGAATGTTCAATATGCTTGCTGTGTCCAAAAGACAGATGGAGAAGTTCCTTGATAATGACAAGGATCTTTTGGAGCTTTCAGAATTATTCTCTATGATATATAAAGCATTTACAATGCATAACAGTAAGATGCTTGAGAAGAAGCATGAGCATATCATGGGCATTTCTGAGATGGTCAACCGAATGACCAGTGAGATATTCGTATATGACGGCAATACTGAGGAGGCATATTCATCCATGTTCACCCAGTTCAGCCAGATTGGTGTGAAGAGTGCGTATATGTTCTCATTTAAGGATATTATAAGGCACTATCGCGGGGACGAGTGGGTGCAGCCGCAGACGATCAACCTTAAGGCCTATGAGGTTGACGGAGTGGTTGGTGTGCTCTCTATGCAGGACGCAGAGGTTTCGGTTAATGATATGTTTGACAATGACTTCCTTCCGGAGCATCGTGTAACAATGGTTCTTTCACCACTGTATTCCTTCGAGGAGGTATACGGAGTGCTGCTTTGTGAGGTGGATTACACCAACTTTGACTGTGTGACGCCTATTAGCATTCAACTGTCATCAGCTCTTAAATCTCTTATTCTTCTTGAGAAGCAGCGGGATATTCAGAGAGAGCTTGAGAATAATCTGAGAAGAATTGAAGAAAGTAATAATGTATTAAATGAGATTTCAAAATCTGATGAGCTTACGGGAATATATAACAGACGAGGCTTTATCGACAGCGCAGAGAAGATCATCAAGGATAAGAAGAATCTTGGAAAGATTGCGGTCGTATTCTACTCCGATATGGATAACCTTAAGATGATCAATGATGTATATGGTCATGATGACGGTGACTTTGCCCTTAAGGAGAGTGCCGGTATACTGTCTGATACCTTTAGAAGCTCTGATGTTGTAAGCCGTTTTGGTGGAGACGAGTTTGTATGTCTTGCAGTGGTGAATTCAGAGAACAAGGGTCCTGAGATCAAGGAAAGAATAGATATTATAACCGCTAACCATAATGCCATAGCCGGAAAGCCTTATCCCATTGAGATGAGTACCGGTTATGCAGAATTCACCTGTGGTGAGGATGTGGATATATACAAGATACTGGACATAGCTGATCAGATGCTTTATGAGGAGAAGCAGGCAAAGAAGAAGAAAGAAGGATCATACCGTTAGGGATTGATATTTCTGGCAAGATATATATATGGATAATAATTATTATTTTACAAATTAACTGCGGTCAAAATTGTAAAACAGTGACGGATGGAAAGTGTAAGGATATTTATATGGAATTAAAAACAGAAGACAATACCGTAGAAAACGATACAGAGATAAATGATAAGGCACAGGATGTATTGCTGGAAGATGATGAACCCTTTGTCACATCTGCTCCAAAGCTAAGCAAAGAAGAGTTCTATAAGCATCCTTCCATGAGTATGATCAGAAAAGGGATTAGTTCTGTGGGAATTGTATGCTATATATCTGCTGTATTTACTGTTATGGTATCAATTATGCAAACTATATTTGATAAGTCGCTTAA